>DATJRP010000017.1:0-36993 GCA_035504555.1 Rhizomicrobium sp. | reverse complement strand
TTTGGGAGCAGAGGGTCGCGTGTTCGAATCACGCCGCCCCGACCACCCCTCGAACGAGGGACAGAGAGGAACGATGCTCGCGCGCATTTTCGAACCGGCGAAGTCGGCCATGCAGTCGGGCAAAGCCCTGACCAAGAGATGGCTCCTGGAATACGAGCCCGAAAAGCCGCTCGAGATCGATCCGCTCATGGGCTGGACGAGTTCGTCGGACATGCGCCGGCAGGTGCAGCTGCAGTTCGACACCTGCGACGAGGCCATCGCCTACTGCAAGGCGCACAACATTCCCTATCAGGTGTTCGAGCCGCACCGCCCGATCGCACGGCCGAAATCCTATGCGGAGAATTTCCGCTTCGACCGTAAAGAACCCTGGTCGCATTGACAAAAACGCGCGCCGGCGCCCGCGTTTTTCCCGCGATCCCTATTCTGTTATCAGTTCTCCGAGGCGGCCCCGTAGCTCAACCGGATAGAGCGTCAGCCTTCTAAGCTGAATGTTGCGTGTTCGAGTCACGCCGGGGTCACCATTGAATTGAATGGCAAAGCGCTCGCGTGATTGCTTCTTCACGCGAGCGGCCTCGATTCACTGGCAGTGCGTGGCCTGGAGTTCGGCGCCGCCGGTCTCGTCCGGATTAGGCCCACCCGCCGGATGCGGTGCGCCGACGCCCGAGCAATGACCCTTCGGGGCGAAGGATTTGGCATCGTAACCCATCGTCGCGTTGTCGGAGATGTTTGTGTAGTGGTCGAGCGGCTTACCCGAATAGGGACCGTCGACCTCGATCATCGTACCGTTCTGCGATTTCAGGACCAGCATTTGGCCCTTCTTGAGCGTCACCGACTTGTGAACGTCGATTCCGCTTTTGAGAGCGATGTTGACGCCAACGGCTTCGACGACGGTGAAGGTCTGCTTGTTGAGCGGCATGGTCGGTGCCGGTTTGCTGGCCATCTGCATCGGCTTGGCCGACGTGGAAGCCGGCGCCGGAGCCTTCGCGGCCGTCGCCGTGGCCGTTGCTGCGGCCCCGGTCGATGCCCCGGCATTCGCCGCGGTGGTCGAGGTGGCCGCTGCCGTCGTCGTATCCGACATGGTCGCCGGCTCGGCGGCGCTCGAGAGCGCGACCATCGACAGCGCAAAGGCGCCCAGCGAGAGCGCCACGGCATGCCGTGCCCAAGGTGACATAGTTAAAGGATAATTCCGCATCTCGGTCAGCTAAGCCCCCGTTCGTGCTCCGCGGGTGCGAAGCTGGTTTCAAATTCAATTTAAATAAATCGTCCCCGGATTTACAATGCAGTAGATCACACCGCGGACAAGGGCAACCGCGCTAAGCGAACTTTTCGAATCTTGTCGTATACAGCAAGCCTCTGGGGGCCGCTGGCCAGAGTTGGGGACCATGTCGAAAGACGCTTTGCCGACACAGCCGACGGGTGAAGCGTCTCGTTGGTACCACGAGCTTCTGCGCCACGATCTCGGGTACTGGCTGACGGCGGCCGTGATTCTGCTCGTCAGCACGTGGCTCGGTCCTTCGATCGAAGGAATCTTCAACTTCAGCGACGTGCGCAACTGGCTGTTCCAGCATCTTGCGCAAAGCGTAACGCATCCCGCCGCCGCCCGCAGCGTGAAGCTCGTCTTCATCGGCGACGACGAATTCTGGCTGGGCAGCCTGCATCACCGCACACCCACCGATCGCATCTACCTCGGACGCCTGATCAAGGCGCTCGATGAGTCCGGCGCCAGCATCGTCGCGCTCGACTTCGACCTGCGTGTGCCCGATCCCGACGCCGACGTGACGCCGGGCGATTACACCGACATCGACCCCTACAAACCGTATCGCGACGAGACCGATCAGCTCGTGCGTGTCATCGATGATGTGGCGAAACGGCGGAAGATCGTTCTCGTCAAGACATTCGGCTACGGCGATGACGGCGGCTATCGCTTCGAAGGCGACGCGTTCCAGGCTTACGGCATCTGCAATAAGCTCAACCGCGACGGCAGCTGGCAGAATCCGGGGACGAAGGAATTTCCGCTCACGCCGCAGGCGCAAAAAAACATCTTTTGCGGCTACATCGCGCTGATGACGGACAAACGGCTCGTACCGCCGCCGATCAAGATTTCAGGCCAGTCCGGCAAGCTCGATTCCTTCCCCTTCGCCATCGCGCGCGCACGCGATCCGCGCCACCCGCCGAGCCTGCTCAATCGCGACTACTACAGCACTTACATCACGGACAAAGTCGCCGACAATCCGAACGTCACGCTGTCCGCAGCCGACGTGATCCACGATCCGAAAGGCGCGAGCACGATCTTGCGCGGCAATCCCGTGATCATCGGCGCCGGCTGGCATCTCCATTCCTACGGACGCGGGCTTCTCGTCGACATCCACGAGACGCCCATCGGCGCCATCAACGGCTCGCTCATCCACGAAAACATGGCCGAAGCGCTGATGACGCACCGCATCTATCCGGCGCTGCCTGCGGGTTACCTCGACGCGCTCGAAATCGGTGCCGGCGTTATCGCGGCGCTCGTCTTCGCCGGCATCGTGGCCTTGTGGGCGCGCATTCTTGCCGTGTTTATGGCGATCATTGTGCTCTTCGGCGTCCAGTGGCTGACGCTGCAATTGTTCGGCACCTTCCTCGACGCCTTCGTGCCCGTCTTCGCGCTGGGGCTACACGCCATTGCCGGCGTCGTGTCGGAAGCGGGCGGCGGCGAGGGCCACGGCACCAGAAAGGATATCAAGGCTGCACGCGCGGCATGGCTGCGGTTCCTGCGCCTGCCCATCGCGCCGAAAAAGGAGGCGGAGGAAGCGGCCGTCGACGGCGTCGGCGCCGAAGATTAGGCTTGTTTCGAACTCGCTCAAGCGTCCGCCATGCCCAAGATCGACATCACCGCCGTTCCAGAACGCAAAGGCACAGGCTATCCGCCGCCGTTCGACGCGCCCTGCGCCGAGCGCGTGCGGCAGCGGTTGGGCAATGCCGGCGGGCTCAAGGATTTCGGCATCAACCTCATGCGCCTGCCGCCCGGCAATTGGTCGAGCCAGCGTCATTGGCACAGCCACGAGGACGAATTCGTCTATGTGCTTGAAGGCGAGCTGACGCTGATCGAAGACGGCGGCGAGACGGTGCTGCGCGCTGGCGACTGCGCGGCCTTCCCGAAAGGCACCGGCAACGGCCATCATATGGTCAACAATTCGGCCGCCATGGCGGTCTATCTCGAAGTCGGCTCGCGCCAGCCTGCAGACCTGACCACCTGCTCCGATATCGACATGATGAGCGCCAACGCCGACGGCCGCTTCATGCACAAGGACGGCAAACCCTATCCTGAGCGCTAGAGAAAACCCGTCTGCGAATCGGGAACTGCAGGAGTTGCAATGAAGCCGCTGGCTTTCACTCTGCGTGGTGTTTTTGGGGCCGCCATGAAGTCGTCGGTCATGCTCGCATGCTCGCTCTGCTTGTTGTTTGGATCCGTTGCAGCGGCTGACTCTGCGCCAGCTTTCCGGTCGGTCTCCTACGACGTCAACCTCACGCCTGACTTCGCAACAGGCATCTTGTCGGGTGTCGAATACCTGCGGTTCCGGAGCCTGTCCGATGGCCTGGACGCCTTGTCGTTCACTGCGAACCCGCTCGCGGTGAACGCGACGCTGGACGGCATGGCCGGCGTCACCGTCTCCACCGAGGGCAACCGACGCATCTTCCACCTCCCCCGGCATCTGGCCAAAGGCGAGGTGGCGACACTGGCGGTGAGCTTTGCCGGCCGGCCCCAGCGCGATGTCGTATTCACAGCGGATGAAATCCACACGGGTTACTTCACTTGCGAGTTGATGATCTGCGACATCGATCGGCCGGACGATCGTGCGACGCTCAAGTTTTCACTGACGTTGCCGACCGGCTTCGATGCCGTGGCGCCCGGCGAACCCGTTTCGCACAGCCCGGCCGGCCCCGGCCTCGAGACGTGGCGCTGGCAAGAGGACAGGCCCTATCCGAGCTATCTTTACGGCTTTGCAGCGGGCCGGTACGCACGGGTGAATCTCGCGAGCGGCCCGTCGCTCTCGGTATTGTACGCCGGCGAAACGCCTGAGCGCGTGCAGACTATGTTCGCGGAGACGGCGCAAATGGTCGCCTTCTACGAAGCGAAGGCCGGCATGAGGCTTCCCGAGGGGCGTTACACGCAGGTGCTGGTGAACCAGCATGGCGACCAAGAAGATGCTTCTCTGTCCATGCTCGAGAAAAGGTCCGTCGAATCCATTCTCACCGACCCGCAGGCGGACGGAATAATGGCGCACGAGCTGGCTCACCAATGGTGGGGAAACCTGGTGACGTGCTCCGATTGGAAGGAGCTCTGGCTCAACGAGGGCATGGCCGGCTTCATGACGGCCGCCTACAAGGAGCAGCGCTGGGGTCGTGCAGCGTATGATCGGGAGATCGCCGTCGCCCGTGCGGCTTGGGACGCCGCCAAGACGGCCGGTGCCGACGAACCGCTGAGCTGGACGGGGATCTACCCGTCGCTGCGGGCGAAGCGCCGCATCGCTTATGGCAAGTCGATGGTCTTCCTGGATGCGCTGCGGACCGAACTGGGCGACGACGTGTTCTGGCGCGGGATACGCAGTTACACGCTGGCCAACGCGGGACGGAGCGTGACGGCCGCCGACCTCCAGAAGGCGTTCGAATCGGCAAGCGGCCGCGATCTTTCGGCGACCTTCAAAACCTGGGTCTACGGGGACTGATCCCGTCATCTTCCGGAATCCAGTGTGCGAAGATCTGCTTGCCGGCTCAGCCCTGCTTCGCGAGCCGGCTCGCGCGCACACCGTAGAGAAAATAGACGGTGATGCCGATGATGTTCGAGTAGAGGAAGAACCTGTGCGTGATGTCGCGCAGGCCCACAATGAAGAGATAGGTGCAGCCCGCGATGCAGACGGGCGCCACGATCCAAGCGAGCGGCACGCGAAACGTTCTCGCACGATCGGGCTCCCTGACGCGCATGACCAGGACGCAGAGCGACACGGCCACGAAGGCGCAAAGCGTGCCGGCATTGGCGAGTTCGGCGATGTGCGAAATGTCGAACGTGCCTGCGAAAGCGGCCGCGACGAGACCGGTGATCGTCGTCATCACCGCCGGCGTGCCGCGCGTCTTGTGAATGGCTGCCAGCCCGCGCGGGATCAGACCGTCGCGCGCCATGACAAAGAAGATTCGGCTTTGTCCGTAGAGCAGGACGAGAATCACGGAGGGCAGGGCGACAACCGCCGCCAGCGCGATGATCTCTCCGGCAATCGGGTAGCGAAGCGCGTTCAGCACATAGACGAGCGGCGCGGCCGTCTTGGCGATGACGGTGTACTGCACGGCACCGAGCGCTGCCGCCGCGACGATGATATAAATGGCGGTGCACGCGGCCATAGAGCCGATAATGCCGATCTTGAGATCGCGGCCCGGGTTCTTCGTTTCTTCGGCCGCCGTCGAGACGGCGTCGAAGCCCCAAAACGCGAAGAAGATGATGGCCGCCGCCGCCAGCACGCCGCGCTTGGTGCCGTCGGGATCGGCCTTTGCGAGAAGCCCGAAAGGAAGGAACGGATGGAAATTCGAGAGATCGAATCGCTGTGACGCAAGCACCACGAACAGCACCAGCGCCGAGATCTTGATCGCAACAAGCACGAGATTGACGGTCGCGCTCTCGCGCGTCCCGATGACGAGAAGCACGGTCACGGCCAGCGTCACGAGGACGGCCGGCAGATTGATCAGGCCGTGCATGCCCGTATCGGGATCGATGGTGGCAAATCCGTAGAGCAGTTGACCGGGAACATGCCCGTGAAGGAATTCGGCGACGTGCGCCGACCAGCCCACCGCGACGGCCGCGGAGCCGACCGTGTACTCCAGCACCAGACTCCACCCGATGATCCAGGCCAGAAACTCGCCCAGCACGGCATAGGTGTAGGTATAGGCGCTGCCGGCGGCCGGTATCATGGTCGACATTTCGGCGTAGCACAGTGCCGCGCAGCTGCAGATGACACCGCACAGCAGGAACGAGAGGATCACGGCTGGACCGGCAAGCCCCGCGCCGACGCCCGTCAGCGTGTAGATTCCCGTTCCTACAATCGCGCCCACCCCCATGGCGACCAGATGGGGCCAGCTCAGAGTCTGCTTCAGCTTATGGGCGGCGTCCTGATGGGTGATTGAATCGAGCGGCTTGCGCCGGGTGAGAAAGCTCATACAGCCCCCTGTTGGATGAATTCGACGTTAGAGGAGCGCCGGCTGGCGGGAAACCCCATTCTTCCGCTTGCGCGGTTCTCGAACATCAGGACGATGGGCGCCGCTCGAGAAGGGTATTCCATATGCGTCGTTGGCTTGTCGGCTGCGCAGCCCTGTTCATTCTGATGGGGACGCCTGTCCTGGCCGCGGACAATGATGCCGACGCCCGCTTCAAGGCCATCTACACGAAAGAATGGGCTTGGCGCGAGCAGCAATTCCCGGACGCCGACGAAGGCAGCCGCAAACAGATGCCCGACCATCTGCCGAAAGTCGACCCGGCGACGCAGGCGATGCGCCTGGCCTATTGGCAAGACGTGATGACGCAGCTCGGCGCGATCAATCCCGCTTCG
Source organism: Rhizomicrobium sp. (assembly GCA_035504555.1). Classification (GTDB taxonomy): domain Bacteria; phylum Pseudomonadota; class Alphaproteobacteria; order Micropepsales; family Micropepsaceae; genus Rhizomicrobium. The sequence continues at coordinate 30,421 of DATJRP010000017.1, read as the reverse complement.
CTCTCGCGCGGCGTGCAGGTGGACTACGCCGTCTACAAGCCGCAGATACAGGTCCTGATCGACCAGCAGCTGTTCCACGATTACGAGATGCCGGCCAATTCCGACTCGTCGTTTTGATCGGATGTCGCTTCCGTCGTCAACGCAAGCTGAAAACGGCGGACGACTATCGGCACTACATCGGGTTCCTGAACGATATTCCGCGCTTTTTCCGCGATGAGACCGCGAACATGCGCGCCGGTCTCGCGCGCGGTTTCACGCCGCCCAAAGTGACCATGGTGGGTCAGGAGACGCCGGTGTCGGTGACGTGCTCGATCAGCGCATCGCTTCATCGCCGAAGGCGGCAAGAGGCCCTATCCGGATATGGAGTGATTGCAGGGCCGAGCCCGCTGTCGTAAGCGCCGCGCAGCTTTGCTAGCCTGTCGGCGGTTACGCTGACAGGAGCGGCCATGAACGCGAATACGACGGACGTTCTCATCTGCGGTGCCGGCGCGGCCGGCCTTACGCTCGCGATCGAGCTGGCGCGCCGCGACATCCGGTTTCGGCTGATCGACAAGGCGGCGACCCCGTTTCCCGGATCGCGCGGCAAAGGCATTCAGCCGCGCACGCAGGAGGTGTTCGACGATCTGGGCATAGTGGATCGCGCATTCGGCGCGGGCGGGCTCTATCCGCGGCTGCGCACCTATAAAGACGGTGGGTTCACGGACTCGGAGTTCACCGAGAACAAGCCGCCGACGCCCGCTGAGCCCTACATGCGCCCGCTTATGCTGCCGCAGTTCCTCACCGAGGCGATCATGCGCGAGCGCCTGGCCGAGTTCGGATATCGCCCGCACTTCGGCTGCGAACTGATCCGCTTCGAACAGGATGCCGACGGCGTTACGGCGACCGTCCGCAGCAACAGCGGCGAAGAAACCATCCGCGCGCGATATCTCGTCGGCAGCGACGGCGGACGCAGTTTTGTCAGGCAAGCTCTCGGTATCGATTTCCCCGGCAATTCGCTCGGCATCCGCGCTGTCGTGGCCGACGTCCTGATCGATGGTTTGAGCGACGACGTCTGGCACCGCTGGGGCAATACGCCCGCGGACTCGATCGCGCTGTCTCCGCTCAGGGGGACCGATCTGTTTCAGTTGCAGGGAGCAATTCCTTTCGAAGGCGAGGTCGATCTTTCGGCACGGGGGCTGCACGACATGATCGCCGCCCGCACGCACCGCACAGACATCCCCGTGCACGCGGTAGCATGGGCGTCCGCTTATGCGATGAGCGCACGTCTCGCCGATCGCTTCCGGGTAGGGCGCGTGTTTCTCGCGGGCGACGCGGCGCATGTTCATCCGCCGACCGGCGGCCAGGGCCTCAACACCAGCATCCAGGACGCCTACAATCTCGGCTGGAAACTCGCCGCCGTGCTGCGCGGCGCGCCGGACCTATTGCTCGACAGCTACGAAGCCGAACGCCGGCCGATCGCCGCGGACGTGCTGGGATTGTCCAAGAAGCTGCTGGACGAAGGCCGCCGGGGCCAGATGCGGCGCGAGCGCGAAACCCATCAGCTCGATCTCGGCTATCCCGATTCTCCGTTGTCGTTCGCGCAGAGTCTGGAGACCGACAAAATCGCCGCCGGCGATCGCGCGCCGGATGCACCATGCTGCGGCGCGGGCGGACAGTCGACGCGTCTGTTCGGTCTCTTCCGCGGGCCGCACTGGACTTTGCTCGGCTATGGTGTCCCGCGCAGCGCGGCAATCGCATCGCGACCGGGTCTGCACATCCACACGACCGGCGGGCGCGGCGATATCACGGACGACGGCGGACACATCCGCGACGCATACGGGCTTACCACCGGCTGGGTTCTCGTTCGTCCCGATGGGTATGTGAGTGCGATCGTGTCCGATCCCGCGTGCCTCGAACGACATCTCGAGAGCGTCGGCGTGCCCAGGCCCGGCTGATTACGACGGAGTCTTTCCAAGCGCGCCGAACAACCGGAACGCCCAGACCGAGAGGCCGAGCGCGATCATCGCGGTCAACAATACGAGGCCTGCGCCGGCGTTGAACCCGCTCCATTCGGCGATGACGCGCCAGATGTGAAACAGGAAGAGCAGGCCGAAGAGCGTGCCCGTGATCGCAAGATAAGCGCGCATGCCGTGCCCCCCAATATCGAAGCGACAGTATTAGCCTCGAACGGATGCTTTGCGAAACGCCCTGCGAAGCGTCCCCCGCCGCTACAAAAAGGGGACGGATCGCCCCCTGCGAACAGGGGCAAGAACAGGGCCTTCGAAATGTGCGCGCGCGGGCCGCGTGCGTCCCGGCCAGCAATGACGGGCCTTTCCGGCATTTCCTCGCCGCGTGCCGTGTCGAAAAACAGGGCGGAACAGGGCCATTATTCGTCCGTGTACGTGCTTTCAGCGGCGGAACCCGCAGCCGCGACGCCGCATGCGGCCGCAAAGCGCTCGCGTCCCGTTTCCGTCTTCACGATGTCCAAAGAGCCCGCGCTTCCGGGGTCGCGCATTGTCCGGATTCTTGCCCGGTTCGGTCGCCGAGCGAAAGGGAAAGGTTCGGCAACAGCCCCCAAGATGTGGTTGGTGCGTGCGGGACTCGTCGCAAGTCGGCGGGCAGAGGCTTCGATTCTCTCAGCGCCCCTTGAATTCCGGCGTGCGCTTCTCGAAGAACGCCTTGACGCCTTCGCGCACGTCTTCGCTCGGATTGGCGATCATCACGGCGAAGGCCGCATCGTTCAGCGAGTGATCGAGCGAGGCGTCGAGCCCGTGGCGCATCATGCTCTTGGCGAGGCGCACGGCCAGCGGCGCTTTGGCCGCGATGGCGCGCGCGAACTCGAAGGTGCGTGATTTGAGCTCCGCCGCCGGCACGACTTCCGTCACAAGTCCGAGCTTGAGTGCTTCCGCCGCCGGATATACTTCGTGCAGCAGCGTCATCTTGAGGGCGCGGTCGAGACCCATCAGGCGCGGGAAGAACCAGGCGCCGCCTTCATCGGGCAGAAGGCCGAAGCGACCGGATGTGTCGCCCAGTTTCGCTGTATCCGCCGCAATGCGGAAATCGCAGGCCAGCGCCAGCGTGAGCCCCCCCGCGACGGCCGGACCGTTGATCATGGCGACGACGGGCTTGTCGATCCGGTGCAGCGCCGCGATCACCCGGTGCATGCCGATGCGCATCTCCTGCGCGTAACCCATCTGTCTTTTCCGATAGTCCGGATGCTCGGGATCGCCGCCGGCGACGTCGCCACCGGAACAAAAGCCGCGGCCCGCGCCCGTGACGACGAGGCAGCGCAGCGCATCGTCCTCGACATAGCGCGCGATCGCGTCCACGAGGTTGTCGCACATGACGCCCGTGTAGGCGTTCATCCGGTCGGGGCGATTGAGCGTGATCTGCGCGATATGGGTTTGCGGAGTCTCGAACAGGATGTCGCGATATTCGGCCATGGGCTTTCCTCCGTCGTTGCGGTTGTCAATATTGACCCGGAGTACGCCCCCTGTACAAAGCCGCCCGCGGAATTGATACGAGGTCGGCCGTGAAGATCGTTGCCGGCAGATGGTCGAACTGGTCGGGCGGGGTCACCTGCAAGCCGCGCCAGATCGTGGCGCCCAGGGATGAGGTCGACCTGGCGGCCGCCGTGCGGCAGGCCCAGGGCCCCGTGCGCGTGCCCGGCACCGGCCACTCCTTCACGGCGCTGAACGCCACCGACGGCACCCTGATCGATCTCAGCGCCTTCACGGGCGTGCGCGGGGCCGATCCGGGCCGCGAGGTCGCCACCATCGCGGCAGCCACGCCCATCTGGGATGCGGGGCCGGCGCTCTATTCGCTGGGTTTCGGCTTCAAGAACCAGGGCGACATCGACCGCCAGACGCTGGCGGGTGTCGTCTCGACGGGCACCCATGGAACTGGGCCGACGCTGGGGTCCTTCTCGGCCGATGTAGCGGGCTTCCGGCTCATGCTGGCGACCGGCGAGGTGATCGACTGCACGCCGACCGAGAACGCGGAGATCTACGAAGCCGGACGGCTGTCGCTTGGCATGCTGGGCGTGCTCACCGAAATCTCCATGCAGGTGCGCCCGGCCTACAAGCTCGTCGAAAAGAATTTCCTCATGTCGTCCGGGGAAGCCTTGAAGGACATGGACGCGCTCGTGAACGCGAACCGCCATTTCGAGTTCTTCTGGTTTCCCTATGCCGACAATGTCGTCTGCAAGTCGCTGAACGAGACCACCGACGAAGCGCCGGCGCCGCGCAGCTCGGAAGAGATGTACCGGCGCGGCGAGAAGGCGAGCCGCGACAGCCGCATCTTCACCGCCATCAACGACGTTCTTCCGTATGCGCCGTTTCTGCTGAAGCCGGCGCATCGCCTGTTCTCCGATCTGATGCCGGGACCGGGTCGGGTGCGCTGGAGCCACGAACTGTTCCCGAGCCCGCGCGTCGTGCGCTTCAACGAAATGGAATACGCCGTTCCCTACGACCGCGCCAAGGATTGCCTGGGCGAGATCGTGGAGACCGTCCGCAAGAAGCGAATCAATACCGGTTTCCCGATCGAATTCCGCACTGTGGCCGCCGACGATGTCTGGCTGAGCCCCTTCTATCGCCGCGCCAGCGCCACAATCGCCGTGCATCAATTCCACAGGGTCGACACCACGGGGTTATTCAGCGCCTGCGAAGCGATTTTTCGGAGCTATGAAGGCCGTCCGCACTGGGGAAAACGGCATACCCGTAGCGCCAAAGAGGTCGAAGCGCTTTACCCGAAATACGGCGAATTTCTGGCAATCCGGCGCAGGGTAGACCCCACGAATAAGTTCTTGAACGCGTACCTGCGTGATATATTTGCATAGCGCATTGCTGGAGCGTTTTGAGATGCGTCATTCGCAGATCTTCGCACTGTGCATCGCCGCGGGCGCGGCCATCATCGCGTTCCTGGCCGATCAGAACACGATTCTCGCACTTTTCATGGGCGCGGCGTTGGGTGGTTCGGTCGCCGTGATGATCGTCGCGTTTCCGCTCGACCTGAGCTACCGCGAACCGTTGCGCGGCAAGCGCACCGTGCACGTCGTCATGACACCGCCGGATCAGAGGAAGCGCTGAGATCAACCTCCCCCTTGCGGGGAGGTGGGCTCTATCGTTGTAGCTTCCGGAAAAAGCACGTTCGATTGCCGGTGTGGCAGGCGGCGCCCGTCTGTTCGACCTTGAACAGCAGCGCGTCGCCGTCGCAGTCGATATAGGCTTCGACGAGCTTCTGCGTGTGGCCGGAGGTGGCGCCTTTGCGCCAGAGCTCCCGGCGCGAGCGCGACCAATAGGTCATGTCGCCCGTATCGAGCGTGAGCCTGAGCGACTCCGCGTTCATCCAGGCGAACATGAGGATATCGCCGGTCCGGTGGTCCTGCGCGATGGCGGCGACCAGACCGTCGGCGTCGAAGACGACGGCCGCGAGGAAATCGTCGCGCGAAATCGTCTCGCTCATGACGCGCGCGCCATGCGTTCGAAGCCTTTTTCGAGATCGGCGATGAGATCGTCCGCGTCTTCCAGACCGGCATGAATGCGGATGAGCGGGCCGTCGGTGTGAAACGGCTTCGCCGTGCGATGGGTGTGCGAGGTCACGATCAGGCTTTCATAGCCGCCCCAGGAAAAACCCATGCCGAAGAGCGTGAGGTTGTTCATGAACGCGGACAGCGCTTCATGCGAAGCAGGTTTGAGGACGACACCGAAGAGCCCGCAGGCGCCGGTGAAATCGCGCTTCCAAAGCGCGTGACCGGGATCGCTCTCGAGCGCGGGATGCAGCACGCATTCGACTTCGGGCCGCGCCATGAGCCAGCGCGCCAGCTTCAGTCCGTTCTCCTGATGCTGCTTCAGCCGCAGCGGCATGGTGCGCAGCCCGCGCAAGGCCAGGAAACAGTCGTCGCCGCTGGCGCACAGGCCGAGTTCGTCATGCGTCGCGTGGAGACGCTCTGCGTGCGAGGCGTTGGCGCAGACATAGCCCATCATGACGTCGGCGTGGCCGCCCACATATTTCGTGGCCGCCATGATCGAGAGATCGACGCCGTGTGCGAAGGCGTTGAAATAGAGCGGCGTGCCCCAGGTGTTGTCGAGCAGGACGCTCGCACCCTTTGCATGCGCCACGCGCGCAATGGCCGGAATGTCCTGGATCTCGAAGGTGAGCGAACCGGGGCTTTCGCAGAAGACGGCCGTGGTGTTGGGCTTGAAAAGCTTTTCGATGTCCGCGCCGATCAGCGGATCGTAGAACGTCGTCTCGACGCCGAAGCGCTTCAGCAGCTTGTCGCAGAAGATGCGCGTCGGGTTGTAGCAGCTGTCCACCATCAGGAGATGATCGCCGGCGCGGCAGACGGAGAGGATTGCCGTCGCGATGGCGTTCGCGCCCGACGGGCAGAGGACGGTCCGCGTGCCGCCTTCCAGCGCCGTGACCGCGTCTTCGAGGCTTTTCGACGACGGCGTGCCGCGGCGGCCATAGACGTAGGGCTTGTCGCGGGACTCCATCGCGTCCAGCGTCGGGAACAGGATCGTCGAGGCGCGGTAGACGGGCGTGTTTACGGCGCCGAAATGTTCGGCGCTCATGTGGCCCGCGTGCACCGCGACCGTTTCGGGTTTGTCCTTCGCCATGGCTTTCGTCCTCGCAAGACCGCCTTATCGGGCTCACGGCCGCCGATGACAAGAGCGGGCGAAGGCGGAACCGTTATTCCTCGTGCGGGCCAACGTGCGGGACGGGGCCGTTCTCCTTATGGAGTGTACTTTTGAGCGGAAAGTTGAACAGCCAGAAGATGGTGCCGGCCGCCACACCTACGGCTGCGCAGAGCAGGAAGAAGTCGAACTTCGTCATGCTCGAGTAGTAGCTCCCGATGTAACCCTGCAGCAGGTTGCCGAAGAAGCTCGTCGCCAGCCAGAAGCCCATCATCATCGAAAGCACCTGCGGCGGCGCCACGCGCGCCGTCAGCGCGAGGCCGATGGGCGAGAAATAGAGCTCGCCCGTGGTGATGACTGCAAAGAAGGCGAACAGCCACAACCAGCTGATCTGCCCGTGACCGCCGACGTAAACTGCTGCCGCCATAATGACGTAGGACAGCGCCAGCATGAAATTGCCCATCGCCATCTTGGTCAGCACGCTCGGTTCGTTTCCACGCTTCGCCTGCGCGGACCAGAGCCATACGATAAGGGGCGTGAAGGCAACGATCATTGCCGGATTGAATGATTGGAACCACTCGGCGGGGATTTCCCAGTTGATGAGACCGGGGATGAGACGCTTGTCGGTCAGGTTCTGCGCGAACAGGGCGATGGTATTGCCCTGCTGCTCATAAGCCGACCAGAACAGACTTCCCGGAATGACGAGCAGGACAAGCGCGATGATCGCCTTCCAGTCTTCGCCGGTCAGAGGCTTTTTCTCGGTGGTGTGCGCCTTGATCTGGCCGACGCGATCTGGCGGCAGCGCCGGCAGCGCGAGCATGTACGTGAAGAGGCCGATGATCATGCCGACGCCGGCGGCGGCGTAGCCCCAATGATAGCCGTAATATTCTCCCAGCGTGCCGCACACGAGCGGCGAGAACGTCGCTCCGACATTGATGCCCACATAGAAGATCGAATAGGCGCGGTCGATGCGGCTATCGCCGGGTTTATAGAGATTGCCCACCTGCGTAGAGATGTTGGGCTTGAAGAAGCCGTTGCCGAGAATGAGCAGCAAAAGCCCGAGCAGGAATGTCTGCGGCAGCATCAGCGTGAATTCGCCGATCGCCATGATGACGCCGCCGACGATCACGCTGTAGCGCTGGCCGATCCAGCGGTCGGCGATGAAGCCGCCGACGACAGGCGTCAGATAAACGAAGGCGGTGTAGGTGCCGTAGATGTTCGAAGAGAGCGGCTGCATCGCCAGCGGGTGGCCGGCGTTGAACGCCAGCTCGAGCGCACGCTTGAGCACGGAATAGCCGAGCACGGCATTGGGATGCTTCAGAATATGGTTGACGAGCGTGTAGATGAGGATTGCGCGCATCCCGTAATAGGAAAAGCGCTCCCACATCTCAGTCGTGAACAGGAAGGTCAGCCCGCGCGGATGCCCAAACAACGTGGGCTCTTTGGGCGCGGCAGCGTCCATCGTCGTCATCCCCCGGTACTCCCGCTCATTTTTGTGACGGGCGCGAGCATGCCTTGGCTCCGGGTGGAAGGGAATGGGCCCGGCTGCGGCCGTTAGGGCATTTCGATGAAGCGGTCCTCGCGCGCATAGGGGACAAAGCCCATGCGCTGGTAAAGCGGCAGCGCGCGGGGGTGATCGAGCGTGCAGGTGTTCACGAGCAGCTTCGAGATCGGCCTCGCCCACGCGTTGATGGTCGCATGGTAAAGAAAGAAGTAGCCGAAGCGGCGGCCGACGAATTCGGGCAGAAGCCCGAAATAGGCGAGCTGGCCGACGCCTTCCAGGCGGAAGTCGAGTTCGGCCATGCCGGCCGGACAGCCTTCCGCGTACAGCACGAACAGATCGACGAGCGGATCCTTGAGGATCTCCGCGATCATCGCGTCGCTCGCCTTCTTGCGGTCGACCCATTTGTATTCGCCGCCGACGGTATCGTAGAGGTAGCGGTAGAAATGCACGGGCGGGTTGTCGGCCTTGAGGATCGCGACCTTGCCCTTGGGCTGCGGCGGCGGGAGCGCCGGCGGCTTGTGCATCATCTCGAGAAACGTGACGACGGTCGGCACGCGCACGGGCTTCGACGGCGCGGCGCCTTTCTGTTTGCGTCCGATCATGATTTGTCGACCGGCGCTTCTTCGCGCGCGCCCCATTCGGCCCAGGAGCCGTCGTAAAGCGCGACCTTCTCGGCGCCCGCCACCGCCAGCGCCAGCATTTCGATGGCGGCCGTGATGCCGGAACCGCAGGTGGTCGTGACGGGCTTTGCGACATCGACGCCGCGCGCGGCGAAAAGCTTCTTCAAGGCGTCCTTCGATTTCAGCGTGCCGTCATCCTCCGTCAGCTCCGTATACGGAATGTTGAAACTGCCGGGCATGTGACCCGGACGCACGCCGGGACGCGGTTCCTGTTCGCGCCCGGCGAAGCGGCTGGCGCTCCTGGCATCGACGATCTGTTCGCTGCGGTTTTTCTGCGCCGCCAGCATCTGGTCGAAGTCGCGGGCGATGGCGAAGTTCTGGCGCGGCGTGAAATGGCGCGCGAACGGCATCGGGACCATGTCGTCGACGGGGCGGCTCTCGCGTTTCCATTTCGGAAAACCGCCGTCGAGCACCACGACGTCTTCGTGGCCCATGGCGCGCAGCATCCACCAGGCGCGCGGCGCGGAATAGATGCCGGCGCCGTCATAGGCGACGATGAGATTGCCGTCGCCCAATCCCAGCTTGCGCATGCGGCTGGCGAATTTCGGCGCGGGCGCCAGCATGTGCGGCAGCGAGCTTTTCTCGTCCGAGAGATCGTCGATGTCGAAGAAGATGGCGCCCGGGATATGCGATGCGCGGTATTCGGCTTTCGCATCGCGTCCGGCCTGCGGCAGATACCACGATGCATCGACGACGCGGACGTCGGGCGCATCCAGATGCTCTGCGAGCCATTCGGTCGAGACGAGGGGTGAGGGCGGGTTCATCGGACGAACGGAAGCTCGCGCGGCGCGCGCGGTTCGGCCAGCCATTGCGGCACCGGCAGGGCCTTGGTGCGCAGGAATTCGGGATTGAACAATTTCGACTGATAGCGCGTTCCGTAGTCGGCCAAGATCGTCACGATGGTGTGGCCCGGCCCTAAGTCCTTCGCAAGGCGGATGGCGCCCGCGACATTGATGCCCGTCGAGCCGCCCATGCAGAGACCTTCGTGCAAAAGAAGATCGAAGATGACCGGCAGCATGTCCGCGTCGGAGATGCGATAGGCGTCGTCGATCGGCGCGCCTTCCATGTTGGCGGTCACGCGGTTTTGCCCGATGCCTTCGGTAATCGAACTGCCCTCGAAGTCGAGGGTTCCGTGCTTGATCCAGCTGTAGACGGCCGCGCCCATCGGATCGGCCGCGGCGATGCGGATTTTGGGATTGCGTTCTTTCAGCGCGATCGCCGTGCCTGCAAGTGTGCCGCCGGTGCCGATGGCGCAGATGAAACCATCGATCCTGCCGTCGGTCTGCCGCCAAATTTCGGGGCCGGTGGACTCGATATGCGCCTGCCGGTTCGCGAGATTGTCGAACTGGTTGGCCCAGATCGCGCCGTTGCGTTCGCTCTTCGCCAATTGCTCGGCGAGGCGCCCGGAAAATTTCTGGTAGTTGTTCGGATCGCGATACGGAACCGCCGGCACTTCGATGAGTTCGGCGCCGAGAAGCTTCAGCGCGTCCTTTTTTTCCTGGCTTTGCGTGTCGGGAATGACGATGACCGTGCGGAAGCCGAGCGCATTGCCGACGACCGCCAGACCGATACCCGTATTGCCCGCCGTGCCTTCGACGATGACGCCGCCGGGTTTCAGCGCCCCGCGCGCCATGGCGTCGCGGACGATCCAGAGCGCCGCGCGATCCTTCACGGACTGCCCGGGGTTCATGAACTCGGCCTTGCCCAGAATCTCGCAGCCGGTGAGTTCCGACGCGCGTTTGAGGCGAATGAGGGGCGTGTTCCCTATCGCGGCCAGCGCGTCTTGTTTGATGTCCATTCGGTCAAAGAAGGATGGCGTTCCATCCGAACCTAATGGGGCGTCAGGCCTGCTTCAAGCGAGGGCGGCCTTAACGTTGCGCCGCACAAGAGAGAACCGCCCCGCAAAGGCCGGACGTGCGGGGGTCGCCGACCAGTTCCGGCCCCATCTGATTGCAGACATAGCCGATGGCCACGCCCGCGTCCGGATCGGCGCAGCCGAACGAGCCGCCCCATCCCGAATGTCCGAAGGCGCGCGGATTGGGGCCGTAGATGCCCGGCGCGTTGAGTGCCATGCCCATGCCCCAGGAATCCGTGAAGCCGAGGAACATGTCGGTGCGGCCCTGCGTAGCCGGGCGAACCAGCCGGGCATGCGTCGCCGGCGACAGCAATCTCACACCGTCGCAACCGTGGTCTGTGGCGAGCGCGGCATAGAAGCGCGCCAGCCCCATCGCATTGGCATGTCCATTGGCGGCCGGAATCTCGGCCGCACGCCAGGTGCGCGTGTTCGGCAGCGTCGGATCCTGCTCGGGATTGGTAAGCGCCATGACGGCGACGTCGGGAAGCGGCGGCGGCACCGCGGGACTTTTGGGCGGCAACATTTCCGCCGCGCGGCCGTCCTGGCTCTCCGGCAGGCCGATGAAGATGTCGGCATCGAGCGGCTTCGCGATTTCTTCCGCGACGAGACGGCCGACCGTCTTGCGGGCCACGCGCCGCACGATCTCGCCGGCAAGCCAGCCATAGGTCATGGCGTGATAGGACGTCGCGGTGCCCGGCTCCCACGCGGGTTTCTGCCGCGCCAGCTTGGCTGCGCAGCCGTCGAAGTCGCATTGATCCATGGCCGTGGTAGATTCGATGAACCCCGGCAGTCCCGCCTGATGCGAAAGAACATGCGCGACGGTCACACCGGCTTTGCCGCCGGTCGCGAATTCCGGCCACACGGAGGCAACCTTGTCTTCGTAGCGCAGGAGACCGCGATCGACGAGGCGCGCGACAGCCACCGCCGTTATCGCCTTGGTGCTCGACCAGACATTGGCGAGCGTGTCGCGCGTCCAGCCCTTCGTGCGCGCGCCGTCCCTGAAGCCGCCCCAGAGATCGACGACGCAGCGGCCGCGATGAAAGGCGGCGAACGACGCACCCACCTCCTGGTAGTCGCCCGCGCGCGCGAAATTGGCGGCGAAGGCGTCTTTCGCGGCTTCAAAACCCGGCGCTACCCATCCTTCGACATCGTGCATCACGCCCGCAACCCTCTGATGAACAAGGTGACGATTTCGCGTGCGAGCGCCGATCTGGCGCGCGGGTCGTCGGCGCGAAACCATTTTGGCAGCCATTCGAAGGCGCCGGCGCCGAACTGCGCCTGGGAATCGAAATCGAAGGTGCGGAAGCTGCCGTCGGCCAGGCCTTCGACACCGAATTGCCGGAAACGCTTCTGCAGGACGCGCGAACGTTTGGTCGTGTCGCGCTTGACGGCCGCCGGCAGCGCTCCCACGCCGGCCATCTGGATGAGCGGCGACAACTCGCGCGCATGGGCCTGGACGTTGAGGTACGTGCCGATAAGGCCGCGTTCGAGACCGCTGCGGCCGTATTTCTCCGCCGCGTCCGCAAACTGCTCATAGAGCCTGTAAGCCCGCTTGTGGCAGCGCGCAACGAGATCGGTCTTGTTGTCGAGATAGTGATAGAGCGCGCCCTTGGTGGCGCCGAGCGCCGCCATCACGTCGTCCAGCGAGGTGCCGTCGATGCCGCGGCGGTTGAAGAGCCGCGAGGCCGTCATCAGCATCTGCTCGATCTTGGCCGCCGCATTGGCTTCGCGGTCGAAGGCGTGCGGCGACCCGGGAAAGAACGATTCGATCTCGACGGGCGATTCGAACCGGAAATTCCGATCGGCGGCCTGGCCGTTGACGATGAAGTCGCAAAAGGCATCGGCCGTCCGGGCCCGGAAGGTTTCGTCGGTGCCTTCGACCCAGGCGACGGACAGCGGGATCCAGGTGATGATGCCGATGATCGTCTGCGCCACGATCTCGTCGTCGCACGGCCTGATGCTGCCATCGGCAACACCGTCGCAAATGAGGCCGCGCAGCGTCTCGACATTGCGCGCATGGGCGGCGGCGATCTCGGCGCGGCGGCGGCCGGTGAAATAGTCGAGCTCGCTTAGGGCGGCCACGGGCGCACGCTTCGGATCGAGCGAAAAGCGCAGGAAAACAAGAAGCTTGTCGAGGCCGTTGCCGTGCTGCTTTAGGGCGATGCCGAGATCGGACCGCATCACGGCGCAGGCCTGCGCATAGCAGAGCGAGGCCAGCGCGTCGCGGTCTTTCACATAGTAGTAGACGGCGGCGCGGGTGAGGCCCATGGCGCGGGCGATGCGCGCAATCGAGGCGCCCGCGATGCCGCGTGCGTTGAATTCCTGTGCGGCCGCTTCGAGGAGGCGCATCTCTTTCGAGACGGCATCCCCAGCGGCAGTCCTGGCCTTTGCGCCGGGCATCAGCATCCGATTCTCGCACCTTCCAGCCTGTCACACGATCAGGAAAGCATACCCGTCTGTCAAATCGATTGACAAGCCACTTCGTCGTGTAGTTACGATAACATACTTTAGTGTCAAATCGGACCAAGAGCCGATGGAAGGGGAGGATGCCGTGACTGCTCGCATTTTGGGGGCTCGCAAGCCTCGCGTCGTATTGCTGGCCTGCTCGGCCTTGAGCGCGCTGACGGCGGTGCCTGCCGCAGCCCAGGACCAGACCGGTCAGACCATCGAGACCGTCACCGTGACCGCGCAGAAGCGTTCGCAGAACATTCTGGACGTCGGCATCAACGTGACGGCCATCACGTCCGACGAGATCCAGCAATCGCGCATCATGACGCCTACGGACCTGATGAGCCAGGTGCCCAACCTCGAGGTGAAGGACAACATCCCCGGGGCGCAGCAGATCATCACCATCCGGGGCATCGGCCTCGACGATTTCTCGACGACCAACAACTCGACCGTTGGCATCTATGTCGACGACATCTATCTCGCGTCCTTTGCCGAAGAGGATTTCAATTTCTTCGATCTGGATCGCATCGAGGTCTTGAAAGGCCCTCAGGCGGCGCTCTATGGCCGCAACACGACGGCCGGCGCCATCAACATCATCTCGGCCCAGCCTTCCTTCGATGGTTTGTTCGGGAACGTCTCGGCCGGCTACGGGAATTACGATGCCTTCCAGTCGGACGCGATGATCAACGTGCCCGTGACCGGCAATTTCGCCCTGCGCTTTGCCGGCGAGACGATCCAGCAGGATCGCGGCTACTGGTACAGCACCGGGACCGACAAGGATCTCGGACGCCAGCACGACTGGTTCGGACGGGGTCAGGCGCTGTGGGATCCCACAGGCGCGATCAGCGTATTGCTGAAGGTCGAGGGGACGGTCGAGGGCTCGCAGATCGGCGTCGGAAAATTCTTCGGCACGCAATCGACCAACACCCAATCCTGTCCCGATTACGGCAATCCCGCGCACTGCGTGAACTATGCGGGCTACACCGATACGAATCCCAACGTCTTCGAAGGGGATTGGACGAGCCCCGCCTTCTATCGCGAGGATGCGCTCAACACGACCCTGCACGTGACCGACGATTTCGGATGGGGCACGCTGACGTCCGTCACGGGTTACATCCAGTTTCGCCGAAGCTTCCTCATCAATGCCGGCGCTTCGCCGACGCAGGATGCCGATTTCGACGAAAACGACAGGGTCAACCAGTTCAGCGAGGAGCTTCGTCTCGCCGGCAATGCGGACGGCGTGCAATGGCTTGTCGGCGCCGACTATTCCTGGGATCAAATCCGCGACTACACGCCGGGCTCACTGGCCGATTCGTTCGGTCTCGACGTGCTCATCACCGCCGATCAGATCACGCACTACGCCGCGGGATTCGCGCAGGTCGACTGGCCTCTGGTGGACCATCTTACGCTATCGTCCGGCGTGAGGCTCGCTTACGAGGACCGCAGCTATGTCGGCGGTTCGAACTGGACCATAGCCGGAACGACGACGGCATTCCCGCTGTTCGATACGTCCGAGAACGACACCATCTCGGATCGCGCGGTGGATTTTCGCGAAGCGCTCAACTGGAAGCCGGGAGAGGATACGCTCGTCTATGCGAGCGTGTCGCGCGGAACGAAGAGCGGCGGGTTCTTCGACGGCATCTCAACCCAGGACCAGGCGCTTGCGCCCTATAAGCCCGAGACGCTGACCGACTACGAGACAGGCGTAAAGTCGGAGTTCTTCAACGACACGGTGCTCCTGGACAGCAGCGTCTTCTATTACGACTATCGCGACCTACAGGCGCAGACCTTCACCACCGTCGGCGCCGTGGCCCTCATCAAGCTTTCCAATATTCAAAAGGCCAATGTCTACGGACTGGATGCGGCGCTCACCTGGCTGCCGCTGGACGGGCTTTCCCTTCGCGGCGGGCTCGGCCTGTTGCACAGCAGGCTTGGCAGCTTTCCCTATGCATCGGTCAGCGGGCCCACGACCGAACCTTCGGGCAACCAGCTTCCGGACGCACCGGACGTCACCTTCAACGGCACGGCGCGTTACGAGCATTCCCTCTTCAGCAATTACGTCGGCGCCGTGCAGTTCTCCGGCGTCTATGCCGCGGACAGCTTTCTCGAGACGCTGAATACGCCCTTCCTCTTTTCGAAGGCGAATTGGGTGTTCGACGGCCGCACGTCCATCGGCACGAACGACAAGTCCTGGGAGCTCGCCTTCTGGATCAAGAACATGTTCAACGAGCAGCACGTGGTGCAGGCGACGGACGACGGCGCTCCGCTTGACGAAGGCTATCGCATCTTCAACGCGCCGCGGACTTACGGCTTCACGCTGACCTACGCGTTTCAGTAAAACAAAAAAGGGGATCGCTGCGCGATCCCCTTAGTCGCAATCGGCGCCGTAACCAAGGATCAGGTCCGCGTGGCTTGTGCGTGACGCGGTGTGGCGGTGGCTTTCGCCTGGATGAGGCCGGACGCGGCAGCGTGCGCGGCCGGAGCATTGCCGGTGCAATCGCCCGACGTGCTGGAGACGGTCTGAAGCTTTCCGCCGCCTTCCGGCTCCGTCATGCGCACCGTGCGCGTGCACATGCCGTTCCCGTTCCAGGTCGAGATCTGCGTGTACTCGACGGCGCCGCGCGGCAGATTGCCGAACGATGCGTTGAGCACGCCCGATTGGGCCGCTGCCTGCATTTCACCTGCCTGCGTCAACATCGCGTTCATCTGGCGATCCATCTGCGCGGAAATCTGGTTCATCTCCGCGAAGGCTTGCGACGGCCAGAAGGGCGGTGCGAAAGCGGCAGCGAATGGATTGGCCGGCAGCATGACGACGACGGGCTTTGCATCGCCGGTGTAGCGGATGTGCTCGACGCCGCCGCCGGGCAACTGGACAGCGAATTCATGGACGGCTTGCGCGCTCGCAACCGCCGTGGTGCCCGCAAGGGCGAGGGCGGCCGCGCCAAGGATCAGCCATGTCCGGGATTTGGTCATAGGAGGCCTCCACAAGAGGAATGACCTCAGAAAGATGGCTCCTGAACCTTCCGCCAGCATGACCCGCGTCTGAAATCGAATTTAGCTTTGCTTGCGGGACAACGTCCCCGCGCGTGCCTTGAACTCTTCGCGCGAATTCTCGCTGGGATAGGGCGTCGCGGGTACGGGAACGCCAAGGAATCCGCACAGCGTCTCCCAGCCCTGCTTTGCTTCGAACACCAGCAGGCGCTCGGACGGGATCGTGCGGATGACGTCGTCCGTGTGGCGCTTGAAGTAATCGACCATGAACGTGCGATCGTTGATCTTGTCGCCGAATTCGCGGCGGAACATGCCGAAGAAGTCCTTCATCGGGCCGTCCAGGCGCACGGCGAGGGAGCCCGGCGCGAAGATCGTCTCCTGCGTCGACTCGAACCAGCGCTCCGGATCGCGCAGGGAATGAATGATTTTCGCATCAGGATAATGCGCCGCGAGTTCGCGCCAGAATAACGCGGTCGGATAATCCACCGCTGCGCCGAACTCTGCATAAATCGCGTTCCAATCAGGCCTGCCCGCTGCGGCGTCGATCCACAAAGGCACGCTCAGCGGACGCTGAAAGACTTCGATCATGTGATGGCACGGCGCGAAGCCCAGCTGTTCGAGCGCGCGCTTCAGCGACATGGTCCCGGTGCGACCAAGACCCGATCCGATGACTTTGAGTGTCATTGTTTCCCCCATTGCCGCCCCCGCAGCATGCGGCGCGTTTCGCGCTCGTTTGAAAATGGCTCCTCGGGACGGGCTCGAACCGCCGACCCAGCGGTTAACAGCCGCTTGCTCTACCGACTGAGCTACCGAGGAACGTTGGGGGGCGTTCTCTACCGCATCGTTTTGGTGATGGCTACCCCATAGTCAGAACGCGGAACGTCTTTCGTCTGTTACCGTTGCAAAGACAGAGACAATACTGATTCGGGATCTGGAAGGTACTGATTCGCCCGAATGCAATGAAAAAAGGGCCGGGTGTAAGCCCGGCCCCAAGGCGTTGGGTAATGGTGGGGTGTCTTCAAGGGAAGACTTGGCGAAGATGCCACGCGTAGGTTAATAAAACCTTAACAGAAACTCGACGGTTAGGATTAATGCTGACGGCGGCCCGGGAACCCTGGCCGCAGGCGTGGTTTTTGGCAGTGAGAGGCGGGAAGCCATCGCTCGGGCGCATTGCCAATGCATTGAAGGGTTGATGGAGGCCACGCCCGGAATTGAACCGGGGTACGCGGTTTTGCAGACCGCTGCGTCACCACTCCGCCACGTGGCCGGGCAGGGGCCGCCCTATAACAGGCGGCGCAGGCGCCGACAATCCGGCCAGCTCGTCCGATTCATGCGATTTCCGGGCGCGTTGTCAGGGTGAATCGCGGCCGGTATAAGCCCCGAACCGCTGCCAACCGAATCGAACCCATGCCCGATTACGCCGCCCAACGCCTCAACATGGTCGAATCGCAGGTCCGCACCAACGATGTGACGGATACGCGAATCCACGCCGCGATGCGCGAGGTCCCGCGCGAACAATTCGTGCCGGGTGCCAGGCGCGCCGTCGCCTATGCCGAGGCGGCCGTCGAGATCGTGCGCGGCCGCTATCTTCTCGAGCCCAGAACCTTTTCCAAACTGCTGCAGCTGGCGTCTGTGCGCGCGAACGATTCGGTGCTCGATGTCGCCTGCGCTACGGGATACTCGACCGCCGTGATCGCGCGGCTGGCGAAATCGGTGATCGGACTCGAACAGGATGCCGATCTGGTTCGCGTGGCCTCCGAGGCTGTTCCCGGCGCGGGCGCGAAGAACGCCACGATCGTGCAAGGCGCGTTGATCGACGGTTTCGCGGCCAAGGCCCCTTATGACGTGATTTTCATCAACGGCGCCATCGAAGTGGTCCCCGAGCCGCTCCTGGCGCAATTGGCCGAGGGCGGCCGGCTCGTTGCGGTTATCAAATCGGGCGAACTGGGCCGCGCCACCCTTTATCTGCGCGAACACGGCCGGGTCGGCCATCGTATCGCCTTCGATGCTGCTGCGCCGACACTAGTGGGATTCCGTAATACTGTTGGATTTGTCTTTTAGAGTGACCAAGTTAGCCCTGCATTGATTTGGGCGGGGCTTTCCATGTGTTTAAGACAAGTCTGGCTTTCGGCAGCCGCGATTGCGGTCGTCGCGCTTCCGGCGGGCGCCGAGACCTTCACCCTCAAGGAAGCCTTGGGCGTCACCTACGAGACCAACCCGCAGCTGGATGCGGCGCGGGCCGGACTGCGCGCGACCGACGAAAACGTGGCTACAGCCAACGCGAATTTCCGTCCGAGCCTGAGCATCGGCGGAAGCTACGGCTTCGAGAAGATTCCGCCGTTCCTCGGCGGCGCGCCGACCTCCGAGCCTCTGTCCGGCCAGCTCTCGGTGAACCAGACAGTCCTCAACTATTCGGACATCGCGCAGATCAGCAAAGCCAAATCGCAGGTCAAGGCCGGGCGCGCGCAGCTCACGTCCACCGAAGAATCCGTGCTGCTTGCGGCTGTGACGGCCTACATGAATGTCGTGCGCGACGAGGCGACCGTGAAGCTTCGCGAAAACAATGTGTCGGTTTTGCAAAAGCAGCGCGACGCCACGCAGGAACAGTTCAAGGTCGGCGAACTGACGCGTACGGACGTTGCGCAATCGCAGGCCCGTCTCGCCGGCGCGCAGGCGGACTTGATTTATGCCGAAGGCCAGCTTGCGATCAGCCGCGCGGATTTCGAGCATCAGATCGGGCGGCCGGCCGAAACGCTCGAGGCCGAACCGGCCTTGCCTGTTCTGCCGAAGGAACAGCAGGCCGCCATCGACATGGCGCTCAAGCTCAATCCCGACGTCCTGGCTGCGCGACAGAACGTGAAAGCCGCGGATCACCAGGTCGACGTCGCGCTCGGCGCACTCATGCCCAACCTGACTGTGAATGGGCAGTATCAATATACGCAGAACAATCCGTCCTACGGCCCCTTCACCATCCACGCGTTGACCGTGCTCGGAAACCTCAACGTGCCGATCTATCAGGGCGGCGCGGAAGACGCGGCCGTACGGCAGGCGAAGGAATTGCGCGGGCAGGCAGAGTTGACCGCCGACGATACCGAGCGTCAGGTGATTTATGCCACGCGCGCGGCATGGCAGGCCTATACGTCCGCCATGGCCGCCATCGCCTCCAACGAGGCGCAGGTGGACGCGAACAAGGTGGCGTATCAGGGCGTGAAGCTGGAACAGCAGGTGGGCGCCCGGACGATCCTCGACGTGCTGAACGCCGAGCAGGAGTTGCTCAATTCGCAGGTGAACCTCGTAAGCTCCAAGCGCGATGCCGCAGTCGCGGCCTACCAGCTATTGTCCGCCGTCGGAACATTGACGGCACGGGGCCTCGCGCTGAACGTGCGCACTTACGATCCTCTTGAACATTATGATGACAATGCGGGCCGGTGGGTCGGACTGGGAGACTGAAAAAATGTGCTCCCACGCGGGGTTAACGCGCCCATTCGTGTTAACTCCGTCTTTTCTTCTTTGCGCAAGTGTCTTAGGGTCAACGTGTTGGCGTTGTCGGAGCAAAACATGGCGAGCCCTTCCAGTCCTCAGCACGAACCCACGATGGAAGAGATTCTCGCTTCCATCCGCAAAATCATTTCCGAGGACTCCAGCGAACCGCAACCGGCGGCGCCTGCTGTTGCTCCCGCCCCGGCGCCGGCCGTCCAGGCGGAAGCCGATGTGCTCGAGCTGACGCAGGAGATCGATGAGGTCCCGCAACCCGCGCCGCCGCCGCAACCCGTTCAGGCGGCCGCCCCCGCACCGGAACCCGTGCGTCCCGCGCCGCAGGACGATGTCGTGTTTCAATCCATCGACGAGCCGGTGGTGGCCCCGGCGCCTCAACCCCTGCACTCGACGGAAGGTCTCGTGTCGGAAAAGGCGCGCAGCGCCGTCGACGATGCGCTTTCGGCGATTGATTTCGGAGCGGACGAACCGCATAGCACCGCGCCTGTTGCCCCGATCGATGGTCTTTCGGTGGAGGCCGTCTTCGATCGCGCGGTGCGCGAGACCTTCGAGCCCGTATTGCGCGCCTGGCTGCAGGCGCAGGCCGCCGTCATCGTCGACCGCATGAAGCCCGCGATCCGCGAATGGATGGACGACAATCTGCCCGACATGCTGAAGGCCGCGGTAGAAGCTGAAGTAGCGCGTGCCGTAAAAGCGCGCACCACCCGGCGCTGATCCCGTCCCCCGGTTGAACCGGGACTGAACGAAACCGGGGACCGCGCCAGAGCCGTCCCCGGACCTGCCTCTTGACGAGCCCGCGTCCGGACGGTTTGACGGTACCGCCCGCCCGAGAGGCCATCTTTGATGCTCGACAAGAATTTCAAGCCGGAAGACGTTGAGAAGCGGCTCTACGCCAAGTGGGAGGCGTCGGGTGCGTTCCGTGCCGGCCGGAAGCCGGCAGCGCCGACGTTCTGCATGGTCATTCCACCGCCCAACGTGACGGGGCGGCTGCACATCGGCCACGCGCTCAACAACACGCTGCAGGACATTCTCGCGCGCTTCGAGCGCATGCGCGGCAAGGATGTCCTCTGGCAGGTGGGCACCGACCATGCCGGCATTTCGACGCAGCTCGTCGTCGAGCGGGATCTGGCGGAGCGCCAGATGAGCCGCGTTTCCATGGGCCGCGAGAAATTCCTCGAAGCCGTGTGGAAGTGGAAGGACGAATATGGCGGCGCCATCGTGCAGCAGCTGCGCCGCCTCGGCGCCTCCTGCGACTGGTCGCGCGAGCGTTTCACGATGGACGAAGGATTGTCGCGCGCCGTCATCAAGGTGTTCGTCGAACTGCACCGCGAAGGGCTGATCTACAAGGACAAGCGTCTCGTCAACTGGGACCCGCGCCTCGAAACAGCCGTCTCCGACCTCGAAGTCGAGAGCATCGAGATGAAGGGCCATCTCTGGTACCTGAAATATCCGATCGACGGCGAGATAGGACAGTTCATCACCGTTGCGACGACGCGTCCTGAAACCATGTTGGGCGACACCGCCGTCGCCGTGCATCCCGATGACGAACGCTACAAGGCGCTCATCGGCAAACAGGTGCGTCTGCCGCTGGCGAACCGTCTCATTCCCATCATCGCCGACGAGCACAGCGATCCCGAGAAGGGCACGGGCGCGGTCAAGATCACGCCGGCGCACGACTTCAACGACTTCGAAGTCGGCAAGCGTCACAACCTGCCGATGATCAACATCCTGACGCGCGCCGGCAAACTCAACGAGAACGCGCCGGCGGCCTATCGCGGGCTCGACCGCTTCGCCGCACGCAAGCAGATCGTCGGCGATCTCGAAGCGCTCGAACTCGTCGACAAGATCGAGCCCATCACCCATTCCGTGCCGCACGATGAAAAGACCAAGACGGTCGTGCTTGAGCCCTATCTGACCGAGCAATGGTATCTCGATGTGCGCCCGTTGGCCGAAAACGCCGTTGCGGCCGTGGAAACGGACCGCACGCGCTTCGTGCCGGGGCAATGGGCAAACGTCTATTACAATTGGATGCGTGACATTCATCCCTGGTGCATCTCGCGCCAGCTCTGGTGGGGCCATCAGATTCCCGTCTGGTACGACGAGGAGGGCGAGGTTTTCGTTGCCGAAACCGAAGCTGAAGCCCAGGCGCTCGCACGTGCCAAAAAGGGTGCGAACGTCAGACTCGAACGCGATCCCGATGTGCTCGACACCTGGTTCTCGTCGGCGCTGTGGCCGTTCTCGACGCTCGGCTGGCCGGACAAGACGACGGAGCTCGAACGCTTCTATCCGACCAATGTGGTCGTCACCGGCTTCGATATCATCTTCTTCTGGGTCGCCCGCATGATGATGATGGGCATCCATTTCATGAAGGACGTGCCGTTCAAGACGGTCTTCATCCACACGCGCGTCCTCGACGAGAAGGGCGTGAAGATGTCGAAGACGAAAGGCAATGTCGTCGATCCGCTGACGCTCATCGACCAATATGGCGCGGATGCGCTCCGCTTTACGCTGGCGCTGGCGGCGGGGCAGGGCCGCGACATGCGCATTGGGCCGTCGCGTGTCGAGACCAACCGCAACTTCACGACCAAGCTATGGAACGCCGCGCGCTTCTGCGAAATGAACGGCTGCATGACGGACCCGAACTTCGATCCTGCCAAGGTTGCACAGACGGTCAATCGCTGGATCGTGGCCGAAACGAAAGACGTCGCGGCGGCCGCGTCCCAACATATCGAAGCGCTGCGCTTCAACGAGGCGGCGAACGCTCTGTATCAATTCGTCTGGTCGGTTTACTGCGACTGGTATCTGGAATTGATCAAGCCCGTGCTGAACGGATCGGACGAAACGGCCAAAGCCGAGACGCGCGCCACCGCCGCTTGGGTGCGCGATCAAATCGTCGCGCTGCTCCATCCCTTCATGCCGTTCATCACGGAAGAATTGTGGGCGCTGACGGCGGCGAGCCCGCGCGCCTCGATGCTCATCGAAGCGCCGTGGCCTGAACTCGCGAGCGTGCCGGACAACAAGCCGGCGCGCGACGAGATGCGTTGGGTGGTGGACCTCGTGTCCGGTGTCCGCTCCATCCGCGCCGAGATGAACGTGCCTCCGGCGGCCAAGATTCAGCTGACTCTCAAGAGCACGGAAGCCGAAACGCGCGCGCGCCTGGATCGCAACCGCGATTCCATCCTCACACTGGCACGCTTGGCGACCGCCGACATCGCGGACACGATCCCAAAAGGCTCGGCGCAATTCGTCGTCGGCGATGCGGTGGCGGCGCTGCCGCTCGGCGACGTCATCGATTTCGCAAAAGAACGCACACGGCTCGAAAAGGAATTGCAGAAAGCCGAAGGCGAGATCGCCCGCGTCGACGCCAAGCTCAACAATCCGGACTTCGTGGCGCGCGCGCCGGAAGACGTGATCGACGAGCAGAAGGAAAAACGCGCCGAAGCCGAAGCGCTGGCGTCGCGGTTGAAAGAGGCGGTCGCACGGTTGGGGTAACGTTTTCCAAAACCACTGTCATGGCCCGCAATGCGGGCCACCCAGCTGAAGCTGTCGAAGTTCTCGAATTTGGTCCGGGACATTTCCGGCGTTCTTTGAACGCAGGGATACCGTCACCTGGGTGGCCCCGGTATTCCCGGGCCATGACACTTTATTTCTTTGAAGCGTTTAACCGCCCGCGTCGGTCAGGTCGCTCGTCTCGACTGTCTTCTGCACCTTGACGTAATCCGTCTTGCCGGTGCCGAGCACGGGGATGGTCTCGACGGTGAGGATGCGCTTGGGCACGGCCAGTTCCTGGACGCCGTGATTGTGCACCCAGCCGACGAGATCGGTACGCTGGGCGTCGGGGCAGGTGGTCACGAGGATGATCTGCTCGCCCTTGCGGCCGCTGTCCGGCATCGCAATCGCGGCATGGCTGTAATCAGGCCAAAGAGCCGAGGCGCAGCTTTCCACGACCGCCAGCGAAACCGTTTCGCCGCCGATCTTCGCGAAGCGCTTCAATCGTCCCTTGATGGCGATGAAGCCGTCTTCGTCGATGGCGACCACGTCGCCGGTATCGTGCCAGCCGTCTTTCGGCGGATGGATGACGCCCGGCTCGTCCGCCCTGATGTAGCCCAGCATCACGTTCGGGCCGCGCACGAAAAGACGGCCCGCATTCGGAATGCCCTCGACGGGTTCAAGGCGCGCCTCCATGCCCTGCATCAGGCGTCCGACGGTACCGGCGCGGTTCGCACCGACTTGGTTGGCAGCGACGACGGGCGCCGTCTCCGTGACGCCGTAGCCTTCGAGTAGCTCGATCGCGTATTTGTTGCGCAGGAGCGCGCGGGTTTCGTCGCGCAGACGCTCGGCGCCGCAAACCGCGAGCCGCAGCGAATTCAAGTCACCCTGCTGGCCGGCGCGCGCGTATTGCGAGATGAACGTATCGGTCGACAGAAGGATCGTCGATCCCGTCGAACGGATGCGGCTCGCGATCTCCTTCGGCTGCAGGGGCGTGGGGTGAAACACCGCCTTGATGCCGAGGAACAGCGGCATCAGCGCGCCCACCGTCAAGCCGAAACAGTGGAACGTCGGCAGCGGATTGAACAGCACATCCTTGTCCGTCAGCGCGATGTGCGAGCGCACCTGCTCGACGTTCGAAAGGAGATTGAGATGCGAAAGCGCCACGCCTTTCGGCTCGCCTTCCGTGCCCGAGGTGAAGAGGATGACGGCTTCCGACTGCGCGACGGGATGCGCGGAAACCAGCCACGGCGCATATTGTCCGACCACGGCGGCGATCTTGTCGCGCAAGGTGAGCTTCTCGCGCACGTCCTCGAGATAGACGATCTCCGCCGCGCCTTCGAGCTCCGCGATCAGGCTTTCGAACTTGCCGAGATCGATGAAGCGGTGCGCGGTGACGATCCGTTTGACCTTGGCCGTGCGCAGAGCGGATTTGAGGCTCGCCGCACCCGCCGTGAAATTCAGCATGGTCGGCACGCGGCCATAGGCCGAGATGGCGAAGAAGGCGATGACGGCACCGGCGCCCGACGGCAGCATGATGGCCACCGCTTCGCCGGGTTTCGTGCCTTTCTTGAGTGCATGGCCGAGCGCGAAGGAGGCGCGGACGATCTCGTCATATGTGAGCACGCGCTCGTCGCCGTCGACGATGGCGACCTTCGTCCCGCCGAATCGATGACGGGCATCGATCAGGGCCCGGAAAACAGGCTTGCGCGCCCGCGACAATTCGAAAGGCAGAACGGCATCGCCGGGCTTGGCGGCAACGGTTGCTAGGCTCACCTGGGGCTCCCGTAAGAAGGCCGCACATCGCGGCTCTTTGCTTTGGGGTAAAATAAACCACCGAAGATGCTGGTAAAAGCCCGGCAGAACTGCGTGATTTTCCGGCTCACAGCCTCTATGTAGGGATCATGGCCATCGTTTTCGACCAGGAAACCAACGACCTCCGGGCGGCGCGGCACCCCGAAAAAGCGCACCGCCCCGACACGCCCATCCAGCGCAAGCCCGAGTGGATCCGCGTGAAGGCGCCCGTCGGCCGCGAATTCGCGGCAACGAAGGAGGTCGTGCGCGAGCACGGGCTGCACACCGTCTGCGAAGAAGCGGGCTGCCCGAACATCGGCGAATGCTGGACCCATCGCCACGCCACCATGATGATCATGGGCGACACGTGCACGCGCGCCTGCGCCTTCTGCAACGTGAAGACCGGCCTTCCCGATGCGCTCGACACGGGCGAGCCCGAACGCGTCGCCCAAGCCGTCGCCAAGCTCGGCCTCAAGCATGTGGTGATCACGTCCGTCGATCGCGACGACCTGGCCGACGGCGGCGCCGAGCATTTCGCGCAGACCATCCGTGCCATCCGCGCCATCAGCCCGGGCACCACGGTCGAAGTGCTGACGCCGGACTTTCTCCGCAAGCCCGGCGCGATCGAAGTGGTGACGGCGGCGCGTCCGGACGTCTTCAACCACAATCTCGAAACCGTGCCGCGGCTTTATCTGACGGTGCGTCCCGGCGCGCGATACTTCGCGTCGCTGCGTCTCCTCGAACGCGCCAAGGAACTGGCGCCGGACGGCTTCACCAAATCGGGTTTGATGGTGGGCTTAAGCGAAAGCCGCGAAGAGATCATGCAGGTGATGGACGACCTGCGCGCCGCGGGCGTCGATTTCCTCACCATCGGCCAATATCTCCAGCCGACGCGCAAGCATGCCGCGCTCGACCGCTTCTGGACGCCGGACGAGTTCAAGGGTCTCGAACAGATCGCGCGGGCCAAAGGCTTCCTCATGGTGTCGGCGAGCCCGCTGACGCGCTCGTCCTATCACGCCGATTCCGATTTCGCCGCGTTGAAAGCGGCGCGGATCGCGCAGCTTGCAAAGTGACAACTTCACGCCTTCAAAATTGTCATGGCCCGCAAATGCGGGCCACCCAGGTGACGTCGGCTGGCTCTCGCCATGTTATGATGGCGCCCTTCCTTCATACATCACCCCTTGTTTCAACTGGGTGGCCCGCATTTGCGGGCCATGACAGTTAGGGGACAAGAAGGTGCCCTCTCATTCCGAATCCCGCATCGTTCCGTATACGGCCGATCTCATGTATCAGGTCGTGGCCGACGTCGAGCGCTATCCGGAATTCCTGCCCTGGTGCGCGGGCCTGCGTGTCCTGAAACGCGAACGCGACGGTGCGCGCGAAGTTTTGATCGCGGAAATGCTGGTCGGCTACAAGTCGCTGCGCGAGCGCTATACCAGCCGCGTGGTTCTCGACAAGGACGCGCGCACCATCGACGTGGTCCAGACGGAAGGCGTCTTCCGCGCGCTCGAGAACCATTGGCGCTTCGCGCCGGAAGGCATGTCCGCGCGCGTCGATTTCTCGATCCTGTTCGAATTCAAGAGCCGCGTGCTGGCGCTCGCCGCCAACGCGGTGCTCGGTCCCGTGATGCTGCGGATGAGCCACGCCTTCGAAGCGCGCGCGAAGACGCTTTCAGAACAGGCGCTGCAGCAGAAGTAGGCCCGCTTCGACCGTCTTGAGCCTGATTTCCGTGCGGCCGATATCGCCGAAGCGATGCGCCTCATGCAGGATCGAACGGCCTTCGCGCGCGGCGGCGATGTGCACGAGGCCGACCGGCTTCATCTTCGTGCCGCCGCCTGGTCCCGCCACGCCGGTTACGGCCACGGCCATATGCGCATTCGAGTTCTCGACGGCGCCTTCGGCCATCGAGCGCGCGACGGCTTCGGACACGGCGCCCAGATCGGCGATCAGATCGCCGGGCACGTTCAGCATGTCCGTCTTGGCGCGATTGGAATAGACGATAAAGCCGCGGTCGACGACGTCGGACGAACCCGGAATTTCGGTCAGCAGGGCCGCAATCAATCCGCCCGTGCAGCTCTCCGCCGTCGCGATACGAAGCTTCTGTTCGCGCGCTTCGGCGAGAACGACCTCGGCAAGACGAAGAAGCGGCGAGGAAAACAGCATGCGCTCACACTATGCGCGCATGGGCCAGGATCGCAATGATGACACCGGCGGCCAGAGCCGCGCCCAGATCGTCCGCCATGATGCCGACGCCGCCCGGCAGTTTCTCCAGCCGCGAGATCGGCCACGGCTTCAGGATATCGAAGATGCGGAAGAGGATGAACGCCAGGAGAAACGCGAGAAACGAGACCGGCGCGAAGGCGCAGGCGATCCATTGCCCGGCCAGTTCGTCGACGACGCATTCGGACGGATCGGCCTGCTTGGTGTCACGCGCAAAATGTTCTCCGGCCCAGGCGCCGATGGCGCCGACGGCGATTGCGGCAGCGAGCAATCCGAAGCGGCCCGAATAAAGCGCGATGGGCCAGGCGAGAATGAGCGCGACGAGGCTCGCCACAGTCCCCGGCGCGATAGGCGCGCGGCCGATGCCGAAGAGCGTGGCGATCGCTTCGGACAGTTTCATGGACGGGCAAGCCGGACGGTGGCGACGGCCTGCGCGGCAAGGCCCTCGCGGCGGCCGGTGAAACCCATGCCTTCGGTCGTCGTCGCCTTGATGCTGACGCGGGCGCGGTCGATGCCCAGGATCTCCGCCACACGCGTCTGCATGGCGCCGCGATGCGGCGAAATCTTGGGCCGTTCGCAGATAAGCGTCAGATCGCAATGTATGATCTCGCCGCCGGCCTCGCGCACGAGTTTCGCGGCGTGTTCGAGAAAGAGCGACGAGGGTGCGCCGCGCCATTTTTGATCCGTTGGCGGAAAATGCTGGCCGATATCGCCCTGGCCGATGGCGCCCAGGATCGCGTCGGTGAGCGCGTGCAGGCCCGCATCCGCATCGGAATGGCCTTCCAGCGTTGCGTCATGCGGGATATTGATACCGCAGAGCCAGACGTGATCGCCGGGCACGAAGCGATGCGCGTCGAGCCCCATGCCGGTGCGAAATTCGGCGCCGCCCGCAAGCCAGCGTTCCGCCAATTGAAAATCCTCCGCTCTGGTCATCTTCGTGTTGATCTCTTCTCCGGGCACGTTCGCGATTCTGAGACCCGCCAACTCGGCGAGCGCCATGTCGTCGGTGACGGACTCGTTCGCGTGTGCGCGATGCGCCTTCAGAATCGCGTCGAAATGGAAGGCCTGCGGCGTTTGCGCGCGGAAGAGACCTTCGCGCGACACGGTCGCCCAGACGCCGCCGGATGTTTCGCGCTTCAGCGTGTCCGCGACGGCGACGAGCGGGATGGCCGCGGGCGCACCACTTTCCATCGCCGCGATGAGATTGCCGATCAGAGCGCGCGACACGAACGGCCGCGCCGCGTCGTGGATGAGGACGTAGTCCGGCTTATGCGCCGCCAGCGCCTCCAGTCCGCGCCGCACCGATTCCTGCCGCGTCGCACCGCCCGCTACGAACGGCAAATGCGCGAGGCCGTCCAGGGCTTCGGCCGCCTGCGTCTCCTGGCCCTGACCGATCATCACCAGGATAAACGCAATACCGGGGTAATCGGCGAAGGCCAGCACCGAGCGCCGCAGCATGGGGAGGCCGTGGAGCGGCCGGAACTGCTTGGGGATCCCGCCGCCCGCGCGCTCGCCCACGCCCGCGGCGACGATCAGGACGGCAATGCGGGGCATAGGGGCTCCGGATAGGACGATGGGGCCTGTCCTTTAGCGCGGGGCCACGGCCTTCGCCATGGGCACGCCCATCCTTCACGAGCAAAGGTTGGGTGCAGTGCAACGAACCGGGGGTTGCCACCCGCCTTTTTTATGCTCATCCTCTAGTCATAGAACTGTAGTGATTAATTGGTGGGCAGAAGGGCCGGCAACGGTGGGTATCGACACGACGGAGCGCGGGGGCGCGTCGCTCATTTTAGGGGCATTGCCCATGCCTGTCCTGCTGATAGGTCCGCAGGACGAGATCCTCTTCGTCAATCCGGCCGCCGAGCAGTTCTTCGACATGGGCGCGGGCCTGCTGATCCGGCAGCACCTGCAGGATGTCCTTCCCTTCGGCAGTCCGCTCCTTCAGGTCATGACGCAGGCCCGTGAGCGCGGCGGCACGCTGGGCGAACGGGACGTCGATCTGACGACCCCGCGGCATGGCGAAAGGCTGGCCGACGTCACCGTGACGCCTCTGCCGGGCCCGGACGGGACAACGCTTGTCACCCTCCAGGAACGGGGCTTTGCCCACCGCCTCGACCGCCAGCTCCTGCATCGCGGCGCCGTGCGGTCGCTGCACGGCATGGCCGCCGTTCTCGCGCACGAGATCAAGAACCCGCTGGCCGGTATCCGCGGGGCGGCGCAGCTCCTTGAAGATGTCGTTCCCGATCAGGAAAAGGAACTCACGCAGCTCATCTGCCAGGAATCCGACCGCGTCAGCGCGCTCATCGACCGCATGGAAGCCTTCGGCGACACGCGTGCGCTGCCGCGCGCGCCGGTCAACATCCACGAAGTGCTCGACCGCGTGCGCAAGGTCGCATCCACGAGCTTCGCGCGCCACGTGACGTTCATCGAGGCCTTCGATCCCTCGCTGCCGCCCGTGCTCGGCGACCGCGATCAATTGATCCAGGTGTTCATGAACCTCGTGCGCAATGCGAGCGACGCGGTGCCGGACCAGGGCGGCGAGATCACATTGACGACGGGCTATCGGCCGGGCGTCAAAGTGTCTGCCGGCATGACCGGCTCGCGCTACAGCCTGCCGCTCGAAATCACCGTGCGCGACAACGGGTCCGGCGTTCCCGCCGATCTCATGCCGCACATTTTCGATCCGTTCGTCACGACCAAGGCGCGCGGTTCGGGGCTGGGGCTCGCGCTTGTCGCCAAGATCGTCGGCGATCACGGCGGAGTCATCGAATGTGAATCGGTGCCGAGACGCACCGTGTTCCGGATTTTGCTCCCACAAGCGGGTGAAGGAGGCTGACCATGCCGGCAGGAACGATACTCGTCGCCGACGACGATGCGGCCATCCGCACGGTGCTCAATCAGGCGCTGGGCCGCGCGGGCTATGACGTACGCACGACGGGAACGGCGGCAGGCCTCTGGCGCTGGGTGGCCGGCGGGGACGGCAATCTCGTCATCACGGATGTGGTGCTGCCGGACGAAAACGGCTTCGATCTCATCCCGCGCATCAAGCGCGTGCGGCCCGAGCTGCCGGTCGTCGTCATGAGCGCGCAGAATACGATTTTGACGGCGATCACCGCGGCCGAGCGCGGCGCGTTCGAATATCTCCCGAAGCCCTTCGACCTGAAGGAATTGACGTCGGTCGTGCAGCGTGCGCTGCAGAATCCGCAGGCGAAACCCGAGCAGGCGAGCCGGCGCGACAGCGGCGAAGAGCGTCTGCCTCTGATCGGCCGCTCGCCGGCGATGCAGGAGATCTATCGCATCATAGCGCGCCTGACGCAGACCGATCTCACCG
>DATJRP010000016.1:0-2513 GCA_035504555.1 Rhizomicrobium sp. | reverse complement strand
AAGCCGGATGCGTTCTACGCCGATGCGAAGTGCGAGGTGATCCTCGGCGTGCGCGCGACGCATATCGATCGCGGCAATAGGGTGGTCACGCTGGGCGACGGACGCACGCTCTCTTACGACAAGCTTCTGATCACGACCGGCTCGCGCGTGCGGCGCATTCCCATTCCCGGCTCCGACCTCGACGGCGTGCACTATCTGCGCGACATCGCCGACGTGGATCGCCTGCGTCCCGCCTTCGTCAAAGGCGCACGGCTGGCGGTGGTCGGCGGCGGCTATATCGGACTCGAAGTGGCGGCGGTCGCCATGAAGTACGGTTTGCAGGTCGATGTGTTCGAAGCGATGGATCGCGTGATGGCGCGCGCCGTCTCGCCGGTCGTCTCGGAATTCTACGAGCGCGTGCATCGCGAGGCGGGCGTGCGCTTTCATCTGCGCACCGGCGTCGAAGCGATCATCGGCCAAGGCCAGGTCGAGGCCGTGCGCGCCGGCGGCGAAACTTATCCCGCCGATCTGGCGCTCATCGGCATCGGCGTCGTCCCCAACGAAGAGCTTGCGCGCGACGCGGGCCTCGGTTGCGACGACGGCATCGTCGTCAACGAATTCGCCGAGACGGGCGATCCAGCCATCTTCGCCGCCGGCGATTGCACGCGCCACATCGGCCGCGACGGCCATCCGGTGCGTCTGGAATCCGTGCAGAACGCCATCGACCAGGCCAAGCATGCGGCGCTCGCCATGATGGGCAAGCACACGCCCTACAAGGAGGTGCCGTGGTTCTGGTCGGACCAGTATGATCTCAAGCTGCAGATCGCGGGCCTCTCCTGGCCGGACGACCAGACGGTGCTGCGCGGCGATCCCGCCGCCCGCAAATTCGCGGTGTTCCACCTGCGTCAGAGCCGCGTTGCCGCCGTCGAATGCGTGAACGCCGCGCCGGAATATCTGGTCGGCCGCAAGCTGATCGCAGAAGGAAAGTCGGTCCCGCCCGAAAAGCTTGCAGACACGACCATTCCCATGAAAAACATAGGCTAATCAGGGCGTCCGAAGGAGCATCCATGCCGAAGATCAAGTACATTGAGCACAACGGAAAAGAGCACGAGATCGAAGTGCCCAATGGCTGGTCGGTCATGGAAGGTGCGGTGAAGAATCTCGTGCCCGGCATCGATGCCGATTGCGGCGGCGCCTGCGCCTGCGCGACCTGCCATGTCTATGTCGATCAGGCGTGGATCGGAAAGCTCGACCCCAAACAGGACATGGAAGAGACCATGCTCGACTTCGCGCAAGACCTTGAGCCCAACAGCCGTCTCTCCTGCCAGATCAAAGTGTCGCCCGAACTCGACGGCCTCGTCGTGCGCATGCCGAAGAGCCAGCATTAAGACCTCCACCTCTTAAGGCCCGGGCGATGTGGACGGTCTTTCAGCCGGACGGCGCGATCTATATCCCCTGGTTCATCTGGGCCGTCACCTGGTCGGCGGCCGCGTCGTGGTCGGCACAGACCGTCAAGCGGGTCCGTCGCTCCGGCGAGGTTCTCTATCGCATTCTGACCCAGGCCGGGTTTGTGCTGCTGCTGCTCGCGCCCGTGCTGAGGCGCCTGTCAGAACACGATAAGCTTCCCGGCATTCTCGGCCACCGATTCTGGACTCCTCCTCTCGCGCTTGGATGGACAACGGTCGGCGTGGCCGCCGCCGCGTTCCTGTTCGCTTGGTGGGCGCGAATCTATCTGGGCCGTCTGTGGTCGAGCGCGGTCACGCGCAAGGAAGGCCACTTTGTCGTCGACAAGGGGCCATACGGAATCGTGCGGCATCCGATTTACACCGGCATCCTTGGCGCTGCGGTTGCAACGGCTGCGGTATTCGCAACCTTACCCGCCATCCTCGGCGCGGTCGGTATAATCGTCGGCTATTGGATCAAGGCGCGAGTGGAAGAACGCTTTCTGCGTGGCGAGCTTGGCGCGGACGCCTATGATTCCTATCGGCGCCGGGTTCCTATGCTGGTGCCGTTCGGACCGAAATCTAGCGGACCCACCGGTTAACCGCGGATAAAGAAGCCTCGGTCAAAATCGCGCCCCGTCAGATGGGGTCCGTTCCATGCGCCAGCTTCTCTATATCAGCAACACCGACGACGATTTTCCCCAGGCCGAGCTGGAGCGCATTCTTGCCACGTCGCGACGCAACAACGTCCCTCTCGGCCTGACCGGCATGCTGCTCTATCTCGGCGGCGCGTTTCTTCAGGTGCTCGAGGGGCCCGCGGAGTCGGTCGAGAACATCTATGCGCGCATCCGCAGCGACAGCCGGCATTGGGAAACCCAGACGCTGCTCGAAAGCGACGTCCTGCATCGCGCCTTCGGTGCGTGGAGCATGGGATTCCATGAACTCAAGCCAGGACAGGCCGACACCGAGAATCTGTTTCGCATTAGCCGCGAGGCGATCGTGGGGCGCTGGACGGCCGACGCCGCGATCGAGCTCAAGACATTGATGCAGACCTTCTATCGCGTGCAGATCGGCAACCGCGCGAAGACCGAT
>DATJRP010000015.1:0-185841 GCA_035504555.1 Rhizomicrobium sp. | reverse complement strand
CGGGGCGCCGGAGATCAGCCCGTTCGCGATCCCCGGACCGAAGATGGAAAGCCCGAGCAAGGTCAGCGATGCGAGCGCGATGGTCAGCGCATCTTCGATATTCGGGTTGCTGGGAAAGCCGGTGGTGAATTGGCTGAACAGAGTCGTGCCGATGCCGATGATGACGGCGAGCACGAGCACCTTCACGCCGGAGGCGACGACATTGCCGAGCACTTTCTCGGCCAGGAAGGCGGTTTTGGTGAAGAGGCCGCCGAGGCCGAAGCGAAACTGAAGCGTCTTTATGAGGCGATCGAAAATGGCATCGCCAACATGGCCGACCCTTCGCTCAAGGATCGGATCGCCGAGCTGACCAGCTTGCGGGACCAGGCCGTTGCCGATGCGGAGCGAACGACAGCCGCAGTCGAAAGGCTCGGTCCGGCGATCACGCCGGAAAGCCTGCGAACATTTGTTCTGGCAGCCCGGCGCAAACTTCGGAACGAAGATGGAACGTATCGGCGGGACCATCTGCGGTCCTTGGCCCAGCGTGTCGAAGTGGTCGACCGCAGCGAGGTCCGCATAATGGGTTCTAAAACCGAGCTTTTGCGGACTCTAGCTGCTGCTGCGAGCGTAGAATCGGCGGCGATTGGCGTTCGCAGTTTGGTACCGAAGTGGCGCACCCGACACGATTCGAACGTGTGGCCTCCACCTTCGGAGGGTGGCGCTCTATCCAGCTGAGCTACGGGTGCAGGCCGGTCCCCGCCGAGAGCGGGGAGGCGTCCTATAGCCCAGTTCGTCCGCATCCGGCAATCAAGCGTCCGCCTGCGCCGGATCCGGGCACGGCATGCGCGGCCTGCCGTCGCATGGCGACTTTCGTCCGCCGTTCGTCCCCTCTCTGTCGCCCCCCGGGTGCCCACCAAATGTCCTCCTTCCGGATGCGCGGCCGGCGCGTCACAGTGGACCCGTTCTTTGACAATGTTGAAACATCGCATCGCGCCGGCGCGCGGCCAGGGCCATCCGGAAACAACGTATACGGATGGAATTCACCCTGCGCGGCCCTGTTTTTCGACACCGGCGGTTGGGCGGAAATGCGGGAAAGCCTTATCTCATGGGCTTGAATGCATAGGGGCGCATGGCGGAAAAATCGCATCGCCCTGTTCGCAGCCCTGATCGCAGGGCGAGTCTGCAAAGTGTTCGAATGGGGAACGGCGCTCTTTGTTTTGTCGCTAGTCGGCCTTTGTCAGCTTAATGCTGTCAGCGCATTGCTGACCACATTGTCGGCGCTCCTGAAGACTTTGCGTTTCCAGTCCGCGGTATCGACATAAAAGGCGGCGCGGATTTTCTTCTTGATGCTTTTGGCGTTCTTGTGATCGAGACGGGCATGGGCGTGCAGCCAGTTGTCCATGCGCAGCGCATCAAACACGTCGCGCAGGGACTGCGTGCCCACTTCCAGCGCGGCGAACGTCAGCGCCTTGCCCTTCATCCACAGGCCGACGGCGGAATCGATGGTGCCGCACAGCGGCGCCGAGACGGATTCGCCCGCTTCGCTCGAATGGACGAGGCCGCCCCAAATCTTCTTCGCGCGCGCATAGGCGGGCGAGCCCGGCAGATCTTCCGTGATCATTTCGGACGCGCCCGTCTCACCGAGACCGGTGTGGAAATCGATGACAACGAGTTCCTCTGTCTGGCGCAACTCTTCGCGGAAGACGTCCTTCAGCATGGAAGCCGACCAGCTCTCCTGCGTGCCGCCGAAATAAAGCCCGTCGGGATGATGATATTGCCCGCGGCTGATCGCCTCCTGCAGTGCGAAGGCGCCGTGTCGTGCCGCGAAGTCGGTCAGCCTGGCATTCGCCTTCTTCATCGCCGCCGGAGAAATCGTGCGCGGTGCGATGGCGTCGGCGAGCGCGTCATAGGCCTCGTTCGCCGGCGGATGGGCGTGATCGACGAAATTGCGGTTGATGTCCGCGTTGTGTTCGTTGACGCGCCGGTTCCAGGAAAAGCCGAACGGATTGAGCGCATGCAGGATGACGAGCTTGACGCCTTCCGGTACGCGGCGGGCAAGGCCCTGTCGCAACAATCCCGTCTGCACGCCGGATCCGAAATACCCTTCGACGCCGTGAGTGCCGGAGATCAGGAGCAGGGCGCGTTTGGCGTCGCGCGGCCCCGCCATCGCCACGTCGAGAAACAGCGGCTTGCCGTCGGCGCCGTGGGCCTTCGGGTGCACGCGCGAGGTGATGCCCAGATCGGCCGCTTCCGCCGCCTCGACAAAAGCCTCGCGCGCGGCGCGATAATCGTCCGGGAAATGCTCTTCAGGTGTGTCTGTCATGGGGAGGCGGGATCGCTTTGCCGGGCCATCTTACAGCCATCACGTGCGTTGACAGCAATTTTTTAGCGCAGAGCGCGCGGAGGATGCGCAGTGGGCGCAGAACTCCTCGCGCGCGACTTGCCTGCGTCCTCCGCGCATCCTCCGCGTTCTCTGCGCTGAAAATTCCCGTGCAAGGAGCCTACTTCAGGATCGGCCGGAACGCGCCGTCCCATTCGGAGCCGGGCGGGTTCGCCTCGAAATAGGCGATGCGGGCGAGATGCAGGTCGTAGATCTTCTGGCTCGCGCCGGACAGTTTCCGGCACTGGTCGATCAGCCCGCGGGCCTTGTCCCATTGCTGCAGGCGGAGCGACTGGAAGATGTGTTCGTGGAAGGTTTCGAGCGCGCGGAATTTCGGGCTCGCGCGCACGAGCGGATTGCCCAGCATCGCATAAAGCTTGACGGGCTCGTCGCGCGGGCCTGCGGCGATGAAATCGACTTCGAGGAAGGCGAAGCCGCGCTGCGCCGCCTTGCGCGCATCTTCCGTCACGATCATGGCGGGCCCGTATTGCGCGGAGAGCGCGCGGATGCGCTCCGCCATCACGGTCGCATCGCCGGTGACCGAATAGATCGTGCGGCCATGCGCGGTGAAGCCGCCTGCGATGGCGCGTCCGGTCGAAATGCCGATGCCGATTTCGAGCGCCTCATAGGCCGTGCCGTCAAGCCTGCGCTCGCGCGCCAGTTCCTCGTTCACTTCGGCCAGCGTCACCGTCATGCGGTTGGCGGCCTCGCAGGCACGGATCGCATGTTCGGTGTCGTCGAGCGGCGCGTTCCAGCACGCCGTGAAGCCTTCGCCGTCGAAGCGCGCGATCATGCCGCCATGGCCGACCGCATCTTCGATCAGGGGACCCATCGCCGTGTTGATGAGTCGCGTGAATCCCGCCGGATCGTCGACGAAGGTTTCCGCGATCGCGGCAAAGCGGCGGATGCCGCAGGAGAGCGCCGTCACCGTGCGCGTTTCGCCGCTCAATTTCAGGAGCGAAGGCTTTTTGGCGATGGCCGTGATGGTGCGCGGCGGCAGGCTGTCGGCGAAGGAGGATTTCAGTTGCGCGCGCGCGTGTCCGACTTCGAGACTGCGTGCGAAAAGTCCGGCGCAGACGGCGACGGCGATCGCGAGACTTGGATTGGCAGCGTCGAGCAGCATCTGCGCATTGGCGAACAGGAACCACGCGAGCGCCTGCGCCGCGGCGATGGCGCCGACGGTGAGAATGCCCGCCCACAGGAAACGTCTGCGCGCCAGAAGGAAGATCAGCCCCGCGCCGACGATGACAATGAAGGCGAGTTCTGCATCCGGCCGCGAGGCGGGCTTGAGGCTCGTGCCGAGCAGCATGTTCTCGAGCGCTTCGGCCTGGACGTCCGCGCGCGTGGCAAGGCCCATGGGCGTCACCACGTTCGCGTCTGGCGAGCCGATATAGACGACGGCGCCTTTGAGCGTGCCGGGGGCAACATTGCCCTGGTCGAGATCGGCGGCGGAGATATGCCGCTCGCTTTGGGGGCCCGCGAAATAGATCTCAAGGCCGCCGTCGGCCCTCAATGGAACGTTGTACGTTCCGGCATGGGCGCTGGTGACGATGGCGCGCGCGTCGAATCCCGGCAGTCCCGATTCGGCGCCCGCGATCTCGACGTTCGGCGCGCCGCTCAGAAGTCGCAACACTTCCGCATCGAGCGACGGCACGGCCTCGCCTTTCAGGCGAAAGAGCAGCGGCACGCTTCGTGTCTTGCCGTCGCGCGCGGCGGGAAGGTTGCGCGCGCCCACGCCCGCGGCCGCACTTTCAAAATGCGGCAACGCCCCTGCGGCGGTCGCAAAATCGGGAATGGTCGCCGAAGGCTTTGCGGTGCCCGTGAAGACCAGCTCGGCCTTCGATGCCGGTGCGCGGCCGTCCTGGCCGAGTGTGAAGGACGTCACCGTCGGTACCGAGGACATCGCTGTCGCAAGCGCGTCGTCCGGCGACGGCAGTTTCGCGAGTTCCGTGCGCAGCGCGGCGGTCTGCGGCGTGTCGGGCAGGGATTGCGCCAGCGTTACGGACGGATCGGGCGTGTGGAGCGGCATGTCGAGCACGACGACGGACGCGCCGGCGGTCTTGAGCTCGCCCATGAGCTTCGCCAGCACCGTCCGCTGCCAGGGCCACGGACCGAAGCGTGCGACGCTCGCCGCATCCGCATCGAAAATCTCGACGGGATGACCGGTTTTCTCGGCCGTGTCTTCGAACGGACGCGGCTTGGCGTGCTGGTAGGCGTCGAATTCGAACCCGCGGATGCGCGTGGCCAATCCACCCGGGTCGGCCACGATCAGAAGGCAGGCCGCGGCCAGGATCGCAAGCGGCAACGCCCAGATCGAGACGGTATTCGCGCCGGCCCTCATGAAACGGTCCCCATCCCGGCGCTCTCCCCTCGCCGTTCGCAAACACTCTAGCACGGGGAGAGGAGCAGCACGAAAGTCCGTACGCGTCTAATCGGCCGGGCGAACGACCAGATAAAGCGTCGCAACAGCCGTCCACGTCTTGGCATGGGTGTGAAAACTTTCCCGCAGAAGATCGCTCGCGCCGATGTAGAGGAAGAAACCGCCGAACGCCGCAAGCGCGAAAGCAAGCTCTCCGGCGGACGGTTGTATGTGAAGGCTGCTGGCAACACCCAAAATCGGTGCGACTGCGTCCGCCCAAAGTCAGCGCAGGGCCGCGCGCTGCGAACCTCCGTTCTTGGGCACGAGGCTGACCGTGTTCATGCCGTCCGAACAATCATGCGCAAGGATCGCAACCGCCACGGCGATGCCGATGCTCTCGGAGGCCTGAAAGCCGATCCCGAGCGCGAGTCCGTCCATCAGGCTGTGCGCCGAAAGACTGCCGGCGCCCGCCCAGCCCCGTTCCTCGCGCGGCCCGTCATGACCGCGCAGGAGAAAAAGCTGGTCGATGACGACATAAACGAAGAAGCCGATGGCGGTCGCGAGCAGGAGCGCCTGCGGCGAATGTTCTGCGCCGCCCAGGTGCAGGGCCTCGGGAAGAAGGTCGAAGAACGCGAGCGCGATCACCGTCCCAGCGCTGAACGCAAGGATCAGGTGAAGCCGGTCCTGAAAGCGCAGTGCCGCCAGTCCGCCCAGGAACGTGGCGCAGAAAGCGCCGAAGGCGATCGACAGAACGAGCAGGGCGTGGAGGGGATGGCTTCGGGGCGAATCGCACAGCCATGGTTAGGGTTTTGCCGGGGGCCCGCCACCAGGCGTCCGCAAAAGCGGTCACGACAACTCTGTGACGCCTCCGTCATTTTCCTTGTCGAGGCCAGGCGGCAGGCGTAGGCTCCGCCGAAAGACGCCAACGACACCGGAGGAACCTGATCGTGGATAACATCACCAAGGATCCCGCCTACAACGCTGTCGATCCGAGCGATTTTCCGGCCATGCTCGACGTGAACCGCTACGGCGAACGTTCGACGGCTTTCGACAAGATCATTTCGGCCACCCACGATCATTTCTGGGATCCGCTCGACACGAAATACGTCGATTTCTCGCTCCCGTTCGACATCGAGAACGAATATCTCGTCAATCCGGAACTGAACGGCGACCTGAAGACGGCCATCGCCGACAAGCTCGACGAGAAAGGCAAGATCAAGCTCGCCAATCTCGATACGCTATGGTCGTTCTCTTCGATTCTGCACGGCGAGCAGGGCGCGCTGTCGCTGTCGGCTTCATTGTGCCACATCCTGCGCGATCCGGGTGCGCAAGAATATGCCGCCAATCAGACGCGCGAAGAAGCGCGCCACGTCACGGCCTTCGCGCGCTACATCCACGCGCGCTGGGGCAAGCCCGTGGAAGTTGGGCCGGCGCTCGGCAGTCTTCTGAACGAACTCGTCTCATCGCCGCTCGTGTGGAAGAAGCTCGTCGGCATGCAATTGCTCGTCGAAGGCCTCGCGATGGGCGCCTTCGCGACGTTCTACAAGGAAGCGCGCGATCCCCTGATGCGCCAGACCTGCCAGTTGGTGATGACGGACGAGGCCTTCCACCACAAATTCGGAAAGATCTGGGCCGACCGCACGATTCCGAAACTCTCGAAAGCCGAGCACGAGCAGATCGAGGATTGGGCGTGGCAGGTGTTCAACATCCTGCTCTATAATCTCGGCAGCCCCGACCAGAAGCCGTTCATCTATCAGGCAGTCGGTCTGGATCCCGCCTGGTGCCACGGCGCGTTCATGGAAGCCCTGACCGA
Organism: Rhizomicrobium sp.; assembly: GCA_035504555.1. GTDB lineage: Bacteria > Pseudomonadota > Alphaproteobacteria > Micropepsales > Micropepsaceae > Rhizomicrobium. The sequence continues at coordinate 179,310 of DATJRP010000015.1, read as the reverse complement.
TTCCGCCATCCGCGAGGAATTGCAGGAATCGACCAACATCTTCCGTGTGCTGATCAAGACGCTGCTCAAGGCCGGGATCATCACCGACCGCACGCGCGGCAATTATCAGGCCTATATCGACATGGCCGAGCTTTATGCCGAAGGCGACCGCATGGTGGGCGACGACATCGCCGAAGAGGGCATCAAATATCTGATGAAGCTCAACGGCGCCCGCGGGCTGACGCTGCCGACGCAGGTCGCCGCGGAGTAGACAAATACTGAGCGCCCGCCCTCCCTCAAGGGGAGAGTTATAAATGAAACTTCGCGCCCAAATCACTCGCTGGGCGAGTGACGATGACCCGGGAATTGTTGAATGTCGGTTCACGGATAGGTTTGACCGCGAATGGACGCTTGTCGAAAAACGACCCGTCGTCACGGCTGCCGATGTTCGGTCAGACAGTCAATTCCCGCAGCCCGCTTATATCGGGTGCGAAATTGTCTCACACGGGCGAGACGATGCCGGTCGTGAAATTGCTGAGATCAGCACCGAAAAGCCGTGGGGTATAGAAACGACTGACGGGGCCACTAGATTTCATGTCTTTGCCGACCAACTGATCGAAGAAGGGGACGAGCCATAGCGGCCGGGTTTGTCGTCTATAACGCTCCCCTCAAGAGGAGGGTGGAATGCAGGCAGCGGACTACGCTTCCTTTCGTTTCACAAACGACAGCGCGACAAGACCAATTCCCAACGCCGCGCAGAACCAGCCGAAGATGTCCCCAATCTTGTCGTAGAGCGTGTTGCCGCCGCGGCCGTCGAGCGGGAGATCGCCGATCAGCGTCGTGAATGGCCCGACCGTGCGCGCACGGGCCACGATGCGGCCGTAGCGATCGTTGAGCGTCAACAAGCCGTCGCGTGCGCTTCTGGCCATGGGTACGCCGTTCTCGATGCTGCGGATGATCGCCACGCGCGCGTGGCTCCAGTTGTCCTTATCGAAATCCCACGCGGGTACGGCGAGGAGCGCGGGATGCGTCGCGACCTCGTCGGCGCGGATCATGGCCTGGAAATCCATGTCCTTGCAGATCTCGAGGCCAGTGCCGTTGGCGAGCACACGCGGGCCCGGACCCGGCGTGAAGACGGCGGATTCCAGCACGGGCACGAGGCGGCGCTTCTCGTACGTCACGGGTGTCTGCGCGCCGGGCGCGTAGGCCCAGGAGACATTGCGTTGCGCGCCGTCGATGAAGGTGTTGAAACCCGCAACCAGCGTCGCGCCCGGCGGAACGACGGCGGCGAATTTCGCCTGCGCTTCGTCGCGCCACGCCGGCGCGATGCGCGAGATGTTCTCGGGCAGCACGATGAGCTGCACGTGCCGATCTTTCAGCTTTGCGATTTCGGCGGCATAGGCATCGATGGCCTCGAACGTCGCGTCCTTGTCGTCGCGCTGGAAGCGTCCGACCGTATCGTCGCTTTCGATGAGGGCGATGCGCATGGTGCTCTTGGGCGGTTCGGACATGCGCCAATAGCCGTAGCCCGCATTGATGGCAAACAGCACGACGGCAATACCGGCGGGCATGGGATCGCGCGTGCGCAAGGAGAGCGCGAGTCCTGCGGCAACCGCGCCCAACAGGAACGTCACGCCGAGGAATCCCACCAGCGACGCACTTTGCATCAGCATCGGTGCGCCGACTTCGGCCGCCGCCGGCGTGCTCACGGACCCGCCCGAGGCACTGAACGACGCAAACAAATCGAACATCGTCCACAATGCGGCAAAGGCGAACATCGCCGGCACTGCGCCCAGCCTGCGCTGCACGCGGGCTGCTCCTACGACCGAAACGGCAAACGCGATCGACGGCGCGGCTATCGAAAGGATCAGCACGGGCGTCGGCAGCAAGCCGCCATAGGCGCGAATGAGATTGAGAAGACCGAGCGCCAGTGCGGCGAAGGCCGCGAAGAAGATGGGCCACGGTTTCGTGTCGTCGAATGCGAACCAGAGTACGGGAATGGGTGCGAGCCAGGCGAGCCACCACTGCGCGCCAAGTCCGACGGAAAAATAAAACCCGATGGCGCTCAAAAGCGCGCAGACGACGGCGGTCATCGTTTCTTCTCCTTCAAGAAGGATTCGGTCGAACGCTGCATGGCGCGCCGGTAAAGCGCGCGGAATTCGTCCTCGCCACCGGCGATGCGGCCGGCGCGGTAGAGCGTGATGAGGCCCTGGCTGAGGCCCGCATTGGTGATCAGGATCTCGATCGGCGCCGCGGCGATCAGGCCTTCGGCGATGGCCTCTTCGAGCACTTTCAGCTGGATGTTGCCGGCCGGCGAACGGCCGGCGAGGAAGTCGTCCGGATAGCGGCGCGCCTGGCGCGACGGCAGCAGGAATGCCGCCTCGTAACGGCGCGGCTCCTTCAACGCGAAATCGAGATAGGCTTCGCCGATTTGTTCGAGCTTGGCGAGACCCTTGCAAGGCGGCAGTGCTTCCACGCGCGCCGACCATTCGGCGAGACCGTCCAGCACCAGCGCGTCGATCAGCGCTTCCTTGTCCTCGAAGTGTCGGTAGATCGCCATCGGCGTGATGCCGATTTTCTTCGCCACGTTGCGCAGGCTGACGCCTTCGAGCCCCTTCTCGTCGAAGAGCTTCCGGGCGGCCTTGAAGATGCGGTCCTGGGTGTTCACGTATACGGCGTATACAGGACTCGCTCCGGCGCCGCAAGAGGCCGATTGCCGTCCGTGCGCCGTTGCGCGAGGGTTGGGACAAGGCAATTGGGAGACGAAACAATGGCAGGACGGGTCGAAGGCAAGATCGCGCTCATCACGGGCGGCGCACAGGGGCTGGGCGAGGCGGCGGCGCGTATGCTGGCGCGGGAAGGCGCCCGCGTCGTCATCACCGACATCAACATCGACGGCGCAAAGAAAGTGGCCGCCTCGATCAACGGGACGCGCAAGGGCGCAGCAGTGGCGCTCGCGCATGACGTGACACAGGAAAGCGACTGGATCCGCGTTTTCGAAGACACGGAGCGCGCCTTCGGCGGCCTGCATGTGCTCGTCAACAATGCCGGCATCGGTCTCACCAAGGATCTCGAAGCGGTCACGCTCGAGGAATGGCGGCGCGTGCACGCCATCGATCTGGACGGCGTCTTTCTCGGCTGCAAGCTGTCGCTGCCCTTGACGGCGAAGACGGTGAAGGCGACGGGCCTCGGCGGCTCCATCGTCAACATCTCGTCGATCTCGGGCATCATCGCCGGCCACAACATGGCGGCCTACAATTCCGCCAAGGCGGCCGTGCGGCATCTGTCGAAATCGGTCGCGCTTTATTGCGCGCGCAAGGGCTACGGCATCCGTTCGAACTCCGTGCATCCCGTCTTCATCGCGACGCCCATTCTCGACGGCCTCGTGCAGCGCTTCGGCAAGGAGGAAGCGTATGCGAAGCTCGGCCGGCAGGTTCCGCTGGGCCACATCGGCGAACCCGACGACATCGCCTATGCGGTCCTTTATCTCGCCTCCGACGAATCGAAATTCGTCACCGGCGCTGAATTGAAGGTCGACGGCGGCATCTCGGCGATGTGACACCATGACGAGCGAAGCTCTTGCCGTTTATCCTGGACGCGACAACCCGCTCGGCGTGCTGAGCCTGATCCGCAACGGCCTGTCGCTCGTCTCGATCATCGCCCGGCCGCCGAGAGCAATGCCTGCGGGATTGCCGCGTGGCGACGGGCGCATCGTGCTTGTGATTCCGGCATTTCTGTCCGGCGACTGGGCGACGGCGGGTCTGCGCGCATTTCTCGTACGCCACGGATATCGCGTGGAAACCGCGCACGTGGCACTGAACATGGGACCGACGGCGGGGCTGATCCGCAAGCTTGATCGGACACTGATGCGACTGGCGCCGGAGGGCTCCCCGATCGACGTCATCGGCCAAAGCCTCGGCGGCATTCTCGCCCGCGATCTGGCGCATCGACATCCGTCGCGCATCCGGCAGGTGATCACGCTGTGCAGTCCCATTCGCGTGCCGATCACGACCCCTCTCGCGCCGGCCGCGCGTCTCGTGAGTGTGTTCTACGATTCCGATTGGCTCGCGCGCCGTCATGCGATCTCTGGCCCGCCCGCCGTTCCGGTCACGGCGCTCTACAGCGAGGATGACGGCGTGGTCGATTGGCGGGAGTGCCTGCAGGACGATCGCCCCGGCAGCCGCAACATTCGCGTTTCCGGTGCACACGCGACGATCGGTTCAAACCCTTCGGCGCTCGCCGCGGTCGCGCAGGCGCTCAGTTCGTAAGGCGGCAGGCCACCTGGGCGAGAAGCACGCGCGCGCCTTTGCTGCGCAATTCGCGATCGACGATGCGCTGCAGCCGGTCGGCGATGGCGACGACGTCGGGCTGTTCGGCGATGCGCACATGTGTCCAGGTGAACGTCATCACGCTGCGGACGAACGCATCGCGCAGCACGGGCATCGCGCGCTGTGCTTCGGCGCGCAACTGCGGATCGGGAATGTCGAGACCGACCGCGACCATCAACATGCCGCCGGGGCGTTCGCCGTCCATGATCGTCGCATACATCGGCGCCAGCATGATGTAGCTCTCCGATTGCGTCACCTTGTGCTCCGGCGCCGCGGTCTGCGCGTAAGCCTGCGCAGCCGGTACAAGCAAAATTGAGAGAGCGAGGACGGTGGATCGCATGGGCTTTTTCGCGTGTTCCTGCTTTGAATAGCGCCCTTTTGGTAAACCCGGCGTTCACGCCCCACCAGTACGAGGAGCCTATGACCTCCCCATTTCGTTGTTTCGTGGCTGTTTTGGCAGGATTTTTTGCGTTTGCGCCGGCCTACGCCGCCGACGCGCCGGGCCAGCATTTCGAGATATCGCCGTCCAGCCTTCCACCGCCGCATGCCTCGCCGGCCGTCGACAACAGTTCGTCCGTCGTGCCGCGTCCCGCTGACGCCATCCCGCAAGTGCCGCAAGGTTTCGCGGTTTCGCTCTTTGCGTCAGGTCTTACGCATCCGCGCTTTCTCGCCGTCGCGCCGAACGGCGATGTCTTCGTGGCCGAATCCGATGCGGGGAAGATCACCGTGTTCGCACCGGACGGTTCGCATCGCACGACGTTTGCGTCGGGCCTCAACAAGCCGCACGGCATCGCTTTCCACGGCGGCGCGCTCTACGTCGCGGACATGACCGCCGTTTATAAATTCGCCTACAAGGACGGTCAGCGGAAGGCGGGCGCCAAGACGCGGCTCACCAAAGCCGCGTTTCCGCCTGGCGGTCACTTCACGCGCGACATCGTCTTTGGTCCCGACGGCAAGCTTTATCTCGGCATCGGAAGCAACGGAAACGTACAGGAGAATCCCCTGCCGCGCGCGGCGGTTTCCGTCGTCGAGCCGGATGGAAGCCTTTCGACATTCACCACGGGCTTGCGCAATCCTGTCGGCCTCGCTTTTTATCCCGGCACCAACGATCTCTGGGTGACGGTCAACGAGCGCGATGGATTGGGGGACGATCTTCCGCCCGATTATCTGACGCATATCGCGCAAGGCGAATTCTTCGGCTGGCCTTACGCCTATATCGGGCCGCATCCCGATCCCGATCTTGGTTCGAAGAACCCTGCGATGATCGGCCAGACAAAGACGCCGGACCTTCTGTTCCAAGCGCATTCGGCGCCGCTGGGTCTTCTCTTCTACGAAGGCAGCCAGTTTCCGGCGGACTACAAGGGCGACGCGTTCGTGGCGTTGCACGGCTCGTGGAACCGCGCGACACCCACCGGGTACAAAGTCGTCCGCGTCAAATTCAAGGACGGCAGGCCGGTCGGCGGCTACGACAATTTCCTGACCGGATTCCACGTGGACGACACCTCGCCCGCGCAGGTCTGGGGCCGGCCGGTCGGGCTTGCCACGGCCGGGGACGGAAGCCTCCTCGTCACCGACGACGCGGGCAAAGCCGTCTGGCGGGTGGCCTATACGGGGAAATAGGAACAGGGCTTCGTGCGCGGATCGTGGTCTGCGGCGCAGGCGCGACCGCGTGTGTTGTGCTAAAGAGGCGAGGGGCCGCAGCGCAAAGCATGCGAAGCGGAGGGGGAAAATGGAACGCATTGCAGTCGCGTGGACCGCGCTTTGGTTGCGCGAGCAGTCGCATGTCGCCGTGGGATGGACGACATGACCGACGGCCCGGACGGACAACAGCCGCTCTACATGCACGCGCGGAGCCGCGTCGATCGCGCACGGCGGGGACCGCCCATTACGGTGTTCTTCCTCGGCCTGATCGCGATTTGCGCGGGCGCCGGAGCATTCTATTTCAAGAAGCTTCCGCTGCCGGTGCTATCGGCGGTCCAGACCAACAAATCCTGGGTGCTGCCCGAAGGCACGCCCAGCATGGGAGAGGCGCAACTCTGCCTGCGCAACGGAGATTTGCCCTGCGCCGAGGCCGACATGCTGGCCTACCTGAAGAGCTACCCGAACGACGCCCACGCTACCGCGCTCCTGGCGATCACGCTGACTCAGGACGGCCATCACAGAGAGGCGCTCTACTACTACAAGAGGGCCGATGCTCTGGGCGTCGCGACCTATGACTTCTACGCCGGCTACGCCAGGACACTCGATGCCATGGGCGACACGGATGGGGCCATCGAGAAGAACCAGGCCGCGCTGAAGCTGGTGCCGAGCCTGGTCGATGTGCGCGGTGCGCTGGCCGACGAGCTGGTGAGGAAAGGGCGCAAGCAGGAAGCGCTGGAGCTGCTCACGAGCTTCGACGCCAACCTCGAGGCCCAGGGGTATCCGCCGTACTTCACACAGCAGATCGCGCGCATCAGGAAAGACATGGGTGGCGATACTGCCAAGGAGGCCTCCGGCGATGACGCTTCGCCTGCGCAGGCCGTCGCCGGACAGACGTTGGTCAGGGGCAAGCCTGATCGCGGAACGCTGGCAGTTCCCGTTTCCATCGACGGTGCGGAGTCCAAGTTCTTCACCATCGACAGCGGTGCGTCGATGCTGGTGATGCCCGAAGCCGACGCTGGGCCGCTCCTGAAGCTCGGCCCGGGCGACTACAAAGGGATGCAGCAGATCGAATTGGCCAACGGCGCGGTGGTGATGGCCAAGGTCTACACGCTGCGTTCGGTCAAGGTGGGCGAGCGGGAGGTCAGCGACGTGGCGGCGGCCGTCTATCCCGGCCAAGGTCCGCGCCTTCTGGGGCAGAGCTTCCTCAAGCGCTTCAAGTCGTGGTCGATCGACAATGACAGGCGCGTGCTGGTGCTGAACGAATGATGGCCTCGCGCGGGGTGGCCTGCCACCCGAAGCTGCGCAGCAGCGAAGGCGCACGGATCGTCAAAGGTCGGGTATTTCCGGAAACAGCCCACCTTCGCCAAGGCTTCGGTGGACACCCTTCGCTGTCTTCCGCGCGGGGTGGCCTGCCACCCGAAGCTGCGCAGCAGCGAAGGGTGGTGGAGCTGAGCGGAATCGAACCGCTGGCCTCCTCATTGCGAACGAGGCGCTCTCCCAACTGAGCTACAGCCCCAATCCGCGCGGGGCGCTGTTCTAGGAAGTGAGGCCCGGCGCGTCAAGCGCAGCCATGCCTGCGGTCGGACGCCCCCTCAGTCCAGCCCTTTCAGAGCGTCCAGCGGGTCGGCCTTGCCGGCTTCGACGTCTTTCACCGCCACGGCCGGATGGCCGACCGTGGCGTCGCCGCTGGCTGTCCAGGCGTCGGCGATCAGGTCGCGGAGTTCGTCCACGCTCGCCGCCAGGCGCTCGACGACAAAGGCTTTGCCTTTCGGGTCGCTGGCGTCGAACGCATGAACTTTTTCCAATGTGTAGAGCGGCGCAACCTGCGCCTGCGTGGCGAGCAGATAGGTGCTGACGCGGGCCTGGATGGGACCGCTTCCCGCCACATAGGGCCGAACGGCGGCCTGCACGTCGGCTTCGCTCACATTGGCGCGCACGAAGGCGCCTTCGAACCGTGCATGCAGCCCTTTTGCCGTCGTAAACCCTTTGGGGTTCGGAAAATTCCCCCAGCCGTCATAATGCACCGAGACGTGCAGCGGCTGGGTCCCATCGCCTACGAAATGGGCCCAGTAACCCAGATCGCGGATGGTGAGCGCTTCGCGCAAAGTCCGATCGCGACGGTACCAGGCGCGCGCATCGTTGGTCTTGGCCAACTTCTCGCCGGCAGCGTCGACGCGCCAGTAGGCGAAATCCTTCACCAGCTGCTGCCAGCCGTCGATGATCGAGTAGGGGAGATAGCCTGCCTTGTATTCGTCCGTATTCACCGCGCGCAAGGCTCTGTCATATTCTTCGCGCGTCGCCGGCAAGGCGCCAAGCGACGGACCTTCCGGAATTTTCTGGTCGTCCGACGCATCGACGAAGTGTCCCGGATCCAGATCGCGATCGTGCGGATCGCCGCTGCCGCGCGAACGATCCGGCTCGCGCGCGAGTTCGCCCACCTGCCATACGACGTCGTCGCTGCGGATGAATTCGGGAAGCGATGGCGGAAGATCGCGTATCGCCAGCACGCCGATGATGCGATGCCCCGTCGAACCCCATGCCAGCGCATTGTGCGGCGAAAGTGACAAAAGACCGACTGTTGCAAGCGCGAACGCTACGCGCATGCGGCTGTCTGAACTCATGCAAAATTCCCTCTGCGCACAAATCTGCACGCCGATTGTTAAAGCCCTGTGACAGTTGTTGTGCTGCATCACTTAGCAGCCGCAGCGCGACTTAAACATCTTCTTCACAAAACCGTAAACCTACTGTCGCGCGCCCATGTTTTCTGGCCGTAGGTGGTGGGATCACACGCGGCGCGTGAGCGGCGTCGTGGCATTGGGGGGATTTCCATGCGTCGATGGGACGACGGCGATAGCGCGCGTGCGCGCATCGAGATCATCCCGATGATCGACGTGATGATGTTTTTGCTAGTTTTCTTTGTACTTATCAGCATCAACGTCATTCCTGCTCTCGGCTTGAAGACGACGCTCCCCAATTCGAAGGCACCCGAGAAGCTCGAAATTCGCAAGCACGTGGTGATCACGCTCGCGCGCGACGGCACGCTCGAAGTCGACGGCCAGCTGACCGCGCTCGCACAGCTTGGCGCCATCCTTGTCGCCAAACGCGCCCAGAACCATGACATGGACATCACCATCAACGGCGACGAAGGGGTGACTCTTCAACACCTTGTCGACGTTTTCGACGTCCTGAAAGCAGAAGGCTTCGACGACGTGGCGATCGCCACGAAGAAGCCGTCGTGAGCCATGGAAGGCGGTATTTCATGGCGTCACATACTCGCGCTGCTCATCACGCTGACGTCGGCCTGGCTGATCTGGAACGGCACGCATCTGGTCCTGACCGAGGCCGATCACTCCCCGCGCACGCCCGTGATGCATGTTTCGCTGGCGAAGCCGCCGGCGCCTCCGGTTCCCGTTCCGCCGAAGGTCGTGCCCAAACCGCCCAAGCCGATCGTGCAGAAACAGATCGCTTCGCGCACGCCGGTCGAGACATCGCCGCATGCGATCGGCGCGCCCGTAACGAATGCGCCGGTCGCCTCACAGAACGCGAATCCGTCGCCGCCGGCACAGCCCGCTCCCGCCGCGCCCGCCGAGAATATTTCGCTCGAGCTGGCTTACGAAGCGAGCGTTCACGCCGCGATCGAGCAGGAAAAGCGCTATCCGATGTCGAAGGACGCACGCCTTGAACAACCCAGCGGCACCGTTGTGCTCTGGGTCACGCTCGACCGCGCGGGCGAGCTCGAAGACGTCTCCATCGAGCAGTCGGCCGGCGGCATTCTCGATCGCGCCGCCATCGAAACCGTGCGCCGCACCACCTATCCGCCCTTTCCGTCGGGCATCTGGCCGAACGATTCCAAAGCCAGGCTGAAAGTACCGATCCACTTCTCGCCGCAGTAAGAGCCGCAATTTTCTCAGTCGCGTTGAAATCGAAAGAGGGGAACATGAGAAACCGAACCAAGCTCGTCGCATTGCTGCTGGCCAGCGCCAGCACGATCGGCATCGCGCAAACGGCAAACGCGCAGTCGAATTCCGTCAATCTTCAGCTCGCCAGCGCGTCGACGCAGATGGCGACGCCCGAATTCGTATCCGTGACCGCTGCCGATTCGCAGAGCGGGGGTGATGCAGGCGGCACGGCCACGGGCAACGTCGGCACGATCGATGTGCAGGGCGCAGGCACGACACTCGGCAACGGTTATATCGTTCCCGAGGACGGCCCCAAGGAACGCTCGACGGTCACGCATCAGGGAATCGAGAACATGATTCCCACGGCGAACCCGTACCAGATCATTTCGATTCTGCCGGGCGTCAATCAGTTCCAGGACGATCCGCTGGGCCTCTCCGGCGGCACGATCCGCGTGCGCGGTCTGACCGCCGCCGAAATGGGCTTCACGGTCAACGGCGCGCCGATCAACGACTCCGGCAACTTCGCCGTCTATCCGAACGAGCTCATCGACGCGGAAAACGTCGAACAGATGTGGGTGACGCAGGGTTCGACCGACATCGACGCACCGCATGTGGGCGCATCGGGCGGCAACATCGGCGTCGTGACGCGCGCGCCGCTCGACTACTTCAACGTCCGCGCCGAGGAAACGGCGGGCCAGGATTCGCTCCTGCGCGAATTCGTCAGCCTCGACACCGGTTGGGTCGGCGACTTCAAGGGCTTCGGTTCGGTCTCTTTCACCGACGCGGATAAGTGGCGCGGCGACGGCAGCGACCGGCGCTGGCACTCGGACGGCAGCCTGCTGTATCAATTCCTGCCGCACAGCTCCATCGGATTGATCTGGGCCTACAACAACGGCCTCAACGACGAATATCGCTCGTATGGCGGCGCCTATGAATATTATCCGGGCGACTACGAAGTCGGCAGCTCCGGCCATACCGCGCTGCAGACGTTCGAGGAAATCGGCAGGAAAGCCGACTACGACACGTTTTGGGGCAGCGGGGCGAATTATCCGATCAATCTCTACGGACCTTACGAGAAGACCACGCCGACGTGCAACACGGGACCCACGTCCAATACGCCGATCTGTCTCGTCGCCAATCCCGACTTCCCGCAGACCCAGACGACCAACGTCACCAACTACTGGAAGCTCAACCTCAATCCGTTCAAGAACGCGCTCGTCACCGCGCCGCTGCATGTCCAGTTGACGGATGATTTGCGCTGGGAAACGAACGGCTATGTCTGGTACGGCGACGGCGGCGCAGGCTTCGGCACCACCGAACAGGAAGGCTACAGCATCGTCGACGGCTGGACGGTCGGCACGGCCTACGGCAACGCGCCCGGCAGCCAGAACGAAATCCTGCTCTACGAATACGAGCACACCCTGACCTGGCGTCCGGGCGTCACCTCGAAGCTCGTGTACGACTACGACAACTTCACCTTCATGGGCGGCATCTGGTACGAGCACGCCTCGCAGAAGCAGAACGAGCCGTTCTCGATCGTCAACGCGGACGGATCGCCCTGCAACAACGCGCCGAATACGATCTCATCGTGCAATCTCATCGGCACCAGCGCCTACGGCACGGGTCCGGTGGAAGGCTATAACGACAAGGTCGATTCCGTCGGCCAGGCGGCCTATATCGAATCCACCGGCCGCTTCATGGACGACGCGCTGAAAATCACCTTCGGCCTGTCGCTGCGCAACATCGATCGTTCGGACCACACCTATCAGCCGGTCTGCGCCGACAGTCCCTCCCTGGCGTACCAACCCGGCTATACGTCCGGCGCGACGCACACTTGTGCCGCTGTCGCGACGACGGCGGCGTTCCTTGACTCGTCCGCTTATAATTTCTTCGGCGGACCGACCATCGGTGCGGCAGCGGCCTACGCGGCGATGCAGCGATACGCCGTCAACCCGCATGTCAGCTACACGCGCATGCTGCCGGAACTCAACCTGACGTACGATCTGGATCCGTTCCAGCAGATCTTCGCCGACGTGGCGACCGGTTATCGTACGCCGTCCACCAACAATCTGTGGACGTTCAATTCCGCCGGTACCGTCATGGAATCGACGGACGTCAAGCCCGAATTCGATACGACCTGGGAAAGCGGCTATCGCTATCACGGCGATTTCCTGACGGCGTCACTCAATGCCTATCTGCAGGACATCACCAACTACCAGGCGACCGTCTATATCGATGAGTATGACGACGTCTCCACCAATATCGGCGGCGTGAAGATCTTCGGTCTCGACGGGGAAGTCGGCACCAAGCCGTGGCACGGCTTCACGTTCTATGGGTCCGGCGAGTTGCAGAAGAGCGAACTCGGCAGCGACATCGAGGGCGGATATTGCGGTCAGAGCGGCGTAAGCTGTCCCGGCGGCGCGGCCGGCGCCATCGTTTACGTGCCGACGAAGGGCAAGCAGCTCGTCGACACGCCGGACTGGATCGTGTCGGCCTCGGTCGGCTATTCGCAGGACGGCTTCTTCGGCGCCGTCACGCCGCATTGCTATGGTCAGCGCGCAACCGCACTCGCAAACGACGAGTTCGTGCCCGCAAACTGCGTGGTGGATGCGACAGTGGGATATCGCTTCGCCGACGGCTGGGGCGTGCTGCGCAACGCCACGCTGCAGCTTTTCGCGCTCAACCTGTTCGACAGCTCGTATCTGGGTCAGATCACGACCACGGGCGATACCAACGCCAAGACGATCAACAATGCCTATGTCGGCGGCACCGGCACGCCGGCCACCATCACGGGCGGCGACAGCTCGACGACCAACTATGCGGCGAAACCCGGCTCGCCGCTCTACATCGGCGTGAGACTGAACGCCAATCTGAACTAGCAGACGGGGGGCAATGCGGGGAGGCGACGTGCCTCCCCGCATCTTTTTCTGACACGGAATCTGTGGAGTTAGGGTAATGCTTGAAGTTCTTCATGCGGCCGTCGCGCCGGTCATGGCCGGACAAAACGTTGCGGCCGCTGGCGGAACGACGATGGGAACGCCCGGACCTGGCCTTTTCCAAGGCTTCAACATCCGCCTCGAATTCCTCCACGACGTGGTGTTCTACATTCTCTACGCCATGAGCGTGATCGTCACGTTCGTCGCCATCGAGCGCACCATCTTCTTCTGGTTCGCGCGCGGCCACGCGCTCAGGCTCGAGCGCGCGCTGAAGCCGGGCGTGCATTCGTTCGACGAAGTGCCGAAGGGCCTGCTCAACTCGCGCCAGCCCGCGGCCGTCGCCATCGACGAAGTCCGCGCCCGCGGCGCCGACATCAAGTCGCGCGGCGATCTCGAGGATGCAACCGACACGGCTTACATCCATGCGAAATACCGCTTGAAGCAGAACATGTGGCTGCTCGACACGATCATCACCGCGGCGCCGCTGCTGGGCCTGCTCGGCACCATCCTCGGCATCATCGATACGTTCCGCACGCTCGCCCAATCGGGCATCTCCGATCCTTCCGCCGTGTCGAAGGGTATCGGCGTGGCGCTTTTTGCCACGGCCATCGGTATCGCCACGGCGCTTTACGCGCTTTTTTTCCACAATCTCTTCCAGGCGCAGACGGCGCGCATCCTGGACATCATCCGCATCATCCTGATGCGCGTCGGCTTCGTGCAGCGGGCGGGCTAGATCGCTCCCGCCCCGCCGCGCACGCCGCTGGCTCCCTCCGGCATTGCGCGCCGCCTGCCGACGCCAAGGCCTCGGCGGCTTTGCACCAAGTCCTCCGAAGCTGCGGAGCAGCGAAGGCGGAGGGAGGTGACGCGGAGCGCGGGAGAGGCCTCGCTTGCGGCGGCCCGGACCCCATGTCTAAAAGGGGGATGCCTTGGGCCGATTCGCGCGCCCGCCGGGAGACAAACGGCCCCCTATGGTAAATCCTATCATCTGGCTCCTGCAGGAGCTGATCAGCCTTTACTGGTGGATCGTCATCATTGCCGTGGTGATGAGCTGGCTGGTCGCATTCGGCGTGGTGAACACGTTCCATCCCATCGCCCGTGGCGTGGTGCGTTTCCTGGACGCGGTGACTGAGCCCGTATTCCGCCAGGTCCGCCGCGTAATCCCGCCCATCGGCGGCCTCGACCTTTCGCCCCTGATCGTGCTCATCCTGCTGGAGTTTCTGAGCATGTCGATCGACTACGTCTATATCCACTATATGTGAGCGGGCATGCGGCTTGCCGTGCGCCTCACGCCCAAGGGCGGCCGCGACGCCGTCGAGGGTTGGATCGCGGGCGCCGACAATGCGAAGCTTCTCAAAATCCGTGTGGCCGCTCCTCCCGAAGCGGGCAAGGCCAACAAGGCGCTGATCGCGCTCATCGCGGAGACGTTCGGCGTCTCCCGATCGGCGGTGACGATCGCCAGCGGAGAAACGGCGCGCCTGAAGCTGATCGACATTGAGGGCGATGCGAAGGCGATCGCCGAAAAGCTTCGGGCGATAGGATGGTGTGAATGACGGCGCAGATCATCGACGGCAAGGCATTTGCGGCAAGGCTCAGGGAGCGGGTGGTCGCGGAAACGGCGCGGCTGAAACGCGAGCACAATCTCGTGCCGGGACTTGCGACCGTTCTCGTGGGCGACGATCCCGCCAGCGAAATCTATGTCCGCAACAAGGGCAAGATGGCGCGCGAGCTCGGCTATCACGCCGTAAATGTGCCCATGCCCGCGACTGCGAGCGAAGTCGACGTTCTGGCGCAGGTGCGCGCGCTCAATGACGATCCCAGGGTGCACGGCATTCTCGTGCAGATGCCGCTGCCGAAGCAGGTGCGCGAAGCCGCCGTTCTCGACACGCTCGATCCTGCGAAGGATGTCGACGCGCTGACGCCGACAAATGCGGGACTGCTGCTCAGCGGCCGCGCCAAGCTCATTTCGTGCACGCCGGCGGGCGTCATGATGATGCTGAAGGAAACGCTGGGCGACATCGCCGGCCTCGACACCGTCGTCATCGGCCGCTCCCTGCTGTTCGGCAAGCCCGCCGCGCAACTGCTGCTTGCGGAAAACGCCACCGTCACCATGGCGCATTCGAAGACGCGGCATCTCCCCGAGCTCGCGCGCCGCGCCGACATTCTCGTCGCCGCGATCGGAAAGCCCGAATTCGTTACGCGCGACTGGATCAAGCCGGGGGCCACCGTCATCGACGTCGGCATCAATCGCGTCGTGAATGCAGAAGGCAAAGCGAAGATCGTGGGCGATGTCGCTTACGCGGAAGCGGCGGAAGTCGCCGGCCACATCACGCCGGTGCCGGGCGGCGTCGGCGCCATGACGATCATCTGCCTCATGCGCAACACGATGATCGCCGCCTGCGCGCAGAACAATCTGCCGCTGCCGAAACTCTGACCGGGTTGAGGCACAACCTTCTCTTTACTTCGTCATCACACGGGGCCGCGCTTTGCGCGGCATCCGGGTGATCCAATTCCATTGTGCGACGAAAATCGGGTCGCCCGGACGCGCTGCTCCGCGCACCGGGCGATGACGTCGGTGGGGGAACAGAATCAAAGCTGCTTCTTCAAATCATCCGCCAGCGCGGCCGGGCTCGCATCGTCGTCATAGGCTTTGACGAAATTGCCGTCCGGATCGAGCAGGTAGATCACGCTCGAATGATCCATCGCATAGTTTCCGCCGGCGAGAGGATGCTTCGCATAGTAGACGCGATAGCTGTGCGCGACTTTGGCGATGTCGGACGGTTTGCCGGTGAGGCCGACAAATTGCGGCCCGAACGCCGCGAGATAGCTCTTGAGTACGGACGGCGTGTCGCGCGCCGGATCGACCGTGATGAAGATGGGAACGAAACGGTCCGCCTGCGGGCCCAGCTTGCCGAGCGCGCTCGCAATCTTGGCGAGCGTCGTGGGGCAGACGTCCGGGCAAAAACTATAGCCGAAATAGAGAAGCACGAAGCGGCCGTGAAAATCGCGGTCGCTGCGGGGGTGGCCGTTCTGGTCGGTGAGCACAAAGGGCCCGCCGATTGCGGCGGTTCCGCTGCCGGGCCCGTACCGGTCGGACAGCCGCCAGAGGGCCACGCTCGCCGCGACCGCGAGCACCAGGGCGCACAAAAGAAGGACGGTGGACGTTCGACGCATGGATATCCAAGACAGACGCGACGGCGCATTGATAGAATATCCGGACCCCGCCGCAAGGAGCCATGACGTCTCGCCCCTCATGAATCCCACGCTGAACGCAAGATGGCGCGGCTGGACCGCCGCCTGGAACACGCAACGCGATACGGACCGCTTCTCCGTCGCCTCGCTGGCACGGGGGCGCGTCAGGCTCAGAACGCTGAGCAATCTGCGCTGGCTCGCCATCGCCGGACAGTCGGCGACGCTGTTCCTCGTGCATTTCGGGCTGAATTATAAATTGCCGTTCATCGAATGCATGGTCGCCATCGCGATGAGCGCGCTGCTCAATGTCGGCCTTGCCGTCCTCTATCCGGCGACGCACCGCCTGACCAATCGCGAAGCGACGTTCTATCTTGCCTATGACATCGTGCAGCTGGCGGCGCTGCTCTATCTGACCGGCGGCATCGCCAATCCTTTTGCGCTGATGTTCCTGGCGCCCGTCGTCATCGCGGCGTCGACGCTCGATCTCGGCAATACGCTGATCCTTGCCGCTCTGGCCTTTGTGTCGGTATCGGTGATCGCCGTGGAGCACGCGCCGTTGCCGTGGGCCGCGAACGAACCCCTGCCGCTGCCGCCGCTTTATCTCGTCGGCATCTGGGCGTCGCTCGTCATCGGCATCGGATTCATGTCGATCTATGCCTGGCGAATCGCCAGCGAAAGCGCGCGCATGCAGGCGGGTCTTTCCGCCACTCAACTGGCGCTGGCGCGCGAGCATCGTCTCGCGTCGCTGGGCGCACTTGCAACCGCTGCCGCGCACGAGTTGGGCACGCCGCTCGGCACCATCGCCGTCGTCGCCCGCGAACTCGAACGCGCCTTGCCCGCGGATTCGCCCGAGGCCGAGGACGTCCGTCTCCTGCGCGCGCAGGCCGAACGCTGCCGCGGCATCCTCACGAGGCTCGCAAGGCCGGAGGAAGCTGCGCTCGGCGCCGCCGATCGTCTGCCCCTGGGCGCGTTGCTGGACGAGATCGCCAACGACTACCGCGGCGGCGACGTGGAGATCACGGTTGAGCTCGATCCCGGCGGCGACACCGAGCCCAAGGTCTGGCGCGTGCCGGAGCTGATCCATGGCTTGGGCAACATCGTGGCCAACGCGGCCGATTTCGCCTCCAGCCGCGTCCAGATCACGGCCCGCTGGACCATGGCCGACCTCAGGCTGCTCGTCGAGGACGACGGGCCGGGCTTCGCGCCGGAAATCCTGGAGCGGATCGGCGAGCCCTACGTGACCTCCCGGCCCGGCAGCTACGCGCTTGGCGAAACCCAGCTTTCGCCCAGCGACGCCTTCACCGGCCAGCAGGGCATGGGGCTGGGCTTTTTCATCGCCAAGACGCTGATCGAGCGGACAGGAGGCAGCGTCCGCGCCCGGAATCTGCAGGACGGGGGCGCCCGGGTGGCGCTGCGCTGGCCGCGTGGGGCGATCGATGGCGAGCGCCAGCCGGGCTCGACTGTGGCCTCCTGACGTGGAATTTCGTATGCTGGCGCTTGCCCTCGGGGCTCGGCGGCGCTATTGGCCCGCGCGCGAGGTGACCTAATGACGCTAGCCCCTACGACCGAAGACCGCACACTCCTGATTGTGGAGGACGACCGCCCCTTCCGCGAGCGATTGGCGCGCGCCATGGAAGCCCGCGGCTTCGGCGTCGTCATCGCGGAGACCGTGGCGCAGGGCGTGGCCCGGGCCAAGGAAGCCCCGCCGGCCTATGCCGTGGTCGACCTGAAGCTGGACGACGGCTCCGGCCTCGACGTGGTCGAGATGCTGCACGCGGTGAAGCCGGACGCGCGCGTCGTGGTCCTGACGGGCTTCGGCAATATCGCCACCGCCGTCGCCGCGGTGAAATACGGCGCCATCGATTACATCCCGAAGCCGGCCGACGCCGACGACATCCTGGCCGCCTTGCTGGCGCCGCCGGGCCATAAGCCCAGGCCGCCGGAAAATCCCATGTCGGCCGATCGCGTGCGCTGGGAACACATCCAGCGCGTCTACGAGCTCTGCGGCCACAACGTGTCGGAGACGGCGCGGCGCCTCAACATGCACCGCCGCACCTTGCAGCGGATCCTGGCGAAGCGAAGCCCGCGGTAGTTTCCTCCCCGCTATCGCGGGTGAGGAAATTCTTTCTGCATCTTCTTCGGCACCATCGCGAGCCAGCGGCGTTCGAGCATCGTTTTGAGCGTTGCGGGATCGAGCTTTTCGAGACGCGCCAGCAGGGCCGGATAATTCTTATAGTGATCGGTGATGTGGAACGTCGCGGGATCGGCCTGCAGAAGCATGTCGCGCTCGTCGATTGATGAGACTTTCAGCACGATCGAATCGTCTTCGCTGCGCAACCGCGTGAAGAACTTGTTCAGCAGGAGAATTGCGGGCGAACCATAGGACGAGCCTTCGCTCGTGCCCGGAAAGGTGAGTGCGATCTTCTTGAATTGCGCTTCCGTAAGGCCGCGCGACGCTTTCTTCGCTTCGGCCGCAGATTTCTTTTTCGCGGCCGGCTTCTTTTTCGTCTTCGTCATTCCGGACTCTCTCCGAGGATGCGCGTCGTATCGGCGGTGAGCTCGAGCGCGAGGTTGAGCCGTTCGGCGGCGACTTTTGCGAAGCTGAGCGTCACGGCTTTCCTGCGGCTCGCATGCAGCGTGGCGACCGGCGACGGCCGCACGATGGCGCCGCCATAGCGATCGGCGACGATCAGGCCCGTGTCGGCCGGCACCAGCTCATCGGGGAAGTCGGGCGGGATCGCGAAGTAAAAGAGCTCGCAGAACTCGCGATAGTCGGGCCATTTGACGTCCTGCTTGAGATCGCCGACGGCCACTTTGATCTCGACGCCCAGGATCGTGCCGTCGCCGCCCAGCGCCGCCACGTCGAGCCGTCGCCCGTTCGCCAGCGTGAATTCGAGGATCGGGCTGAAGCCCTCCTGCAGCAAAAGCCGGCTCACGCCGCGCGCCACATCCTGTGCGGTTATCGCCATGAGCGGCATAGGAACATTCCGGGAACGCCGGAGTCAATTGCGCGATCAGAAAAGATTCACCACAGAGGCACAGAGACACGGAGAAGAAAGATTCAACGCAGTGGACGCGGAGGTAACGCAGCGGCCGCAGTGGAATCGCGCGCGAAGCGCGCAGATACGTTCGCGACAGAAATGGCTGCGCGCTGACGCGCGCGAAACCTTCTCTGCGTAGCCCGCGAAACCACTGCGTTAAAATCTTTCTTCTCCGTGTCTCTGTGCCTCTGTGGTGAATCTTTTTTTGCTGCCTTGGCCGCCGCACCAGACAAAAAGGCCCGGACGATGCCGGGCCTTCTCGCAACCGAATTCGTTTGGACGATTTATTCCGCCGCGATGCGGACGATCTTCGCCTGGTCGCCGAAGTTCACCGATTGCAGGAACTTGATGCCTTCCTCCGCGATGTCGTCGCCCACCATGCGCTCGCCTTCCGCCTGGAGGCCTTCCATGTCGACATACATGCCGTAGAAGTTGCGGGTGCGGTCGGTGATGATGCCGGCGTTGAGCAGCGTCTTGATGAGGACGCGGAAGATGTTGGCCGATTCCTTCATCTGCTCGCGGCGATGCTCGTCGCCGAAGGCTTCCTGGATCGCGGCCATCGCCTCCTGCCATTCGATGCCCACTTCGGCATAGACGGCCTTCATCTGCTCGGGATTGATGAGGTTGAAGAGCAGCGTCTGGAAGCATTGCGCCGCCCAGTCCTCGACGATGTTGTGCTCTTCGGCGGACAGCTTCGGGATCGTGCGGTCGGCCCAGATCTTTCCGAATTTGTGGTGGAAGGCTTCGTCCGTCATCACGAGCTGGCAGAGCTTGACGAGCAGCGGATCGCGCGACTTCTGGAACAGCGTGGCGAACGCGCCCATGGCGAGGCCTTCGACCAGCATCTGCATGCCGACGATCTTCTTGTAGACCTCCGGCGCCAGCACGATGTCGGTGAGCAGCGTCTCGAGCGTCGGGCCGCAGGGCAGCGGCGTGCCCCAACGCGCCTTGATGTAGGCCGCAAACGCGGTGACGTGACGGGCTTCTTCGCGTGTCTGGTTGGCGGCGTATTCCTGGGCGCCCGGATCGCGCAGGATGTGGCAGAGCGACGCCGACAGCGCCAGCGCGCCCTGTTCGCCGTGCAGGATCGACGACAGCGACCAGCGCGCCGACTGGTTCGCGAAACGGACGTGCTGCGCGGGCGTCAGCTTTTCGCCCAGCTTCGTCGAGAAAATGGGGAAGAATTCATCGGGCAGGATTTGCTGCGTCGTCTGGTCGAACGGCGCGGTGAAGTCGATGTACTTCTTGTCGAGCGGATCCCAGAAATGGTCGTGCGTCGCCGAGATGATCTTGTCGAACGCCGTGGAGCGCCTGCCGTAGCGCTCGACGTCCAGCATGGCCGGAAAATCGTCCGGCGCCACCGCATCATAGGCATTGTCTTTGGTGATCTGCGCCATGGACTTCTCCTGTCGTCTGCCGAAACTACAATTATGACTAATGCGTCAGGAAAGTCAACAAAAATGACGCGAGTGTCAACAATTATGACTCGACGTCAAGATTTTGATTTAGATGGATATTTCACCTTGGCAATGGCCTCGGGCAAACCCGCTTGGAGCCCGCCGCTCGCGGATGCGATTACAGCGTGCCCTTCGTCGACGCCACCTGACCCTCCAGCCGATCATCCGGCGCGATCGCCTGGCGCAGCGCGCGCGCTGTCGCCTTGAAGCAGCTTTCGACGATGTGGTGGCTGTTCTCGCCGTAGAGGTTTTCGACATGCAGGCACAGCCCTGCATGCTGCGACAGCGCCTGGAACCATTCCTTGAACAGCTCCGTGTCCATCTCGCCGAGCTTCGGTGCCGGCACCTTCACGCGCCAGACGAAGTAAGGCCGGTTGGAGACGTCGACTGAAGCGCGCGTCAGCGTCTCGTCCATCGGAATATGCGCCGAACCGAAACGCGTGATGCCCGCATAGTCGCCGAGCGCTTTCCTGATCGCCTGGCCGATGACGATGGCCGTGTCTTCCGTCGTGTGATGGAAGTCGACATGCAGATCGCCCTGCGCCCGCACTTTCAGGTCGATCATGGAATGGCGGCCGAAGCTCTCGAGCATGTGGTCGAGGAAGCCGATTCCCGTGTCGATGTCGCAATCGCCGGCCCCGTCGAGGTCGAGGGAAACGGCAATCTCGGTCTCGCGGGTTTTGCGCTCGACAGTGGCGGTGCGCATGGGAATCTCCGTGTCCAGACGGATGTTAGATACCAAGCGTGGCGGCGGGGTTAAAGGCCGGCTCCGAGGCTAAACGGCGCCGTCACCGGCGTTTCGCCGTGGACGCCCATCACGGCGAGCGCGTTTGTCCTTGGGCAGGCGTTCAGGACGACGCGGCTGGTGGGATTGGCGATGGGCGGCTTGAACCAGGCAAAGCCGGCTTCGACCTCGGCAGCCTCCAGCGACAGCGCGCAGGCGAGCCGTTCAGGGCTGTCCCTGGAGCGCGGATGCCAGGCTTTGGCCGTCTCGTTGAGCCGCGTCTCGAAATGGTTGGAGGCGCAGACGCGATCGCCGTCCAGCTCGCGCACGGCGACATCGGTCTCGGTCCGCTCGACGACGCAGCCTTCGCCGAGACCGGCCAGGATGAAGATCGCAGGCACGGCGATCGGCGCGCGCGACAGCATGCGTTTGGCGGAGGCGTAGTCGGGCGCGGTCTCGAACGCGCGGCGCAGGAGATGCGCGGCCGGCAGGCCCATCCCGGCTCCGGTATCGATGCGGTTCTTCGCCCAGTCGAGCGCAAGCGTACGCCCATGCCGTCGCATCGGCGCCTGGTTGATGGCGGCCGCGAAACGCCCCGGCGCCATCGCATGATAGATGCCGCTCATGGCGGGCCAGGTGACGTTGTAGAAATCGCCGGCCGGACCCGACTGGTGCGCCACCACGAGATGTTCGCCCAGCGCCGGGAATTTCCAGTCGAGCACGCGACGGAGCACGACATCATCGCCGACGCGGAAAGCGCCGCCGGTGCAGCCCCACTCGAAGCAGATGTTGAGCGTCGTCACGCCCTTGATGCCGAGCAGCGCTTCAAACGCGCCGATCTCCGCGCGATAAGGATTGTCGGTGCGCGCGAGCCAGGCGCGCGAGGCGCGATCGGTGAAAGGAAAGGCCATCGTGCTCGCGAGCCGCGAGGCGGTGCCGAACGTTTCCGTCGTCGCCTTCGCCAGCGCTTTCGCCTTGTCGGGAAAGCGGATGAGAAGTTCGAGCGGCGTGCCGTCCCGGATGTCGACGAAGGGAATCGAAGGAAGTCCGGTCATCAGCGTCCGCGTCATCTGACAAAAGACTGTCGCAATTCTGCAATACAGAATCCACTACGAGAAGAGGGCGGGATAATGTCAGCAAGATATGCGGTCTTCTTTGCGCTGGCGCTTGCCTGCGCGTCAAGCAATGCGCTCGCGGACGACGATTGCCGGCTTTCGCGGCTGGCTACGTTGGACATCGGCACGGAAAATCCCCAACGCATCATTGTGCCGGTGACCCTCAACGATCACCAGATTCCAGTGGTGCTCGACACCGGTGCTCCAACCAGCATGCTCTTGAACAATGAAGCGAACGACCTCGGCCTCGACCGCCAGATGTTCGCCGTCGGCTTCGAATACAAGATGCTGAACGGGACGCGCGTGCGCGACGAAGCCATCGCGCCGACCTTCTTGATCGGCGGCATGAAAGGCACGAATTTCCGTTTCGGCATTCTGCCCGATCGCTTCATTGAGCCGCCGGCCGTGGGACTTTTGGGCGCGGACATTGCGCGCAATTACGACGTCGAACTCGATTTCGCGCAGAACAAGATGATTCTCTTCGCGCGGCATCATTGCAGGGGCCGGGTCGTCTATTGGACGAAGCAGCCTTTTGCGGTCCTGCCGTTTCATTTCGATCCCGGCCATCACATGGTCGCCGACGTGAAGCTCGACGGCGTGTCGCTGACCGCCATCGTCGATACCGGTGCGCCGCCCGCCGTGTCGATGCCGCTGCCGTTGGCGCGGCGCGAATTCAGCTGGAGCGACGATCCGGCCCAACTCCATCGCATCGCGGGCAAACATTCGCCCTACACCTATCCGTTCGGTGTCCTGTCGCTCGACGGTGCATCGGTGCATCAACCGACCGTGTGGCTGTCTGAAAGCAACGGAGGCATCGGCCCTGATGCGCTTGTCGGCCTTGCCGCGCTCAGGGCCTTCCACGTCTACATTTCCTACGAAGACCAGGCGATCTATCTGACCGCGCGCGACGCGCGTTAGCCGGAGTTCCCCGGCTTTTTCGCCTGGAGTTGCAGCGGGCTACCTCACGTCCTATCTGAACGTCCGACGACGTTTCAGGATCAAGGCCATGCCCAAGCCCAAAGACGAAGCCGAACGCTGGCGCTCCACCACCATTCTTTCCGTCCGCAAGGGCGGCACGGTCGTCATCGCGGGCGACGGGCAGGTGACGCTCGGCGCCACGGTGATGAAAGCCAATGCGCGCAAGGTCCGCCGCCTGGGCAAGGGCGATGTCATCGCGGGTTTCGCGGGCGCCACGGCGGACGCGTTCGCGCTGTTCGAGCGCCTTGAATCCAAGCTGGAACAGCATCCGGGCAATCTCGCGCGCGCCTGCGTGGAACTGGCGAAGGACTGGCGCACGGAACGCTATCTGCGCCGCCTCGAAGCCATGATGATCGTGGCCGACGCCAAGGCCTCGCTCATCCTCTCCGGCACGGGCGATGTGGTGGAACCGGAAGACGGCGTGGCCGGCATCGGTTCCGGCGGGCCGTTTGCGCTCGCCGCCGCCCGCGCGCTCCTGCCGCTCGATCTTTCCGCGGAAGAGATCGCGCGGCGTGCCATGAAGATCGCCGCCGACATCTGCATCTACACCAACGACAATCTCGTCATCGAAAGCATTCCATGAGCAGCTTCACGCCGCGCGAAATCGTTTCCGAACTCGACCGCTTCATCGTGGGCCAGGGCGAAGCCAAGCGCGCCGTCGCCATCGCGCTGCGCAATCGCTGGCGGCGTCAGCAGCTCGGCCCCGAATTGCGCGAAGAAGTTTTGCCCAAGAACATTCTCATGATCGGACCGACCGGCGTCGGCAAGACGGAGATTTCGCGCCGTCTTGCCAAGCTCGCGCAGGCGCCGTTCCTGAAGGTCGAAGCGACGAAATTCACCGAAGTGGGCTATGTCGGCCGCGACGTGGAACAGATCGTGCGCGATCTTCTCGAGATCGGTATCGCGCAATTGCGCGACAGGCGCCGCAAGGACGTGCAGGCGCAGGCCGAGGATCGTGCCGAAGACCGCGTCGTCGATGCGTTGACGGGCGGCAGCACCAGCAGCACGACACGCGAAAGCTTCCGCAAGAAGCTGCGCGCCGGCGAACTCGACGACAGGGAAATCGAGATCGACATGCGCGAAGCCGGCGGCGGTCAGCCCCTGTTCGAGATTCCCGGCATGCCCGGCGCGCAGATCGGCATGGTCAATCTCTCCGACATGCTGGGCAAGGCGTTCGGCGGCAAACCGAAGAAACGCCGCATCACGGTGGCGGCCGCGCGCGATCCCCTGGTGGCGGAAGAAGCCGACAAGCTTCTCGACAACGACGCCGTCATCCGCGACGCCATCGATGTGGTCGAGCAGAGCGGCATCGTCTTCATCGACGAGATCGACAAGATCTGCGCCCGCAGCGAATACAGAGGCGGCGGCGACGTCAGCCGCGAAGGCGTGCAGCGCGATCTTCTGCCGCTCATCGAAGGCACGGTGGTTGCCACCAAGCACGGCAGCGTGAAGACGGACCACATCCTCTTCATCGCCTCGGGCGCGTTCCACACGGCGAAGCCTTCGGATCTTCTGCCGGAGCTGCAGGGCCGCCTTCCCATCCGTGTCGAACTGAAGGCGCTCAGCCGCGACGATTTCCAGCGCATCCTCACCGAACCCGAAGCCAGCCTCATCAAGCAATATGTGGCGCTGATGGAGACGGAGGGCCTGAAGCTCGATTTCACCGAAGACGGCATCTCGGCAATCGCCGATATCGCGGCCCAGGTGAACGCGAGCGTCGAGAATATCGGCGCGCGGAGGCTTCAGACCGTGATCGAGCGCGTGCTCGACGACATCAGCTTCTCGGCCAGCGAGCGCACCGGCGAAACCGTGCGCATCGACCGCGCCTACGTGCTCGAGCGCGTGGAGGAGCTGGCGAGGGACCAGGATCTGTCCAGATTTATTCTTTGAAGGACAGTCTTGCCGGGAAGGATGGTCTTGCTGGGACCGCCGGCTTCCAGCCGGCATCTGTGAAACACAGCAGACCTTTCAGCATTGGCACGGGTGTCACCATGCCGGCTGGAAGCCGGCGGTCCCAGCAAGAATCCTTTCGACAGAATCCGCCCCGTTGACCCCGGGGATTTTCCTTGCGAGAGAGGGGCCGTATCCGGTCGAGGGCCTGCCATGTCGATGTCCAACTATCTTTTTACCAGCGAAAGCGTGTCCGAGGGGCATCCCGACAAGGTCTGCGACCGCATTTCCGACGAAGTTGTCGATCTGTTCTTCCGCGAGGGCCCCAAGAGCGGCCTTTCGGAGTGGGACATCCGCGCCGCCTGCGAAACGATGGCGACGACGAACCGCGTGATCATTGCCGGCGAGACGCGCGGGCCCAAGCACATCATGGTCGACAATGTCATCGAGGTCGCTCGCAAGGCGATCAAGGACATCGGCTATGAGCAGGACGGCTTCCACTGGCGCAACGCCAACATCGAAGTGCTGCTGCACGCGCAGTCGCCGCATATCGCGCAGGGCGTCGACGCCTCCGGCAACAAGGACGAAGGCGCGGGCGACCAGGGCATCATGTTCGGTTACGCCTGCCGCGAAACGCCGGAACTGATGCCGGCGCCGCTTCTCTACAGCCACAAGATTCTCCGCCTGCTCGCGGAAGCCCGTCACAGCGGCAAGGAACCGAAGCTCGGTCCCGACGCGAAAAGCCAGGTGACGCTGCGTTACGCGGACGGCAAGCCCGTCGAAGCGACGCAGATCGTGCTGTCGACGCAGCATCTCGACGCGAAGATGACGTCCGAAGATGTGCGCGCCGTCGTCGAACCCTACATCCGCAAGGCGCTGCCGAGGGACTGGATCACGGACGAGACCGTGTGGCACGTCAATCCGACGGGGGCATTCGTCGTCGGCGGCCCCGACGGCGATTGCGGCCTGACCGGCCGCAAGATCATCGTCGACACCTATGGCGGTGCGGCGCCGCACGGCGGCGGCGCGTTCTCCGGCAAGGATCCGACGAAGGTCGACCGTTCGGCGGCTTATGCCGCGCGCTATCTCGCGAAGAACGTCGTCGCGGCAGGCCTGGCCGATCGCTGCACGATTCAGATTTCCTATGCCATCGGCGTGGCCGATCCGCTGTCGCTCTATGTCGACTTCCACGGCACGGGACGCGTGGACGAAGAGAAGCTGGCGGCCGTGCTGCCGCAGCTGATGAGCCTCAAGCCGCGCGGCATCCGCGAGCATCTGGGCCTCAACAAGCCGATCTATGCCCGCACGGCAGCCTACGGCCATTTCGGCCGCGAGCCCGATGCCGACGGCGGTTTCTCATGGGAACGCACCGACATCCTCGCGCCGCAGCTGAAGAAGGCGTTTTGATCGAACATCGCCGCAAGCTCTACGGCCGCCGCAAAGGGCCGAAGCTTTCGCCGCATCAGGAGCGTTTGCTCGAAACGCTGCTGCCCGAGCTTGCGCTCGCGCTCGAGGAGGCTCGCGATCCGAAGCGCTATTTCGCGAAGGCCGTCGACGACGTCTGGCTCGAGATCGGCTTCGGCGCCGGCGAGCATTTATTGTGGCAGGCGGCGCACCACCCGAACGTCGGATTGATCGGCGCGGAGCCCTACACCTCCGGCGTGGCGAAACTTCTATCGAAGCTGGCGGCGGGCGAGAGCGCGCCGGCCAATATCCGCCTTTATTCCGACGACGCACGCAACATCATCGATGCACTGCCCGATGCGTCGCTCGGGCGTGTGTTTCTTCTCTTTCCCGACCCGTGGCCGAAGACGCGCCATCACAAGCGCCGCTTCGTGCAGACGGAAACGCTCGATCAGCTCGCACGCGTGATGAAACAAGGCGCGGAATTCCGCTTTGCCAGCGACGATGCGGGCTATCTCACCTGGACGCTCGAACGCCTGACGGTACATCCGGCGTTTCAATGGACCGCCACGCGCGCCGAAGACTGGCACACGCGCACCGCCGACTGGCCGCAGACGCGCTACGAAGCGAAAGAACTGCATGGCAAACCGGCGTTTCTGAGATTTGTCCGGTGCTGACGAACGTCAGGCGTCGAGTTTCGCCGTCGTCCTTTCTCTCGTCTGTCGAACGGCAGGCTCGGCCGAAACGGGACGCACAGGTGCGGATACCTCTCCATCCGTGCGGAATTCGATCGACGGCAACGGCTCGTCGCCAATCGCCGCTTCGAAGGAGCGCAAGCGCTTGTAGATCGAAGTCAACTCCACCACCGTCGTCCAGGAATTGATGAGATACTGGAACGAACCGCGCACCTGGCCGAAGGCGTTGACGATCTGATTGAGCAAACCGAAGGTGATGACGCCGGCGATGACCGTCGGTCCGAGGAGGATCAACGGAAATATGGTGTCCGCCTGCAGATACAGATACCGGCCGACATTGAAATAGGCGAAGTGGAGGTAGAGCCGGAAATAGTTCTTTCGCACGGCCGCGAACAGCTCACGCACCGTCGGGGGCTGGGCGCGCGCGGTGCTGTCTTCGCCGTAGACGAGCTCTTTGCGGTAGGCTGCCTCGACGCGTTGGTTGCGAAATTCAATGCCCGGCAGCTTGATGCCGATCAGCGCGAGGATCCCGGTGCCGAATACCGACCACAATACGGCGCTGATGACGAGGGGCTGCGGGATCGCGCCCACGATGGGGAGCCGCGTGATGTGTGCCGAGAGTGTCATCAGCACCGGCAGGAAAGCGATCAGCGTCATCATGGAATTGATGAAGGAGACTCCGAGGCTTTCCGTCGTCGACGAGAAGCGCATCGTGTCTTCCTGCACGCGCTGGGCTGCGCCTTCGATCAGCCTGAGCCGGCCCCAATTGGCCGTGTAGTACTCGTTCATGGCCGTGCGCCACCGGAAGATATAGTGGCTGACGAAGAAGCTCGTCATCACGCCCACGGTCACCGCAAGAAGCGCGATGCCCGCGAAATCCATGAGTTGGCCGTAAAACGCGCCCGCCGTGACGTGCTTGGTATGCCCGAGCGCGGCCTGGACCATGTCCCAAAACGGTCCGTACCAGATGTTGATGGCTACGCTCACTTCAACTTCGAGATACACGACGAAGAGGATGAGTGCGGAGCCCAGGATGGACCAGCGCCACCACGGATGCGGCGCGAACCAACGCCAAAAGCCGGCGAAAAGCGCCAGTGCCGCAGCGAAATAGAGGTAGAACCACAGGAACGTCCCCGACCAAAACATTGCCACGTTGGCGACGGGCGTCTTGGGTCCCGCAAATCCGATGTCGCTGCCCAGGCGGCGGCCTATCGCGTACCAGAGGGCGACGGCAATGGCGGTCCAAAGAAGTGCCGAGCAGAAGAAGGGCTTCGGGCGGGGAAAGAAGGACTTGAACATGCGGGTGATCCGGTGATGACGATTGCGCATCCCCCGTCGCCGCACTCAATATCGTGGGCTCGACACAAGTTTTCCCGTGAATAGCGCGCAATGATGACTATGCGTGCGAACCGATACGCCCGCTTTGGGCTTGAAAATTATGGGGTGCGACGCGGTGCGCGCACGAACATTTGTTTTGCCATTTTTGATCAAATGTACTACACGTTTCGGTACAACCCCGACATTGCGAGGATGCTGTAGCGCCGAGGCCGCATGGCGCGTCTGCGCACGGCGTTCCGCGCGGGCCGGAACGGGCCGGAAAACGACGTATACGGACGAAAATCGCCCTGTTCCGCCCTGTTTTTCGAAACGGGGATTCGGCCTCGGTTCGAGGAAAGCCCTGCGGCACGCCGCTTTCCGGCACACCTGCGCGCACCCGAAAAAAACATCGCCCTGTTATTCACCCTGATCGCAGGGCGTTTCGGCAATGGCAACAAACGCCGACCTTGCGCTTTCCGGTCGAGCGGCCTATATCACTGCCCATTCCCGCACATCAGAAATGACGTTCGGTGGCAGTCTGAAAGGACCGCCGCGCGGGAAAGGTTTTTCCGTGGCCGGTCTCAGGCCGGTCGAGCAAGACAAGGATCGCGGCCATTCTCACGGCCATGTCGCATCTGGAACCGATCATCGCGCCCAAGGTGGAGGCCGCGGGCTACAGGCTCGTGCGCCTGCGTCTGATCGGCGGCAAGCGGAAGACGCTGCAGGTGATGGCCGAGCGGCCCGACGGACAGATGGATGTCGAGGACTGCGCGAACCTGTCGCGTGCGCTGTCGGAATTTCTCGACGCGGAAGACCCGATCGAAGGCGAATACGACCTCGAGGTTTCTTCGCCCGGCATCGACCGGCCGCTGACGCGCATCACCGATTTCGCGCGCTGGTCGGGCCACGAGGCGAAGCTCGAGCTGGCCGTGCCGGACGCCTCCGGCCGCAAGCGTTTCAAGGGCACGCTCCTGGGGCTCGACGGCAACGACGTCGTCGTGGATGCGGCCGGTACGCGGCTCAAATTTCCGTTCACGAACATCGCCGAGGCGAAGCTCGTGCTGACCGACAAGCTCATCGAAGAAGATTTGAAGGCGCGCAAAACGCCGAAGCAGTAGGAGAAAGACATGGCCGTTTCCGCCAACAGGACCGAGCTTCTGCAGATCGCGGACGCAGTGGCCCGCGACAAGTCGATCGACAAATCCGTCGTGTTGCACGCGATGGAAGAGGCGATGCAGCGCGCGGCCAAGGCCCATTACGGCAGCGAGAACGAGATCAAGGTCGAGATCGATCCCAAGACGGGCGAGACGCATGTGTCGCGTTACCTGAACGTGGTCGAGCAGGTCGAGAACAACAAGATCGAGATTTCGCTCGAGGACGCGCGCATGCGCAACCCGGCCGCGCAGGTCGGCGACATCATCGCCGAGACGCTGCCGCCGGTCGATTTCAACCGCATCAACGCACAGAACGCCAAACAGGTGATCGTGCAGAAGGTGCGCGACGCCGAGCGCGAGCGTCAGTACGAAGAGTACAAGGACCGCATCGGCGAGATCATCCACGGCATCGTCAAGCGTGTGGAATTCGGTTCCGTCGTGGTGGATCTCGGCCGCGCCGAAGGCGTGGTGCGCCGCGACGAGATGATCCCGCGCGAGAGCTTCCGCACCGGCGACCGCATCCGCGCCTATATCTACGACGTGCGCCGCGAAACCCGCGGGCCGCAGATTTTCCTCTCCCGCAGCCATCCGCAGTTCATGGTGCGCCTCTTTGCGCAGGAAGTGCCGGAAATCTATGACGGCATCATCGAGATCCGCGCCGTGGCGCGCGATCCCGGCAGCCGCGCCAAGATCGCCGTGATTTCCAAGGACTCCTCGATCGATCCGGTCGGCGCCTGCGTCGGCATGCGCGGCGTGCGCGTGCAGGCGGTCGTGCAGGAGCTGCAAGGCGAGCGCATCGACATCATCCCGTGGTCGGGCGAGCCCGCGACCTTCATCGTCAACGCGCTGGCGCCGGCGGAAGTCTCCAAGGTCGTGCTCGACGAAGATACGCACCGCGTCGAAGTGGTCGTGCCCGACGAGCAGCTGTCGCTCGCCATCGGCCGCCGCGGCCAGAATGTGCGTCTCGCCTCGCAGCTCACCGGCTGGCAGATCGACATCCTGACCGAGCAGGAAGAATCCGAGCGCCGGCAGAAGGAGTTCGCCGAACGCACGCAGCTCTTCATGGAGGCGCTGGATGTGGACGAGACCGTAGCCCAGCTGCTCGCATCGGAAGGCTTCGCCAATGTCGAAGACGTGGCCTATGTGCCGCTGAACGACCTCGCCTCCGTCGAAGGCTTCGACGAGGAGACGGCGCAGGAGCTGCAGGCCCGTGCGCTCGAGCATATCGAAGCGCACAACAAACAGCTCGACGACAAGCGCCGCGAACTGGGTGTCGAAGACGCCGTCGCGGAAGTCGAAGGTGTGACGCCGCAAATGCTCGTGTCGCTGGGCGAGGCGGGCATCAAGACGCTCGACGACCTCGCCGGCTGCGCCACCGACGATCTCCTCGGCTATTACGAAGTGACGAAGGACAAGGAGCGCGTGCGCGTAACCGGCGCGCTCGAAGGCTTCGAGCTCACGCCGGACGACGCCAATGCGATCATCATGACGGCGCGCGTGAAGGCAGGCTGGATCGAGGCGCTGCCTGAGGAAGAAGACGTCGCGGAAGAAGGCGGCGAGACGGAGGAAGAGGGCGCGTGAACGCAGCCGACGACGTGACACGCGAAGACGAGGCAAGCGGCCGCGAACGCCGCTGCATCGTCACGGGCGAGATTTTGCCCGATGAAAAGCGTGTGCGTTTCGTCGTGGGGCCGGACAGTCGGATCGTCCCCGACATCGAAGAGAACCTTCCGGGCCGCGGCATCTGGGTGAAGGCGGAGCGGGCCCAGGTCGAGAAGGCTGTCGCGAAGAACCTCTTTGCGCGGGCGGCCAAGGCCGACGTCAAAGCCGATGCCGATCTGCCTGATCGTGTCGAACGGCTTCTGGTCCGCCGGATGACGGGCGATCTGGGGCTGGCGCGGAAGTCCGGTGTGCTCGTCTTCGGCTTCGACAATGTCGAACGCGCGCTTTCGGACCGGGTGCCTCCGGCGGTCCTGGTGGAGGCTTCCGACGGGGCGCCGGACGGGCGGCGAAAACTGAAGAATGCCTCTTTAAATCAAGGTGTTAAGGCCCATCTGATCGATGTCCTCTCGAGCGCCGAATTGGCCTTGGCCCTCGGCCGGGAGAATGTGATACATGCAGCCGTCAAACCGGGGCGGCTCGCGGAGCGATTGATCCTTGAAGCGGCGCGGCTTGAAGGCTTTCGGCCCGCCGGACGGCAAGGTGTCGGGCGGAAAGCCCCCGAAAAAGGACAAGAATGAGCGAGACGAACGACAGTTCTGCCCAGGCGGGACGCACGGGCAAGACCCTGTCACTCAAAAAGACGGAGACGTCGACCGTCAAACAAAGCTTCAGCCATGGCCGCACCAAAGCGGTGGTGGTGGAGAAGAAGCGCGCGCGCGTCGCACCCGGTGCCGCGCCTGCTGCGCCAGCCGCTGCCAAAGCGCCGGCCGCCGGCGAGAAGCCGAAAGCCGAAGCCGCGCCCTCCCAGACCGCAGCCGTCGCGCGCGACAACTCGCGCGCCGGCGTGGTCCTGCGTCAGCTGACCGACGAAGAGAAAGAGTCCCGCAGCCGCGCGCTTGCCGATGCACGCGTGCAGGAAGCCGAAGCGCGCAAGCGTGCCGACGCAGATGCGAAAACCCGCGCCGTCGAGGAGGCAAAGCTCGCGCAGGAGCGCGCCGCCGCCGATAAGCGCAAAGCCGAAGAAGATGCGCGCAAGGCCGCCGACGAAACCGCGCGCCGTCACGCCGAAGAGGAAGCCTCGCGCCGTCTCGAGAAAAAGGAAGAGGCGCCCAAGACCGACGCCCGTCCGACGGAAGTCGTGCGCGGCCGTACGCGTACGCAGGTCGAGGAAGAGGAAGAGGGCGGCGCCAAGAAAGCCGGCGGCAAAGCCGCTGCGCCCAAGACACCCGCCGTCGCGCGCAAAAGCCCCGATGCGCGCCGCAGAGGCAAGCTCACCGTCACCAAAGCGTTGTCCGACGACGACGAGCGCACGCGTTCGGTCGCCGCCTATCGCCGCCATTTGCAACGTGTGAACAGAGCCGGCCAGCAGCAGGCGCCCGCGCCCGCCGGCCCGCGCGAAGTGACGATCCCGGAACACATCGCGGTTTCCGAACTCGCCAACCGCATGGCCCGCAGAGCCGTCGACATCATCAAAGTGCTGATGAAGAACGGCATCATGGCGCAGATCAACGACGTGATCGACGCCGACACGGCCGAACTCGTCGCCGCCGAATATGGTCACACCGTGAAGCGCGTGGCGGAAGCCGACGTGCTCGAAGGTCTGCGTGGCGCCGAGGACGACGCCGGCACGCTGAAATCGCGTCCGCCGGTCGTCACCGTCATGGGCCATGTCGACCACGGTAAAACGTCGCTGCTC
This sequence comes from Rhizomicrobium sp., assembly GCA_035504555.1. Taxonomy (GTDB): domain Bacteria; phylum Pseudomonadota; class Alphaproteobacteria; order Micropepsales; family Micropepsaceae; genus Rhizomicrobium. The sequence continues at coordinate 146,205 of DATJRP010000015.1, read as the reverse complement.
GATGCGCTGCGCAAGACGGATGTCGTCGCCGGCGAGGCGGGCGGCATTACGCAGCATATCGGCGCCTATCAGGTGCAGCTCAAATCGGGCGCCAAGATCACCTTCCTCGACACGCCGGGCCACGCGGCCTTCACCGCGATGCGCGCGCGCGGTGCGAAAGTCACCGACATCGTCGTGCTGGTGGTGGCCGCCGACGACGGCGTCATGCCGCAAACGGTCGAAGCCATCAGCCACGCAAAAGCCGCGGGCGTGCCGATCATCGTCGCCATCAACAAGATCGACAAAGCCGACGCCAATCCGACCCGCGTCAAATCGGAGCTCCTGCAGTACGAGATACAGGTCGAAGACATGGGCGGCGAAACGCTCGCCGTCGAAGTGTCCGCGACCAAAGGCACCAATCTCGACAAGCTGGAAGAGACGATCCTCCTGCAGGCCGAATTGCTCGATCTCAAAGCCAATGCCGACCGCACGGCCGAAGGCGCCGTGATCGAAGCCAAGCTCGACAAGGGCCGCGGACCCGTGGCGACCGTGCTCGTCCAGCGCGGCACGCTCAAGGTTGGAGACATCATCGTGGCCGGTTCCGAGTTCGGCCGCGTGCGCCTGCTCGTCAACGACCGCGGCGAAACGATCGAGTCGGCCGGACCATCGACGCCCGTCGAAGTGCTGGGCCTTTCGGGCGTGCCGGAAGCGGGCGACGAATTCGTCGTCGTGGAAAACGAGGGACGCGCCCGCGAAGTCACGGAATATCGCGCGAGGAAGCGCCGCGAGCAACGCTCGGCCGGAAGCTCGCGCCAGACGCTCGACCAATTGCTCAAGAGCCGTTCGGAAGGCGAGCAGCGCCTGCTGCCGCTCATCATCAAGGCGGACGTGCAGGGCTCGGCCGAAGCGATCCAGGGCGCGCTCGCCAAGCTCGGCACCGACGAAGTGGCCGTGCAGGTGCTGCAGGGCGGCGTCGGCGGCATCACCGAGTCCGACGTCATCCTCGCGCATGCGAGCGGTGCGGCCATCATCGGCTTCAACGTGCGTGCCAACAACCAGGCGCGCGACCGCGCGCGCAGAGACGGCGTCGAGATCCGCTACTACAACATCATCTACAATGTCGTGGACGATGTGAAAGCGGCGCTCTCGGGCCTGCTGGCTCCGGAAACGCGCGAGAAGTTCCTCGGCAACGCGGAAATCCTCGAAGTCTTCGCTATCTCGAAAGTCGGCAAGGTCGCCGGCTGCCGCGTGACCGAAGGCGTCGTGCGCCGCGGCGCCAAGGTGCGCCTCATCCGCGACAACGTCGTCATCCATGAAGGCGAGCTTTCGACGCTCAAGCGCTTCAAGGACGAAGCGCGCGAAGTCCTCGCAGGCCAGGAATGCGGTATGTCCTTCGCCAATTACCAGGACATCCAGCCGGGCGACATCATCGAGTGCTACGAGGTCGAGACCGTCAAGCGCGCGCTTTGACGGCTCGCCCTTTCGCGGGACGCATCCCATGCCGCGCCGCCATTCATCCGTACAAAGACCAAGGTCGGGCCGCTCCGGCGGAAGGACAGCGCATGCCGAGCGGCCGAATGCGAAGGCGGGGCCGTCGCAGCGCCAGTTGCGCGTGGGCGAGCTTCTTCGCCACGCGCTCTCCGACATTCTCCGTCGCGGCGAAGTGCGCGATCCCGATCTGGCCGGCGTCTCGGTGACGGTGACGCAAGTCATACCGTCTCCCGACATGCGCCATGCGACGGTCTTCTGCGAGCCGCTGGGCGGCAAGAATGCCGGTCCCGTGATCGCAGCGCTCAATCGCCACAAGGGATTTTTGCGCGGCGAGATGGGCCGCATGATCGAACTCAAGTTCACGCCGGAGCTGCGCTTCGTGGAAGACACGTCCTTCGCGGAGGCGGAGAAGATCGAAGGCCTCCTCAAATCGTCGCGTGTGCGCCAGGATCTCGCGCCGACGGCCCCGACCATCGACAAAACCGAAGACGACGACGATGAGTCGTAAAAGAAAAGGCGCCGCCGTCCATGGCTGGGTGATCGTCGACAAACCGTCCGGCGTCACCTCCACGCAGGTGGTGAGCGCCGTCAAACGCGTTTTCGATGCGCAGAAGGCGGGCCATGCAGGCACGCTCGATCCGATGGCGACCGGCGTGCTTGCGGTCGCGCTCGGCGAAGCGACGAAGACCGTTCCCTATGCGATGGACGCCGAAAAAACCTACCGCTTCACCGCGGCATGGGGCGAGGCGCGCGACAGCGACGATGCCGAAGGCGAAGTCACCGCCACCTCCGCCGCCCGGCCGCTGATCTCGGACATCGAAAATACGCTTGCCGCTTTCACGGGCGAACTCGTCCAGGTGCCGCCGTCCTATTCCGCCATCAAGGTCCAGGGCGAGCGGGCCTACGATCTGGCCCGCGAAGGCGAGACGGTCTGTCTGGAGCCGCGGACGGTTCACGTCCATTCCGTAAGGCTTCTCCGGCAGCCCGATCCGCATCATGCCGAGTTCGAAATGGTATGCGGCAAAGGAACTTACGTCCGGGCCTGGGTGCGGGACCTGGCCAAGGCGCTGGGCACGGTCGGCCATGTTTCCGCCCTCAGGCGGACGGCCGTCGGCGGCTTTTCGGCCGAGGCTGCAATTCCCCTAGAAAAGCTCAAGTCTTTTATGCATAGTCCCGCCGCTTTTGAGCACTTGAGGCCCATTTCGACCGCGCTGGACGGCATCCCGGCGCTGGCCGTGACGGGCCCGGATGCGGTTCGCTTGCGCAGCGGCAATCCGATCTTGATGCGGGCCAATCTTTTCGCCCGGATCACGGAAGAAGCCGGCCCAAGCGACGATCTTCAGGGGCTCACGGTCTTTCTCTCAACGCAGGGAGGCGAGCCGGTAGCGCTCGCGGAATTGGCGCAAGGAGAGCTGAGGCCGTTTCGTGTTTTCAATTTTGGAACTGGATGACCGGGAAGACCCATGACGATCACCACTGAACGCAAACAAGCCGTTATTTCCGAATACGCAACCAAGGAAGGCGATACGGGATCGCCCGAAGTGCAGGTGGCCGTGCTCTCCGAGCGCATCACCAATCTGACCGAGCACTTCAAAACCCACGTCAAGGACAACCACTCGCGCCGCGGCCTGATCAAGCTTGTGTCGCAGCGCCGGCGCCTCCTCGACTACATCAAGTCCACCGACGAGAAGCGCTACGACCAGCTCATCTCGCGTTTGGGTCTGCGTCGCTGAGAAGCGCGCCGACAAAGGCCCGCGCGGCCTCACCCGAGACAACGGACGTGTCGTCCGCAATCTCTCGAATTGCGCCGGATGGCGGACAAGACGTCCGTCGTCCGACTACGCGTTCGCGCACGGGCGCTGACGCAATCATAGCTCGTGGCAATCCGGCTGCGGGCAAAGAAGGAAACGAAGAATGTTTAAAGTAATCCGTGAAGAACTCGATTGGGGCGGCAGGAAGCTTGTCCTCGAAACGGGCAGGATCGCACGCCAGGCGGATGGCGCCGTGGTCGCGACCTATGGCGAGACCGTGGTGCTCGCGACCGCCGTCGGCGATCGCAACCCGAAACCGGGAATCGATTTCTTCCCCCTCACCGTCAACTATCAGGAAAAGTATTTCGCGGCCGGCAAAATTCCCGGCGGTTATTTCAAGCGCGAAGGCCGTCCGACCGAACGCGAGACGCTGACGTCGCGCCTCATCGACCGTCCGATCCGTCCGCTCTTCGCGGAAGGCTACCGCAACGAAACGCAGGTCATCGTGACCGTGCTCAGCCACGACATGGAGAATGATCCCGATATCGTAGGCCTCGTCGCGGCCTCCGCAGCGCTTACCATTTCTGGCATTCCCTTCATGGGGCCGATCGGCGCCGCGCGTGTCGGTTACATCGGCGGCGAGTACAAACTCAATCCGCAGATCGACGAGATGCCGGAATCCGCACTCGACCTCGTCGTCGCCGGCACGGCCGATGCGGTCCTGATGGTGGAGTCCGAAGCGAAAGAATTGTCCGAGCAGGTGATGCTCGGCGCCGTCATGTTCGGCCATCGTTCGATGCAGCCGGTGATCGACGCGATCATCCGTCTGGCGGAAAAGGCCGCGAAGGAACCGCGCGACCTGCCGGTGACGGAAGAAGCCGCCCAGCTCGAAGCGATCGCCAAAGTGGCCGAGAGCGATCTCAAGGCCGCGTTCCAGATCGCCGAGAAGCATGTCCGCCGCGACCGCATCGACGAAATCCGCAAGGCCACGGCCGCGCAGTTTGTCGGCGAAGGTGAAGGCAAATTGCCGGAGAACAAGTTCAAGAACCTGTTCCACGATCTCGAAGCGCGCGTCATGCGCTTCGCGGTGCTCGACACGGGCCGCCGCATCGACGGACGCGACTTGAAAACGGTGCGTCCGATCGTGGCCGAAGTGGGCACGCTGCCGCGCACGCACGGCTCGTCGCTCTTCACGCGCGGCGAAACGCAGGCCCTCGTGGTGGCGACGCTCGGCACCGGCGAAGACGAGCAATTCGTCGATTCGCTCGAAGGCACCTACAAGCAACATTTCATGCTGCACTACAATTTCCCGCCCTATTCGGTGGGCGAGACGGGCCGCATGAACGCGCCGGGACGCCGTGAAATCGGCCACGGCAAGCTTGCGTGGCGTGCGGTGCATCCGATGCTGCCGGCGAAGGAAGTCTTCCCTTACACGATCCGCGTCGTCTCCGAGATCACGGAATCGAACGGTTCGTCGTCGATGGCGACGGTGTGCGGCACCTCTCTGGCGCTGATGGATGCGGGCGTGCCGATCAAGCGGCCGATCGCAGGCATCGCCATGGGCCTGATCCTCGAAGGCACGCGCTATGCCGTGCTCTCCGACATCCTGGGCGATGAAGATCATCTGGGCGACATGGACTTCAAGGTCGCGGGTACCGAAGAAGGTGTCACGTCGCTGCAGATGGACATCAAGATCGCCGGCATCACCGAAGAGATCATGCGCGTGGCGCTTGATCAGGCGAAAGGCGGACGCCTGCACATCCTGGGCGAAATGGGCAAGGCCATCGGCCACGCCCGCGATCAGCTCGGCGAACACGCGCCGCGCATCGAGATCATCCATATTCCGACCGACAAGATCCGCGAAGTGATCGGTTCGGGCGGCAAGGTGATCCGCGAGATCGTCGAGAAGACCGGCGCCAAGATCAACATCGAAGACGACGGCACGGTGAAGATCGCCTCCGCCGACAACGAGTCGATCAAGGCCGCGCTCAAATGGATCAAGGGCATCGTGGCCGAGCCCGAGATCGGCGAGATCTATGACGGCAAGGTTGTGAAGGTGATGGATTTCGGCGCTTTCGTGAACTTCTTCGGACCGAAGGACGGTCTCGTCCACATCTCCGAGCTGGCACCCAAGCGCGTCGCCAAAGTCAGCGATGTCGTGAAGGAAGGCGACACCGTGAAGGTGAAGCTTCTGGGCTTCGACGACCGCGGCAAGGTGAGGCTTTCGATGAAAGTCGTCGACCAGACGACCGGCGAAGACCTCTCCAAGAAGCAGGGCGCCGACGGCGAGCATCAGCAGGCCGGATAAGTTTCTCCGCCATGGCCTGAGTTGCGAAAGCCCTCGATTTCCGATCGGGGGCTTTCGTCTTTCGTCGCATTGCTGTCATGAAAGCGATGCAGCCTCGGTTGTCACATCGCCAGGGGTAGCATTATGAGAGTTCTCGCATTGGCCGCGCTCGGCATCGTCGCAGCATCCGCCGCGTCGGCACAGTCCATGCCGGCGTGCAGCGGCACCTTTGAGATCATCCGCACCGACACCATCAATCCCGGCAAGCTCGATGAGTTCAAAGAAGCGGTTCGCGACAACCAGGCCTGGTACACGGCACATGGCATGAAGGACCGTGTCCTTCTGGGTCAGGTCCTCAACATGGAGGGACCGAACGGCTCGGCGGCCTATGCGACCGACTCGGCAATGACGATCCATGCCGATATCGATCCTGACGCCGCCGACGTGCCGCATGACGCCGCCTACAGCGCCTTCGTCGCGAAATACAAGGATTCCTCGACCATCAAGAGCACTACGATGGTCTGCGTATCCGACATTTCAAAATAAAGCCTCACGTTCAAACTCGCCTGCGGTAAGCTCTGCGGCGAGTTCCGGGGAGCTTTCGCATGCCGAAGATCGATATCAAGTCCGTTTCCGAGCGCTCGGGTTCCTCCTATCCGGCGCCGTTTCACGAACCCGTCTCCAATCGCGTGCGGCAACGGCTCGGCGATGCCGGCGGCCTCAGCGATTTCGGCGTCAATCTCTTACGTCTCAAGCCCGGCATCTGGTCGAGCCAGCGTCACTGGCACAGCCACGAAGACGAATTCGTCTTCATCGTCTCCGGCGAAGTCGTGCTCGTCACGGATAAAGGCGAAGAGGTTCTGCGTGCGGGCGATTGCGCGGCGTTTCCGAAGAATGCGTCCGACGGCCATCACCTCATCAACCGTTCGGACAGGGACGCGCTCGTGCTCGAGGTGGGGTCGAACAGCAACGACGACGTCTGCACCTATTCCGACATCGACATGAAGGTCGACGCGAAGAGCGGCTACACGCACAAGGACGGCAAGCCCTATCCCATGCGGGAAAAGTAACGCAGTTCGCGGATTTCCCGCTCCGGAATGGTTAATCGGCCTTAAGGATTCTTGTGTGCCGGGAGGGCCCCGATTAGCTTTGGGTTCTCTGAGGCGGGGGATCGGGCCATGTATGTGGCGCTGCGGTTTTTGAGTGTCGTTCTGATCGGTGTGGCGCTGATGTTCCTGGGCGCCGATCTCATCACGTCGCTGGAACGCGGCGGCGCGCTCGGCGCACGTTCGATCGATCAGGTCTGGGGGCTCTTCTCCAAATCGAGCGAAGCGGCGTTCTCCGCCTGGCTCAGCCATGCGCTTCCGGGTTTCCTTGCGCGCTGGATCGGAACGGTGCTGTCGCTGCCCGCGTGGAGCGTGCCCGGCGTGCTGGGCGTCGTGCTGGCGATCCTCTTCGGCCGCCGCATGGCCGACGGGGCCTGACCGTCTTCAACGATTGGCGCCGGGCGTCCAGAGAACGTCTTTCGCACCCTTGTCGTTGGCGTAACGGCTCGCGACGAAAAGATGATCCGACAGCCGGTTCACGTATTTGAGCGCGGGCGCGCCGATGTTCTCTTGGCGCGCGAGTTCCACCATCAGCCGCTCCGCGCGGCGTGAAACCGTGCGCGCCAGATGCAGATACGCCGCCGCGGGCGTGCCGCCCGGCAGCACGAAGGATTTGAGCGGCGATAGGTCTTCGTTCATCGCGTCGATTTCTTTTTCGAGCCGCTCGACCTGGCTCTCGACGATGCGCAGCGCCTGTGCCGCGTTTTTGGCCGTGTCCGGCACGCAGAGATCGGCGCCCAGGTCGAAGAGGTCATTCTGGATGCGCGCGAGCATGGCGTCCATCTCGCCCGTCGTGTGCAGCCGCGCCAGGCCGATCGTGGCATTGGTTTCGTCCACGGTCCCGTAGGCGGCAATGCGCAGTGCATCCTTTGGCACCCGCGTTCCGTCGCCCAGGCCCGTGTCGCCCTTGTCGCCGGTTTTCGTGTAGATGCGATTCAGTTTGACCATGATCGGAGATTAGCCTGCGGCTTCTCGGAGCCCAAGGTTCTCTCTCTCAAACTAAACAGTGTCATGGCCCGACAAGACCGGGCCACCCAGAGGATGGCCGGCCGCCAGCCTCGCCTTGTTTCCGGGAATTCTCCCCACAATTTAGTTCTGTTGCTCCCGGGTGGCCCGGTCTTGCCGGGCCATGACAATTGAGGGTAAAGCGGCACCCTGCCGACACCGATCAGGACTTTCCCATGCCCGTTGAAGCACCCGAAGTGATCGAAGTGGACGATACCCGCGTCTCCTGCGACGGGGGGGATGGCACGCTCGGCCATCCCAAGGTCTATCTCGAGATGGGCGACGAGGGCTTCGTCGAATGCCCCTATTGCGACCGCAAATTCGTGCTGAAGCCGGGAGCGGGCCACCATTGACGGACAAGCGCCCGCTCAAGAAAGGCGATCATCTCTATCTCGTCGACGGATCGGGTTATCTCTTCCGCGCCTATCACGCGCTGCCGCCTTTATCGCGCAAATCGGATGGGTTGCCGACGGGCGCCGTCTCCGGATTCTCGAACATGCTGTGGAAGCTGCTCGAGGACACGAAGTCGGGTGACAAGCCGACGCATCTGGCGGTGATCTTCGACGCCGGCAAGAAGACGTTCCGCAACGACATCTATCCGCAATACAAGGCCAACCGCCCCGAGCCGCCGGAGGATCTGATTCCGCAATTCCCGCTGGTGCGCGATGCGACGCGCGCCTTCGGCGTGCCGGCGATCGAAATCCCGGGTTTCGAGGCCGATGACCTGATCGCGACCTATGCGCGGATCGCGCGCGAGGCCGGCGCGAAGGTCACCATCATGTCGTCCGACAAAGACCTGATGCAGCTGATCGTCGACGGCAAGGTCGAATTGCTCGATCCCGTGAAGAACAAGCGTCTGGCGTCGGCCGACGTCATGGAAAAATTCGGCGTGCCGCCGTCGAAGGTGGTCGAAGTCCAGGCGCTGGCCGGCGACTCGACCGACAACGTGCCGGGCGTGCGCGGCATCGGCGTGAAGACGGCGGCCGAACTGATCAACGCTTACGGCGATCTCGAAACGCTTCTGAAACGGGCTGGTGAGATCAAACAGCCGAAGCGGCGCGAGACGCTGGTCGAGAACACGGAGAACGCGCGCATCTCGCTGAAGCTCGTCACGCTTGACACCGAAGTGAAGGTGACGGCCGGCATCGAGGAATTCGGCACGCGGGAGCCCGACCCCACCATGCTGATCGGTTTCTTGAAGACAATGGAATTCGCAAGCCTCGCAAAACGCGCGGCCTCGCATTTCGGCATCGACGACATCGATGCGATTCCGGCGGCGACAGACGCCGCAAAGCCCGTGAAAACGCTTGTCGCTGCGGCGGAAGAGGCGGAGCTAAAACCCGCGCGGGACAAGGATGCGCAGGCATTGGGCGCACCCGGTGCCGTGATGGATCGCGGCGCGCTTCTGAAGCCGATCGATCTCGACGCCTACGAAACCGTGACGACGGCGAAACAGCTCGACAGCTGGATCGCGCGCGCCTACGCGGCGGGACGGGTTTGCATCGACACGGAAACGACGTCGCTCGATCCCATGCAGGCAGGGCTTTGCGGCGTGTCGCTGGCCGTCGGCGCCAACGAGGCGTGCTACATTCCTTGCGGCCACCGTGCGGGCGACGGGCTCGATCTCGGCGGCGCCGCCAAAATCGTGCAACTCGCCGAAGCCGACGTGCTGAATCGCCTGAAGCCGCTGCTGGAAGACGGTGCCGTCCTCAAGATCGCGCAGAACCTCAAATATGACTATCTGATCTTCCTGCAGCGCGGCATCCGCGTGGCCCCCTTCGACGACACCATGCTGATCTCCTACGTCGTGGGGGCGGCCTTGCACGGTCACGGCATGGACGAACTCTCCGAGCTGCATCTGAAGCACACGCCGATCACGTTCGCCGAGGTGGCCGGCAAGGGCAAAGAGAAGACCACCTTCGATTGCGTGCCGATCAAGGAAGCCACGCGTTATTCCGCCGAAGACGCCGACGTGACGCTGCGTCTGCACGCGATCCTCAAGGGCCAGATGATCGCGGAAGGCAAAGTCACCGTCTATGAAACGCTGGAGCGTCCGCTGGTGCCGGTGCTGGCGGACATGGAGCAGGCGGGCATCACGATCGATCCCGACAGGCTCCGCAAGCTCTCCAACGACTTCGCCAACGACATGGCGGCGCTGGAGACCGACATTCACAAGCTTGCCGGCGGCAGCTTCAACATTGGTTCGCCCAAGCAGCTGGGCGAGATTCTGTTCGACCGCTTCAAGCTGCCCGGCGGCAAGCGCACCAAGACGGGTGCATGGTCGACGGACTCCGACGTGCTGGAAGACATCGCCCTGCAGGGTCACGACATTGCGAAGAAGGTGCTGGCCTGGCGGCAGCTGCAGAAGCTGCGCGGCACCTACACCGACGCGCTCCCCGGCTATATCAATCCCAAGACGGGCCGCGTGCACACCTCCTATGCGATGGCCTCGACCTCGACGGGGCGGCTGGCTTCGACCGATCCTAATTTGCAGAACATCCCGATCCGCACGGAGGAAGGCCGGCGCATCCGCGCCGCTTTCGTGGCCGCCAAGGGCATGAAGCTGATCAGCGCGGATTACAGCCAGATCGAGCTGCGTCTCTTGGCGCACATTGCCGACATCCCCGCGCTCAAGAAGGCTTTCGCCGAAGGCCTCGACATTCACGCCATGACGGCGTCGGAGATTTTCGGCGTGCCGGTGAAGGATATGCCGTCGGAGATCCGCCGCCGCGCCAAGGCGATCAACTTCGGCATTGTCTATGGGATCTCCGGCTTCGGACTCGCCAACCAGCTCGGCATCGGGCGCGGCGAAGCCGATGATTACATTAAGAAATACTTCCAGCGGTTCCCCGGCATCCGCGACTATATGGAAGACACGAAAGCGTTCGCGCGCGAGCACGGTTATGTCGAGACATTGTTCGCCCGGCGCGTGCACATCCGCGAGATCAAATCGACAAACCCGGGACATAGAGGCGGTGCGGAACGCGCAGCCATCAATGCGCCCATTCAGGGTTCTGCGGCCGACATTATTCGCCGCGCCATGATCCGAGTTCCCGCTGCACTCGTCAAAGCAAAGCTGAAAGCCAAGATGCTTCTGCAAGTGCATGACGAATTGATCTTCGAAGCGCCGGAAAAAGAAGCACAATCGGCCTGCGATGTCGTGCGGTCGGTCATGGAGAAAGCATCGTTGCCGGCACTTCAGCTGACCGTGCCGCTGGTCGTCGAAGCGCGCGCGGCATCGAACTGGGACGAAGCGCACTAACGCAATTGCTTCGCATATGCGCGTTGCCGTCACGAAATGTGCACGCATGCACATTGATCGGGCGCACAAGCGCGACAGGTTCAAAAATCGGAATCGAAACCTTCACGCGGGTGACTCTGCTCCGTCTCATTCACGGTGTTGTATCTCAGTAAGTGAAATGACATTTCTGGGGATGGGGCGTGTTCAAATCGCGGAAGAATTCCGCGCGCTTGCTGCGCGCGGCGTGCTCGATTGCGGCCTTGACGATGTTTGCGGGTGCGGCGCGTGCCGATGACGGCAGCCAGCCTGAGACAGTCGTCGTCACCGGCGTGCAATACGCGCTGCAAAAATCCATCGACGACAAGCTGTCGGCCAACATCGTCTCGGACGGCATCTCTGCGGACGAAATCGGCGCGATCCCCGAATTCGGGCTGGGTGACGCGCTGCGCAAGATTCCCGGCGTATCCCTGCAGATCAACAACGGCCGCGGCGAAGACCAGTTTCTCACCATCCGCGGCCTCAACCCGGACTACGATACGACTTCGGTCGACGGCATGGCGCTCGCGTCCACCGAAGAGACGACGCGCTGGGTTTCGCTCGATGTGATCCCGTCGGTGATCGTCAACGGCGTCGATGTGGACAAAACCTGGCGGGTCGATCAGCCTAGCGACGCGGTCGGCGGCATCGCCGATCTGCACACCCGCAGCGCCTTCGATCATCCGGGCGAATTCTTCGATGCCCATGCCGACGCGGCCTATTGGGAAGACCACGAAGTCGTCCACCCCGAGCTTCCGTCCGGCAATCTCGACACCACCTACAGCAACACCTTCGGACCGTCCGACGAATTCGGCCTCCTTGTCACGGCAAGCTATTGGCAGCGCTCATCTTCGACGACGAACACCTACACTTTGCCGTGGTCCTATTATCCAATCAGCGGAGTGGGCTCGGGAACACCGACAGCGGCCATCGGCGACAACGGCGCCAAAAGCGCCTCGACGTTGACCCCCTCGACGAATTTCGCCAATACCATCGGAATTCCCGACCTTCACCGGTGGTATTTCTACGACAACGACCGCTATCGCCCGGGCGTCTTCGGCCGTTTCGATTTCGACGATCACGGGATGTTCCACGCCCATCTCGATGGCGGCTGGTTCCAGTTCATCAACAACGAGCGCCGCAACGACCAGTCGCTGCAACGCGAGAGCGATCCGACGATGCTCACGGATACGACCGGCACGTTCTCGTCCGGCGCCGGTGTCCTCGACTACGACAAATACGTGCAGAACCGCGAGCTCGAATATGTGGAAGCGGGCGGCGGAGTGAACTTCGCCGACGACATGCACCTCGACGCGATGTTTAATTATTCGATCGGCCATTACGCGCAGACGACCGCGCAGGACACCTTCACGACGCCCTCGAGCGTCTATTCCAGCCTCGGATTCAGCTACAATCTGGCCGCGCCGACCTCGCCGCTGTTCGTGCCGAACAATCTGGCGGCCTTCATGAATCCGGCAAATTACGACGAGAGCTATACGGAGACGGTTCTCGACACGAGCACGAACGAACTGCCGCAGGCCAAAGTCGAGTTCAAGAAGAACTTCGACGCCGACTCAACGGGCCTTGGGTTCAAGGCCGGCTGGACGTGGCGCCAGATGACTCAGCATTACGACTATTTCCAGACCGAACTGACGCCCAATTCGACGGTGACGCTGGCCTCGATTCCGAACGGCGTCCTCAACACCAATGTGCCGCTCTATGACGGCGAAGGGCAGACGCTTCTGCTGCTCAACCGCACTGCCATAGACCAATATGTCGCCGCCAACATGGCGAACTACACCGTGCAGACGGCGGCGGACACCAAGGCGGATCTGGTCAACGCCTACAGGCTCATGGAAACCATCAGAGCCGAATATGCCGAGGCGCAGTACAAGCAGGGCGATCTCTACGCGCTCCTGGGCCTGCGCTACGAAACCACGGATCAGGCGATCACCAATTACCTGCCGGCATCGTTCGTGCCGGGCTCACCGCCGGGTACCGTTTATGCACCGGTCGACACCTCTTCCAGCTATTCCAAGCTGCTGCCGTCGCTGAACATGAACTATGACCTGACGGACACGCTGAAGCTCCGCGGCGCCGCGACGGAGACGCTGGCGCGTCCGGAATATGCCCAACTCGCGGAAAACAGCGCGGCGAGCGTGACGGGCGACCAGGCATCGGAAACCATCTCCAATCCGGACCTGAAGCCGCGCAAATCGGCAAATTTCGATCTCTCCGCGGAATGGTACTGGACACCGGGCGCTGTCGCCTCGGTCGCCTTGTTCAACAAGCAGATACAGAACGAGATCGAGACGCTCACCACGATCACCAACGACGCCTCCGTGCCTCTCTGCACGGCACCATGCACGCTGACGACGACGACATCGGAGAACGCGGGCAGCGCCATCATTCAGGGCGTGGAGCTCAACGTGGCCGACGTGAAGTTCGACTTCCTGCCCGGCTTCCTGTCCGATTTCGGCGGCAGTGCGAACACGGCTTTCATGACCTACGACTCGCCCAATATCCTGATGTCGAACGGATCTTTCCGCAAACTGCCGCAGCTGCTCTATTCGTCCAAGACGGTCGAGAATTTCTCGCTCCTCTACAGCCACGGCCCCTATAGCGGCGAGATCACCTACAATTTCACGGGCAAAATGCCGATCAGCTTCAATACCTCGAGCAAGGTCAACGACCAGTGGTGGGCCGGCATCAGCACGGTCGACGCGCAGGTCAAGTATCAGGTGACCGACTATCTGTCGTTCCGCGTGCAGGGCAAGAATCTTTTCGACTCGCGCCCGCAGAAAGTCGTCGGCCTCACCCAGCAGGACAATTATTCCACACTGGAAAACGGCCGCGCCTTTTATGTCGGCGTGGGGGTGACATTTTGAAGGTCGGGATCTGGCTTGCGGCGGTCGTCCTTGCAGCGGCCGCTGCGCAGCCGGCCGAGGCTGCGCCGCACAAGCTCCTGGTGCTCTCGGTCGACGGGCTCGACTGGCGCTATCTGCGCGATCGCGACCGGCTGGGACTTTCGATCCCCAATCTGCGCTATCTTCTGGCGCACGGGCAGGTGGCAGACGGCGTCATCGGCGTGTGGCCGACCATCACCTGGCCATCGCACACTTCGATCATCACCGGCGTGCGTCCCGATCAGCACGGCATTTTGAGCAATGCGCGCGGCCCGATCGACTCGTCGCTCAGCTATTGGTCCGCGACGAAACTAAAGGTGCCGACGCTCTGGCAATGCGCCGGCGCGCACGGGCTGACCACGGCCGCGATCACCTGGCCGGTGACCATGGACGCCGCCATCACTTACGACCTGCCGGAGGTTTTCGCACGGCGCAACGGCGGCTCGATGGATCTCGATTCCATTGCGGCGCATGCGACGCCCGGTCTTGTCGAGGCGATCCGCGCGGACTACCCGTCTTTCGCGCAGCAATGGGTCGACGACCGCACGCGCACGCTGGCTACGCTTTATCTTCTTAAGCACAGGCAGCCCGATCTGATGCTGGTACATCTCGTCGATCTCGATTCGGAGTCGCACGACCGGGGCCCGTTCGGCGAAAACGCCGATGCCATCCTTGAACGCACCGACGAACTTATCGGCGACATGTTGAGAGCGTTGCCGAAAGACTACGATTTCGCGCTCGTCTCCGACCACGGCTTCGAGAGGATCGATCACATCGCCAATCTGAAAGTCGAAGCGGCGGCCGACGACGTGGCCGGCAATCTCGAATCCTTTGGTGGGATCGCCACGACGACGGATCCGAAAGTCGCCGATTGGCTGCGCGCACAAGCGAACAAGCCCGGCAGCGATGTCGGTCGGGAAATCCCGCATGATGAGCTCGTGCGCTACGCGCCGGGACTTGCGAATGTCATGGCCGCTTTCGAGCCGGCGGATCACGTCATGTTCGGACGCGGAGAGACGGGCCCCGCGCATACGCCGCCGCAGGAAAACGGCAATCACGGTTTCTGGCCGCTCCGGCACGATTACCACAGCGTGTATGTGCTTTACGGACCGGGTGTGAAGAGGGAGTCGCTGCCAACGCTGGAGATGCTTTCTCTTGAAGGGCGGCTCGCGGCGGTTCTGGGGATTGATTGCGCCCACTGAAGTGGCAATCCTGCCGGCTTCGCTTTTGGAGAGAAGCATGCGGCGCACGATCGTTCCGGGGCTCGCGGTTATCGGGTTGGCACTGGGCTTGGTGCTGCCGGCCGCAGCGGGCCCGGCTCAGATTTTCGGAAAATGGGTCGAAACAGGCCCGAACGGCACTGAGATGGTCACCGAGTTTACCGCCACGACCGCTTGGTCCTACGGCCTCGACCCGTCCGGCAACCGAGTCGGCAATAGCACCCGGTTTCCGGTGACCTACAAAGACATCGATCCTTCCACGATCCAGGTGGACACCAGCGCGGGTGACAGATTTCTTTTGCACATCCGCAATGACGACACGATCGTCATGGAATTTCCGGGCGTGGGCGTCCACACGCTGACGCGCGCCGATCGCTAGCGCACTCAGGCCGCGATCGACTTCATCCCGTCTTCCGGGGAAATGCCGGCGAGCTGCAGGAGTTCGGCCAGCTCTGTCATGGCGTGCTCGGGGGTTTCGCCGGCTTTGCGGCGGGCGAGATAGCCTTTCAGGAATCCCGGCTGCGCCAGCGTGGCAAGGACCATGTCGCGCGCCCTGCCGCGCACACGGCCTTCGGTTAGCGTGTTGCTCATGCACAGTTTCAGGACCGCCATGACGCGCTCGGCCGGCTCGGCGAGATTCTCCTGCAGCGATTTGAGGACCTTGCCGCGGCTTTCGACTTCGCTCGCCACGAGGTCGAGGCGATCGGCGAATTCCGCGCGCGTCTCATCGCGGAAATTCGCGCGGCGCGCACGGGCCTGCAGGTCTGCAAGGCGGCGAAGTCGCACCATCACGGGCATCGGATTGTTGATGAAATACTCCGCGAAAGCGGGCGACGAAAGCGTCTGCTGCAGGATCAGCGCCAGCTGCTTCTTGTTGGAGGCGCCGACGATGTTCTCCTCGACGGCAAGCAGACGCTCGACTTTGTCATCGGGCGTGGGAGCGCCGGACAGGTATTCCTGGATGGCTTCGTTTGAGACGAGCCGGCGCGAGCGCAGCGTGAAGGCCGCCACCAGATTGTCGTGGCTCAGATAGCGCGCGTCGCCCAGCAACATGCGGTTGGCGATCTTGCGCAACAGGGCGAGTTCGTCGTGGCGGGACGCGGGGCACAGCCTGCGCCCGCTTTTCAGCTCGGCGATAATGCGGTTGGCGGCGGCGATGCGCGCGAGCGGAAGCTCATCGCATGCGAACTGCGCGGCGAGCGCGTCGAGGCCTGCGCGATGTTCTTCTTCGGCGACCAGCACACCCAGAAACAGGTCGACCAGCAGCGTCAGCGCCTGGCCGAGGCTTTCGCTTTCGCCAATCAATTCCCGCAGCGCTACCGAACCGCTGATGATCTCGGCGGCGATCGCATCGACGGAGCCCATGAACAGCGCGCGCCCGGCGCCATCGGCCGGCGCGTCCGGTATGATGGCAAGAAGCGTCAGGAGCTTTTCGTTCCAGGTGCTACAGGTCTTCAGACGTAGAGCGAGCGCGCCGTTGAAGATGTAAGCGCCGTCGCGTTCGCCCGCGAGCCTGACCGCCAGCGCGCCGAAGCCGCCCGCTTTCACCGTCGGGAAGTAGCCCCGTTTAGCGTCGCGCTGGACACGGGCCATGGCCTTGGCGGCGAGATCGTTGAGCGCCTTGATGAGCTGCTGCACCGGAGTGTTGGACGACGAAGCTTGCGCCACCGCCACTTTCTGCACGGCGTGCTGGAACACCGTGCCGGACATCTCGAGCGTCGTGAGGCTGTCGGCGCGGTGGATGAGTTCGGTGACGGTGAGCTTGTGGCGTATCAGGAAGTCGCGCAGGAGACGCGCCAGCGTCGCGCGCGCATGCTGCGAATAGAGATCCTCCGGCTTGAAGCACGGCAGCACCGGCAGCGCATCTTCGTCGGCCGCGTCGAGCTTCATCCTGGTATGGCCGTCCTCGAAGATCGTGCGCGAGAGATAGTCGCCGGTGTCGCCGTCGTAAGATTCCTTGACGACCTTGACGCCGATGGTCTTCTCGGCGCGGATCAGGTCCGCCGCCATGGAGAGCGCCTTTTCGCGCACGCTCGACGCATCGTGCAGCGCCCACGACGCCTTGGGATCGGGGCGAAGGAAGACCTCGAAATGGACGTCTTTTTCAGTCATTCCGCTGGGGCCGGTTTCGACGCGTAGGAGACAATCACTATTGGCGACGCCGCATTAAGTGGCAGTTAAGAAAGTCACCCAGGTGAACGAATTCGCGCGATGCTAAACGGCTACGTGCCGCGTCAGATCGCGGATCACCGCTTTCGGGCTGCAGAGCGGGCAGGCGGGATCGGGCCGCACGCGCACGGCGCGGAAACGCGTGGACAGTGCTTCATAGATGAGAAGCTTGCCTGCGAGACTTTCGCCCAAGCTTAAGATTTCCTTGAGCACTTCGAGCGCCTGCAGCGTGCCCATCACGCCAGCGGCCGCGCCCAGAATTCCAGTTTCGGAACAGGACGGCGCGGTTCCGGGCGGTGGCGGTTCGGGGAATAGACAGCGATAACAGGGCAGGTCATGTCCCGCGTGTGTCTTGTACGTCGAAAGCTGCCCGTCGAATTCGGTGACGGCGGCGGAGACGAGAGTCTTCTTTGCAAGATAGCAGGCGTCGTTGACGAGGAAGCGCGTGTCGAAATTGTCCGAGCCGTCGGCCACAATGTCGTAGCGGGCGATCAGGTCGGCAGCATTGGCTGCGTCGAGCCGGACAGGATGCAGCTCAAGCGAGATGCCCGGATTGATGGCGACCGCGGCGTCCCGGGCCGACTCGGTCTTGGGCCGTCCGACATCCCCTGTCCGGTACGCGATCTGGCGCTGGAGATTCGACAGCGAGACCCGGTCGAAATCGACGATCCCCAGCGTCCCCACCCCGGCGGCGGCCAGGTAGAGAATGAGCGGGCTGCCCAGCCCGCCGGCGCCAATGACCAGCACCCGGGCGGCCTTCAGCCTGGCCTGCCCCACACCCCCCACTTCGCGGAGCACGATGTGCCGCGCATAGCGTTCCAGCTCGTCGTCGGACAGGGTCATGGGGCTACATAGCGTAAGCCCGGACCAGACCGAAAGCCTGCTTTGGCCCCAGCTTCTCTGTGACGATTGGTCTTCACCCTAAGTTGCGGAAGCGGTTGAAGTTTCCGGCTCGGCCTGCTGTTGGTTCCTTGCGAGCGTAGGGAATTGGTGCCTATTCTGGCCTTTCGGGTTGCGGCAACGACCGCAAGGGGGCCCCGTCTGGCCACGGGCCGTGTGGGATTTTCAGGAGAGAACATGTCACAGGAAGGACGGCAGCCGAGCGCATTCGGGCTCGAGGGTCAGGGATTCCGCAATCTCAAAGCCGTGCGCTGGAATCTGTCTGCGCCGCAACTCTATGAAGCCGCGGTTGCGCGCGGCGAAGGTCATGTCGCCAAGAACGGTCCGATCGTCGTGCTCACGGGGCAGCACACCGGCCGTTCGGCATCCGACAAATTCATCGTGCGCGACAGTGCGACCGAGTCCCAGGTCTGGTGGGACAACAACAAGGCGATGACGCCGGCCGCGTTCGATACGCTCTACCACTCCATGATGTCCTACGCGCAGGGCCACGAGCTTTTCGTGCAGGATCTCTTCGGCGGCGCCGACCCCGTCCATCGCGTGGGCGTGCGCGTGGTGACAGAATATGCCTGGCACTCGCTCTTCATCCAGCACCTGCTGATCGAGCCCAACACCGGCCAGCGCGAGAAATTCCTTCCCGATTTCACCATCGTCGATCTGCCGGGCTTCCAGGCCGATCCGAAGATCCATGACTGCGACACGGGCACCGTGATCGCCGTCAACTTCACCAGGCGCATGATCCTTATCGGCGGAACGTCATATGCCGGCGAGATGAAGAAGTCGGTCTTCACCATCCTCAATTATTTCCTGCCGCCCAAGCGCGTCATGCCGATGCACTGCTCGGCGAACGTCGGCGCCAATGGCGAGTCGGCCATCTTCTTCGGCCTCTCCGGCACGGGCAAAACGACCTTGTCGGCCGATGCGTCCCGCACGCTGGTGGGCGACGACGAGCACGGCTGGTCGGAAAACGGCGTCTTCAATTTCGAAGGCGGGTGCTACGCGAAAGTGATCAAGCTTTCGCGCGATGCGGAGCCCGAGATCTACGCCACGACCGAGCGCTTCGGCACGGTGCTTGAGAACGTCGTCATGAACATGGAGACGCGCGAACTCGATCTCGATGACAACCGCTACACGGAAAACACCCGAGCGGCCTATCCGATCGAATTCATCCCGAATGCCTCGCGTACGGGCACGGCGGGTCATCCCAAGAACGTCATCATGCTGACGGCGGACGCGTTCGGCGTGCTGCCGCCCATCGCCAAGCTGACGCCGAGCCAAGCCATGTATCACTTCCTCTCGGGCTTCACCGCGAAAGTGGCCGGCACCGAGAAGGGCCTCGGTAAGGAGCCGCAACCCACATTCTCAACCTGCTTCGGTGCGCCCTTCATGCCGCGCCATCCGGCGGAATACGGCAATCTCCTGCGTGATCTGATCGGCCAGCATCAGGCCGATTGCTGGCTCGTGAACACGGGCTGGACGGGCGGCGCCTTCGGCACGGGCCAACGCATGCCGATCAAGGCCACGCGCGCGCTGCTGGCCGCAGCCCTCGACGGCACGCTCGCCAATGTCGAGATGCACGTCGATCCGCATTTCCGCTTCCGCGTGCCGGTGGCGGTGCCGGGCGTCGACACGAATATCCTGAACCCGCGCGACACCTGGGTCGACAGGGCCGCCTACGACGCGCAGGCCAAGAAGCTGGTGGGCATGTTCCGCGACAACTTCAAGAAGTTCGAAGCCCATGTCGGCGCGGACGTTCTGCAGGCCGCACCGCAGCTGGCGGAAGCCGCGGAGTAACCCCCTTCCGTCCGCTTCGCGGCCACCTCCCCCGCAAGCGGAGAAGGAAAGACATTGGCGCAGAGGGCTAATGCCCGCCGACGTCGGGCTCGGCGATGGCCGGGCGGCCGAGTGCATAGATCGCAATCCCGATCCAGATCACGTTGAGCACGGCCGAAGGGATGGCGCCGTTCCAGCCGCTATTGGCCGCGATGCCGACCGCGCCCAGAAGGTTCATCACATGATAGGTCGTCGAATGACCGTCGATCCGGCGCATCGACAGCAGCACATACGCCACCAGCACCAGAACAGCACCGGCCCAACCGGCAACTGTGACGAACACTGTCATTCTATGCCCCTCGCGTTTTTCGGTAGACCCACACGCGTGCAGGCGGAAGATTGAACAGGATAAAGGCCGCGCGCGTGACACCCGCACCGTCCGGCGGCGGCACCGGTGGGTTCCAGCTGTAGGAGAATTGGATATAGGGTGCGTCGGGCGCGAGCCGCCGGAAGACTTGCGCAAGCAATCGTTCGCGCTGTGCGGGCGGGAAGTTGAGCAGCGGCAAGCTGGACACGACCGCGGAAAATAGCGGCGTACGGCCGAGCGTGCCCTGCAGATCGAACGCGTCGCCGTGCACGACATTGACGCCTGGAAACCGCGATTTCACGCGCGCGGCAAAGTCTGCGTCGTATTCGATCGCCGTAAGCCGTTCGGGCTCTACGATGCGCGCAAGGATCGCTTCGGTAACGGCGCCGGTGCCGGGACCGAGTTCGAGGATGCGGCCGCCGCAGTCCCTGATCTGTGCCGCCATGGCGCGCGCCAGGCCGCGGCTGGAAGGCGCCACGGCCCCTATGGTCCGAGGGTTGTTCCAAACGCGGAGCAGAAATCTGCCCCGGTCGACTAGAAACGTTGGGATCGGCAGCACACGTCTCATAACAGGATATCTCGCCGGACTAAAATCCGGTCTCGAGGCTTTGCCGGAGCGGTTCCAGCAAGTACGGGTAGCGCATCCGGAGCCGCGCCAAACGAAACGCGAGGATGTCATGTCAACGACGCAAAACCAAATGGCCGCCCGGTTCCGCGCAGCCCACGCGCCCGGGAGATTTCTGGTGCTTCCCAATGCCTGGGACGTGGCAAGCGCGCGCATCGCGGAAGATGCCGGCGCCGAGGCCATCGCGACATCGAGCGCGGCGGTCGCCTGGGCGCACGGTTATGCGGATGGCGAGCATTTGCCCAAGGCGCGGCTGCTGCAGCTGGTCGGCGATATCGTGCGCCTCGCCAAGGTTCCCGTCACGGCCGACAGCGAAGCGGGCTATTCCGCTGACGTTCCCGAAGTTGCCGGCTTCGTCATGTCGTTGGCGAAAGCGGGCGCGGTCGGCATCAACATCGAAGACGGCACGCTGCCGCCGCATCTCCTGGTCGAGAAGATCAAGGCGATCAAACAGGCTTGCACGCGCGAAGGGGTCGATGTGTATGTGAACGCGCGGACGGACGTGTATCTGAAAACGCTGGTGCCGAAAGAGAAGGCACTGGAAGAAACGCTCGCGCGCGGGCGGCTTTATCGCGACGCCGGCGCGGATGGATTCTTCGTGCCGTGGGCGGGCGACATCGATGCGATCACCAGGATCGCGATCGCGATCGATCTGCCGCTGAATGCGCTGACGTTCCGCGAGCTTCCGCCGGTTGCGGCGCTCCAGGATGCGGGTGTGCGCCGCTTAAGCGCCGGCGCCGGTCTGGCGCGCGCGGCCTATGGCGCCACGCGCCGGGCAGCACTCGATCTCCTGGTGGGAGGCTACGCCGCGATGGATGCGGAAGCGGAAGGCTGTCCGAATTTGAATGGGTTGATGACGCAGTAGCGTCGCAGCGGCCGAAGGGCTCCGGATATTGCGAGATTCGTGCGCACCGCAGTTGATTTCATCGAAATTCATGTAGACCGAGATTGCGGACTGTTTCTTCTTCCCATTGAGCAAGCTGCTTTTGAACTTTCTCGGGATGTTTCGCGAGTTCAGCACTCAATGCGCGCACTTGATCTCCAAGTTCGCGCTGCCAAGCGATCTCCGTGTTGAGCATCGGACGTATTCGACTGAGAATCTCGATAGCCTGTTTTGCATCTCCCGTTTGCGCCACAGCGTAACCGAGGCTCTCCAAAGTGCGGCTGGTGGGAGGACCTGACTTCGCAACTTCGATGAACCCTTCAAGCGTCTCGCCTCTGGAAAGAAATGGCAAAGCTTGTGATCTTAGCGCCGCAACAAGGTCAGTGACCAAATTGGGCATGTCCATGTTCCATCGATCACCGCCTCCTTTATGTCGAACACGATCCCCGAAATTGAAATATAAGTGATCAGTTGGCACGCAGAGTGGCATGAGAAACGCCGTTACTGAAAACGATACTTCATCGTACGCCGATCTATCGAACCAGATGCCACGTAAAACGTGACCGATCGGCGGCAGGAGCATAAGCGTTTTCTTAAAGCGAAGCGGCGGTAACGCTTCAGCTATCTTTGTTTCAAGCGCAGCAAGCTTCGATGTGATCACGGACGCATCTCATGAAACGGTATGCGTTCAGCTCCGGCAGGTAGGTGGGATCGGACTTGCTCGATTCGGGATTGAGTCAGGGGCGCTTTACCGGTCTTTAGATCATATGCGGCCGTCGGACTATCCAAGGGCCCCTCAACAACGTCAACGCGGACAGACCCGCGAGTACCATAGGGAACCACCCTGCCGTTCAGATACGACTGTTCTGTCGAAATGTTGGCGTTGCCAAGCGCGTCCACTTCGACGCGGAAGCTCGAATGCACTGCGGTTCCATGAAAGCGGCCGCTGCCAGGTCCAACTTTTGCGGCGGCTCTGCTAGCCGCTGCCGACAATTGATCGAGTATGCTCGCGTCCTCCGCAGTATTTCCCGAAAGCGCTGCGATACCCGCGCCGCCAATTGCTTCAGCAATGGGGCCCGCAAACCTAAAGGGTATTCCGGCGCCCATAGCACCAAGAGAGGCCAGATTGATCAGGGGGTCGATCCAGCCGGCGTTTACCGCGGGACGCATGAGTGGGGCCTTGGGCTCAAATAAGAAATGCCCCATGAGTCCAGCGCGCTCGGAAAGCGGGTCGTCGGCTTCAATGGCGGGGACTTGAAAAGGTTGTCCATGGCTATCGAGCCAAAGTTGCCTGCGGTATTCAGCATAAGCTCTTAGATCTTGACCAACTGCATTTGCGCCCGCGCTCGCTGCAGCAAAATCGTTCTCGCTCTCGGCGACTTGCATTTGTCCGATCTGCCGGAGCGCGGACTTGGCTTCATGCGAAAGGCGAGAGCCGAGCGCCTGCCAGAAGCTCTCTTGTTTGGTGTCAATAGGCTTTGTCTGCGGCGGCGAGGTGCCGAGGCCGCGCCGCGTGGTCGTGTGTGCTGCGCCGCGAGCGTCAGACGGTGGCGCAGACGATGCGCCCATTCCATTGCCTTCTCCCTTCGGCGCGAACTTTCCGCCTTTTTTCCCGCCTTTGTCGTCGGGCGTTCCAGCCGGCCAGCGCGGGTGTTCGTCCGAGTCCCACTTGAGCATTCCGCTCCAGGCGAGATCGCGGACGAGTTTGATCATCCGGTCGCGCGAGCGGGCACCCTTGGAAAGTGGTACGATATGAGGAATGCCGAGGAGCACGGCGGCGATTTGCGCGCGGGTCACATCGCCTTTGTTGAGCGCGTTGGCGATCGCCTTCAGGCCACCCGTTTTCGACGACATATCGATCGGCAAGCCATAGAGCCCGCTGATCTGTTCGGAGAGTTCTTCGCACTCGCGCGGATGCCACGCGTCTTTGTCGTCCTTCTGCAGTCGATCCAAGAGCGGGACGGGGCCGACGAAAGCGCCGCTCGCATCGCAGGAGACGCCGTCCGCTCCGGATAATGACAGGTGGAATTCCGGCATTCGCCCTTTTGCCTCTGATAGGGTAAAAGAACATACCAAGAACATCCTAGGGTGTCCATATCGGTTTATGAAAACCAATGCGGTTCCAACGACCTTCGTCTTCTAAGGTATTGAAGTATCGGAGACATTTCAGCCGAATTATTTTCGACCGACCCTCTTTGATCACCTGGGTGGCCCGCATTTGCGGGCCATGACAGCCTGGGATAAGCGAAATTTCTTTGAGGAGAGGGAACGGGCAAACGCCTACGCGTCCCCGTTCACTTTCCAGAATTCCTTCACCCGGGCGAAGAAGCCTTCGGTTTCGGGATGGCAGCCGGTTTCGGCTTCCTTCTCGAACGCGCGCAGCATCTCTTTCTGCTTTTTCGAAAGCTTCACCGGCGTTTCGACGGCGACTTCGATGTAGAGGTCGCCCGCCATGCCGCCGCCGCGCATCACAGGCATGCCCTTGCCGCGGACGCGGAACTGACGGCCGGACTGCGTGCCTTCGGGAATGGAGATCTTCTGCTTGCCGCCGTCGCAGGTCGGCACGTCGATCTGTCCGCCGAGCGCGGCCGTAACGAACGATACCGGCGCACGGCAGTAAAGATCGTGGCCGTCGCGCTGGAAGATCTCATGCGCGGCGATCGACACGAAGATGTAAAGATCGCCCGGCGGTCCGCCGTTCAGCCCCGCCTGGCCTTCGCCCGAAAGACGGATGCGCGTGCCTTCTTCGACGCCGGCCGGGATCGCAACCTGCAGCGTGCGTTCCTTCTGGACTTGACCCGAACCGCGGCAGCTTTTGCACGGATTGCGCACGAAGCGGCCCGAACCCTGGCAATGCGGACAGGTGCGTTCGATGGTGAAGAAGCCCTGCTGCGCGCGCATCTTCCCGGCGCCCTGGCAGGCGGGACACGGTTCGGGCTTGGAACCCGCTTCCGCGCCCGTGCCGCCGCAGCCGTCGCAGGCCACCGCCGCATTGACGCGCAATTGCGCGTTCTTGCCATGGAACGCTTCTTCCAGCGTGATCTCGAGATTGTAGCGCAGGTCGGCGCCGCGGTTCTGGCGGCGCGCCTTGCGGCCGCCCATGAACTCGCCGAAGAGGTCGTCGAACACGTCGGTGAAGGACGAGGCGAAATCGAAGCCGAAGCCGTTGGGGCCGCCGGGACGGCCGCCGCCCTGCTCGAACGCGGCGTGGCCGAAACGGTCATAGGCCGCGCGCTTGTCACCGTCCTTCAGGACTTCGTAAGCCTCGGCCACTTCCTTGAATTTGTGCTCGCTGACATTGTCGCCCTGATTGCGGTCAGGGTGGAATTCTTTGGCGAGTTTTCGGTAGGCGCCTTTGATCTCTTCGATCGAGGCGGTCTTCTGGCAGCCCAGAACTTCGTAGTAACAGCGCTTACTCATGGCTCTTGGAATGACACACTTGTTGCCCCGGTGTTAACCGCTCGCGCCCGGCCCACGTGCGGACGATACCCTAGTCTTCGGATTTTTGAAAAACGTGTGGCCGGCCCCTGACCTTCGCGAACGATTGGGGCCGGCCACGATTGGGATTGGGTCAACGAGTGAGCCATCGGCGTTCGCGCCCGGTTTCGGACTTAGGCCGCGCCTTTTTTCTTGTCGTCATCGACTTCCGAGAACTCGGCGTCGACCACATTGTCGTCGGGCTTGGCGCCGCCTTCGGCTTCGCCGCCCTCGCCAGCCTGCGCCTTGTACATCGCTTCGCCGAGCTTCATCGAAGCCTGGGCGAGGGCCTGCGTCTTCGCCTGGATGTCGTCGACGTCGTCGCCTTTGACGGCTTCCTTGAGGGCCGCCATCGCGTTTTCGATGTTCGTGCGCTCGGCCGTGTCGATCTTCGAGCCGTGCTCGGAGAGAGCCTTGTCGGTCGTATGCACCAGCGCATCGCCATGGTTGCGGGCTTCCGCGAGCGCGCGACGCTTCTTGTCGTCGGCGGCGTGGCTCTCGGCTTCCTTGACCATCTTCTCGATGTCTTTGTCCGAAAGACCGCCCGACGCCTGGATGCGGATCTGCTGCTCCTTGTTCGTCGCCTTGTCCTTCGCGGTCACCGACACGATTCCGTTGGCGTCGATGTCGAAGGTGACTTCCACCTGCGGCACGCCGCGCGGCGCCGGCGGAAGGCCCACGAGATCGAACTGGCCGAGCATCTTGTTGTCCGCCGCCATTTCGCGCTCGCCCTGGAAGACGCGGATGGTCACCGCGGTCTGGTTGTCTTCCGCGGTCGAGAATACCTGACTCTTCTTCGTCGGGATGGTCGTGTTGCGTTCGATGAGACGCGTGAACACGCCACCCAGCGTTTCGATACCGAGCGACAACGGCGTCACGTCGAGAAGGAGCACGTCCTTCACTTCGCCCTTGAGCACGCCCGCCTGGATCGCGGCGCCGATGGCCACGACTTCGTCCGGGTTCACGCCCTTATGCGGTTCCTTGCCGAATATCTGCTTGACGACGTCCTGCACCTTCGGCATGCGCGTCATGCCGCCGACGAGGATGACTTCGTCGATCTGGTTGGCGCTGACGGCCGCATCCTTCAGTGCCTGCTTCACCGGCGCGATGGTGCGCTGGATGAGATCGTCGACGAGCGCTTCGAGCTTCGCCCGCGTGATCTTCATGGTGAGATGCTTGGGACCGGTTGCGTCGGCCGTGATGAACGGCAGGTTCACTTCCGTCTGCTGCGCGGACGACAATTCGATCTTCGCCTTTTCGGCCGCTTCCTTCAGGCGCTGGAGCGCCAGGCGGTCGGTGCGGAGGTCGATGCCGTTCTCTTTCTTGAACTCGTCGGCGAGATAATTGACCAGACGAATGTCGAAGTCTTCGCCGCCCAGGAACGTATCGCCGTTGGTCGACTTCACTTCGAACACGCCGTCGCCGATTTCAAGGACGGAGATGTCGAACGTGCCGCCGCCAAGGTCATAGACGGCGATCGTGCCCGATGCTTTCTTGTCCATGCCGTAGGCGAGTGCTGCCGCCGTCGGCTCGTTGATGATGCGCAGGACTTCGAGGCCCGCGATCTTGCCGGCATCTTTCGTCGCCTGGCGCTGGGCGTCGTTGAAATAGGCGGGAACCGTGATGACGGCCTGGGAGACTTTCTCGCCCAGGAATGCTTCTGCGGTTTCCTTCATCTTCTGCAGGATGAAGCCCGAGATCTCGGACGGCGCATATTTCTTGCCGTCGCGGCCCGCGACCCAGGCGTCACCATTGTCGGCTTTGACGATCTTGTAGGGGACCATGCCCATGTCCTTCTGGGTCATGGGATCGTCGAAGCGGCGCCCGATCAGGCGCTTGATGGCGAAGTAGGTGAATTCCGGATTGGTGACGGCCTGGCGCTTGGCGGCCTGGCCTACGAGACGTTCGCCGTCTCCCGTGAATGCGACGATCGAGGGCGTCGTCCGCGCGCCTTCCGCGTTTTCGATGACCTTGGGCGTGGACCCTTCCATGACCGCGACGCACGAATTGGTCGTGCCGAGGTCGATGCCGATGACTTTAGCCATAATATTACCCTTCTCTACGGCGGACGGCTTCCTGGCCTCTGTCGAGCGCCCTCCGGGCCGTCCCCTTAGCATGATGAGCGCGATGCTGAGAGGACCCTTAAAGCCCGCACCGCGACTGGGGGGTATATAGGGTTGAGACAGGAAGCCCGCAAGACAGGGAGGCCAGGAAAGCCCCGGTTTTTCGGTGTTAAAACGTTTCTAAATCATTGACAAGGCGGGGGGATTTGGGGGGGCTAAAGCGACCCGCAGCTGTTGGTGCAGGCGACCGTCACCGTCGCCTCCAGCGTCTTGCCGCCGGACCGGAATCTTGGCCCATCACAGCTGCAAGTATAGACGCCTGCGGGAAGGTTGCTCGCGGTGCCGACGCCGCCGACCAGCGAGAATTCCGCACCGGCGAAGAGGGAGCCCATCTTGCTTTTGACCGTGGCGTAAGACGCGGAGCCATTCACGACCTGGCCGTTGCCGACATTGATCACCGCGGAGTCCGGCGCGTAGTAACCGGGCTTTGTGGAACGGTCGCTCCAGGTGGCGCTTGGAATTTTGCTGCCCTTGAGGGGCGATGGGCATGACGGCCCGGCGCTGGCGCTGGCGCAAGCGACTGCGATCGCTCCGGCAATGAATGCGAAAGCAACGTGGTTCATGGCGTCTCTCCAACTTCGCTTTTGGGCAAAGACGCACCCCAGCTGAACAGAAATCTCACCCTTCCGGCGGATCGAGCGCTTGCGCTTCGTTCGCGTGCGTCTGCACCTGGATGTAATCGGCGTGGCCGATCGAGGCGATCAGGCGCTGCTGCGTCATGAGATAGTCGACGTGCTCTTCCTCGTTCTTGAGAATCTCTTCGTAGAGAAGACGCGAGCCGTAATCCTGCACGCTTTCCGCGTACGTGATCGCCTCGCGCAGATCCTTGAGCGCTTTCTCCTCGAATTCGAGATCGCAGGCGATGATCTCTTCGACGGTTTCGCCGATGAGGAGCTTGTCGAGATATTGCAGGTTCGGAAGGCCGCCGAGAAAAAGAATGCGTTGCGTGAGCTTGTCCGCGTGACGCATCTCGTCGACGGATTCTTCGTATTCCTTCTTCGCGAGCTCCGACACGCCCCAATTGGCCAGCATCCTGGAATGCAGGAAATACTGGTTGATGGCGGTCAGTTCGTTCTTGAGGATCTTGTTGAGGGTCTCGATCGTCTTCGGATCGCTGATGAGGGCGCCTACGCCGCCTCTTTCTCTTCCACCGCGTCCGCGTCCCTGACCAGCGCTACGATCTTGTCCTGGCATGTTCCGCAAACCTTCTTGCAGCCGTGATGGGCGTAGACGCCATCAGGACAGGTCGCGCCTGAGGCAATGGCCTCGCGGACCTTCGTGTCGTTCAACCTATTGCAGACGCAGACAATCATCCAACGCAGCTCTGAGACTTCTCCACCGAAATGGCCCAGTTGCGAATGATTGTCAATGTCAGAGTAGGTTAACGCCGGCGATGGTGTGATCGCCGTCCTTTGGTTCTACTCCGCCAGTCCCGCCGAGGCGGCCAACCGCCGTGCATAATGCCCGCGCAGAAGGACGAACTGCCACGTCACGCCAAGAACGCCCAGCAGCAGGATCGCCCACAGCGGCACGCCCGACCAGGACAGGAAGGCCGCCGCCACGAGACCTGTCGCACCCCCCAAATCCCAGCCGGCTTCGGTCGCCACGTGAAAGCGAAGCGTGCACGGCGCGCCTTTTCCCAGCGTGTAGACGACCGTCATGATCGTCGGGATGTAGAGACAGCCGCCCAGCGCGCTCATCGCGTTGGCGAAGACGGCGAGGGCCGGGTTGTGCGTGGCCGCCGCGCGCATCAGGAGCACGAGGCCCAAGGAACCGCAGGCGATGTAGACGGCTCTGCGTCCGCCGCTGTCGATGTAGCGGCCGAGATAAAGTCCGCCCACGGCGCCGACGACGGCCGCGATGGCAAGCGCGCCGCCATAGGCCATGAAGTTCTCGCTCAGCGACCGGAACAGCGCGATCTGCCAGACGAACACGTAGACGCCGCCGGTGAAGCCGTCGCCCACGAAAAGAAGCACGCCGGGCAGTGCGGCGCGGATAGCGCCGGCCGCGCTCTTCGCCACTCTGAATTCGGGTGTCCACAGAAGCGGCACGGCCGCGGCCGCGACGATTCCGGCCGTGATGCCGAAGGCGACTTTCGGACCGAACGTCACGAGTAGGAAACCCGTCAGCAGCGGGCTCACCACGCCGACCAGCGCCACGATGGCCTCGCGCGCGCTCACCTGATGGCCACGATGTTCGTCGTCACCCACGCGCGCGAAATAGGCGTGATAGCTCGGCCAATAGAACGTGTCGGCCACGGCGCCGATGGCGATGATCGCGTAAAGCGCCGGTCCCACGCCGTGCACGCGGGCAAGCAGCGGATATTGGCAGGCGCTCAGGAGCGTTCCGGTGATGATGAGAACGCGCATGCCGAAGCGCGCGGCCAGCGGAATGATCATCGGGCGGATGAGAAACCGGCCCGTCAGGATGGCGGCGAACGTCAGGAACACGCCGGGCACGGAGACGCCGGCCTTGAACAGATACGCCGCGAAAAATGCGCCGGCGCCGGTCATGGCGATGGAGTGGATCGCGTAGTGGATGTTGAGAAGATTGACCGCGTTGTTGCGGAAATAGGCCATGGCACTGCCTCGGGAGAGAGATGGATCGAACGCGCGCGAAATCCGGCAGCACCCGCAAGTTCTGCGGTGACCGGAGGCGACTTATTTCAGGCGTTCGACCGACAAAGCGAGGCATCCTCAATGCGGGACGGCGGCAATGTAACGGTGCGGCAGCGGCGGATCAATGGAGTTCTGCGACTCCTACGCCGCCGCTTCCGCCGCTGCTTCGGGTTCCTCGTAAGACGGCGCCAATATGCGTCCGAAGACCATGCGGAGCAGGACGAGAACCACCGCCGCGCTCGCGATCAGGCCCGCATGCAGAAGCCAGAACGAAGTGCCCGGCATGCGGTCGAGCAACCCGCCCAGATAACCCACGAACATGTTGCCCATGAAAAGCTGCAGCAGATAAACGGCCATGAGCGTGCCGGCGGTGCCTTTGGGCGCCGCGCGCGTGTAAAGCGCCATGCCGACGGGAAAGACGTTGGCGAAGCCGATGTCGTTCAGGAGCTCGAAGGCGACACCCCATCCAAGCGACACGCGATGTCCGGTCGCCGCAAAAACCGCAGCCGCGCCTGCAAGCGCCAGCGGCGCCAGCGCGCTGATCGCGACGCCCAAGATGATTTTCTGCAATTCGTCGGGCTCGCGCCAGCGCGTTGCCCACCACCGCCAGAAGAGTACCATGCCCGCCATGGTGACGGTGCTGACGATCGCGTCGAAGGAGATGAGCCACGTCACCGGCATCTGCCTTCCGAAGAGCACAAGGTCGTAGTCCGCCTTCGCCCACAACAGATAACCGTCGAAGATCTCCTGGTTGCCGACGCTGGCGACCGCAAGCACGATCGTGAGAAGAACCAGAATGGCGATGACGCCCCAATCCGATCCGGACAGCGGCTCGGCTGCGGGCGCGGAGTCTTTCGTCTGGCGCGGACGCTCCAGCGGGAAGTTCGGCCGGCCCAGGAGATACGTCGTCAAACCGATCAGCATGCCGACGCCCGCGGCGCCGAAGCCCCAATGCCAGCCGACGGTTTCGCCCAGCGTTCCGCAAATGAGCGGCGAACCGATCACGGCGATCTGGATGCCCAGGAAATAGATCTGGAACGCATCGGCGCGGCGGGGATCGTCGTGGCCGTAGAGATCGCCCACTTGCGTCGCGATGTTGCCCTTGAAGAAACCGACGCCGATCAGAAGGCACGACAGCGCGATCAGGAAGCTCGCTTCGAACGCCATCAGGAAATGACCGGCCGCCATCACGATCGCGCCGAACGTCACCGCGCGCGTGCGTCCGAGGAAGCGGTCTGCGATGAAGCCGCCGAGCAGCGGCGTCAGATAGACAAAGCCCGCATAGAGACCGAACACGATGGACGCGAAGGCCTCGGTCGAAAGATGTCCGTAGACGGATTCGATTGCGCGATGGAAAGGAGCGAAGCCCAGAATGTGCTCGACGTGACCCGGATGAAGAAGCTGTCCCGTCATGTAAAGCACGAGCAGCGTCTGCATGCCGTAGTAGGAGAACCGCTCCCAGAATTCGGAGCCGGCCAGCCAGGCGAGACCGGCCGGATGGCCGAAGAAAGCCTTGTCGTTTTTGGTTACCTGCGTCGTCACCGAAACCAGCCCTGATGCACTTTGCGCCGGCGACCCTATCGGCGGTTGGCAGGACGTGCCAGCGGGGAATTGCGGTGCGCTTAACGCAGGCGATTGACAGACGCGGTCAGCGGTTCGAACCTCCGGACAAAAATCATTACGCCGCCGTCATGAAGCACATTGGAATCCTCGCCCACAGCGCCGAAGGCGCCGGTCTCTGCTTTCTCGAAGCCTGCCATGCGGGCGAGGCGAGGCTCGGCCCGCACAACCATCCCGACATTATGCTCGATATCATCGCCATGGGCGCAGCCATGACGCTGTGGGAACGCAACGAATATGCGAGCGTGCGCGAAATCCTTGCGCGAAGTTGCGAGCGGCTGGCGCGGGCCGGCGCCGATTTCTTCGTCTGCCCCGACAACACGGCGCACTTGGCCTTCGAGACGGACGGTCCGCCGCTGGCGCTTCCGGGCCTCCATATTGCGGACATTGTCGCGCAGACGGCCAAGGAGCGCGGGTTCCGGCGCATCGGCCTTCTGGGCACGAAGTGGACGATGGACGGCACGACCTATGCGAGTGCGTTTGCGCGCGCGGGTCTCGACTTCCGCGTACCACCGGCCGATCAGCGCTCCGACGTGAACGCCATCATCTTCGACGAGCTGGTGCGCGGGCAATTCCGCGACACGTCGCGCGCGCGCGTCGTCGCCATGATCGAAGGTCTCGAGCGCGAAGACTGCGACGCGGTGGCGCTCAGCTGCACCGAGATTCCCATTCTCGTGACTGAGGATGTCTCGCCGCTTCCCGTTCTCGACTCGACGCGGCTGCTTGCACGCGCCGCGGTGGAGGTAGCGCTGGGCGAGAAACCGATGCCGACATGGCGTGGGGGACCGGTCTAGTCTTTCAGTGCGACGCAGGCGCGGGCGTCCATTGCACCACCGCGCGCCAGGGCACTGCGATAGGCACGCCATCCTGCTTCGCGGGCTTGTATCGCCACTTGGCCGCGCATTGCAGGGCAGCCTGATCGAGCATGTCATAGCCGCTCGAGCTCAGTACGATGACGTCGGTCACGGCGCCGTCCGTCGTGATCTTGAAGCCCACCAGAGTTTCGCCTTGCTGCCGGAGTCGCAGGGAAGCGGAGGGATAGAACGCCGTGCAACTGCGCGTGCTGCTCGCAATCCCCGTCATCGGCTGGGTGGGAATCGCGCGCTGCGCGGTGATGGTGTTGGTGTAACCCGGAGGCCGGAAATGTTGCACGGTGATGGCGTTCGTGATCGCCGCGGCGGACAGGTCGGCTTGCGGCGAGACCGCACCGTTGTTCGACGTGACGGGCACGATCATCGCGAGATCGCCGATGACTTTGGTCGTGAAATCCGCGGGCAGGTTCTGAAGACATTGGACGGCCTTCTGGTCGAACGCCGGATTGCCGCTGGACGTAACGGCCGTCACGTTCGTGACCGCGCCCCTCGAGATGTCCACGTGCGCGATCATCGTATGCGGTGCTGGATCGAGCGGCATCGTCGCGGCCCGACACGCGGGAACGGACGCCATCTCGCGGCCGAGCCATTCGGGCGTGACGGGCGCATGCGGCCCGACCGTGACCGTGGGCGTGAACGTTTGCGCCCCAGCCATCGTCGTGAACAGCAAAAGAAAAGCAATCGTCCGCACGGCATTCCCCCCGGATGCGCTGGCAGAAAAACTATGCCGGGAGTTCGCACGCTTGAGAAGTGGTTCTACAGCACCGCGATCACCGCCGCATTGAAAATCTCGCTCATCTTGGCGCCAAGCGGTGCGATCTGGACGGATTTCTCGAGGCCGAACAGCACCGGTCCCATCACGGAGACGCCGCCCAGCTGTTGCAGGAGCTTCGTCGAGATCGAGGCGGAATGGATCGCGGGCATGATGAGGACATTCGCCGTGTCGGTGAGGCGCGCGAAGGGATAGAGCGCCATCTTCTCACGGTCGAGCGCCACATCCGCCGCCATCTCGCCGTCATATTCGAAATCGACTTCGCGGTGATCGAGAATCTTCACGGCTTCCACGAGGCGCTGCGAGCGCTCCGCTGGTGGGAAGCCGAACGTCGAATTCGCAAGCATCGCCACACGCGGGGTGTAGCCGAAGCGTTTGGCGACGCCGGCGGTTTGTATGGCGATGTCGGCCAGTTCTTCCGAGGTCGGCATTTCGTGCACATTGGTGTCGCCGACGAAGATGACGCGGCCTTTGGTGAAGATGAGCGTCACACCGATGGGCCGCTGGCCGCGCGGGCTTCCCAGCACCATGCGCACATCGTTGAGCGCCGCGCCGTAAGCGCGGATGACACCCGTCACCAGCGCATCCGCGTCGCCCGCTGCCACCATCGCCGCGCCGTAAATGTTGCGGTCGTTCGTCACCATGCGCACGCAGTCGCGATAGAGAAGCCCGCGCCGCTGCTGGCGCTTGTACAAGAGATCGATATAGGGCTGCGCCTCCTTCGCCGAATGTGGCACGCGGATTTCGAGGAAATTGTCGTCCTCGATGCCGATATGTTTCATGCCCTGCTTGATGATCTCGGCGCGACCGATGAGCAGCGCCTTGCCGAGGCCGGCATTCTGGAAGGCCGCCGCCGCGCGGATGACGCATTCCTCTTCGCCTTCGGCAAACGCGACGCGTTTCGGATTGGCGCGCACGCTTGCCGTCACGCGCTGGAGAAGCAGCGCCGAAGGATCGAGCCGCGCCGCCAGAGCGTCGCTATAGGACGCGAGGTCCTTCAGCTCGCGCCGCGCCACGCCCGTCTTCACGGCCGCTTCTGCAACCGCCGCCGAGACGCGCGCGATAAGCCGCGGATCGAATGGCGCGGGAATGATATAGTCGGGGCCGTAGACCGGCCTTCCGCCATAGGCCGTCGAGACTTCGTCGGGCACGTCCTCGCGGGCGAGCGCGGCGAGTGCTTCCGCCGCCGCGATCTTCATCGCATCGTTGATGGTGCGCGCGCGCACGTCGAGCGCGCCGCGGAAGATGTAGGGAAAGCCCAGGACGTTATTCACCTGGTTGGGATAATCGGAACGCCCCGTCGCCACGATCGCATCGGGGCGTACGGCGTGCACGTCCTCCGGCGAAATCTCGGGATCGGGATTGGCCATGGCGAAGATGATGGGCGCCTTCGCCATCGTCTTGACCATCTCCTGCGTCACCGCGCCTTTGACGGAGAGGCCCAGGAACAGATCGCAGTCGACGAGCGCTTCGGCGAGCGTGCGCGCTTTCGTATCGACGGCATGCGCGGACTTCCACTGGTTCATGCCGTCGGTGCGGTCGCGATAGACGACGCCCTTGGAGTCGCAGAGGATCGCATTGCCGTGCGGCAGTCCCATCGCCTTCAGAAGTTCGAGACAGGCGATGCCGGCTGCGCCCGCGCCGTTCACCACCACCTTGATGTCGGAAAGCGTGCGTCCCGTCAGATGGAGCGCGTTGATGACGCCGGCGGTCGAGATGATCGCCGTGCCGTGCTGGTCGTCGTGGAAGACGGGAATGTCCATCAGCTCGCGCAGGCGCTCTTCGATGACGAAGCAGTCGGGCGCCTTGATGTCTTCCAGATTGATGCCGCCGAAGCTCGGCCCCAGATAGCGCACGCAATTGACGAAGGCGTCGACGTCCGTCGTGTCGATCTCGAGATCGATCGCATCGACGTCCGCGAAGCGCTTGAAGAGGACGGCCTTGCCTTCCATCACGGGCTTGGACGCCAGTGCGCCCAGATCGCCTAAGCCCAGGATCGCCGTCCCGTTCGAAATGACGGCAACGAAGTTTCCTTTGGCCGTGTAGTCGTAGACCGCGTCCGGCCGTTCGGCGATGGCGCGCACGGGAACCGCTACGCCCGGCGAGTAGGCGAGGCTCAAATCCCGCTGAGTCGCCATAGGCTTTGTGGGCGTGATCTCGATCTTGCCGGGCTTGGGGCCCGCATGGAACGCGAGGGCTTCTTCCTGGGTGAAGGACGGGCGCTTTATGGTCATGACAATTCCGATACTACAATCCACAGAATATCGCGCCGAGGGGTAAGGGCTTTCAATGGCCGTGGGCCGAATGGCGCAGCAGGCCTGGGAGGCGATCTGCTAGGTTCGCCGCCATGAACGAGCTTGTCGCCGCCCAGGAGAGCCCGATCGCGGGTTCGACGCCCATGATGGCCCAGTACCTGGAGATCAAGGCGGCCCACGCCGACTATCTCCTTTTCTACCGCATGGGCGATTTCTACGAGATGTTCTTCGCTGACGCGGTGAAGGCCTCCGAAGCGCTCGACATCGCGCTCACCAAACGTGGCAAGCATCTGGGCGAAGACATTCCGATGTGCGGTGTGCCCGTGCATGCGGCCGAGCAATATTTCGAGAAACTGATCCGCAAGGGCTTCCGCGTTGCCGTCTGCGAGCAGGTGGAGGATCCGGCGGAAGCCAAGCGCCGCGGCTCGAAATCCGTCGTCAAGCGCGAGGTGGTCCGGCTCGTCACGCCCGGCACCCTGACGGAGGATGCGCTCCTCGAAGCGCGCGCCGCGAATGTGCTGGTGGCGATCGGCACGGCAGGCGACGCGCTGGCGCTGGCCGCGGCCGACATGTCGGCAGGCGAATTCACCGTGGGTGCGGTGGCCACGGCCGATCTTGGGGCGGAACTCGCGCGCCTGGGCCCACGCGAAGTCCTGGCGCCGGATCGCCTCCTGGCAGATGAAGCGCTTGGTACACTGCTGAAGGCGTTGGGGCCGGCGCTGACGCCGCTGCCGTCGATCAAATTCGATTCCGGCGCGGGCGAGCGCGCCTTGAAGACGCTTTACCGCGTGTCGGCGCTGGATGGTTTCGGCGCGTTCTCCCGCGCGGAACTGTCGGCGGCCGGCGCACTCGTCGGCTATCTCGAACTCACGCAGAAAGGAAAGCTTCCCGCACTCAAGACGCTGGCGCAGGTTCCCGAGCGTGCGTTTATGGGCATCGATGCGGCCACGCGGCGCAATCTCGAAATTGTGGAGACACTCACCGGCACACGAGCGGGAAGTCTGCTCGCCTGCGTGGATCGCACGGTCACCGCCGGCGGCGCGCGCGAACTTTCGCATCGTCTGGCGTCGCCGCTGACGGATGTGGCGACCATCGCCGCGCGGCATGATGCGGTCGCGTTCTTCGTCGGTGAAGGCGATCTGCGGCGCGCTTTACGCGAAGACTTACGCCGCGCGCCCGACATCGCCCGGGCGTTGGCGCGTCTGTCTGTCGGCCGCGGCGGTCCGCGCGACCTGGGAGCGCTGCGCGACGGGATGAAGGCGGCGCGCGCGTTGGGTGCGAAGCTCGGCGCGTTCGACGATGCGCTGAAGCCGTCGCCGGGCGAAGCAGGCGAGGCGCGCACGCGGCTGGACAAAGGCCTTGTCTCGACGCGTGCGTTCGAACAGCGTCTCGATCGCCTGCTCGTCGCCGAGCCGCCTTTCACCACGCGCGACGGCGGCTATATCGCGTCGGGCGCGCATGACGGTCTCGAAGAAGTCCGGAACTTGCGCGACGAAAGTCGCAAGGTGATCGCGAGCCTCGAAGCGCGCTACCGCCAGGACAGCGGCGTGCCGCAATTGAAGATCCGGCACAACGGCGTGCTCGGTTACTTCATCGAACTGACGCCGCAGCACGCGGAGAAACTGCAGGTCTCGCCGGCGCGCGATCTCTTCCGCCATCGCCAGACCATCGGCTCGGCCGTGCGCTTCTCGACCGACGAACTCGCCACGCTCGCCGGCCGCATCGCGGAAGCGGCGGAAAAAGCGCTCGCCATCGAGCGTGAGCTGTTCGACGCTTTGAGCGCCGACGCGATGGCCGTAAGCTCGGCGCTGTCCGACATCGCCGGCGCGCTGGCGTGCCTCGACGTGTCGCTGTCGCTCGCAGACATGGCCGTCGACAAGCGTTACGCGCGGCCGCGAATCGATCAAAGCCTGGCGTTCGAAATCGTGCGCGGACGTCATCCCGTCGTCGAAGCCGCACTTCTCGAAGCGCATGCGGGTCCGTTCGTGCCCAACGACTGCAATCTCTCGCGCGACGGCGGCGAAAGACTGTGGCTTGTCACCGGTCCCAACATGGCCGGCAAATCGACGTTCCTGCGCCAGAACGCGTTGATCGCCATCCTTGCGCAGATGGGAAGTTTCGTGCCGGCGGAACGCGCCCATATCGGCATTGTCGACCGGTTGTTCAGCCGTGTCGGCGCCGCAGATGATCTCGCGCGCGGGCGCTCCACCTTCATGGTCGAGATGGTGGAAACGGCCGCGATCCTCAATCAGGCGACGGGACGAAGCCTCGTTATCCTCGACGAGATCGGCCGCGGCACAGCCACCTTCGACGGTCTCGCCATCGCCTGGGCCGCCGTCGAGCATCTGCATGAGACGAACCGTTCGCGCGCGCTGTTCGCCACGCACTATCACGAGCTGACGGCGCTTTCCTCACGGCTCGACCAGCTCGCCTGCGTCACCATGCGGGTCAGCGAATGGAACGACACGATCGTGTTCCTGCACGAGGTGGCGCAAGGCGCGGCCGACCGTTCCTACGGCATTCACGTGGCGAAGCTTGCGGGATTGCCGCCGGCCGTCATCGCGCGCGCCGAGGAAGTCTTGCGTGCCCTGGAAGAAGGCCGCGAAGGCCACAAGCCGCTCGCGCGCATCGACGATCTGCCGCTCTTTTCCGCCGCGCAGCCGAAGAAGGTCGAAACCAAAGCAAGCGCCCTCGAAGACGCATTGCGCAGCGTGCTGCCCGATACGCTCACGCCGAAAGCTGCACTCGATCTCGTCTACACGCTGAAAGAATTGCTGGCGAAGAAAAACTAGCGCGTCGTTACAACTCTCCTCAATTGCCGCGCCGCATCTAAACGCCGCGCTAGATCGCCGTGATAGGATCGCGGCCTCTCGAAGAGGCAACGATGCGCAGGCTCATTCTGCTGTTGGGCGTTTTTCTTGTGCTTCTCGGCGCATGGATCGTCCTGCGCAACGGTGCGTGGGCCGCGCCGGAAGCCGAGCCGCTGTGGATGCCGCAGCCGGGCCTGGCGTCGACGCCGTCATTGGACCCGCTGGACAGCCGGCAGATCTGCGAGCACGCGGTCAATCTCAAGGCGCGCTTCAGCCCTGCGTCGGTGCGTACCGCGATCCTCGGCTACGTCGTCGAGCCGGAAGGCGTCATCGACGACATCACCGTCGCGGGCACGAGCGGCAGCAAGGCCCTCGACGAAGCGATCATCGCCTGCGTGGCGACCTTGCGCTTCCTGCCGGGAAACAAAGGACGCGCGATGATCGTGCAGTGGAAGTGACCCGCGTTAGCGGGTCATCCTCGCGCACGGGAGGATCCATTTAAGTTCCGGGCGTGAAGGCGTTGCTTAGATAGAAAAACAGCGCCACGCCCAGGAGTGCCAGGAGCACCGCCAGTGCGATGTCGAGACGCGAGCCCGTGCCGGGCACGATCTCGCCACTGTCGATTTCCTTCGCCGTGCGCACAAAGCGGACGGCCGATAGCACCACCATGGCGACGCCCGCCGCGATCAGGAGCAGTCCCGCCTCGCGGCCGAAGGCCGAGCGATGGATGGCAAGGTTGCTGATGGCCGTCGTCGGGGCGATCGCCGCCAGGAACAGGTCGAAGCGCTCGACCAGGAAGCCGAAGGCCGTCACGGCGATGGAGGTGCGCACCCAGGCGAGGAAGGTGCGCTCGTTGGCGGCGTGATCGCTGAAATTCTTGATGGACAAGGGGGCCTCCTGCTTCGCCGCCGGAGTCTAACGCATTCCGGGGCTGCTCCGGGCAGGCTTGCCCCGCGCGGGCGCCGGGTGTCAGCATCCGCCTATGAGCGCTGTCCGCCCCCGCAAATTTCTCGTCGTCGTCGACAAGACGGCCGAAGGACCGGTGGCGTTGCGCTTCGCCACGCGGCGCGCCCAGCACACAGGCGGACGCGTCACGCTCCTCTGTGTGGCGGAGCCCGGTGAGTTCCAGCAATGGCGCGGCGTCGAAGAGATCATGCGCGAGGAGGCACGCCAGGAAGCGGAAGGCCTCATCTATGCCGCGGCCAAGACGGTGAACGAGCTGTCTGGCATCATGTCGGAGCTCGTCATCGCGGAAGGTCGCGCGACGGAATGCCTCTTGGATCTGGTCCGGTCCGACCGCGATATCTCCATCCTGGTTCTGGCAGCGGGCACGGCCAAGGAAGGCCCAGGGCCTCTGGTTTCGATGTTCGCCGGGCCCGGCACGCATCCCATTCCCGTGACGATCGTGCCCGGCGGCTTCACGGACGAAGAGATCGACGCGCTCGCATAAAGGAGAGACTTTCATGCGTTATCTGCACACCATGGTGCGCGTGGCCGATCTGGACGCGAGCCTCAATTTCTATTGCAAGCTCCTTGGCCTGAAGGAGATGCGCCGCATCGACAACGAGAAGGGGCGTTTCACGCTGGTATTCCTGGCGGCGCCCGACGATGCGGAGCACGCAAGCAGCGCGCAGGCGCCGATGGTCGAGCTCACCCACAATTGGGATCCCGAGGATTACAAAGGCGGGCGCAATTTCGGCCATCTCGCCTATCAGGTCGACGACATCTACGCGCTCTGCAAGCGCCTGCAGGACGGCGGCGTGACCATCAACCGCCCGCCACGCGACGGCCACATGGCGTTCGTGCGCTCGCCGGACGGCATTTCGGTCGAGCTTCTGCAGAAGGGCGGATCGAAGCCGCCTGCCGAGCCCTGGGCCTCGATGCCCAACACGGGAAACTGGTGATGGTGGCGGCCAATATCGTTGTTGCGATCGCGGTCGGTCTCGTCGCCTGCGTGCTGATGGCGGGCGTCTATACGCTATGGGTCGGCGGCGACGTGGCGCGCAGCTGGTCAAACCGGCTGATGCGCATCCGCATTCTGGCGCAGCTGGTTGCCGTCATCATCATTGTCATCGTGTTCTACGTCATGCGGCGGCATTGAATGCCCTCGATAGGCGACAAGAAAGACTTAGCGCCTTGGGCGCGGTGGATGCGCAGTGGGCGCAGAGCGATATATATAGCGCGCGAAGCGCGCAGCGATTTTCCCGGGAGTGACTGAATGGACTGGGCGCTGGCGCGCGCAGCAACCGGCGTCCTCCGCGTGACCGCCGCGTCCTCTGCGCTAAAACTGCCTTTACAGTTCCGCTCTCTCGGCAGTTTTCTCAAACCCCTTGCAGCCGGGGCTTGTGTGTGATGTTACGGGGGTAGGTAAATCGAGTATTGGCCATGGCGAAGACGCTTTACGACAAGATATGGGACGCCCATCTCGTCCACGCGGAAAAGGGCGAGGCGAGCGTGCTTTATATTGACCGTCATCTCGTCCACGAGGTGACGAGTCCGCAGGCGTTCGAAGGTTTGCGCAACGCGGGCCGCAAGGTCCGGCGGCCCGATCTCACGCTCGCCGTCG
Organism: Rhizomicrobium sp.; assembly: GCA_035504555.1. Classification (GTDB taxonomy): domain Bacteria; phylum Pseudomonadota; class Alphaproteobacteria; order Micropepsales; family Micropepsaceae; genus Rhizomicrobium. The sequence continues at coordinate 105,353 of DATJRP010000015.1, read as the reverse complement.
CCGATCACAACGTGCCGACCACCAATCGCGCGGCGGGTATCACCGATCCGGAATCCGCGCAGCAGATCGCAACCCTGGAAGCGAACGCGCGCGAGTTCGGCGTCGAATATCTCTCCATGGACGACATTCGCCAGGGCATCGTGCACATCGTGGGTCCGGAGCAGGGCTGGACGCTGCCGGGCACGACCATCGTCTGCGGCGACTCGCATACATCCACGCACGGCGCCTTCGGCGCGCTTGCCTTCGGCATCGGCACGAGCGAAGTGGAACACACGCTGGCAACCCAGACGCTCTTGATCAACAAGGCGAAGAACATGCGCGTGACGGTCGAAGGCGAGTTGCCCGTCGGCGTCACCGCAAAAGACATGGCGCTCGCCGTCATCGCCAGGATCGGTACCGCCGGCGGCACCGGCTACGTTGTCGAATATGCGGGCGATGCGGTTAGGGGCCTTTCGATGGAAGGCCGCATGACTCTTTGCAACATGACGATCGAGGCCGGCGCGCGAGCGGGTTTGATCGCGCCGGACGAAACGACGTTCGCCTATGTCGCGGGACGTCCGCGCGCGCCCAAGGCCGCGGCATTCGAGGGCGCGCGGATGTATTGGCGCACGCTCAAATCCGACGACGACGCGACGTTCGATGCGGAGATTGCGATCGACGCGAGATCGATCGTGCCGATGGTGACCTGGGGCACGAGTCCGGAGCAGGCGCTGCCCATCACGGCGCGCGTGCCCGATCCGAAGGCCGTTGCCGACGAAAGCCAGCGCGCGGCCATCGAACGCGCACTCGCTTATATGGATTTGACGCCGGGCACGGCGCTTGAAGAGGTGAAGATCGACCGCGTCTTCATCGGCTCCTGCACCAATGGCCGCATCGAAGATCTGCGCGCGGCAGCGGCGATCGCCAAAGGCCGCAAAGTCGCCGCCCATGTGGGCGCGATGGTCGTGCCGGGTTCGGGACTCGTCAAAGCGCAGGCGGAAGAAGAAGGCCTCGACGAGATTTTCCTCGAAGCGGGCTTCGAGTGGCGCGAGCCGGGCTGCTCGATGTGTCTGGCCATGAATGCCGACCGGCTCGAGCCGGGCGAACGCTGCGCCTCGACCTCTAACCGCAATTTCGAAGGCCGTCAGGGCCGCGGCGGGCGTACGCATCTCGTCAGCCCCGCCATGGCCGCGGCGGCGGCGATCACGGGTCATCTGACCGATGTGCGGACGTTCGATCTCACGGGAAGTTAATTTGCGGCGGTCCGGTGCGCGCGTAAGCTCCCAGCCATGCATGGCGGTCACAAGCTCAGCTACCAGGAGCAGGACAGCGCGCAGACGCTGACGGAAGGCCTCGAGGAATATTACGCGGCCAATGCCGGCATTGTGACACGTCCGAGCGATCTGCCGCCGGAAAGCACAGCACTTTTCACCGGACACGACACGGGGCACGTCATCTTCGGCCTCTCGACCTCGCTCATGGACGAAGCGATGGCGGACACGCGCATCCTTTTGTCGACGGACGCGGGCTTCTGGCGCTATTCGCGCTACATCACGGCCGACAAACAGGCCAAGGCGATCTTCAAGCAGGTGGGCTTCGGAAAAGTGGTGCTCTACACGCTCCTCATGACGCCGCGAATCCTGCGCGCCATATGGGAAGCCGTGTGCATGAAAAAGCGCTGGCCGTGGGAGCCGCCGCCGTCGTTTCAGACGCGTTCGCTCGGCGAACTGCGCTGCGAATTCCAGATCCGGATCATTTGAGGCGCGGACGCTCTTAATACGTGCAGCATCCGCGCCTCGTCGCTGACGTCAGCGATAGCACCAATGGTGATGGCACATGTAGCGATGGTAGTAGTGACGATGATGCCACCAGTAGCCGCCATGGAAGTCGGCGAGCGCGGCGGTGCCGACCGCGGACAGACCAAGCGCCAGAAGAAGCGCCGTTCCGATCTTCATCCCGTAACTCCGTTCGAATCTGTGTTGAGAGATTGACAGTGCTTCGGGAACGCTACCACTGCATGACGGTTCCCGCCCGCTCTAACGACGATTGCGGCTGAGTGCCTTCGCCCGCGCCGAAAGATAATCGTAGAGCGCGTCGATCTCGTAATCGTGAAAGGCGCGGAAGCGCGGACGCGATTTGCTTTCCAGCCTGCGTCCGTCGGACGTGATGCCGCTCTTGAGCAGCCGGAAAAAATCGCCGCGGTTGTAGCGCGCGACGACGGAAAGATCGGGCGCGTCCGCCGAGCCCGTCAGATCGGTATCGTGACAATCGGCGCAGGCGATGCGCGCCAGATAGCGTCCACCGTCATAGCGCGGTCCGAGATCGAGCGAGGTCGGGCTCTCGGGCGCGACGAGGGCAACAGGTTCGAGATCGCTCCTCGCGATGGCGAAGCGGGCGGGCATGTCGAAACTGGGCGCGGGCTTGGCCGTGCCGAGCGCTTTCAATGTGCGCAGATAAGAGACGATGGCGATCACATCGTCTTCGCTCATATAGGCGTAATCCATCGCGGGCATGACCCACATGCTTTTGGAATCGGGCAGGATGCCGGTGCGGATGGCGCGCTCGAATTCCTCGTCCGTCAGCGTGTGCGCGGCGATGCGCAGATTGGACGACCAGACGGGCAGCAGGCTTGCCGGCCGCGTGAGCCGTCCTTCGAGATTGGCGCCGTGACAATCGGAGCAGCCGGCGATGGCGATGAGATGCGCGCCACGGGCGATCATTTTCTGGTCCGTGCTCGCCGCCACCGTCGTCGACGGCAGCGGATAGCGCCGTTCGATTACCGCTTCGGACCGAAGCCAGACGAGGGCGCAGACGGCGACGTTGAGCGCCACCGCGAGGCCGGCTGCAGCGAGAGAGCATTTCAGAAAGGGCTGCAGGTTCGCCTCGTGGAGGAGTGGATTTGAAGGATGCAATTCACCATGGCCTGCCTTGCACGGGAAAGGGAGTGACGAGCGGTTCGGGATTGGGTTAGGGTTCCGTGCTGCGTTGCGAGAATTCATCTCTTCCATGGCCAGGGCCAAAGCCGCACGATCCCGCGCGACCACCCTTTCAGGCTGGCGGCTGGTGGTCGTTTGCGTGGCGACGCTGGCCTTCGCGTTTCAGAGCTACGTCGTTCAAACGCACATCCATTTTGCCCCCGAAACGGCCATCGCCGGAGCCCATGGGGCGAACGGCCACCACGACAAATATCCCGCCAATGACGATCCGGCCAACTGCCCGATCTGTCAGGAAATCCTCCATAGCGGCCAGTTCATCACACCGGCGGTGCAGTTCGTCCTGCCGCCTTCGCTCGCCGTCTCGACTATTGCAGTGGTCGACCAGGCGCTGCCGCATATCTTCACGCCCTCGCACAGCTGGCGCGGACGCGCTCCACCCCACGCCTGATCGATCTGTCCTCGTGCCTCGTGAGAGCGGCCTGTGTAGCCGCGGCCGCGAGGCTTTCTGACATCGATTCCGCCCGGTCCGCGTTTTCCCGAAAGGGAGGCCGCCGGCGGGAAAGCAGGGGTTATTGAAATGTTACGTGTATTCCTTCTAGCCGGCGCTGCCGGCTCCGTCCTCCTTCTGTCGAGCGCGGCCTACGCGCAATCCGACGACCAGACCGAGACGGTCGTCGTCACCGCCCGCAAGCTCGATGAAGCCAGAAGCGACATCCAAACCCAGCTCGGCGCAACGACCTACACGATCGACGAAGCGGCGATCGCGGCCATGCCGGGCGGCGACAACAACCAACTCAACCAGGTGCTGCTACAAATGCCGGGCGTGGTGCAGGACCAGTATGGCCAGCTGCACATCCGCGCCGAGCATAATGCGCTCCAGTACCGCCTGGACGGCGTCGTCCTGCCCGAAGGCATCAGCGTCTTCAGCCAGACGCTCGATCCGCGGCTGGCCGGCTCGGTCAAGCTCATCACCGGCGCGCTGCCGGCCGAATACGGCCTCGTCACCGGCGGGATCATCGACGTGCAGACGAAGACGGGCCTCTTCGATTCCGGCGGCCAGATCTCCATGTATGGCGGCGACCACAGCGACATGCAGCCGAGCGCCAGTTATGGCGGATCGGACGGCAACTGGAATTATTTCATCGAAGGCGATTACCTGCAGAATCGCCTCGGAATCGATTCGCCCGACGGCGAATCCAATCCGCATCACGACTACACGTCCCAGTATCATGGCTTCGGCTATGCGGAGGACATCCTCGACTCGCACAGCCGCATCGCGATGACCATCGGCACCTCGCACGACAATTTTGAAATTCCCGATACCCTCGGCTATCCGAATCCCACCGTCGGTCCGCAGCCAAGCTACACGATCGACGGCATCTCGCCGACGCCCAGCGGCTATCTCAACGACCGGCAAGCGGAAATCACGCATTTCGGCTCGGTGAGCTATCTGAGGAGCGAAGGCTCGGTCGATATGGAAATTTCGGCCTTCTCGCGCTTCTCAAGTCTTGCCTATTCACCGGACCAGAACCTCGGCGATCTGTCCTATCTCGGAATTTCGCAGAACGCCTATAAGCGCGACATCGGCTACGGCCTGCAGTCGGACAACGCCTGGCGGGCGCTTCCCGATCACACCATCCGTTTCGGATTCCTCGCCCAGAAAGACGATCTCGAAAGCATCACCTCGGCCCAGGTGCTGCCTGCCGCCTGCACGGGCAACGGCTCCGTCGCCAATCCGTTCAATTGCACGCAGTCCTCGAACACGCCTTATGTCGTGGACGATAATGGCAAGAAGACGTCGCAGAGCTTCAGCGCCTATGTGCAGGACGAATGGCAGATCGTAAAATGGCTGACTGCCAACTACGGCGTTCGCTATGATCGCTTTACGGCCTTCAGCGAGGGCAATCAGGTCAGTCCGCGCGTCAACTTCGTCGTGACGCCGCTCGACGGCACGACGCTGCACGCGGGCTATGCGCGCTATTTCTCGCCGCCGCCGTTCGAGCTGATCGCGAGCGAGTCGGTCGCGAAATTCTCCAATAGTACGGCCACCACGGGCGTGACCACGGACACCACGCCGGTTGCTGAGCGGGCCGACTATTTCGACACGGGTGCGCAGCAGAAGCTCAGCAATACGATCTTCGATGGCGACGACATGACGCTCGGCACCGACGCCTTCCTCAAAATGTCGCACGACCTGATTGATGAGGGCCAGTTCGGCGCACCGATCATCCTGACGCCGTTCAACTACAAGCGCGGCCTGCAATATGGCGTCGATTACGACATCACCTACGACACCGGACCGTTCTCGGCTTACGCCAACCTCAACTTCCAGCACGCGACGGGCAAGGACATCGTGACGAGCCAGTTCAATTTCAGCGCGGACGACCTCGCCTACATCCAGAACCACTACATTCATCTCGACCACGAACAGGCGGCGACGGCGTCGGCGGGCGTCTCTTATCTCTGGGAAGGCACGCGCTTCTCGCTCGACGGCATCTACGGTTCGGGCCTGCGCCAAGATGACCCCGTTACCGGCGTGCCCAACGGTGAGCCTCTGAAGCCCTATGTGCAGGCCAATTTCGGCGTGATGCATACCTTCACCTTGCCGGCAGCGGGCGACGTCCAGTTCCGCATCGACGTAATCAACATCACCGACACCGCTTACGAGATCCGCAGCGGCACGGGCGTCGGCGTCGGCGCACCGAGCTGGGGCGAGCGGCGCAGCGTCTATTTCGGCATCACGAAGCCCTTCGGCTGAGCCGAAGCGCGCCGCGGCTTTCTTCGCCGGCAGGCGTTCGATTAAGATCGGGGGCGCCGGTGTCACGGCCGGCGCTCTCGTCGAACGCAGGAGGCGTCCATGCACGCGCAATCCCTTTCCGCCTATTCGCACGAGCACCTGTTCCTCGGCGACGATCACGCCCGCAACGAACGCAAGACCTGGATCGTGATCGCGCTGTGCGGCGCGATGATGGTGGCCGAGGTCGGCGGCGGTGCTCTGTTCGGCTCCATGGCGCTGATCGCCGACGGCCTGCATATGTCGACGCATGCGGGTGCGCTTCTGATCGCGGCGCTGGCCTATGCCTATTCGCGGCGGCATGCGCGCGATATCCGCTTCACGTTCGGCACGGGAAAGTTCGGCGATCTCGCCGGTTATACGAGCGCGATCGCGCTGGCAATGATTGCGCTTCTCATCGGCTATGAAAGCGTGGAACGGCTTTTCCATCCTGTGCATATCGCCTTCGGCGAAGCGATCCCGATCGCCTGTGTCGGCCTCGGAGTCAATCTCCTGAGCGCCTGGCTTCTGAAGGACGATCACGATCATCATCACGGTCACGCGCATGATCATGACGACCATCATCACGACGATCACGACCATGGACATCATGTCCATGACGACCACCATCATGATCACGAGCGCGATCTCAATCTGCGCGCGGCCTACGTGCACGTGCTGGCCGATGCCGCGGTATCGGTGCTGGCCATTACGGGCCTTGTGCTGGCGCGCGCCTTCGGCTGGGTGTTCATGGACCCTGTCATGGGCATCGTGGGCGCCATCGTCATCGCCAACTGGTCGTGGGGCCTGATCGGCGCGACCGGTGCCGTGCTCCTCGACACGCGTGCGAACGACGCGCTGGCAAGCGAGATTTCCGGGCGGCTGGAAGTGGACGGCGACCGGATTTCCGATCTGCATCTGTGGCGCGTGGGCCCCGGCCACAACGCGGCCATCGTGGCGCTCGTCACGCATGCGCCGCGGCCGCCGGCTTTTTACAAGACGCGTCTCAAGGGGCTTCCACTCAGCCATGTCACCGTCGAGGTCGCGACCTGCGAGGACGCGCACGCTTGACGGCTGCGGCCAAAGCGCCTAATCCCCCGCCCCCTTAGGGAGACGGCCCGTTGCGCGTTCATCGTGAAGGCTGGCCTTTCATCGCCGCCGCCGGCCTTTTCAATTTGGTCTTGTTGCTGGGCGCACCACCGCTCGGTTGGCTGTTTCTGCCCGTAACCGTCTGGGTTGTGGCCTTCTTTCGCGACCCCGACCGCATCACGCCGACGGCGGAAAACCTCGTGATTTGCCCCGCGGATGGCCGTCTTCTGCCGATCGTTAACGCGCCGCCGCCGCCCGAACTGCACCTGCCCGCGGGCGGCTACATCCGCCTCAGCATTTTCATGAATGTTTTCAACGTGCATGTGAACCGGATTCCCTGTAATGGAATTGTCACAACGCTTGCCTACCGCCCCGGCAAGTTCTTCAATGCCTCGTTCGACAAGGCGAGCGCTGAGAATGAGCGCATGGGGATCCGTCTGACGACGGAGGGCAGGCAAGAGATCGGGATGGTGCAGATCGCCGGACTCGTGGCGCGGCGCATTGTGTGTAACGTTCGAGAAGGACAGTCAGTATGCCGGGGCGATCGTTTTGGCATAATCCGTTTCGGCAGCAGGGTCGACGTCTATTTGCCGGACGGAGTGCGGGTTCTCGCGACCGCCGGCCAGAGCGTCAAAGCGGGCGAAACGGTGCTCGCCGAATTCCGGAACTGATGGCGCGGGTCGTGGGCAAGCGAGGCTTCGGCCGCACGGCAGCGGCGCTGCGCGAAGACTTTCCGCTCGGCAAGCAGATTCCCAACGGCTTGACGCTGCTGGGCCTCTGCTCGGGCACCACCGCCATTCCCTTCGCCTTCGCCGGACAATGGAAAGCGGCGGTGACGGCGATCATCTTTGCCGCCATCTTCGATCTCCTCGACGGCCGCGTGGCGCGCCTCTTCCATGTCGACAGCGCGTTCGGCGCGCAGCTCGATTCGCTGGCCGATCTCGTGAGCTTCGGCATCGCGCCGAGCGTGCTTGTCTATCTCTGGTCGCTGCACAATGCGCAAAGCGCGGGCTGGGCCGTGGCACTCATCTATTGCGCCTGCTGCGCCATCCGCCTGGCGCGCTTCAATGTCGAAGCAGCCGAACGCGATCCGCTCGCGCCCCCCAATCCGCATTTCACCGGACTGCCCACGCCGGCGGCGGCCTGCCTCATCCTGCTGCCGATGCTGATCGGCTTCCAGTTCAAGACCCACGCGTTTGCCGATCCGCTGCTGAACGCGTTCGTCATGGCGATGATGTCGCTTCTGATGGTGAGCCGGGTTCCCACGCTTTCGGTAAAGCACATTCATGTTCCGCGCGCGATGCGCCCCGCGCTCGTGGGTTTTATCGGCCTCGTCTTCTGCTTCGCCATCATGTGGCCGTGGGCCACGATGACGGCGGCCCTGGTCGTCTATCTGGCGACCATTCCGATGAGTGCGGCGTCCGCGCGCCGTACCGAAGAAGATGATTGAGCTTTCGCTCCGCGCAACCGCAGGCAGCAAATCCTCGCAACTGTGATCGGCGCATTCCGCGGGCTTCGGCGCACGCGGGAACGAAGCCGGTCCCCGCGTGTTCGATTCCCTGAAAGCGAAAGAGGAATCAAAAGGATGGATAAGGACCGCATCAAAGGTTCGGCGGATCAGGCCAAGGGCGCAGCGAAAGATGCGGCCGGCAAGATACTCCACGATCAGAAGCTCCGGGCCGAAGGCAAGATCGACAAGCTGAAAGGCAAAACGGAGAGCGCGATCGGCGGCGCCAAAGACGCACTGCGCGATATGGATCGCAAAAACAAAGAAGAAAAAAAGCACTGACAAACTTCGGGGAGGCGCGTGCCCACGCCTCCCTTCTTTTCGAGAGACCCATCATGCCGCGCGGCGACAAATCCGGTTATACCGACAAGCAGAAGCGCATGGCGCGCGATATCGAAGAAAGTTACGAGGGCCGCGGCGTGAACGAGAAGGAAGCCGAACGCCGTGCGTGGGCGACGGTGAATGCGGAAACCCATGGCGGCAAGAAGAGCGGTTCGGGCCGCGGCCGCAAGATCAATCGAGCGCCGTCGCGCAAAGGCGGCAAGCTCGGCGGCGCGGCGTCCGCGAAGCGTCCTGCGGCTGCGCGTTCGGCGTCGGCGAAGAAGGCGGCCGCGACGCGCAAGCACCGGGGACGTTGAGCTTCGATTCCACCTCCCCCTTGTGAGGAGGTCGAAATCGCGTAAGCGATTCCGAGTGGGGAATCCCATCGGGCTCGCCCTTTGTAACGTCTAGCGACCAAACGGCTTGGCTCGCCGACCCCTCCATGAAGGGGAGGCGGATTCGAATTTTTCCCGCAAGAAAACGGCCAGTGAAAGCACCGGCCGTTTTGTCTTTATCTTTCGCAAATACTCAAATCGGCGGAGCGCGTCCGCGCACGGCGCCGCTGATGGCGCTGATGATCAGGAGCACCAGGAACACGAACAGCAGAATCTTGGCGATTTCCGCCGCAAGGCCTGCAAGCGCAAAAAAGCCGAGCAGGCCTGCCAGGATCGCGAGAATGAAAAAGGTCAATGCCCAACCGAGCATGATCATGACTCCAGAAAATGCGCTTGGATAACCGCGCGCTTCCGCAGAAGTTTCATGACATGACTGTGAGCGACGGCACGCGGGGTCGCGCATTGAACGCTTTGCCGTTAACGCAGCTGCGTCTTACTCCGCGGCCTGTGCCCGGTCGATCACGCGTTTGATCTCGGCCTGGCGCGCATCGAACTGGCGGGCGATGAATTCGTCTTCGTCCTGCAGCGCCTGCACGTCTGCTTTGGCGTATTCGATGACGCCCATCTCTTCGTAGCCTTGGCGGATCTTCTCGCCCCATAGGCCGATGTCCTTCACGATCGGCACGATGCGGGTGAAGAGCGAGTTGCGGAACTTCTCCATGAATCCGCTCTCATACATCGCCTGGGCGCACTCTTCGATCGGCAGTTCGAGATTCTGCCACAGCTCGATAGCGTCGAAGCGATCGCGCATGAGATAGGAAGCCTCGAGGAGGAACTCCTCGCGTTCGTCGCGCTCCTTCTGCGTCAGCTGCGGATAGTAATCGCGCAGCGCGAGCCTGCCGAATGCTACGTGGCGGGATTCGTCCTGCATCACATAGGCGTTTACCTGCGCGCAGAGATTGTTCTTGGCGTTGTCGCGGATGGTGCCGAAGGCCGCGAGCGCCAGGCCTTCGATCACGACCTGCATGCCGAGATAGGTCATGTCCCAGCGAGAGTCGCGCAAGGTCTGATCGATCAGCTCCTTGAGCGGCTTGGTCATCGGATAGGCCACTTCGAATTTCGACAGGAGCTTGCGGTAGGCCTCGACGTGACGGGCCTCGTCGATCGTCTGTGTCGCCGCATAGAATTTCGAATCGACGTCGGGAACCTGCGTGACGATCTTAGCCGCGCAGATGAGCGCGCCCTGCTCGCCCTGCATAAATTGCGAAAGCTGCCACGCCTGGAAATGGCGGCGGACATTGCCTTTCTCTTTTTCCGGCATCCTCAAAAAGCATGGCGCCATGTGGATCGGCATGGATTCGTCGGGCATGCCTTCGGGATTGTCTTCGCTGAGTTCCTGCGACCAGTCGATACGGGTCGCTGCGTCCCACTGCATCTCCTTGCCCTTGGCATAGAGACCCATCATGGCCGCGCGGCCTTCGTCGTAGTCCCAGTTGAAGACGGCGTCGAAGTCCTGCTTCACGTTCCAGGTGGAACCTTCCGTCCCGAGTGCATAGAGCTCCTTGAAAGACATGAAATACTCCTCCCGGCTGATCCGCGTCGTTCGGCGGCTTTTTGTCTTTCCGGATGATAAGCGCCCCGGCCGCGAGGGCGAGTACACATCCCGCCAAAGATGTGGCATTTTGTGCCATGCGGATCGCGACCGAGCTCGAACGCCTGCCCATGACGATGGGCTATTTCCGGCTGATCCTGCGCGGGTTCGGCGATAGCGACGCCGAGCGGGCGGCGCTTCTGGACGGGACGGGTGTCGGCGACGAGGACCTTCGCAATCCGGCTGCCGATATCAGCGTGTTCCAGCAGGTCCGCCAGATCGAGAACGCCTCCGCGCTTTGCGGTCCGGGGTGGGCCATCTCGCGTCCGAAATTGTGGGACGTCCCGGCGCATGGCGCGCTCGGCGTCGCGGTCGTCTCGGCGCCGACGCTGGCCGACAGCATGAGTGTCCTGGAGCGCTACGGTCACGTCCGCTCGCCCTGGTTCAAGATTTCCGTCCGGCCGCGCGCGCAGGAGACCCTGCTGGAGCTGAAGATCACGGCCCCGATCGAAACCGAGCAATGGCGGCCGATGATGGAGATCGCGTTCCTGGCGATCAAAGCCATGCTCGACACCGCGCTCGGCCGCATATCCGTTGAAATGATTTTCCACTTCGCCTGCGCCAAGCCGGACTATGCGGATCGCCTCACGGCTGCGCTCGGAGGCGCCGTGAAGTTCCAGGCGCGGACCAACCATATCGCCCTGCCGAGTATCTGGCGCAGCGTCGTTCCCACGCATGTCGATCCGCCCCTGTACGCGCATGCGGTGGCCGAGCTCGAAGATGTGCGCGCACGCCTCGAAGCGCCGACGAATCTGCGCGCCCAGGTCGAACGCCTTTTGCGGACGATGCCGGTCGGCCGTCTCGATTCGCCGTCGGTGGCGCGCACCCTCGGCGTCTCGCGGCGCACGCTGGCGCGGCGTCTCGCCGAAACGCACACGAGTTTCCGCATGCTCCTCGATGCCGAGATCAAGACGCGTGCCCGCCGCCTTTTGTCTTCGCAGAAACTTTCGCGGCCGGAGATGGCCGAACAACTCGGCTATCGCGATCCCACAAGCTTCAGTCGCGCCTGCCGGCGCTGGTTCGCCGACGAGCGCTGAAGCGGTTCACTCCGTCGTGGGGAAAAGGTGCTCGGGCACGGGCACGAGTCGGCTTTCGGCCACGGACGAGAGCGCCTCGTCTTCGGCCGCCACGCGGATCAGCGCCTCGCGGTTGGTGATCACGAGCGTGCGGTAGCGCTGCTTCAGGATGCCCTCGCGCATCAGCCGACGCAGCTCGCGGTTCACGCTCTGGCGCGCGGCGCAGACGACGTCAGCCAGATCCTCCTGCGAGATCTTGGAATCGATGACGATCTCGTCGGACTCGATCGGCGATTGTCCGCGTGCGATCCACAGGATCGATTTGGCGATCCGGCAACGCACCGAGTTCATCGCATGCAATTCGATGGCTTCGAAATCCGTGCGCGTGCGGCGGCAGAGAAGCTCGATGACGGCAAGCGCCACCTGCGGATGGCGGGCGGCGACGGACCTCAGTCCCCGTCCGGCGATGACGAGGGCCGCGCCGCGGCCGCGCGCAATGACGTCGAACGGCGCCGGCAGGCCGTCGAACACAGGCAGGATTCCCGTCGATTGTCCGGGCCGCGAGACAGAGTAGAGAAAGCGGCGCCCGTTCTGCCAGGTGCGCGCGAGCAGAAAGCAGCCTTCGATGATGATCCAGGCGGAATCGACGGCGTCGCCCGCCGAGCACGGACGTTCGCCGTCCTCGTAAAATTTTATTTCGGTATTGGCGCAGATTTCGTCGATGGCATCTTCAGGCCAGCCAGACGTCACCCGCGTACGTTCCAGAGCCGCGCGAATTTGTGCGCTTTGATCTCTCATGAATTGCGGCCCGCCCCGATGACAGCTATCTGCTTTCTATCACATCGATGACAATGCTCGAAGTCCAGTGTCGCGAACGGCGATTGCGGGACGCGATTCAAATTGTTCAAATGTATGTCGCCTACCCGACGCTCATTTGCGGCGAACACGGATGAATTAAATTCGCGTCGACCGCGCAACGCGCCTAGTGTCGACAAGCCGACAGGAGGAAACGATGTCGTCGAAGCCGAAAGTTGCCAGCGGTGATTTCCAGCATGTGCGGTATGCGGTCGAACATCACGTCGCGACCGTTACGCTCGACCGGCCGGAGCGCCGCAACGCATTGAACTATCGCGCTTATGACGAACTCGAATCCGCGTTCCGCACCGCTTCGTCTGATGTCGACGTGCGCTGCCTGATCGTAACGGGCGCCGACCCGGCCTTCTGCTCCGGCGACGACGTGCGCGAAATCATGGCGGGCCCGTCAAGTCCCGCGCGCGCCGAACGCCGGGCCGATCCCAGGCCCACGCCGGCCGCGATGGCCGCGCTCGAATGCGAATGTCCGGTCATCGCCGCGGTCAACGGTCCCGCGATCGGCTGGGGAATGGAGCTTGCGCTCTATGCCGACATGCGTATCGCCTCGGAGAACGCGAAATTCGCGGAGATGTTCGTGAAGCGCGGGCTCGTCAGCGACGTGGGCGGCTTCTATCGCCTGCCGGCGATCGTGGGCCCGGCGAAGGCGTCGGAGCTCCTGTTCACCGGCGACGTGATCGACGCGCAGGAAGCGCTGCGCATCGGGCTGGTGAGCGACGTGATCCCGCATGGCACCTTGCTCGACAAAGCCCGCGCGCTGGCCGCGCGCATCGCCGCCAACCCTCCCTTGGCCGTCCGTGCCCTGAAAGAGGGCTTGCGCCGCACGGCCTATGGCGATCCGCAGGAGATCGGCCGCTGGGCCATCGAGACGATCTATCGCCTGATGCAGACGGAGGATCACAGGGAAGGCGTGGCGAGCTTCCTCGAAAAGCGCGCACCGGTGTTCAAGGGGCGGTAGCGCACGCCCGTTGACAATCATCCATATTTCAGGAATCAATGAAATATGGAAACGACAGACGCCGTGAAGCGCCTTTCGGCGCTCGCCCAGGACGCCCGCATCGAAGTGTTCCGGCTGCTCGTGAAGGCGGGGCCGGACGGACTTGCCGCCGGCGAGATTGCCCGCCGGCTCGAGTCCGCTGCGAATACGACGTCTCAGCAATTGCTGATCCTGTCCAACGCAGGGCTTGTCCGCGCAAGGCGCGACGGCCGCTCGATCATCTATTCCGCCGATTTCGAGGCCATGAGCGATCTGCTGGTTTATCTGACGGAGGATTGCTGCGGCGGCCGTGCGGAAGTGTGTGCACCGCTGGCCGAGATCGCCCGGAAATGCTGCAAGCCGGAGAAAGGAACGCGTCATGAAACGCCTTCACGTTCACATCGCCGTTGACGATCTGGAACGCTCTATCGGGTTTTATTCCACGATGTTCGGAGCGGAGCCGACAGTCCGCAAATCCGATTACGCCAAATGGATGTTGGACGATCCCAAGGTCAATCTCGCGATCTCCCGGCGCGACGGTCATATTCACGGCGTCGATCATCTGGGCATTCAGGTGGATAGCGATGACGAGCTGCGCGCGTTGGCGGCGCAATTGAAGCATGCGGGAGAAATCGCGCGCGATCAGGAGGCGGCGACATGCTGCTACGCCCGGTCGAACAAGGCCTGGGTCGACGACCCCTCCGGCGTGCGTTGGGAAACCTTCTTCACCTTCGGCGAAGCGACGACCTATGGCGAAGACGAAGATGCCCAAGCTGCCGTACAATCCGTGTCGGTTTGCGGCGCGAAATCGGGATGCTGCTGATGCGCAATGAGAAGCCGGAGCGTCCCTACAACGTGCTCTTTCTTTGCACCGGAAATTCCGCCCGCTCCATCCTGGCCGAGGCAATCCTGGACAAGGTCGGCCATGGAAAATTCAAAGCATACTCGGCGGGCTCTGCGCCGAAGGGCGAAGTCCATCCGCATGCCATCGCTCTGCTGAAACGGCTCGGCTACCCGACGGACGGGCTGCGCTCGAAAAGCTGGGATGAATTTGCCGGGCCCGGAGCGCCGAAACTCGATTTCGTATTCACGGTTTGCGACAACGCGGCAAACGAGGTCTGTCCCGTATGGCCCGGTCAACCCATGACGGCTCATTGGGGGATTCCCGACCCCGCCGCGGTTGAAGGCAGTGATACGAAGATCGCGGCGGCATTCCGCGATGCCTATCTGCTGCTGCAACGGCGGATCGAGCTCTTCGCGAACCTGCCGGTGAAGACCCTCGACAAGATGTCGCTGAAACGCCGCCTCGATGAAATCGGAAAGCTCGCGCGCGAGCCGAGCGAGCAGCCGTGACGGGGCGGACGCTCGTGGATCATTTGTTGCCGCGCGCACCCGCATCGCGTGTTGGCGCGACAGACATTTCTCTCGCTCGGCGCCTGGCGGCGGAGGCGCTCGGAACCGCGTTTCTCCTCGTCGCGGTCGTGGGTTCTGGCATCATGGGCGAGCGGCTGGCCGGCGGAAACGACGCCATCGCGCTCCTGGCGAACACGCTTTCCACCGGCGCGGCGTTGATCGTGCTTATCAGTCTGTTCGGACCGGTCTCCGGCGCCCACTTCAACCCGATCGTCACGGCGCACTTCCTGATGCGCCGCGAAATCCCCGGGCGTGTCGCGCTTCTCTACGTCGTCGTGCAACTCGGCGCGGCTGTCGCCGGTGTTTATCTCGCGCACGCCATGTTCGCGCTGCCGATCGCGGAAGTGTCGGACAAGATGCGGGACGGTCCGGCGCAGTGGCTGGCCGAGTTCGTGGCGACCTTCGGGCTTGTCGCGACCGTAGCCGGATCGCGGCATGCGCCTGATAGAACGCCATTGCTGGTCGGCCTCTACATCGCTGCGGCGTACTGGTTCACGGCCTCGACGTCGTTCGCCAACCCGGCCGTGACTATTGCGCGCGCGTTGACGCACACCTTCGCCGGAATCGCACCGCACTCGGTGCCCGGCTTCGTCGCCGCACAGATCGCCGGCGCCATCGTCGCCTCGATCTGCTCGCAGTGGCTGTTCGGCAAGTAAATCCACCTTCCACAAGTGGGAGGTGGATTGAGTTTCAGTTCATCCGCTCGATGATGATCGCAGGCGCCATGCCGCCGGCGGCGCACATCGTCACCAGCCCGCGCTTCAGATCGCGGCGCTCGAGTTCGTCGAGGATCGTGCCGATGAGGATCGAGCCCGTGGCTCCGATGGGGTGGCCGAGCGCCATCGCGCCGCCGTTGACGTTGACCTTGTCGCGGTCGAGCTTGAGGTCGCGGATGAATTTCTCGGCGACGACGGAAAACGCTTCGTTGATCTCGAAGAGATCGATGTCGTCGAGCGTTAAGCCCGCCTTCTCCAGCACCTTGCGCGCGGCCGGCACCGGTGCATTCAGCATCAGCGTCGGGCTGTCGCCGACATTGGCCATGGCGACCACGCGCGCGCGCGGCTTGAGGCCGTGCTTCTTCGCATAGTCGGGCGAGGCGAGCAGAACCGCGGCGGCGCCGTCGACGACGCCGGACGAGTTGCCGGCGTGATGGACGTGTTTGATCTTGAGATCGGGATAGACCTGACGGATCAGACCGCCATAGGTCGTGCCCTTCTCGTCGAGCGGGAACTCCGCCATCGCCTCGAAGGCCGGTTTCAACTGCAAAAGACCTTCAAGCGTCGTCTGCGGTCGCGGGAATTCCTCGTGATCGAGCGCCAGCGTTCCGTCGTCGTGATAGACGGGCACCAGGCTCTTGTCGAAATGGCCGCCTTTGATCGCCTTGTCGGCGCGCTTCTGGCTTTCCAGCGCCAGCTCGTCGAGCGCCTGGCGCGGAATATTCTCGAGCGTCGCGATCGCGTCGCCGCACACGCCCTGATGCGATTGCGGATGGAGCGCGCGCAGATGCAGGTTGCCCGCATCCATGAATGGCGGCGATTTCGGATCGGCCGTCGACGACGTGTAGGACATCATCTCCGTGCCGCCGGCGACGATGAGATCTTCCATGCCCGACATGATCGAGGCGGCCGCGAGATTGACGACGGTGATGCCCGAGCCGCAGAAGCGGTCGAGCGTCACGCCGCTTGCCTTGGTATCGTAGCCCGCATCGAGCGCGGCCATGCGGCCCAGATCGGCGCCCTGCTTGCCGCGCTGACTGGAGGTTCCCCAGATGACGTCGTCCACTTCCGCCGTGTTGACGTCGTTGCGCTTGGCGATGGCTTTGAGCACCGTCGCGGCAAGACGTTGCGGGTGGATATCCGCGAGCGCGCCTTTGCCCACTTTTCCGATCCCGCGCGGCGTGCGGCAGGCGTCTATGATCCAGGCTTCCGACATGGTTCCTCCGAAATGTTCGATGGCCGCAATGGCCAATAGCTCTGTCCCCACATTGCAGCATCACGCTATGCTGGGCGCAAGTCCGCGCCTTCCTTACGCAGCGGCAATGCGAGGTTCCCATGGCCGACAAACCCATCACCGCCACCGTCCGTGAAACGAAAGAAAGCCCGTTTTCCGTGGAAGTCCTCGTCGACGGCCACAAGATCAAGTCCGACGAGCCCATCGATTCCGGCGGCGGGAATCTCGCCCCCAATCCGCACGAGATCCTGGTGGCGGCGCTCGGCGCCTGTACGGCGCAGACCGTGCGCTGGTATGCGCAGCGCCACGACTGGCCGCTCGAGTCGGTCGAAGTCGATGTCGGGTACAAGCACGACCATCTGGAAGGCCATAGCGGGCTGCTCGACATCTTCACCAAGACCGTGCACCTCACCGGCGCCAGCCTCACGCCGGAACAGCGCACGCGGCTTCTGGACATCGCCGGCAAATGCCCCATCCAGCGCCTGATGGAAGGCATGCCCGTCATTCGCACAGCGGACGTGACGTGAATTGAGCGCCGCGCCGCGGCGTTCTAGATTTCAAAAAAAGGGAGAGACGAAACCATGGCGAGCGAGCCGATCCTCGAACCCGATCTTCCGATCGTCGATCCGCATCATCATCTCTGGGATCGCACGCCCGCGATGGTGGCCGCGATGCCACTGCCCGATCATCCCTTTTCGCGCATCATCCAGAACAATGCGCGCTATCTGCTGGACGAGTTCCTGGCCGACCTCCGAAGCGGCCACAACATCCGCGCCACCGTTTTCCTCGAATGCGGCGCGATGTATCGCGCCGGCGGACCCGACGCGCTCAAATGCGTGGGCGAAACCGAGTTCGTGAACGGCGTCGCCGCCATGACGGCAAGCGGCATCTATGGCGATGTGCGCGTGGCCGCCGGCATCGTGGGGCACGCGAATCTGCGGCTGGGCGATGCCGTGGAAGATGTCCTGCGCGCGCATATCCATGCCGGCGACGGCCGCTTCCGTGGCATCCGCCACAGCGCGTCTTATGATGAGGATTCCAATGTGCTCGGCCTGATGGCGAACCGTCATCCGCCGGGGCTCTATCGCGATGCCACCTTCCGCGAAGGCTTCAGGCATCTTCATAAGCTCGGGCTTTCGTTCGACGCATGGCTGCTCGAGCCGCAATTGCCCGATCTGATCAATCTGGCGCGCGCCTTTCCCGACACGCAGATCGTGCTCGACCATGTCGGCACGCCGCTCGGCATGGCGAGCTATGAAGGCAAGCGCGAGGCGCGCTTCCCCATCTGGAAGGAAAACATCCAGAAGCTCGCGAAGTCGGAGAACGTGACAGTGAAGCTCGGCGGGCTGGCCATGCCGTTCCTGGGCTTTCCCACGTTCCATGCCGCGCCGGCCGCAAGCTCGGAGACGCTGGCGAAGGAGTGGAAGCCCTATATCGAGACCTGCATCGAGGCCTTCGGCGTCAATCGCTGCATGTTCGAAAGCAACTTCCCCGTCGACAGCGGCAGCTGCACCTATCCCGTGCTGTGGAATGCGCTCAAGCGCGTGGCGCAGGGCTATTCCGCCGCCGAGAAGACGGCACTCTTCAGCGGGACGGCGGCGCGCGTCTACCGGCTTGCGCTCTGAAGGCGGGAGGACAGGGTGAGCGATCTCGTCGAACGCCTGAAAACGATGTTGGGCGAGCACGGGGTCGTGCCGGCTGAAGACATCCCGAAGCGATCGCTCGCCGGACATCGCCTTGGCGAGCCGCTTGCATTGCTGCGTCCGCGCTCGACCGCAGAGGTTGCGGCGATCCTGAAGTTCTGTCACGCGGAACGCCTGGCCGTTGTCCCCTGGGGCGGACAGTCGGGGCTTGTCGATGGAACCTATGCCGAAGGCGCGATTGCGCTTTCGCTCGAGCGCATGAACCGGATCGAAGAGATCGATGAAACGGGTTCGACCATGACCGTTGAGGCGGGATGCGTGCTGCAAACGGTCTGCGATGCGGCCGACGCGAAGGGGCTGTTCTTTCCGCTCGATCTCGGCGCGCGCGGCTCCGCCACGATCGGCGGCAATATCGCGACCAATGCCGGCGGCAACCGCGTCATTCGCTACGGCATGATGCGCGAGCTGGTGCTCGGTCTCGAGGCCGTGCTGGCCGACGGTACGATCGTGTCCTCGCTCAACCATCTGATCAAGAACAATGCGGGCTACGATCTGAAGCAGATCTTCATCGGCTCGGAAGGCACGCTCGGGATCGTCACGCGCGCGGTCCTGCGGCTGAGGCCCAAGCCCGCCACGCAGAACATGGCGCTGCTCGCCGTCGATCGCTTCGAGCATTTGCCGCGCATCTTGCGGAGCCTCGAGCGGGGACTGGGCGGGGCGCTCTCCGCCTTCGAAGTGATGTGGGAGGATTTCTACAAGCTCGTGACGACGCCGCCCGCTTCAGGCCGCGCGCCGCTCGCCTACGGCCACGGCTATTACGTGCTCGTGGAAGCGCTGGGCGGCGATGCCGACGGCGATACGGCGCGCTTCGAGCGGATTCTTTCCTCGGAGCTTGAGCGCGGCGATATTGCCGATGCGGCCATCGCGAAATCGAAAGCCGAATGCGACCGGCTCTGGGCGCTGCGCGACGACGTCCTGCAAGTGGCGCGCAATGCGCCCATCTTCACCTTCGACGTGAGCCTCAAGATTGCCGACATGGACGCCTATGTGAATGCCGTGCACGCGGCGCTCCGCGCGCGCTGGCCCGCGGCCACCATGATGGTCTTCGGACATCTGGGCGACGGCAATCTGCACGTCATTCCCGGCGTCGGCGAGGGCAGCCGCCCGACCCGCAAAGCCGTCGAGGAGATCGTCTATAGCGCGCTCAAAGGCGGCTCCGTATCGGCCGAGCACGGCATCGGCCTCGAGAAGAGAGATTATCTTTCCTGGTGCCGTGCACCGGAGGAGATCGTTTTGATGCGCAGCTTGAAGCAGGCGCTCGATCCGCGCGGGATACTCAATCCGGGGAAGGTGTTTCCGCTTCCGAAGTGAGGGCGTTCCTCAGCTTCTTATGCCGCCATAGCTACGGTTCCCGGTGCCGAATACGACGAACCACGCGGCCAGCGCGGTGACCGCGAGCGCACTCACGCGCACGTCGTATGTTCCCGTCATCGCGAAGACGCACAGATTGTTGGTGGCGTGGAACAGCGTGGCTGCCAGCACGCTGCCGCCGGAGGCGTTATAGAGGCTCACGATCACAAACCGTGTGGCGATCGTGCCGAGCGTCCACCATGCGATCCAAAGCGTATCATGTCCGGCTTGGACAAGCGGCACGAAGTGCCAGCCGGCCCACACCATGCCGATGACAAGCGCTGCCGCGAGAGTTCCCCATCGGGCCTGCAGCGGATCGGTCGCATAGCCCGACCAGCCGAGTTCCTCGCACCACGCGGCAACCAGGAAGGCCGCCGCCATCGCGGCGAATTTGAACGGCGGCACGACCGTGAAGTTCGCGCCTTGCGCGGCGTGTAACACGGCGAATGTCACTGCACCAACCGCGAGCGACAGAAGCAGGGCGACGACGAGCCAGCGGCGCGGGCGCGCCACCCCCAGGCTTCCGGACAGGAACGCCCGGACGCCGCCTTCCTCGCGATAGACGAGGAGCAGCGCTGCGAGGCCCGGGCAAATGGCCATCAGTGCCGCGATCGGAAGGCCGGGCAAAAGCATGCCGCCCGACTGCGCGCCGAGTATCCAGAACGGAAAGGCGAGCAGAAATGCCAGAACGAAGAACCGCCATGGCGATCGCCGCGAGACAGGGGAAGTGGTCGCGTCCATCGCCAATCATACGACGCAAGGCGCCCCGCCGCGATTGACCGACATCAACCGCGCCGTTCGAGCCAATATTTGAGCGCAACCGCGTTGTTGTGTTCCTCATCGCGCGCGGCGTAGAGCAGCGTCACCGGGCCCTTGCGCAACTGCTTGCGCAGCAGGGCGGCGGCTTCCTCGGCCTCAGGCTGCTTGAGCTCTTCGCCGTATTCTGCGACGAAGGTCTTCCACTTTTCGGGATCGCCATGCAGGCGATGCCTGAGATCGTCGCTGGGCGCGATCGCCTTCAGCCAGACATCGATCTTCGCCTTCGCCTTGGCGACGCCACGCGGCCACAGCCGGTCGACCAGCGCGCGGAATCCGTCGTCCTTTTCGGCCGGCTCGTAGATGCGCTTGAGGCGGAATTTCGTCGCCATGTTTCCTCGCGATCAGATGGCGCCCGCAGCCTTTAACGCGCGCTCCTTGGCGCGAGCGATGTCGTAGGTGCGGCTCATCATGAAGCGTTGCGCCGACAATCCGCCACCCGCCTGCAGCGCCACGACGAAATTCCAGCCGCCATAGGCGTCAGCCGTCAGATCGCGGATGAGATTGTAGACGCGCATGCGCGTCTCGACTTCCACGCTCGGCTTGGTGTGCAGATATTTGCGGATGTAGCGCCCCGACTCCGGATTGCGCAGATCGGATTCCAGCGGCAGCGTCATCACGAGCCCGCCGGAGAGATCGTGCAGATAGCGCACGGTCTGGTGATAGTTGGCGGCGTAGTAGTATTTGGCCGCGTTGATGGCGAGCGTGTTGGGATAAACCATGCCCGACGGCGTCGTCTCGAAGTGGCGGCAGGCATAGTCGAGGCTCATCTGCAGCATCTGCGCATAGGTGATGAGCTCGGCGATGGAGGCCTGCGCCACCGCATCCGATTCCTTGCCCTGCATCTCGGTGACGAGTTGCGCGAGGCCCACGAACAGTTCGGACTGCTCGACCGCCGCGATCACGCCGCCGGTGCGCTCCCACAATCCCAGGGACTGCGCGAGCTTGCTCGCCAGCTGCACCTCGCCCGCCAGGAACACGCGGTCCCACGGCACGAACACGTCGTCGAACACGACGAAGCCCTCGGGCATCGAATGATGCGAGCTTGCGGGATAGTCGAAGGCGTTGAGCTCCGCCGGCGCGAAGCTGCGGTTGATGATGCTGACGCCTTTGGTGTTCACCGGAACGGAGAAGGATACCGCGTAATCGGTCTCATCCTGGCGCATGCCCTTGGTCGGCATGACCACGAGCTCGTGCACCAGCGACGCCGCCGTGATGTGGAGCTTGGCGCCGCGCACCACGATGCCGTCCTTGCTGCGGTCGACGATGCGCACATAGAGATCGGGATCGTCCTGTTCGTGCGCGCGCCGCTTGCGGTCGCCCTTGGGATCGGTGATCACTTCCGCGCCGCGCAGATCGTTGTCGCGGCAGTGGCGGTAGATGCGCTCGATGTTCTCGCCATATTGCGGATTGGCGGCGGCCACCTGATCCTTCACGCTCATCAGCGCCATGAAGACGCCGCTGACGGCGGTGCCGATGGAAGTGTGGCGCAGAAGCTCGACGCGCTTCGCCAGATCGGCTTCGCTTTTCGGGATCTGGTAGATGCGATGGGACATCGCACCCGCTTCGTCGCGATAGCTGCGTAGCGCGCCGAATTCCGGATCCTTGTAGTCGTAATCCTTCGCGGTGATGGCGATCGGAACCTTGAAGCGCGGATGTTTGGTGATGTCGTCAATGCGTTCGCCGTCCCAATAGGTCACGCGCCCGTCGTTCAGGCTCTCGACATATTGCTCCGGTGTTTTGAGACCCATGGCGTCACTCCCCAATATGTTTTGGGGCAGCTTAGCGCGCAAAGACGAGGCGGGCGAGTTCCGGTTTCCGGGCTGTCGCGCTAGGTTGGAACCCTGTCATCCCTGGAGACGCCCATGACCAGCAGCCCCGAAGTCCTGTTCGAGATCAAAGGCCACATCGCCACGATCACGCTCAACCGGCCCGACCGCATGAACACGATCAGCCGCACGATGCTCAACGAGCTGGTGCAGCATCTGCTGGTTGCGGACAAGGACCTGAACGTGCGGGTCGTGATCCTGACGGGAACGGGCCGCGCCTTCTGCGCCGGCCTCGATCTCGCGGAGATAACGCAGCCCGGCAAGGCTGGCATCACGTCGGGCGCATCGAATGCGAACAATCTCGATTTGCGGTCGACTCCACCGACGGTCCTTTTCGGCATGGAGAAGCCCACGATCTGCGCGCTCAATGGGTCGGCCGCGGGCTACGGGTTCGACACGGCGCTCGGTTGCGACATCCGCATCGCCGCGCGCGGGGCCAAACTCGCGGCAGCTTTCACGAAGCGCGGCGTCGTTCCGGAATCCGGCGGCACCTGGTTCCTGCCGCGTCTGCTCGGCTGGTCGAAAGCGGCCGAGTTGATCTTCACCGGCCGCACGCTGTCGGCAGACGAAGCCCTCGCCATCGGCCTCGTCTCCGAAGTGGTGGACGATCCGCTCAAACGCGCGACAGAGATCGCGGCCGAGATCGCCGCCAACGCGCCGCTCGCCGTGCAGGCGGCGAAGCGCATGATGCGCATGGGCCTGAGCGAGACGTTCCACGACCACGTCCATCACGTCTTCCTGCAGCTCTTGCCGCTCTTCCGTTCGGAAGACGCGGCCGAGGGCATGCGCGCCTTCATGGAGAAACGCACACCGGAATTCCGCGGACGTTGACGGTTTGGTGACACAAATCGCACGTGTCCCCTAAACGTCTACCTTGACCTCCGGTTGGGGCGACCCCACCCTTTAGCCGCGGCCGGAGAAGTGGGTTCGCGGGGAGGGACGATGCAGATGACGGTGTTGCGGGCCTGGGGCTTCGCGCTTCTGGCTTTGGCTGTCTGGCTTCTGTCGCACTACCAGTACAATCCGCACAGCGCGGCGCCGGCGAACGCGCCGGCCACAAGTTTCTCCGCAACACGCGCGGAAGACACGCTGGCGACGATCCTGGGACCTGAGCGTCCGCATCCCGTGGGCAGTGCGGAGAACACTGCGGTGCACGCGCGCATCCTCGATCAATTCGCGAAGCTCGGCGTGCCGGCGAAGACCTACCGCGCCTTCACTTGCAATTCCTCGCGGCGTTTTTCCTACATGGCCTGCGCCACCGTCACCGACATCATCGCCGATGTGATCCCGGGCGAGGGCAAGGCGATCGTGCTGCTCGCGCATTGCGATTCCGTGCCAGCCGGTCCCGGCGCGTCGGATGACGAATCCGGCGTGGCGACGGTGCTTGAAACCGCGCGGGCGCTGAAGGCGCGCGGCGGCAAGAGTCTGCATCCCGTCATTGCCGTCATCACCGATGGCGAAGAAGGCGGATTGCTCGGCGCCAATGCCTTCCTGCAGAACGATGCGCTGAAGGCGCGCGTGGGCGCCGTCGTGAATGTGGAAGCGCGCGGCACGCGGGGCCCAAGCCTTCTCTTTCAGACAAGTCCCGGCGACGGCCGCCTCATCGATCTCTATGCGAAGAGCGTGCCCGTCGTGGCAACGAGTTCGCTTTACGCGGAGATCTACAAATTCCTGCCCAACGACACGGACCTGACGCTTTTCATCCGCGCGGGCTTCCCGTCGTTCAACTTCGCCTTCGCCGACAATGTGCGCTACTACCATTCGCCGCTCGACATCCGCGCCAATCTCGATCCCGCAACACTGCAGATGCAGGGCGAAAACATGCTGGGTGTGGCGGGCGCCCTGGAAAAGACGGATTTCGCGGCGCTCAAGGGCGGCAACGACGTCTATATCTCGCTGTTCGGCGCGATGCTGCCGCGACTTCCGCAGAACTGGGCGCTGCCGCTGGCGGTGCTCGTACTTATCGGGCTGATCGTGGCGGCGTGGCTGGCCGGCATGGGCCTCGGCTGGCGCGGCGCGCTGGCGGGCGGGATACCGCTGGTGCTGCTGGTCGGCAGCGGCTTGTTCGGCTGGGCTTTGAGTTTCCTGGCGCAGATCGTTTCGGGCCATCCCGATCCGACCTACGCTTACCCGACCGTCATGCGTTTCGCGCTCGGCTTTGCGGTGTGGACGGTGACCTTGCTCGTGTCGCGACTCGCGAACGGCAATTTGGCCGCGACGGCGTCGTGGCTGTGGTTCGCGGTGTTGGGCGTGATCACCGCCGCTTATCTGCCGGGCTTGAGTCCCTATTTCGTATTCCCGGCACTCATCGCCGCCGTCCTTCTCCTGGCGACCGCGCGCGGCGGCTGGATGAACGATTGGGGGCAGGCGGCTTTGTTCGTCAGCGCCTTCGCCGCCTTCGTGATCTGGATCGGCCTCGTCGTCGCCGGTGAAGCGCTGATGGGATTGCGGCTGCATCCGCTGTTCACGATCCCGCTCGCCTTCGCATTGATGACCGTCGTGCCGCTGCTCGCCGCGCGGCCGATGTCGCGCGAAGCCTGGACTGTCAGCGTCGCCGTCAGCGCCATAGCCGCCGTCGTGCTCGCCGTCGTCGCCGGATTGCAGCCTGCCTACAGCAAGCTGTCGCCGCAGCGCGTGAATATCGTCTATTTCGAGAACGGCAATGGCCCCGCGCATTTCATCGCCGACACGTCGTGGAAAGGCGTCGGCCTCGAACCCATTCCGGCATCGCTGATGAAGGCGGAACCGTTCAAGGCCGATCCGGACGCGTGGCAAGGCTTCCTGGCGAGCAGCGCGTACACGGCGCCCGCGGGCAATCCGCGCTATCCCCTGCCGAAAGCGCGCGTGCTCTCCGACCGCAACGAAGGCGGCGCGCGCCATGTCGAAATCGCGCTCGACGGGTCGTCCGATGCCAAGGGAATGGTGGTTTCTATTCCGAAGGATGCGAAGCTGACCGCGGTCGATCTCCGCGGGCAGCGCTATGTGCCGCAGGACAAAGCGAGCACCGTGCGCATCATCTGCTGGACGCCCGATTGCCGGGACCTGCCCTTGTCGCTCGTGCTCGGCAATTCCGGAAAGGTCGCGATCCGTTTCGCGGAAGTCCGCTATGGCCTGCCCAAAGCCGGCAAGCGTCTTCAGGCGGCAAGGCCCGACACAGCGATGGCCTCGCAAAGCGGCGACGAGACGATCCTGGCGAACACAGTGGAGTTGCCCGCGCGGCGGTGAGATTGCTCGGCTTGAATCATCAAAACATCCGTCATCGCCCGCTTTATGCGGCCGACCCGATTTTTTGCCCGAAAGAAAATGGGTTGCCCGAACAAGCCGGGCAATGACGGAAGAGAGTGTTTCGATTCGACCAAATCACATCCTATTCCCGCCGGCCCACGATCAGGCGTGCGCCGCGCTGGAACGTGAAATAGGCCCACAGCCACTGCACGGCCACGATCATCCGGTTGCGGAAGCCGATCAGGAAGTAGATGTGCGCGAAGCTCCAGAGTATCCACGCGATGAGCCCGCGCATATGGATCCAGCCGAGGTCGATGACCGCGGCCCTGCGGCCGATGGCGGCGAAATTGCCGTAGTTGCGATAGCGGAAAGGTCTGACCGATGTGCGGCCGCGAACGCGCTGCCGGATGAGTTCGGCGACATAGACGCCCTGCTGCTTGGCGACCGGCGCCATGCCCGGCAGCGGGTTGCCCGCCTTGTCGAACGCCGCCGCCGTGTCGCCGATGGCGAAAACCTCCGGATGATCCGGAACCGAGAGATCGGGATTGACGAGGATGCGCCCCGCGCGATCGCATTTCGCGCCGAGCCACGCGCCGGCTGGCGACGCCTGGATGCCCGCCGCCCAGATGACCGTGCGCGCGTCGATGCGTGCGCCGCCGGCTTCCACGAACTCCGCGTTGACGTCCGTCACCGCCGCATCGAGGCGGACTTCGACGCCGAGCTTTTCGAGACGGCGCTTGGCATCTCCGGAGAGGTCGGGCGGCAGGCCCGAAAGAATCCGTGGGCCCCCTTCGACAAGGATGATGCGTGCGGCGCGCGGATCGATGTTGCGGAAGTCCCTGGCCAGCGCGAAACGCACGAGCTCGGCAATGGCGCCCGCCATCTCCACGCCGGTCGGTCCGCCGCCGACCACGACGATGTTCATAAGCCGCCGCCGCTCCGCAACATCCGTCTCGTTCTCCGCGTGCTCGAAGGCGAGCAGGATGCGCCGGCGGATTTCCGTTGCGTCTTCGATCAGCTTCAGGCCCGGCGCGAACCTCTCCCAGTCGTCATGCCCGAAATAGGCGTGCTGCGCGCCGGTCGCGAGAATGAGAAAGTCGTACGGCACATCGTGACCGGCTTTGGTCAGAACCTTCCGCGCCTTCGTGTCGATGCCGGTCACATCGCCCAGCATGACGGTGACGTTGCGATAAAGTCCGACGATGCTGCGGATGGGTTCGGCGATTTCAGCCGGCGAGAGTTCCGCTGTCGCCACCTGATAGAGCAGCGGCTGGAACAGGTGATAATTCTGGCGGTCGATCAGCACGACGTCGACCGGCGCACGGGCCAGCGTCTTCACCGCCCACAGTCCGCCAAATCCCGCTCCGACCACAACGACCCTCGGCCTCGGCGTCCGGTCCATCGCACGTCCCTGCTTTGCGGGCGTGTCTCTAGCCCAGAACCTTCGCCGGATGAACCGCTTTCGTCCAATTCCTTACATTTAGAACTATCGGCTTAAACGGCCTGCAGGAGATTTCATGCCCAAATCGCACCTGGGCTAGGGCAGGTCTTCCGTGGGCGGCACCGCACAAAATTCGCGCTTCGCACGTCTCCTCGACGTCAAGAACGACATGTCGAGCGACAACCGGCGCGCGCTGCTCCGGGAAGTGACCGACGTCTTCGCCGCGCACGAAGAAGAGGGCGACGCGGCCAAGGTCGCCAAGCTTGACGAAGTGTTAAGCACGGTGGTGGCCGATTTCTCGCGCGAAGTCCGCGCCGAGTTGGCCGCCAAGATCGGTCCGAGCAAGGTGCCGCTGGGCGCCACCGCCCAGAAACTCGCGATGGACGATATCGACGTTGCCCGCCCCGTCCTGGAGCAGTCGTCGGCGCTGTCCGAAGCCCATCTTCTGGCGATCATTGCGCAGAAAACACAGGATCATCTTCTGGCCGTCACGCGGCGCGAGGACATCAGCGAGACGGTCTCGCATGCACTGGTGGAAAAAGGCGACGACCGCGTCGTCGTGTCGCTGCTCGAAAACTCGACCGCGAAGATCGCGCCCAGGACCTACGAAACCGTCACCGAGCTCGCGCAAAGCCGCCCCGTTCTCTACGCCCCGTTCGTCAAGCGCACCGATGTGCCGCTCGAGCTCCTGAACGACGTCTATCTCGAAGTAGAGACCAATCTGCGGCGCGAGATCCTGAAGCGCTACGATCAGGTATCGCCGCAGGAACTCGACGAGGCGCTGCTGCGGAGTCGCACGCGGCTCCTGAAAGCCTATCGCCGTCCTGCGATGGAAGCGGCCAGGATCAAGGCGCGCGTGGAGGAATTCCGCCGCAAGGGCGAGCTCGCGCCGCCGCTGCTCGTGCGACTGCACCGCGAAGGCGAACACAGCCATGCGGCTTTTGTCGGCGTCTTCGCGGCTCTGACGGATGTGGAAGAAGGCCTCGCCGAGAAAGTCGTCGAGAGCGGCGATATCGATGCCCTGGCACTTCTCTGCCGCGCCGCGGATTTCGAACGCGCCGTGTTCGTCAGTCTTGCGATTGCGCTCGTGGGTTCGGAACGCCGCATGACGAAGGTGGAAGAATTCGGCGCGCTTTACGAGAACGTGCCCGTCTCGGCGGCGCAGCGCGCCGTGCGCTTCTGGAAAGTGCGTTCGTCCAGCGCTGCTGCCTAAGCGCTCAGGCGCGCAAGCAGCTTCGCCCGCACGTCCGGCCATTCCTCCGACAGAATTGAAAAAATCACCGTGTCGCGCGTGCGGCCTGTCCAGGTGATGCGGTCCTGGCGCAGGATGCCGTCCTGCTTGGCGCCAAGCTTCGTCACCGCGGCGCGCGAACGCGCATTCGAGGCATCGACGCGCAGCTGCACGCAATGCACGCCGCTGTCGAAGGCCTGTTGCAGCATCAGGAACTTCGACTCGGGGTTGACCATGCCGCCGCGCATGTCGGGACGATAATAGGTGTTGCCCATCTCGACGCGCCGGTTCGGCGTGTCGATGACGACGAAGACGCTGACGCCGATGACTGCGCCGCCGTGCAGGACCGCGTAGGCGATGGCGTCGCCGCGCGCCATGTTCGCCGCCGTCCGCTCCGCCCAGGCGTCGAAATGTTTGCCGCGCATGTCGAAGGGATAGAGCTGCCAGATCTCCTGGTCGGCTTCGATGGCGCGCTTGAGGCCCTCGTAATGGCGCGGCTCCAGCGGCTCCAGCCTTACAAAACAACCTACCAGCGTCTTCGCGTCCAGCTTCATTGTTCCCATCGGCGATCGCGTGCAGGATGGCGTCATAACACGGGAGGCAACGATGGCGCGCAGGAAAATCGGCGAGGGGCAGACGGCGCTTATCACGGGTGCGTCCTACGGAATCGGTCTCGATCTGGCGGAGTGCTTTGCGAAAGACGGCTATGATCTGATTCTGGCCGCGCGCAGCGCCAATGCGCTCACGCAGGCGGCGGGTCAGTTCGCGGGCCAGTACAAGGTGAAGGTCACGCCCATCGCGCGCGATCTTGGCGTGCCGGGCGGCGGCGCGGCGCTGGCGAAGGACATCGAGTCGAAAGGGCTCAAGGTCGACGTGCTCGTGAACAATGCGGGCTACGGCATTGCGGGCGGGCTCGACGGCTCCAAGCTCGAGGAACAGCTCGGCATGGTCGATCTCAACGTCCGCGCGCTGCTCGAGCTCACGCAGATCTATTGGCCCGCGATGATGAAGGCGAAACGTGGCGGCGTGTTGAACGTGGCGTCGACGGCCGCGTTCCAGCCGGGCCCGCTGATGGCGGTCTACTACGCGAGCAAGGCCTTCGTGCTGTCGTTCTCCGAAGCGCTGTGGAAGGAAGCCGAAGGCCACGGCGTGCATGTGAGCTGTCTCTGTCCGGGACCGACGGTCAGCAAATTCCGCGAGCGCGCCGGCACGGGCAAGACGCGCCTGTCGCGCGTGGGCGATGCGATGCCGTCGATGGCGGTCGCCAAAATGGGCTATCGCGGCTTCCAGAAGAACACGCGCGTGGTCGTCACCGGCTTCCGCAACAAGCTGCTTGCGAACGCCGCGCCGTTCCTGCCGCGCAAGAGTCTGCTCGGCATCGTCTACAATCTGCAGAGCCCGGCGTGAGTTCGTCCCCACCTTTGAGGCAAGCGCTGGAACCACAAGACCGCGTGCCGGACTATCTCGTGCTGTGGGCGATAGTATTCGCGCACAGCGCCATCGTTCTCTTGCTGCTCTGCGTCTACACGGCGGTGTGGCTGACTATGATCAGTCTGCTGCATGTTGAAGGCATTGGCGCCATGCTTACTTTTTATGGTCTCGCATTTGTAATGCCCGTGATCCTCGCAGGCGTCGCCGCATGGTTCAGCTATAGATTTGTCATCCGCAAAGTTGCGCGAACCGACGCGGGACGGAAGATTTTCGGTTTGATCATCATGTTTTTTGCGTTAACCCCTCCCTTCTACATACTGCCTCTGACGTTTCTCGTCGGATGCGCTGTGGCGCGAGCGACGGGAGGAAGCTGTTCGCCGCTATGATATCGCCGCGAAGGGGACATCGAGTTAGGCGCGCTCCAGCAACGCCACAGTCCCCTGTCCACCATCCGCGCAGACCGAGACGACGGCGCGCGAGCCTCTTGGCATGGCGGCCAGTTCTTTCGAAGCCTGACTCAAGATGCGCGCGCCGGTCGCGGCGAAGGGATGGCCGATGGCGACGGAGCCGCCGTTGGGATTGACGCGATTCCACGGGAACGGGCCCAGATCGTAATCGAGTCCGGCCTTCGTGCGCACGTAATCGGGATTGGTCGCTTCCTTGATGTTGGCGAGCACCTGCGCCGCGAAGGCTTCGTGGATTTCCCACAGCGCGATGTCCATCGCCTTCAGCCTGTTGCGGGCGAGGAGGCGCGGGATGGCGCGCGCCGGCGCCATGAGGATGCCTTCGCCGTCATCGAGATAGTTGATCGCGGCCAATTCCCAGTCGACGAGCCTGATGCGCGGCGGATCGCCGAGTCGCTTCAGCCCCTCTTCGTCGGCCACCCAGATCGAGGCGGCGCCATCGGTGTTGGGTGAGGAGTTGCCGGCGGTGAGCGAGCCCTTGCCGGTGTGATCGAACACGGGCTTGAGCGCCGCGAGTTTCTCCAGCGAGGTGTCACGGCGCGGGATCGTGTCGTGATCGACGCCGCCGAGGGGCAGCACGATATCCTTGAAGAAGCCGTCGTCCTGGCCCTTGATCGCGCCCTGATGACTGAGCAGCGCGCGTTTGTCCTGGTCGGCGCGGGCGATCTCGAAACGCTGCGCGGTTTCTTCCGTATGCTCGCCCATCGAGCGGCCGCTGATCCGGTTGGCCCAGCCGTGAATGGGAAGATCGAAATCGCCGGCCGTGATGTGCGCGAGAATGTCCGCGGCGGCGGCCGGGTTCTTCGTGAAGGAGCCGATGATCTTGTCGGCGATGCTCGTTTTCAGCGCGATCGGAACATGGCTCATGGTTTCGACGCCGCCTACGAGTGCGAGGTGCATATCGCTCTTGCCGACCATGCCGGCCGAGAAGATGGTGGCGACGAAGCTCGTCGAGCAGGCCATCACGTCTGAAAAGGCCGGCAGCTCGCGGCTCAATTTCGCTTCGAAGATCAGCTCGCGCGCGATATTGGACATCGTGGGATCGGGGATCACCTGGCCCCAGACGAGACAGTCCGGCCTGGCGCGCTCGTTCATCGCGCCGGCTACGGGCGCGGACAGCTGGAGGCCGGTGTAGCCCGCGTAGAAGGTGCCCGCTTTCACGAAGGGCGTGCGCAAGCCCGGGACCAGAAACACATCGGCCATCTTCGCCTCCGGTTACACAGAGGAGACTCGCGGGACAGGCGCGCGCCCATCCCGCGATCGTCCTTTTATTCCACGTTGTAGCGGCGCGTCGCTTCGTAGAGGAACCACGTCCGGCGTTCGGCCTCGTCGATCCAGTTTTCGAGCAGGCTGGCCGTGGCAACGTCGTTGAATTCGTCGCACACTTCGTGCACCGCCAGCATGTAGGCTGCCAGATTCTTATTATCGTCGCGCAGCTCGGCCAGCATGTCTTGCGGCGTCACGAAATCGGCATCGTTGTCCTTGATGCGCTGCAGACGGCTGATCTGACCGATCGAACGTAACGTCGGCCCGCCGATCTTGCGCGCGCGTTCCGCAATGTCGTCGGCGATCGCGAAAATCTGTTCGCTCTGTTCGTCGAGCAGCAGATGGTAGTCACGGAAATGCTGGCCGGACATGTGCCAATGAAAATTCTTGGTCTTGAGATAGAGTGCGAAAACGTCGGCGAGCAACGTGGCCAACGCGCCGGAAATCTCTTTGGTCGCTTCGGCGGGAAGATGCGTCGGGGTGTCGAGCGCGGCGGACTGCCGCGACTTCGCGTCTTTTATGCTCATGATGGATTCTCCTTGCTCATTTTGCGGCTATGCAGCGGCAGCATAGGGATGGATTGGTCCGATAGCATTGAGGCTTGGCATGGTCCAATCACTCTTTTAATGTCATATGGGGACGGGTCGCGGCGAACCTATTCGCTGCGCCGCTCTGTCGCTTGTGCGCTTATTTCGTACAGGCGCGAGCCGCAATAGCTTGAACGAAATCATCGAAATTTTAGCGATTTGGCGTGCGCTCAGGACGCCTGCTTGCGCGGCGAGAATTGCTGGCGGTAGGCGCTGGGCGCCACCCCGAAATGGCGCTCGAAGGCGCGCCGGAAGGCGTCGTCGCTCGCATAGCCGACGGAGGCCGCGATGCTCTCCACGGTCTGGCTGCCCGCCGGCAGGCGCCGGCGCGCTTCGTCGAGCCTGAGGCGTTCCACATAATCGCCCGGCGAGGTTCCGAACGCGGCTTTGAAGCGACGGCTGAACTGTCTGGGGCTCAATCGCGCGCGCTCCGCCAGAGCATCGATGGAAAGATCACCACGCAGGTTGCGCAGCATCCAGTCGGCGAGATCGGCGAAGCGGTCCGTCGCGCGAATCTGAAACTGCAGCGGCTCGGAGAACTGCATCTGCCCGCCCGAGCGCTTCAGATAAACGACGAGGTCGCGCGCGACCGACAGCGCGGCTTCGCTTCCCAGATCTTCTTCGACCATCGCGAGCGCCAGATCGATGCCGGCCGTGACGCCGGCCGAGGTGCTGAGCTGGCCGTCGCGAATATAGATCGCGTCCGGGTTCATCGTGATGCGCGGAAAGCGGCGCGCGACATCGTTCGCGAATCGCCAATGCGTGGTGGCGCGTCTGCCGTCGAGGAGACCCGTTTCGGCGAGGATGTAGATTCCGATGCAGACGGAAGCGATGCGCCGGAACCGCGCCGCGTTGTCCTTGAGCCACGCGATCGTCTCGCGCGCTTTCTCCGTGTCGCGCGCACCCGCGCCGCCCGGCACGATGACGGTATCGAGCGGAAACGCGTCGGCGAGCGCTGCGTGCGGCGCCACGCGGACGCCCTGTTCGAGTTCGAACGGCGCGCCGGTCGGACTGAGGACGACGAGTTCGTACGGACGCTGCGCGTGAGCCGGACGCGTGTTTGCCGTGTCGAACACTTCGAGCGGTCCGAAGAGGTCGAGCGCGGTAACGCCGTCGTAACCGATGAATCCGATGCGTTTCACGCCCATACGAAGTTCCGTTCGAAGCGTACGCAAATCGCTCAAACGGCGCGGCGTTTCAAGTGCCGCGACGCCGATGTCCTGAATCGTCGGATGAACGTCATGGCGACACGCGACACCGCTATGATCTGCTTCGGACGTGCCGGACGACAATCCAACGTCGGTGAAACCCTCTGCCACGCAGAATGAAGGTCTCCGCAAAGATTAACAGCGAGGCCGCGGCGGATTTCACTCGATTGTGATGCTCATTTGGGCCTTGCAGCGCACGTTTTCTTGAGCGGTCCGATTGATCCATCGCGAAGGCGGATCGGCTGCAATTGGTTCCATGGCCAAATGGGCAAAATCATCGCGAGACGACCTGCAAGGCGCGTTCGATCTGACGGCGTCGCGCGTTCGCTAACGGCATTTTGAATTGGAAAAACTTCACCGCGGCGGAAAGTTATGCAACGTATGCAATAGCACCGACCGAGGTATGAAAAGTTGGACAATACCGATCCGGCAGAACACGCCTACTTTGACTGGATCGACAGGTTCGAACTGGGCAATCGGGGAGCGCCATAGCGATGCCTTATAACAGTCCCGCACGCACCGTTTATGCACACGAACCGGCGGTCGGTAACGGGGAGGATCGGGCCGTGGCGACATTTCCGCTTGCGATCGCCAATATCGCGCTCGATGCGCGATCGCCGTTGCCGATTCACGAACAGATCTGCCAGGCCGTGCGCACCGCCGTTTGGGCGAAGGAACTGCCGCCTGGAACGCTCCTGCCCACCACGCGCGAGCTCGCGCTGCATCTGGGCGTGGCGCGCAACACGGTAGTTTTCGCCTATGCGCGTCTGGCGGCGGAAGGTCTGTGCGTTTCGAATACGCGGCGCGGTACGCGCGTCGCGTCCGATCTGCCGGTGCGGGGAAATTACAGCGAAGTCATTAACTGTCCGGAGGCGCACGAGAGCACGGTGCGCCTGCGCGCTGCTTTCCACGCGCGCGACGCGCTGGAGACCCGGGTCGACCGCGCCGCGGGCGGTACGCCGTTCGCGCTCTACGCTTCGGATCCGGTGCAGTATCCACGCACCAAGCTCGGCCGCCGCCTGGCCGACAAGTTCCTGGGCGCGCCGCCGACGGGTCATTTCGGCGCCTCGAACGGTTCCGATCGCTTTCAGGCGGCCGTTGCCGCCTATCTGCGCCAGGCGCGCGGCGTGATATGTGCGCCTTCGCAGGTGATCGCAGTCTCCGGCCTCGAAGGCGCGCTCGATCTCACCGCGCGCGTCCTGCTCGATCCGGGCGATTGTGTGCAGGTGGAAGATCCGTCGATGGATATCGTCCACAGCGCTTTCCGGTCCGCGCGTGCCTATATCAAGGCCGCGCCCAGCGACGCGTTCGGTCCCAATTTGCGTTCCGTCGAAGGTCCGCCCGCGCGAATCATCTTCGTCTCGCCGTCGGTGAGCTTTCCCTACGGCATGCCGATGACGGAAGCGCGCCGCCAGGACGTGCTCGACGCTGCGCGCGCCCAGAACGCCGCCGTCTTCGAGAACGACACATGCTTCGAGCTCCGTTACAGCGGCGGGAGCCTGCGCTCGATCCAGGGGCAGGATAAGGACGGTCGCGTGATCTATTACGGCGGCTTCCCCGAAACCCTGGGGAGCTCGGTGCGCGTGGGTTACCTGGTGGTGCCGGAGTCATTGCTCGATGCGTTCCTCGAGACGAGCCGGCGCGTCTCCGGCACGCCGGTGCCGCAATTGCAGGAAGCGCTCGCCGATTTCATCGAAGAGCACGAATTCGCCGTGCACGCGCGCAACGTCCGCGGCCTTTATGCCAGGCGCCTCGAACTCATCAAGCGCGCCAGCAAGGTGCATCTGCCCCATCCGGGCATTTCCGAGCCGCTCGGCGGTCTGCATATCGTGTTTCATCTCGACAGCGGCACCGACGCGATTTCCATCTGCGAGATCGCCGCGGCCGAAGGCATTCCGGTGCGGCCGCTCTCCCAATATTACCTGCAGAAGCCGGCGGACAACGGTCTCGTGTTCGGCTTCGGCGCGGTCCCCGAACGTGCGATCCAGCCGATGATGAAACGTCTCGCGGAAATCTGCGCGGATCACAACCGTCCGCGGCTCGAGCGCGTCGCTCAATAGAATCGAAGCGCTCCGTTGCGGCCGCCCGGTGCGCAATCCGACCATGTCGGACACGAAGACGTGATTGCGAAACGCGTCTGCCGATCGCCGTTCTCTTTTGCAGCGCGCAATCGGGAAACGCTGCAGCACCGATGTCTATTGCATTTTCCGCTTCATCGCCGCGCGCAAGCACATTGCCATATCTCTTTTATGTCACAGTCGCGTTCGATCCATTAGGGCCACATCATTTCCCGTGGAATGGTCCGTTTGGCACTTCCTAGCGTCACTCCCAAGTCGGCCTGCTGACGGAATGGCGAGATTCCGTTGGTGGCAGCCGCCGTTACGACCGAACCAAGGGGGTACCACGTGCACACCGTCAATCTCGACACGCGCAGCTTGCGTTCCACGTTGCTTCTCGGAGCAGCGTCGGTTGCGGCTCTCACTCTTTCCCTGCCGGCATCCGCGCAGGACCAGACGACCGAAACCGTCGTGGTCACCGGCTCGCGCATTCCGCAGCAAGGTCTTTACGCACCCAGTCCGGTCACGGCGGTCGGTCAGCAGGAAATGAAATTCGAGGGCACGACGGGCGTCGAAACGCTTCTGAACAATCTGCCTTCCGTGTTTGCGGACCAGACGGCCGGAGAATCCAACGGTGCAACCGGCACGGCGACCGTCAATCTGCGCGGGTTGGGCGCGCAACGGACCCTCGTGCTGGTGAACGGCACGCGTCTGGCCCCGGGAGATCCGACAGACAGCGCGGGCTCAGCCGGCGGACAGAATGGCGCCGCAGACTTGAACGAAATTCCAGCGTCGCTCGTCGATCACGTGGAGGTCCTCACTGGCGGCGCCTCGGCCGTGTATGGCTCGGATGCGCTGGCCGGCGTCGTCAACTTCGTGATGCGCAAGGACTTCGAGGGCATCGAGATCGATGGCCAGTACGGCGTCGCCCAGGCCGACAATACGAATTCCTCCTACCGCAGTCTCGTCAGCTCCGCCGGCGATCAGCTGGCCAAGGAGAATATCTGGGACGGCGCGAATGAGACCGGCACCCTCGTCATGGGCACCAACACGGCGAACGGCAAAGGCAACGTCACGGCCTATTTCAGCTATCAGAACACAGAAGCGGTTCTGGCCGGCTCTCGCGACTTCTCGGCCTGCAGCTTCAGCACCAACACCGCCAGCACGGCGCATGTCTGCGGCGGGTCGAGCAACTACAACAAGTTCATCTCGCTCGATACGAAGACGACGTATTTCGAACAGGGAACGGGTGCAGTGGGCAGCGGCCACTTTGTGCCGTTCGTCGGCGGAACGGACCAGCTGTATAATTACGGGGCCACGAACTATCTGCAGCGCCCCGATACGCGCTACAGCGGCGGCTTCTTCGCGCATTACGAAGTGAACAAGGAGCTCGACGTTTATACGTCCTTCATGTTCACGGACGATGACACTATCGGACAAATTGCGCCGCGCGGTCTGTTTGCCGGCACTGGCGCGCAGGGGGCGGTCGGTTTCTCGCCGGGTTCCTATTTCCTGATCAACTGTACCAATCCCCTCATGACGGCGCAGGAAGCCAGCTTGCTCTGCCCGGGCGGCGGCGGAGGCAACTTGGTGCCCGGCGAGGCGAGCGTCGAAGTCGGACGGCGCGCCGTCGAAAGCGGACCTCTCACCGACGAATTGCGCCATACTTCGTATCGCATGCAGGTCGGCGCGCGCGGCGATTTGGGCGACGGCTGGACGTACGACGTTTACGGCCAATATAGCGAATCGGTGTTTCAGAAATTCGATGAGGGTTTCTTCTCCGTCAGGAACATACAGAACGCCTTGCAGGTCACCGGCACAGCTGCCGATCCTGTTTGCATCTCAGGCTCGCCCTGCGTGCCGCTCGACATCTTCAACGGCATCGGCTCGATCACGCCTGCCATGCTCAAATATGTGGATGTACCTGCGCTACAGCAGGGCTACACAGAGGAGCAGATCGTCAGCGGCAGTCTCACGGGCGATCTGGGCCGATATGGCATCCAGTCGCCCTGGGCGCAGGCCCCCGTCGCGATCTCGGTCGGCAGCGAATACCGGGCAGAGTACCTGGAATTGAACACTGACGAGGAATATGAGAGCGCCGATCTCAGCGGAGCGGGTGGCGCGACGCCCTCGACACCGAGGTCCGGCTTCAGTGTGGTGGAAGGTTTCACCGAATTGAAGGCGCCGCTCATTCAGGAAAAGCCCTTCGCGGAGGATCTGTCATTCAACGCCGGCTACCGCTATTCGTCCTACAGCACGGCCGGGTCGGTGTCGGCGTACAAATACGGGCTCGAATATCAGCCGGTTGACGATTTCCGCATCCGCGCGAGCTACGAACGCGCGGTACGTGCGCCAAACGTTCTGGAATTGTTTGCTCCGACAAACGTCATTCTGATCTCGGCGCAGGATCCTTGCGCGACCAGCAAGGCCGGCGCGTGCGCAAGTGTGCCCAATGCCGGAAACGCGGCCCTGCTCGCCTGTCCTTCCGAGCAGTGCAATCAGGAAGTGAGCGGCACGGCGACGCTCAAGCCGGAAATCGGCGACACGCGGACGCTTGGTGTGGTCTTTACGCCGACCTTTCTCAACGGGTTCACGGCAACCGCCGATTATTTCAATATCGACGTGTCAAACGAGATCGGTACGGTTTCTCCGGACGTGACGCTCGCCAATTGCTATGGGGCGACCGCGACGGCCGCGACCGAAGCGGAATTCTGCCCTGCCGTGCATCGCAACTCCATCGGCCAGATTTATGGCTCCGGCTACGTATCCGCGCCCAACGTCAACACGGGCTTCCTGCACACCAAGGGCATGGACTTCGAGGCGAACTACAATCTCAGCTTTGACGACATCCCGATGACCGAGGGTCTGGGCGGTTTGCAGTTCGCTTTCGTCGGCACGTGGCTGCAGGAGTTCGAGATCGAGCCCGTGCAGGGCGGAACGCCGTATAGCTGCGCCGGCCTCTACGGTCCAACTTGCAGCAACGGAACGGCATCCGGCCCGCTGCCCAGGTGGCGTCATCGCCTGCGCGTAACGTGGGCGACGCCTTGGGACGTCGATTTCTCTGTGAACTGGCGCTATATCTCGGGCGTGAAACTGGACGCCAACACGAGCATTCCTCAGTTGCAGTCGTTTGGCACTCCGTTCTTCGACGCTCCCGACAATACGATCAACGACTTCTGGTATCTCGATCTCGCCGCCGACTGGAACGTGCGCACAGGTGTCGACCTTCACGCCGGCGTCAATAACGTCTTCGACAGGCTGCCTCCAGCGCTCAGCACCTTCGTGCTGCCGACCGGTCCCGGCAACGACAACACGTTCCCGGGCACTTACGACGCGCTCGGCCGCACAATGTTCATCGGTGTGACCATCAAATACTAAGGCGGTTTCCCCCCTCGCCTGCGCACGGCGGTCCTCACGGGCCGCCGTGCGCGTTTGTGCGCCGCCGCATCGCGAAACTTGCCGCGGGCAACATTGCATTTTGCGCGTGGCGCGGGCTCTCTGTTGAAAAGTCCCACAATACGGTATAGGACTCCAGCATTAGACATACGAAGAACAAGACAGGCTGGGAGGGCTTTCATGACCTATCGGAACATGCTCCTGGCGGCGGCTTCGGCCACCGCGTTGGCGGCGTTTGGATCTGCGCCGGTTTGCGCGGAGCCCGCCAACGGCGCACCGGATGCCAACGGCAAGCCCTGTTACGGCGAGCTCGACGGCGCGCATCAATGCATGCCTCTCGGCTCGCGCAGCAGCACCGCCGAACATCCCTATCGCGACGGCGGCCAGTCAGACGGCCGCCTGAACGGCCCCGGCAAGGGTTTTGGGCGCAAGGCGCGCGATCTTGTCTATATCGGCGTGCCCGGCGGAACGTCGGACGACTCCGCTTCCGGCGTCGCAACGGGCGAAGGCCTCATCGTGCTCGACGTGAAGGCGAACTTTGCCTTCGTCAAACGCATCCATCTTCAGAACCTGCCGGCGCCGATCGTGCCCGAAGAGGTTTCCGGCATGTCGGCCGATCCCACGACCAACATGATCTACGTGTCGACGCGCGGCCACCTGATCGCGATGGATCTCGCCACCGAAAAGATCGTCTGGGACAACACCTACAAGCCCGGCACGTGCTGCGAGCGCGGCCAGATCACGCCGGACGGGCTGACGCTGGAAGTGGGCTCCGACCTGAAGGATTTCCACTATGTGATCGACACCTGGACGGGCAAGGTGAAAGGCATCATCCCGACGCCGCAGAGCATGTTCAATCACAACATGGGTATGAGCGCGGACGGCAAGACCGTGTTCGATGCGCCGAACGGCATCACCATGACGGTGGCGGACATGGCCACCATGAAGCCCACGCATACGATCACCTTCGACGATCACATTCGCGTCTTCGTCATCAATCACGATGCGACGCGCGTCTATGCCAATCTCAACAATCTCGACGGCTTCGAGATCGCCGATGCGAATACCGGCAAGATCCTGAAGCGCATCGAAGTGCCCGGCGAATTGTGGAAGGCCAAATGGGCCGATCCCAATCTTCACTTCTTCGGCCACGGCGCGCCGCAGCACGGTCTCGCCATGACGCCCGACGAAAGCGAGATCTGGTCGCCGGACGACGTCAACGACATGGTCTGGATCTACGACAATACCGGCGAGTGGCCCGTGCTCGACAAGGCGAAGAGCTTCAAGGTCGATCACGCCGTCGGCTGGATCACGATGGGCCTGGACGGCAGGCTTGCGTTCATGTCGTCGGGCGACGTCGTCGACGTCAAGACGCACACGATCGTGGGCAAGCTGAAAGACGAATACGGCCATCTGGTCCATAGCGAGAAGTTCCTGGAGATGGCGTTCGATCCGAACGGACATCTGCTGAGGACCGTGAACCAGTTCTCCGAAGGCGTGCCGGCGGCCTATGAGGCGCGGATCGCCGCGGCCAAACAGGCCGCGAAGTAGGATGACGCGTTTCGGTTTTGCGTTGCTGGTCTTTGCCGTGGCGGCGGGCGGACTGTTCGCCGCCACGTCCATCGTCCACGCGCTGCCGGGCGACCTTGACGCGATCGCCAAAGCGTCCGACCTCGATCACGATCCGCAGGACTTCCAGGCGGTCGCGGACGTCTGCACCAAATGTCATACGGCTTCACAATTCCTCACGACCGAGCGTTCCGACAGCCGCTGGGAGCAGGTGTTCGAAGAAATGTCGACCAACGGAGCCACCGGCACCGACGATCAGCTCAACCGCGTCGTGAGCTACTTTCAGAAAAACCTCACGGTCATCAATGTGAACACGTCGCCGCCCGACGAGCTCGGGCCGACGCTGCAGGTGAGCGATCAGGTCGTGGCCGCCATCGTGGCGCGCCGGGCGCAGAAGAAGTTCGCGGATATCGACGATTTGAGCGGCATCGCCGGCGTCGACCGTTCCATACTCGAGAAGCTGAGCGCCAAGCACTGTCTGCAGTTCTGACGCGGCGATGAACCAGGGGAAACACATGATCCGGAACATCGCGCTTTGGACGGCGGCATTCGGTTGTCTCTTGTCGATGGCGGCGGCCGCGCAAACCGCGCGCAACGCCACGCCCCAGGACGATTTCAGATATCTCTCGGCCGGCGATGCGGCGGCGCTCGTGAACAAGCCCGGCCCCGCGCCTGTCGTGTCGCTCCTGTCCGATCACGAATATTATTTCAGCGAGATCGTCGCCCGCAGTGCCGACGGCCAAGTGGAGATCCACCATCATTGGATCGATTTCATCACGGTGTTGTCGGGCGAAGCGACGCTCACCTATGGCGGCACCGTTGCGGGCGCGAAGGAGACGGCGCCGGGGGAACTGCGCGGCGGCACGATCGCGGGCGGCAAGACGGTCACGCTGCACCGCGGCGACTATCTCGAGATTCCGGCGGACATGCCCCACCTCATGACCGGCCCCAAGCACAATTTCAGCTATCTCATCGTGAAAGTGCGCGTCTGAAGCAAAACGCGTCGGCTTATCTTCCGAATGCTGCGTCGCTTTCCGCCGATATTGGCCCGCCGTCAGTACACCGAACGTTTTCATTGACAACGAGAATTCCATTTTATAAACATCGGTAGCAGTATATGATACTTGGATGCGGCGCCGCATGGCGACATGGCCGGCGCGGCGGAAAGAGCGGGGCGGCAAATCGGCAAATTCAACACGCGCTTTCGTTTTCGGATGACAACGAATGCGTCGCGCAGCGAAGCCCGTTCGGCCGATGAGGCGGGCGTGTCAGTGAGTTGGGGCGGCGGTGCGTACGCAGCGTTCGCTCAAACGAAAAGAGAGACGGTATGAGTGTCTTTGCCAATCGCTTCTCCGGACGAACCGCAATCATCACAGGCGGCGCGTCGGGATTGGGGCTTGAGACGGCGAAGCGCATCGTTGCTGAAGGTGGACGCGTCGCGTTGTGGGACATCAATGCCGACGCGCTCGATGCCGCGAAGAAATCGGTTGGAGCCGACGCGGCCTTCGTGCTCGACGTTGCCGATCACTCGAGCGTCACGGCCGCTGCGGCCGCGAGCCGCAAAGCGCTTGGGCGCGTCGACATTCTCGTGACGAGCGCCGGCATCACCGGTGCCACGGCGCCGGTCGTCGATTTTCCGATCGACAGTTGGCGGCGCGTGCTGGAAGTCAACATTACGGGCCTGTTTTTCTGCTGCCGCGAAGTCGTTCCGTTCATGCTCGAGAACCGCTTCGGACGCATCGTCAACATTGCCTCCGTCGCCGGCAAGGAAGGAAATCCCGGCGCGTCCGCCTATTCCGCATCCAAGGCCGCCGTGATCACCTTCACGCGCTCGCTCGGCAAGGAGCTCGCAACAACGGGCATCCTCGTCAACAGCATCACGCCCGCAACCTTCGAAAGCGCGATGCTGCAGCAGATGCCGCAGAGTCAGATAGATTACATGAAATCGCGAATCCCGATGGGCCGCCTCGGCGAAGCGAGTGAAAACGCTGCGCTGGTGTGCTGGCTTGCGAGCGAAGAATGTTCGTTTTCGACCGCCGCGACGTTCGATATTTCCGGCGGGCGCACGACCTATTGACGTCATTGCGCACGCGCGATCGGCCGCGCGCCTTTGCGCGCGAGTCCCTTATTCCGACAAATGAAATTCGTTTCGCCGATCCGTGCGTACACGGATCGATGCGTGGAATTGATGTCACGCCGGCGATCAAACGCGCGCGGAGGCGCAAACCCCGCGGCGTTCCTATTGACAAATGGTTCACGAATAATAGGATCGAGTATCAAATATAGAAATAAATGATTCCAGGAGAGGGGCACCATGGAAAATTCACGTTGTAAATCTGCGCGCGTTGCGACGCGCGCCCTCTGGTCCACGTCCATGCTCGCCCTGCTGGCAGTTGCGCCGGCGGCGATGGCACAGCAGACGACGGACAATGAACCGGTCGAACAGGTCGTCGTGTCCGGCTCGCGACTCGTGACGAACGGCGCGCAGGCACCGACGCCGGTGACGGTGGTCAGCATGGAGCAGCTGCAATTGGCGGCGCCGACGAATGTCGTTGACGGCCTGCTGCAATTGCCGGTGTTCCTGGGCTCGTCCAGCGTCAACAACC
This sequence comes from Rhizomicrobium sp., assembly GCA_035504555.1. GTDB lineage: Bacteria > Pseudomonadota > Alphaproteobacteria > Micropepsales > Micropepsaceae > Rhizomicrobium. Next base: position 62,358 of record DATJRP010000015.1, on the reverse strand, counting down.
AGAGCACGGGCACGACCGCCAGCAACGGCGCCGACAACCTCAACCTGCGCGGCCTGGGCGTGCAGCGCACGCTCGTGCTCGTCGACGGCCGGCGCATGGTGCCCGACGCGTCGCTCGGCGCCGTGGACGCGGCGCAAATTCCCGAAGCCTTGATCCAGCGCGTCGATGTGGTGACCGGCGGCGCCTCGGCCGCCTACGGTTCGGACGCCGTGGCCGGCGTGGTCAACTTCATCCTCAACACACATTTCGAAGGTCTCAAGGTCGACGCGCAGGGCGGCATCTCGAATTACGGCGACGACGCGAATTACAAGGTCGACGTCACTGGCGGCACGTCGTTCATGAACGACCATCTGCACATCGTCGGGAGCTTCCTCGATTCGCGGGATGACGGCGTTCCGAACGGCGAAGATCGTCCGTGGACCGCGACCCAGGCCGAAAGCGCAATCACGAATCCGAACTACAACTCTCACCTGCCGGTATCGCCGAGCAATACGGCGGAAATCGTGGTGCACAATGGCTATTCCTCGGTTGCGGCTTTGGGCGGCCTTATCACCGGCTGCAACGTTTCATGTACAGGACTCAAAGGCACGACCTTCACGCCGCAAGGGCAGGCGACACCGTTCCAATACGGCTCAGATCTGAGCGCGGCCTACATGGCCGGCGGCGGCGGCTACGACGAAAGCCTGCTGCTGACCTTGCAGCCGTCGCAGCGCCGCGATCAGTTCTTCCTGCACGCGACTTACGATGTCAGCGACGACCTCTCCGTCTACTTTCAGATGATGGCGTCGCAGAACCACATCCGCTACCGCAGCTTGCCGACTTTCGAATTGAGCTCGACGGCCTTCACGATCTTCGCGAACAACGCCTTCCTGCCGCAATCGATTCAGAACTATCTCGCGGCCAATCCCAGCATCACGTCGTTCACGGTCGGCCGCGAAAGCCCGGACATCGCGATCCCGTACATGGATGCGATCACCAACAGCGGCACGGTGACGGGGGGCTTCGACGGAAAGTTCTGGGGCAGCTGGCAGTATCACGCCTACGGCCAGGTCGGTAAGGACTACGACTCGTACAAGACGCTCGACGATCCCATCTCCGACAATCTCTATCGTGCAGCGGACGCCGTCGTGAATCCGGCGAACGGGCAGATCGTCTGCGCCTCGACGCTCACCAATCCCAACAATGGCTGCGTGCCGCTCGACATTTTCGGCTTCGGCGCTCCCTCGCAAGCCGCGCTGAACTACATCAACGGCACGGCAATCGAGAATGTAAATCTCGAAGAAGACATCGCCGACTTCAACGTCACCGGCGATCTGTTCGATCTGCAGGGCGGCACGGTCTCGCTGGCCTTCGGCGGCACCTATCGCAAAGAAGCCTTCACCCAGACCAGCAACCCGCAATCGCAGGAAATTCGCACGGGCGCAGGCATCGCCGGCTATCCGTCGGGTCTCGTCAATTCGCTAGGCGGCTACGAACGCACCAACCCGCAGCCCGCCGGCGGCAGCTACGAGGTCTATGAAGGCTTCGTCGAAACCGAAGTGCCGGTCCTGAAAGGTTTGCCCTGGGCCAATGCGCTGAGCTTCAACGCTGCCGGCCGTTATGTAGATTACAGCATCTCCGGCAGCGTGGAGCCGTGGAAGCTGGGCGCCGTCTATGAGCCCATCGACGGATTGCGCTTCCGCATCAGCCGTTCGACCGACATTCGCGCGCCGAATCTGGGCGAGCTCTTCCAGGGCTCGAGCCAGGGCACGTCGATCGTGCAGGATCCGAAGAACGGCAACGCGACCTACAGCGTCCTGACCGGCGCCGTCGGCAACACGGACCTCGTGCCCGAAATCGCCAACACGACCACTTTCGGTGCAGTCGTGACGCCGGACCTTTTGCCGGGCTTCACCGCGTCGGTCGACTACTATTCGATCAACATCCACGACGCGATTTCGACCCTTTCGGCCCAGCAGGAACTGAACTTCTGCCAGGACGGTTCGTCGCAGCAATGCGCGTTCATCATCCGCAATCCGTCGGGCACGCTGTCGCGCATCCTGCTGCCCTACTTCAACGCGGCCGACCGTCTGGTCAAAGGCGTCGATATGGAAGCGTCCTACGATCAGGACTTATCCGAGCTTCACGACGGCTGGGGCGGCGACATCAACTTCCGCATCCTGGTCAGCTATCTCGGCCAGTTCACCACGCAGGTCATCGGCGCAGCGCCGGTCCAGTATGCCGGCGATATCGAGAACAATTCGACGCCGATGTGGAACGGCATCGCGTCGGCGACCTACAACAACGGTCCCTACACGTTCTTCGTCCAGGAGCGCATGGTCGGCGGCGGTCACTTCGACAACACCAACGACAACGGGCTCGGCATCTATCCGAACACCATCGGAAACGTCTGGTACACGGACACGACGTTCCAATACCAGATCAACGACAACCTGTCGGGCTTCCTCACCGTCAACAACCTGTTCGATCGCGATCCGCCGCCCAACCCGAGCTACCTCATCGATTCGTCGAGCTACGGCAACCGCACGCTCTACGATCTGATCGGCCGCCTCTACACGATCGGCGTGCACTACAAGATCTAAGCCCTGGAAGGCCGGTCCGGCATTGGCCAGAATCCGGACCGGGCCATTCCAGAATAGCCTATCGTCGTACTGCCTCCCCGTGGTTCAACGGCGACCTTCGCCGCCGGTCCCATCCCGACCGGCGGCGGTTCTTTCAGAGGGACTAGCGCGATGGTGTCCGCCGTTTCGAAGCCCGCGACCGGCCATGTCCGCTGGCTCATCGTGTTCCTTACCTTCGCCATCGCCGCCGTCGCCTATCTCGACCGCGCCAACATCTCGATCGCGGCGCCTTTCATCAAACGTGATTTCGCGCTCAACAATTACCAGCTCGGCTTCGTCTTCAGCGCTTTCGTGTTCGGCTATGCTCTGGCGCAGCCTTTTGCCGGTCGCCTTGCCGACCGTTTCGGCGCCTTCCGCACGATCGCGGTGGGCATTTGCCTCTGGTGCGTGCTGACGGCGGCGACGGCGCTGATCCCGGCGGACTTCGCACAGGCCTTCGCGGTCCTGCTCCTCGTGCGCCTCGCGCTCGGCCTCGGCGAATCGATGATCTTTCCGGCGAGCAACCGGCTCGTGTCGAACTGGATTCCGTCGGCCGAGCGCGGCCTTGCCAACGGCATCATCTTCGCGGGCGTCGGTATCGGCGCGGGTCTGGCGCCGCCGCTCATCACCACGATCATGATCGATTTCAACTGGCGCTATGCGTTCTGGGCGAGCGCAGTGATCGGCGTCGCGGCGCTCGCCGTCTGGCTGCTGCTGGCGGATGAGACGCCGCGCGCGCATCGCTGGGTGAAGCCGGCGGAGCTTTCGCTGATCCAGGCGGGCCTGCCGCGGAAATCGGAAACCGCGGCGCGCGCCGTGCTGCCGTGGGGCGCCATCATCTTAAACCGCCAGATCGCGCTCCTGACGCTCAGCTACACCTGCTTCGGCTACGTCGCCTACATCTTCTTCACGTGGTTCTTCACCTACCTCTCGACGGTGCGCAGCCTCGACCTGCGCGCCAGCGGCATCTACGGCATGCTGCCCTTCATTGCCATGGCGATCGCGTCGCCGCTGGGCGGATGGGTTTCGGACGGTCTGGCCGCACGCTTCGGCAAGCGCATCGGGCGTTGCCTGCTGGCGGCTTTGACGATGACGCTGGCGGCCGGCTTTCTGGTGCTGGCCATGAGTGTGGATGATGCGCGTCTGGCCGCTGTCGTGCTGGCAGGTGGCTCCGGTGCGCTCTATCTCGCGCAGAGTGCGTTCTGGACATTGAGCGCCGACATGGGCCGCGCGTCTGCGGGTTCCGTCTCCGGTGTGATGAACATGGGTTGCCAGCTCGGCGGCGCGCTGGTGGCCGTGGCGACGCCGGTCATAGCCGATCGTTGGGGCTGGTCGAGCCCGTTTCTCTTCACTGCCGCCGTTTCGCTCCTGGGCGCACTGGCGTGGCTCCTGATCGATCCAGGGTTTCGATTCGAGGAGACATAATGACCAAATACGTTGTCATTCCCGCTTGCGCGGGAATGACACTCCGGAAGTTCAGTCCACCCGTCTCCACGCGACCACGTTTTGCCGTTGCTCGCCCAGCTTGTCGATGCCGAGCGTCATGACGTCGCCGGCCTTCAGGAAGATCTTGTTGGGCTTCTGGCCTTCGCCGACGCCGGGCGGCGTGCCCGTCGTGATGATGTCGCCCGGCTCGAGCGTCAGGAAGCGGCTGACATAGGCGACGAGTTCGGCGACGCCAAAGATCATCGTCGCAGTGTTGCCCGTCTGCATGCGCCTGCCGTTCACGTCAAGCCACATGGCGAGCTTCTGCGGGTCGGGGATCTCGTCATTGGTGACGAGCCAGGGACCGACGGGTCCGAACGTGTCGCAGCCTTTGCCCTTGTCCCATTGCGAGCCCAATTCCTTCTGGAAGGCACGCTCGGAGACGTCGTTGACGAGCACATAGCCCGCGACGTAGTCGAGCGCGGCATTCTGCTCCACGTAGCGCGCCCGCGTACCGATCACGACGCCGAGTTCCACTTCCCAATCGCTCTTTTCGCTGCCGCGCGGCAGCATCACGTCGTCATTGGGTCCGTTGAGGCAGCTGATCGCCTTCATGAAGAAGATGGGTTCGGGCGGCGGCTCGAGGCCCGATTCCTTCGCATGGTCGGCGAAGTTCAATCCGATGCCGATGAACTTGCCGACGCCCGACACGGGTACGCCCAGACGCGGCGCGCCCGAAACGGCGGGCAGACTGGCGGGATCGATTTCGGCCAGCTTCGCCAGATAGTCCGGCGCCAGCACGCGTGGGTTGATATCGCGGACATGCACGCTCAAATCGCGCAGCACACCCTTCGCATCCAGCAGTGCAGGCTTTTCGGCGCCGGGTGCGCCGTAGCGGACCAATCTCATCGTGTTTTCCCTGATTGCATACAGATCGTGCGGCGCGTCTCACCCATGTCCGCACACCGCGCCGGGCATTCCGCCATTCCATGCCATAAATGTCATATGTTGAGATATCACTTCAACTATGGTATTTGTTTTTCTGCCCGCTTGCCAAGTCCGCGAGCGGCCGGACAAGGCCAAAAAGGGGCCGCTGCGGCAAAAATTGAACGGTGCTCTTTCTTGGACTATTGAAGACGCGGAAAGCGGGCTGGACTCGGCTCGCGGCGATGCGTCGGTTCGCACACAGTCTGCAATTGGGATGACCGGCATACGCATGACACGAAAATTGAAAGCCATCGCCGACAACGGTTCCGAAAAAACTGCATCAGGAAAAGGACTCGTCGGCAGCCAGACGCTTTTGCGCGGCCTCGACGTTCTCGAAGCGGTCGCTTCGGGCGCCACCAACCTCGCGGCACTTTCGGAAGTGCTGGAACTGAATCGCAGCACGACGCACCGGCTTGCCACCACGCTGGTGGAACGGCGCTACTTGAGCTTCGTGCCGCGTGTGGGCTATGCGCTGGGGCCCAAGCTTCTTGAGCTCGGTTATCAGGCGCGCGGCCAGATGAGCCTGCCGCGCGTGGCGCGCGATCATCTGGAAACGCTGGCCGCCGGCACTGGCGACACGGTCCATCTGGCCGTCCTGGACGGCACGCGCGCGCTCTATCTCGACAAGATTCCGGGAAGCCGCCGCGTGGAGATCAGCTCGCGCATCGGCGAGCGGCAGCCGCTGCGTTCGACGGGGATCGGCAAGGCGTTGATCCTCGAAGAAAACGAAACACGCTGGCGCGAACTCTACGAAGCGGAGAACCGCGACGGCCACCGTTACGACGTATCGCTGAACGCCTGGCTCAAGCGCATGCGCGATTATGCGAAATCGGGCCACGCCTTCGACCTCGAGGAAAACGAAGACCGCATCCGCTGCGTGGCCGCACCGGTGCGCGACGCGACAGGCAAGATCGTGGCCGCCATCAGCGTGTCGAGCGCAGCCCAGTATATGGCCGACGAGCGCATGCAGAGCCTGGTCGACGATGTGCGCCATGCCGCCACGCTGATCAGCCGCGATCTCGGCTGGAGCGAGCCGCCCGCACCCGCGGCCCGTCCTTCGCTGAGGGCCGTCAAGCCCTGATCATTCTCCGATGATCATTTCCTCCGCCACGGATTTTCGCGAGGCCGCGCGCCGCAGGCTGCCGCGCTTTCTGTTCGACTACATCGACGGCGGCGCCAATGCCGAGCGCACGCTCGCGCGCAACGTCTCCGACATTGCCGAACTGAGCCTGCGCCAGCGCGTGCTGAAGGACGTCTCCGACATCACGCTCGAAAGCGAATTGTTCGGGCAGAAGCTCGCGCTGCCGATGGCGCTGGCGCCGGTCGGGCTCACGGGCATGTATGCGCGGCGCGGCGAAGCGCAGGCGGCCCGTGCGGCGTCGAAGAAGGGCATACCTTATTGTCTTTCCACAGTCTCCGTCTGCGCGCTGAAAGAAGTTGTGCCCGCGTCGAACCGGCCGATCTGGTTTCAGCTTTATGTGCTGCGCGATCGCGGCTTCATGCGCGACGTTCTGCAGATCGCGCGCGATCTCGGCGTCACCACGCTCGTCTTCACGGTGGACATGCCGGTGCCTGGTTCGCGCTATCGCGACGCGCATTCGGGGCTTTCCGGTCCCAACGCGCCGCTGCGCCGCATGCAGCAGGCGTGCACGCATCCCGCCTGGGCGTGGGATGTAGGCCTGATGGGACGCCCGCATTCGCTGGGCAATGTCGCGCCGGTGCTGGGCAAGAAAAGTGGGCTCGAAGATTTCATGGGCTGGCTCGGGGCCAATTTCGATCCGTCGATCGAGTGGCGCGACCTCGAATGGATCCGCGAGTTCTGGCAGGGCCCGCTCATCATCAAGGGCATTCTCGATCCCGAAGATGCGCGCGAGGCGCAGATCCTGGGCGCGGACGGAGTCGTCGTGTCGAACCACGGCGGCCGTCAGCTCGACGGCGTGATGTCCACGGCGCGTGCCTTGCCTGCGGTTGTCGATGCTGTCGGCGACAAGATCACGGTGCTGGCCGATTCCGGCATCCGCTCCGGTCTCGACGTCGTGCGCATGCTCGCGCTCGGCGCAAAGGGCGTGCTTCTGGGCCGCTCCTATATCTATGCGCTGGCCACAAGCGGCGAGGCCGGCGTCACGCAATTGCTCGACATCTTCGAAAAAGAAATGCGCGTCGCCATGGCGCTCACGGGCGTGCGCGCCATTGCGGAAATAAACCGATCGATCCTCGCGGATTAAATTCCTCCCCCGAGCTGCTCTCTGGGGAGGAACGCTTCCTACCGCGTCGGCGCGCCGCGGTGTCCGAACAAGAGCGACACGTTGATCCGCTTGTTCAGATAGCCTTCCTTGAATTTGCAATCGCTCGTCTTGTGGAAAAGATCGGAGCGGAAGATGACGGCGCGGTTGGCCTTGTGCGGCACGGTCGTCACGCGCGCCTTCGATGTCCTGAGGAATGTGCGCGCGGCGGCTTCGTCGCCGTTGTAGATGCGCATGTCGACGCCTTCCGGCATCGTCACGTCCCAGATGTCCATGCCGCCCGACTCAGGATCGAGATTGGCCTCGTCCGGCGCGATATAGAAATTCACGTTCACGGCCGAATTGTCGGCATGGATGTTGGTGCCCGTCGACAGCGTGCTGTCGTATTTGAAGGCTCCGAGATAGTGGAAATGATGGGCCGCGAAGATGGGCGCGTAGACGTTGCGGATCTCTTCGGCGATTTGCGCGAGCAGCGGGCAGGCGAAACCGTCTTCCGGCGTGGCGCCGATATAGCCCGCGTCATAAACCTTGCGCCAGATGGTCGAACCCGCGCAGTAGCGCCGCAATTTCTCCAATGCTTCCGGTGTGAGGAAATCTTCCATCACGACGAATTGCGGTTCGGCATTTTTCCATGTCTCGAACAGCGCAGGCGTCGCGTTCGCGGGATTGATCGCCGGGCCTGGAAGGCGGCTTCCCTCTTCGATGCGAAACATCGCCGAGACCTGCGGCGCGTCGTCCGGGGCTTTCCCACCGGCCAGATAATCGCGTTGTTCCTGGTCGTGTTTGAGCTTATGCGGCGCGTTGCTTTTCGGCGCGTCGGGCGCGGCACCCTTGCCGTAGACAAGCTCCGCACGCCGCATGAAGTGCGTGAATCCTTCCGCGATGTGTCCCGTCTCCGAGAGGACAGAGCCCAGATGGAAATGCGCATCGGCGAAACCGGGCTTTGCCGCAATGGCGCGGCGATAGGAGTCGATCGCCTTGTCATAGTCTCCGCCTGCCGTCTGTGCGTTGCCGAGGCTGAACAGCGCGTCCGCATCGTCGGGCGCCGCCGCACGGAGCGCCTCCGCCATCAAGGCATCGAGCGGCGCACCGGATAGTCCGCGCGACTTCGCCTGTTCGAGAATGCGCAACGCTTCCGGCGCCTGTCCGGATTTGAGCAACGCGCGCGCATAGGACAGCCAATAGAGGGCTTCGCGCGGCTCCGCATCGAGCGCAGCCTTAAAATGGCCGACACTCTCGGGAACATTTCCGCGCTGGACGATCACCACGCCCAGATTGTGCTGTGCGAGCGCCTGACGCGGCTCGTGCTGCACGACAAGACGATAAAGCCGTTCGGCTTCGGCGGGGCGCCCCGCCTTGTGCTGGGCAATCGCCTGCTCGAGCAGGTCATTGGTATTCGCCGGATGGCCCATGTGTCCCCTCTCGGAAACCCATCGTAACCGACTATTCTGCCGCCGCCACCAGTCCGGCGGCGCCCCGCTCCTCGTCGACGATGCGGCCGTCTTCGATATGGATGATGCGGTTGGCGAAGGCGCGGACGCGCGGATCGTGGGTTACGACCAGAACGCCATGCGCCGGGTCTTTGGCGATGTTGGCGAGGACGGTCATCACGGCCTGGCCATTCTCCGTGTCGAGCGCGCCGGTCGGCTCGTCGGCCAGGATCACGGAAGGATTGCCCACGATGGCGCGCGCGATGGCGACGCGCTGCTGCTCGCCGCCGCTCATATCCTGCGGGAAGGCATTCTTCTTGTGCGACAGCCCGACCATGGCGAGCCCATCGAGCGCCTTCGCGATGGCAGGTTTGCCGTACCGGCCGCGCACGTCAAGCGCCAGACGCACATTGTCGAGCGCGGAGAGCGTGGGGACGAGATGATAGGACTGGAAGATGAAACCGACATGGTCGCGCCGCAGCCGGGCGAGCTTTGCGTGTCCCGCATTGGCCGTGGATTCGCCGCGCACGCGCACGGTGCCGGAGGAGGGTGTCAGCATGCAGCCGAGGACGGAAAGAAGTGTCGTCTTGCCGCTGCCCGACGGGCCCATCAAGAGCGTCAGTTCGCCCGGCGCGAGTTCGAGGCTGACGCCGCGCAGCGCCTGCACTTCGGCCGCGCCACGGCCCAGACGTTTGACGATGTCGACAGCTTCGATCACGGGTTTGCTCATTGCCGGAAAACCCGCGCGGGATCGATGCGCGTCACCTGCACGATTGCGGAGGCGGCCGACGCCACACACATGATGACCGTGAGCACGAAAAGCCCGAGCGTAAGGATCGGTGTGATCACGATCGGCAACGCGGAATCCATGGTGAACCGCAAGACGGCCAGGTCGATCAGGAAAGCGACGCCGAAACCGATGACGGCGCTCAGGAGGGCCTGCGTGATGATGACCTTGTGGATGTAGAAGCTCGACGAGCCGATGGCCCGCAGCGTGGCGAATTCCGTCAGGTGATCTTTGGTGCTGGAATAAAGCGTCTGCGCGATGATCACGGTGCCCACGATGGCGCCCAGAAGCGCGCCGCCGAAAAGCGCAAAGCCCGCACCCGTGCCGAACAGCCAGAAGGTGCGGCTGCGATTGCGGAATTCGTCGGTCGTCAGCACTTCGACCTTGTCGAGCTTCTTCGCCAGCGCCTCGCGCACGGCGTTTGCGTTCGCGCCCTGCGACAGGCGCACGAGCAGATAGGAGACGTCGTTGCGCGACACGCCGATATAGGTCTGTGCGCTCTCCATCGGCGCGAACACATAAGGCGTCGTGGTGAAGGAGCGGATGCCCCTGGTGACGGCTTTCACGATCACCTTATGGCCCCGGATCGTCGTCGTGTCGCCGAGCGCGCTGACGCCAAGCCGGCCGAAATAGGTCTGGTCGACGGCGACGGCGTGAGCATCCGAAAGATCGGCGGGATTGCCCTGCACCACATGCCAGGGCCGCAATCCTTCCGGGCTCGTGCCCACGACGAAGACGGGCGTCGAGCCGTCATTCGGCACCGCCCATTCCGTGAAGCCGATGAGCAATGGCACGGCATCGACCACGCCCGGCACCGAAAGCGCCTTCGTCTGATCGCGCCTGTCGAGCATGGACGGGTCTTCGAAACATTTCGTGCCGCGCGACACGATCCAGAGATCGGCCGGGGCATGATCGATCATCGTCGTCACCATCTTCTGGAAGCCGAGGAACAGTCCCAGCTGGACCGTGACCAGCACGATGGAAAAGACGATGCCTATGATGGTGGCGACGAAACGCAGGCGGTCCTGAAACAGGTTTCGCGACGCCAGTCGAAGGATCAGCGACATGGCACGCGCGACTGTGCTGGTTGGTTAGCGCGCAATGTGCGGCAACCGGATGTCGGGGCTGTCGTCGTCATCGAATTGCGGCGCAAGGCGCAGCTTCGGCGCTGTTGCAAAGGTGCGGCGTTCTCCCCCGATCAGCACGGACCCGAACGGCACGGCGCGGAAGACGATAGCCAGTATCCAGGAGCAGGCGAGCGATCCGGCGAAGACGATCGCGCCCTTCGCCACGGCGAAGAGCGTCACGCCCAGAAGCGCATATTGCAGCCAGACGACAAACGGATAATGGAGCACATACATGCCGAACGCGTTTTCGGAGGCGCTGCCCAGGATGCGGGATGGAACGGCTCCGAAACGTAGAGCCGCCGCGAAGGCCGCGAAGCAGCCGGTGATGCAGCAGATCGCGAAGCTCACGTCCGCTGCGACCTCCAATACGAGAACGCCCGGCATCTGCATCGACCACGCCATGAGGCCGATCCAGAGCGCGTAAGCCGCAAATCCACCCGCGAGCCAGCGCTTCCATTGGCCGGCCAGTTTTCCCTGCGGCGCGAACAATCCCTGCTCAAGTCCGAGCGCTCCCGTGCCGAGGCCTGCGAGATAGACGACGGTATAGAGCAGCGGCCGGCAGAACTGCACGGCGAGGAGCCCGTGGTTCGACCAGTCCATCGGTGTGAACGCAAGCGCCATCGGCACGTAGGCAATCGTCGCGGCGACGGTGAGCGCGACGCAGTAGCGGACGGGGTGCGCAGCCGCGCCGGCCGAATGTTTCGCCAGGAATTCCACGAAGCGCGGCGCGAATGCGTGCAGCGCCGATGCGAGCATCGTCAGCGCGAGAAGTTGCCACAGGAACCACATCGGACCGTTAGGCCAGAAAGGCAGCGCGAAGAGATGCTGCACGTAAGCCGCGAGGCTCGGATCCGCAGCCGTCGTACGGTAAACCGGATAAAGCGCGATCGGCATCATCACCGCGATACCGAAAAGATAGGGCACGCCGAGGCGCAGCAGCCGCCCGCTCAGAAAGCCCCAGGTGCCGCGCCGCGTGAGGCTGGGCCAGGTGAAAAGCGCCGACAGGAAGAACATCAAGCACATGAGGCAGACGTCTTGCCACGCGCAAAAGATGTCGAAACCGAACCAGCGATGGGCATCGACGATGGGAAAGGCGCGCCAGAGATAAGGCGCCTTATCGAAAGCGTAGGGATGCGGCGCGAGCGAACCCAGATAGGCCGACACCGCGTGAAAGGCCACGACAACGACGATCACGACGCCGCGCAAATTGTTGAGCGCCAGGCTTGCGGTACTCTTCGATCCGGACGTGCTCTTGCTTGCTCGCATGGCGAGTTTGGGAAAGGCTGTGTCGACCACAACGGGAATCCATTCCAGCGCTCAACCTCTAAACCCGCGGATATGTCGTTTGTTCCCGCAAAATCTCGCGATTGACGGGCGCGCGGATACTCTGCCACTCGCGGCGCAGTTGTGATGCATGGGAAAAGAGACCGTGCGCTATTAATATCACAAACGGTGTCCTGGGAGCCTCACAAATGCTTGCACGCAACGCCTTTCTCGGCGCGCTCGCCGTTTTCATGGCACTCGTCGCAACAAGCGCATATGCGGATTCCGGCGCGGAAACGATCAAATTCGCCGTGACCCGCGACGACACGCCGATCGGCACGAACACAATCGACGTCATCCGCAAAGGTGCCGAAACAAGCGTACAGATCGTGACGCATGTCGCGGTGGGCATGGCGTTCTTCACGCTCTACAAATTCGATCAGACCGAGACCGAGCAGTGGACAAACGGGCATCTGCTCGCCATGAACGCGATCACCGACGACAACGGCACGCTGCATCACACCAATGCCAGCAGCCGCGACGGCAGGCTCGTCGTCGACGGCGATGGGCAGGTGCAGAATCTTGCATCGACGATTGTTCCGGCGAGCCTTTGGAATCCTGCGATGCTCTCGCAAACGGTGGCGCTCAATCCGGAAGACGGAAAGGTCGTTCCGGTGTCGGTGGTCGACTGCGGCGAGGACAATCTCACCATCGCCGGCCGCCTGGAGCGCACGCATCACTATCTGCTCAGGACCATCTTCTCGCAGGATGTCTGGTATGACGACAGCAATCGCCTCGTAAAAATGGAGCTGAAAGGCGCCGACGGCTCCACGATCCGCTATCAGCTGATCTGACCGCAGGCCGTCTGGTGTTCGACAAAGGCGCCCACGCGCGCGATGGCGCGGCGCGCTTCCGGCATCATCGGCGCAAAGGCGTGCCAGACATGGGGCATGCGTGGCCAGACCTCGAGCGTGACGTCGCATCCCGCGTTCCGCATGCGCGCTGCCATCCGTTCGGAATCGTCGCGCAGGATCTCGTCGCTGCCGATCTGCAGAAGGGTCGGCGGGAGCCCGCGCGGATCGCCATAGAGGGGCGAGATGTAAGGCTCGTGCGGATCGCTGCCGTTTACGTATTGCGCGGCGAACGCGTCGAGATCACCCGCCGTCAGCATCGGGTCGACGGCGCCCGGCTTGCTCGAAGCGCCGGTGATCGCGAGGTCGGTCCAGGGTGACAGCGCGATAATCGCTGCAGGCAGCGCCACGCCCTCGTCGCGCAGTCTGAGCGCCAGCGCGAGCGCCAATCCGCCGCCGGCGGAATCGCCCAAGATCGCCGTGCGCTTGGGCGGAACGCCTTCGGCGAGCAAGGCGCGCCAGGCAGACGCCGCATCGTTGATGGCGGCAGGGAAGGGATAGGCGGGGGCGAGGCGGTAATCGATCGCGATTAGCTGCGCGTGCGCGGCGGCCGCGAAGCGCCAGGTCACATGGCGGTAAAGCGCGGGCGAGCCGGTGACGTAGCCGCCGCCATGCAGGAACAGGATGGTCCGTCCGGGCCGCGCGCCGGGCCTTGCGACGCGGCTTGCCGGGATGGTGCCCAACGGCTTGTCGACGGTCTCGGTCCCTTTGGGCGGCCGCGGCACCCAGCGCTCGTAGGACCGCATTCGGGCATGCTGGGCGGCAACCGAGGCTTCGGGGCGGTTCCCCGGCCGGATGAAAAGGCGCGCGGCCACGCGGATCAGTTCGGCTTCGAGACTCATGCGGCTTGTTCGGCGGCCATGTTCAGGGAGAAACGCATCCGCGCGCGGATCGGCCAAGGCAAGCCGCCGGAATATTGGCGCGGCGCAACGACAAGTGGTCCCGGCCGGTGCAGTCGGCTAAGACGTTGCCGAGCGTTTTGTCGAGGGGACTGCCATGACGGTTTCGAAGTCCGCTGCCGCGGCTCTGACGGTTTTTCTGCTTTCCACGGTTTCGGCGCTCGGCGCGCCACTCGACGTGCCGGCGACGAAGGCCGCCGTCGATCATCTCCTCGATATGACCTATCCCCATCTCGACGCGCTCTACAAGGACATCCACACCCATCCCGAACTCGGATTCCAGGAAGTCAACACGGCGGCGAAACTCGCGAAGGAAATGCGCGCGCTGGGCTTCGACGTCACCGAACATGTCGGCAGAACCGGCCTCGTCGCCATCTACAAGAACGGTCCCGGTCCGCTGGTGATGGTGCGCACGGAGCTTGATGCGTTGCCCATGGAAGAGAAGACGGGCCTTCCCTACGCGAGCCGCGTCACGGAGATGTGGAACGGCAAGGAGACTTTCGTCGATCACAGTTGCGGCCACGACATCCACATGGCGAGCTGGGTCGGCACTGCGACGGCGCTCGTTGCGATGAAGGACAAATGGAGCGGCACGCTGATGTTCATCGCGCAGCCGTCGGAGGAAACGACGGGCGGCGCGAAAGCCATGCTGGCCGACGGCCTGTTCAAGCGCTTCGGCAAGCCCGATATGGGATTCGCGCTGCACGACGGACCGATGGCCTATGGCGAGGTTCATTACCGCGCTGGCATCCTGAGCTCCAATTCCGACAGTCTCGACGTGACCTTCACCGGGCGCGGCGGTCACGGCTCGATGCCAAACGTAACGATCGATCCCGTGCTGATCGCCAGCCGTTTCGTGGTCGACGTGCAAAGCGTGATCAGCCGCGAAAAGGATCCGGCCGCCTTCGGCGTCGTCACGATCGGCGCGATCCACGGCGGCAGTGCCGGGAACATCATCCCTGACAGCGTATCGCTCGTGGGCACGATCCGCAGTTTCGATCCCGCCGTGAGGAAAAAGATGCTGGACGGCATTGTGCGGACGGCGAATGCCGAAGCTGCCATGGCTGGCGCGCCTCCGCCCGACGTGAAGATTGTCGAAGGCGGTAAGGCCGTCATCAACGACCAGGCGCTGGCGGATCGCACGGTGCCCGTCTTCAAGGCGGCGTTTGGCGACAAAGCGGTGGCCATGCCAGCGCCGATCTACGCGAGCGAGGACTATTCTGAATTCATCATCGCCGGCGTGCCGTCCTTCTTTTTCGAGATCGGCGTCTACGATCCCAAGCGAGTCGCAGCAGCGAAGGCTGGCGGCCCGCCTTTGCCGGTCAATCATTCGCCGCTCTTCGCGCCGGTGCCCGAACCCACGATTCGCACGGGCGTCGAAGCGATGACGCTCGCAGTGATGAACGCGATGGCGCGCTAGGCCGCGTTCGCCTCCCGCACATCGCGGCGATGAAATAGCGTGCACATTGCCGAGCTCCCGGGCATAAACTTGATGAATCGGGTTGCGGCGCGCGGTTTTTATTACGTCTCCTATATCTTTTCGCGCGCTATGAGCGCTCGAATCTTTATGTGCAACTCACATAGCTTCTCAGTCTTCGCAATTCGAGGACTGGGGCATCACATTGAAGCGGGGAATTCATATTCTGGCCGCCACGCTTTTGAGCGGCGCGGCGACATTTGCCATCACGCGGGTGCAGGCGCAGACGGTGGCGCAGGCACAGACAGTGGCCGAAAACTCCGGTCCGGGTCCCGAAGAAATCGTCGTCACAGCCGAAAAGCGCGCCACGACGGTGCAAAAAACGCCACTGAGCATCGCCGCGTTCACCAGCGACGAATTGCAGGATCGCGGCATCAATTCCCTGGCCGAGCTGGCGCAGGGCACGCCGGGCGTTTCGCTGAAGAGTGAAGGGCCAAGTCAGACCGAGATCGAAATGCGCGGCATGACGTCGAGTGGCGGCAACTCCGCGACCGTCGGCTTCTATCTCGATGACGTTCCCCTGTCCGGACCCGCGTTCGCGCAAAACGGCCATACGGTGATCGATCCCGACCTTTATGACCTCAACCGCATCGAGATGCTGCGCGGGCCGCAGGGCACGCTCTTCGGATCGGGTTCGATGGGTGGGACCGTAAGGCTGATCACCAATCAGCCCGATCCCGGCGCCTTCGATGCGACGGCCGAGGCCATGGTTTCAGGCACCGACGGCGGCGACGGCGTCAATCACAAAGAAAACGCCATGGTCAACATACCGCTGGACGACACGCTGGCGCTGCGCATCGTCGGAACCGAAGATTACAGAAGCGGCTGGATCGACCGCATCGTCATCGCACCCGGCGATTTTCCACAGGCGACTCCGATAGGAAGCACGCTGGGCGTAAGCGGCACGACACGCGGCGATGTTCAGAATGCTCCGATCGCGGCCCAGTATCCCGGCTCGAACGCCTATCTCATCTACGGCGTGCGCACGAGCCTGCTGTGGCAGCCGACATCGGCGCTAACGATCACGCCGTCGTTCTTCTACGAAACCAGCCGCCAAAATGGTCCCGATGCCTACGACTCGGTCTCCAACGGAACAAGCATTCCCAGCTTCGGAGAAGCCCACTACCAGCCCTTCGACCAATCCGAGCCGCTCAAAGACAGGATTCAGGTTTACGCCCTCACCGCGGTCTACAATTTCACGGATTTCGACGTGACATCGAGCGCCGGGTTTTATTCGCGGGATTCCAGCCAGGATGAGGAAGCCGCCGAGGCCTTCAACAATCCGTCCACGGCTGTCGCCTGTGCCTACAATTGCACCGCCGTCACCCCGCCGCCGCCTCCGGGATTTTATGGCCCGACAGGGACGGGGCCGGAGAACGGTATCGAAAACGATCCCGTCAAGCAGTGGAGCGAGGAGTTGCGATTGACGTCGAAGGGCGGCGGCCCCCTCGATTGGGTGGCCGGGTTTTATTACAGCGACTTCTCGTCTGCGTGGACCTTCAACGGCACGACGCCGAACTTCTCCGCTTACGCGGATCTCGGCACGGGTGCGCCGGCGACCACACCCAACTGGTTCGACGCCAATCAACCGAGCTATCTTGAGCAGTATGCGATCTTCGGCGACGCAACTTATGCCCTAACCGACGCGCTCAAGGTCGATGCGGGCATCCGCCTCAATCGCTTTGTGTCGCGCTTCTCTTCGTGCATCAGCGGCTGGGGATCGGCCTTTGGAGAAGCCATGCCGTCGTGCACCGGCACCATCCCGGTAGACTCCAGCAGCTTCACGCCGAAATTCAATCTGTCCTATACGCTGCCCACTGGCCTGATGCTCTATGGCAACGTGGCGGAAGGCTTCCGTCCCGGCGGCGGTAACGCTGCATATCCGACCACCGGTACGTCATGGTCCAATGCGTTCGCTGCAATGAACTACACCAGCGGCAAGTGGCCCTCCACGTACAAGCCGGATTCTGTCTGGAGCTACGAAATCGGCGAGAAGGACAGGCCGTTTGATTGGCTGACCCTGAATTCCAGCATCTACTTCGAGGACTGGCGCAAAATTCAGCTCGAGGCATTCCCCGCCGACTGGGCGCTGAACATCAATGGAAACTACGCTCAAATCTATGGAGGCGATGTCGACATGACCGCCGATCTGGGCGCGGGGTTTGGCCTCGAATTCTCGGCCGGCTACCTCCATTCGGCGCTGTCCGGAGGGCCGCACTGGATCGTTCCCCCGGTTCACAGGCTGCCGGAGGTCGCGCCGGAGAACGGGTCGCTCGCGCTCACCTATTCCAGGGAGCTCACCGGCACCTATACGTTCACGGCGCGCGTAGACAATTCGTACACCGGCGTGCGCTACTCGATTGCCTTCCCCTACCAAAACGAGACGACCACCGACTCCGGTCAGTATCTGCCCTTGCCCGCCTATGACCTGACCAATGTCCGGGTGGGCATTCAATCGAGTGCCGGCTGGAGCGCCGCGTTGTTCGTGGACAACGTCTTCAACCAGCACGCCCAATTGGAGAGCATGTTCACGGAAAATCTGCCGACCACGCCGTTCAATCGCATCGAGACCAACCAGCCGCTCACGGGCGGCATCGACATCTCGTACGATCTCTAAGAGCCGTTCAGCGGTTCGTCAGATAGGTCTTCGTCTGATCGCGCACGATGTCGATCAGGTTGCCCATCGCGAGATTGGCGTCGATGAGGTGAAGGCCCCAATCGGCCTGCACCTTGCCGTTGATGATCACGTCGCCGCCGATCTCGTTGATGCGCTGGCCGGATGGATCGGGATGCGTGGTGATCGCGAGATAGGAACCTTCCGCGTTCGCCATGCACTCGGCGCTCAGCAAACCCGGCACGGAGACGAACGGCGTGTCGATGGTTTTGCCTTTTACCCAGGGGCCGCGCGTCAGAGGAATGGGACCGAACGAACCGCTCGTCGTCAAATAGGAATGAAGTTCGCCCGAGCCGCCGGCGAGCGACGCGGGATTGGTGCAGGCCGCGACCATGCCCGCACCCGCGACTTTTCCGAAGCGCGTATTGGCAGGCGGCGGCGCATCGGCGCGGAACGACGCGTAGGTGATCACGCATTGCGTCTGGCCGGGCGCCTGGCAAAGCGGAATCGACTTGAAATCGCCGCCGACGATTCCGCCGGCCGGCACCGCGAGCCGCGTGCCCATCAGAATCGCCGAGACGAGCTTGCGCTGCACCGGTTTGCCGTCGATCTCGTTCTTGATCAGTGCGAGCAGCACGCCCGAGCCCTGGCTATGGCCGATCAGCACGACGCCGCGGTCGTGATTGTAATGCGCGAGATAGTAGTTCCACGCGTCGAGCACGTCGCCATAGGCGAGTTCGCGGCTTGCCGGGATCGGCTTTCCGGCCATTGCGGCGTTGAGCGCGGCCAGCGTCACCTGACGATAGATCGGCGCATAAGGACGGCACACCGACGTGAAGCGCGCGAATTGCTCTTTGATGATGGAGAGCTCTTCAGGGCCCGCCGTCATGTCGGCATTGCCGGTCGGCTCGTACGACACGGTGGGATAGACGTAGAAGCAGTCGATCTTCGCTTTGGGATTGGACTTGAACGGCTCTGGCGTCAGCGTGCCGTCAGCCGCGACGATGGTGGCGTCTTCATCGGTCGAGCAGGCGTCCTTTGTGCGGCCCGGCAGACAGAGCCAGTTCCTGGCGTTCGCGTAGTCGTTCGTCGGCGGAGCCGCCGGCGTCTGTGCGAGCGCGACGGACTGAAGGCCTGTGACCATCGTAACCGTCATCAGCGTCGCGCACGCCGTCCTGCCGAGAATCCGGATCATGATGCCTCCCCCTGATATTTGTTGGCCGAAACTATGCCGCGTTTGCCGGCCGCAATCCACCGGCGCTGCCTATGTCGCCTCGGAGGACGCGCTTGTGCCCGACGACGCCGGCTGCATTGACAGTGCAATCGAGGCATGCCAAATTTTTGGCATGCAGAGTTTGCGACATCGTCTGCTGGCGCCAATGCGCGCGGGGGGTGGCGCTCAAAACCGCAAATCGATGCCTTATTCTCGCCAGACAAAATCCATTCAGGAATGACGAAGATGGATGCCCTGAAGATCGTCGGCCTCGGACTTTTCGCGGCGTGCTTACTGCGCGTCATTCCGACGGCCGCGGGCGCAGACACCAGCAAATCCGATTCCGCCGCGACCTTCTACGCCCCGGCGATCGAAACGCTGGCAGGCGATCTTGCACATGACTACGTTTTTCCGGACATAGGGCATCAATACGCTGCCCTGCTGCAGGCCAATCTCGAAAAGGGCGCCTATCGCGGAATCACAGATCCCGTCACGATCGGGCAGCATCTGACGGATGATCTCCGCGCGCTGCACATGGACCTTCACTTGCGCGTACGTCCCGTTCCCGGCACAAAGGCCGCCCCATCACCTGCGCAGGCGAGACCGCCTATCGAAGGCGCGGCGTGGCTTGCCCCGGGCATTGCCTATATTCGCTTCAATCTTTTTCCCGGTACGCCCAAAAGCGTGGCGGCAACCGACAAGTTCATGCGCGATCACGCGAGCGCGAAGGCCATCATCATCGATGCGCGCCATAATCATGGCGGCGGTGGCGACGAAATGAATGTCATGCTTCCCTACCTCTTCGGGAAGCGCACCGTTCCCGTCGACATGGAACTCGCGCGGGACACAGCCAAGGCGATGGGCTTCGCGGAGGATCGCTTTTTCCATCGCGTGCCGGCCCCCGAAGGCCACATACGCTTCGAGCAGGTGATTGAGCCAAGCCCCACGGAACACCGTCTCTTCGCCGCGAAGGTTTACTATCTTACATCGCTCGATACAGGCTCAGCGGCGGAAGCTCTCGCGTTCATCTTCAAGATCACGCATCGTGCGACGCTCGTAGGCGAGCGCACACGCGGCATGGGACATTTCGGCAGCTTCGTCGAGATCGGCCAGGGCCTCGAATGCTTCATGCCCGTGGGGCGCACGTTCGATCCTGCAACAGGTGCCGATTGGGAAGGCACGGGCGTCACGCCCGATGTCGTCGTGCCGCCCGATCAGGCGCTCGATGCGGCGGTCAAGATGGCGCAACGAGCTTAAAGACTGGTGCCGCCTGCGTGACTCGAACACGCGACCCCCGCATTACGAATGCGGTGCTCTACCGGCTGAGCTAAGGCGGCACTGATACGCCCGAGACAAAAGGCCCTCGGGGCGGCGGAAAATACGGAAGACGGGGCCCTGCCGCAATGGCCAAGTCGCAGTCCAGATCGTACGGGGCCGAAGCGCCGCAGCACCTTTTGTTTACCCTCTAAAACCCTACTATTCCATTGCTTTCGGCGGGATCGCCGAATGGCCGGCATCCAAGTCCGGGGGAAATCTCTTTGTTGGCCAGGCCGATCCTCGGCGGATTGTGTCATCGCTATGCCCGGACAGTGTTTTGAGGAAGGACAGCTGACAGCCTCACGGTTTTCACCCGCTTGCGATTGGCCCCGCACATGAGCAGGCGCACGTGGCGTTCGTACTCGACATGAACGGTTGCCGTATCGGGTGGCGGATAATTGAGATTGACGCCGCGCGCCGCCGTGCTGAAGGCAGCCGCCAGTTCTTCCGGGGTAACGCCCTCCGCAAGCTCAAGCCGGCCGGATTCGATCTCGTTCTGGACGAGTTCGGTCAGGAGTCTGTTGAACCGCAGCGTCTGCTCGAGCACAACCTGCGCGCAGCGCCGGGTGACTTCCTCGAATATCTCGCCCCAATGCGGCGTCGTGCGCATCCAGCGCAGCATTGTGCCGAAACGCGCGTCGAGCATCGCGGTCACGATCGCTTCGAAATCCGCGCCCCTTGCCCGCGCGGCATCACGCGCCTCGATACTTTGGTTGACCGTTTCCGTATGGCCGCGCGTCATGACCGCCACGAAGAGAGCGGGTTTGTTGGGGAAGTGGTGGTACAGGCCCTGCCGGCTTACGCCGGCAACTTTCGCCACCTCCCCCATGCTGGTGCGGCGATAGCCAAAGGCGTTGAAAACTTTCTCCGCCTGAATCAACAGGTTGGTGCGCGCGCTCATACGAAACACCATACATACTTGACAACATTGTCAAGTCTATATTGTTAGCTATTCCTTTAAAATGTTAGCTTCCCGACATTGTGGGAGCTGCCGAGGCACACAAGCCAGTACTGGCTTGCCGTCGCGGAAGGCTGTGGGGGACATCGATGAAAAGGGTAGGGCTTGCGCTCGTGCACGCGCCCGCTTTGGCGCTCGCCGTCCTGCTTGGGGGGCCCGCGTTCGCCGATCCGGATTCCTGCACCTTCACCGGGTCGACGGCTACCTGCAGCGGAAATCAGTCGCAAGGTATCATTCTGGGCCTGATCAGCCCGCCGCAGCTGACGTCGCTCACGATTTCGAATTTGACGACCGTGATCAGTCCGACAACCACCGATGTCGGCGTGGACTATGTCAATTCGTTCGAGCCTCTTGCGCCCGCGACGACGTCGACAACGGGTTTTTCCGCGGCGCCGCTGCTCGTCACGACTGACAGTTCGGCGGTCATCAACATTTCGACCGCGATTTTTGCTCCGGACAACAGCGGACTGGCAGCCGTCGGAATCTATGTAGATACGGTCGGCGGCAACGGCACCGGGGGAACCAACGGTGATGATCACACACCGCCGAGCGAATTCAACGAATTCAATGGCGGAGCCGGCGGCGGCGGCGGCGACGTCACGGTCGACAATCTCGGCAATATCACGGTCGACTCAAGCGCACGCCAAGTTCTCTCGCGCGCTGAGGAATTCGGCGAGACCAGTGAACTTGGCGCGCTTCCGAACGACATCCAGGTGCTGCAGGGTCTGGTTTCCCAGTACAGCGCAGACCCGAACGACCCCAGCTACCTCCTCAACATCTTTTCCATAAATCAGTACCTGGACGGCAACAGCGTCAATTTCAGCTCGGAGCAGGCGTTCATCGCCTCCCTTCAACAGGCCATCATCGATGAGCAGGCGCGCGAAGCCTATCTCAGCGCGGTGACGTCTCCGGAGCAGACGAGCCAGTCCATTTACGGCGCGATCCAGGTGACTTCGCTTGGCGGCAATGGCGGCGCTGCGGGGGGCGTGCCGGCCTTAGGCTTTGACTATCCCGCCGGGCTCGGTGGCGATGGCGGCGCAGGGGGCGCCATTACAATCACAAACGGCACGACCATTGTGGCGCACGGCGATCTCGTGGCCGGCGTCTACGCCCTGTCTGCCGGCGGTCAGGGCGGCATTTCCCCTGTTTGGGATGGTTTCGGCCCCGACATTCCAAATGCCGGCTTCGGTGGACACGGCGGAGTGGGCGGCGCGGTCACCGTCACCAACAATGGGACCATCGAGGTGGTCGGTGACAGTTCGCCCGGCATCTTCGCGGAAAGCATTGGCGGAGTGGCTGGCGACGGCGGCCCGTATCTCGACAGCAATCCCAATTACACCTATCCGGGCGGCAATGGCGGCCTGGTCACCGTCGACAACCCCGGTGTCATTTCGACAAACGGTACGAGTGCATACGGCATTCTGGCCGAGAGTTTGGGTGCTGTCGGACTCCAAGGCGGCGACGCAAAACCTGGCGGCGCCGGCGGCGACGTCGTTGTGGATGTCTCAGGCCAGATTACGACTGTCGGCGAGTACGCCTACGGCGTCTTCGGACGCAGTGTCGGCGGCGATGGCGGCAACGGCAGCGACGACGATGATGGCGGCACGGGCGGCGCCAGCGGGCTCGTCACGGTCACGATCGACAAGGGCGCGACGATCACGACGTCCGGCGACAACGCAATCGGCGTATTCGGACAAAGCCAGGGCGGCACCGGCGGCTTCGGCGGCAGCGGCGACAATGTTTTCTATTCCGACGCCGGCGGCGGCGGCAATGGTGGGCAGGGCGGCGACGTTCATCTGGGCAACGCGGGCACGATTACAACGTCGGGCGCCTATGCCTATGGCATGTTCGGACAGGCGCTGGGTGGCGCCGGAGGCTACGGCGGCAGTGCCGCAGGGCTGGTGTCCGAAAGCGGCGGCGGCGGCGGCGGAACAGGCGCCGGCAATGTGATCCTCGACAATAGCGGCAGCATCACGACGTCGGGTGTCGGCGCGAATGCATTGTACGGACAAAGCGTCGCCGGCGCGGGCGGTGACGCCGGTAGTTCGGGTGGGTTCGTCGCGCTCGGCAGCGATGGCGGAAGCGGCGCCGAGACAGCTTGTCAAAACGACCCCACGCAGTGCCTCAACGGCGGCATGATCACCGCGACGAATGAAGGCGCGCTCACTACGCAGGGCGATGCTGCGACGGCGATTTTCGCGCAAAGTATCGGCGGCGGCGGCGGCAATGGCGGTAGTTCATCTGGCGTCTTCAGTTTCGGTGGTAGCGGTGGCGCAGGCGGCAATGGCGGGACCGTCCAGGTTACCAACGCTGTTGGCGGAACAATCGACGTTTCCGGCAACAACGGCGCGATGGGCATCTTCGCGGAATCCGTGGGCGGCGGCGGCGGCAGTGGCGGTGACTCGTTTTCGGCCGGCACCAGCGTAAACGTATCGATTGGCGGCTCCGGAGGTTCGGGAGGCATGGGCGGTGCCGTCACCGTCGCGAATAACGGCGCCATCACGCTCAATGGCTACAACGACACGGCGATTTTTGTGCAAAGCGTCGGCGGCGGCGGCGGCAACGGCGGTGACGCGACGTCGTTCGGCGTGGGCATAACGCCTGCGTCTCTCGCGATCGGCGGCACCGGCGGCGGCGGCGGCAACGGCGGAGCCGTGACGGTGACGAACGCTGGCACAATCTCCACGGAGGGTGATTTCTCAAATGCGATCTTCGCGCAATCGGTGGGCGGCGGCGGCGGTCGCGGCGGCGCGGCGTATACGTTTTCTGCGGCGGTCGGCGGCGACGAGATCCCGGCCGTGTCTGCCGCGGTTTCGCTGGGCGGCAATGGCGCGGACGGCGGAATGGGCGGCCAAGTCGACGTCACGAATTCGGGCAGCATCACAACGATCGATTGGGACGCAATGGGGATCTTTGCCCAATCCGTCGGCGGCAGCGGCGGAGACGGCGGATCGAGTTCGGCAGAGGCGGTCGCTTCGGCACCGGAAGGGTTCAGCTTCACGTTCTCGCTCGCGGTCGGCGGCAATGGCGGCAGCGGCAACATCGGTGGTGCGGTCTCCGTAACGAATACCGGCAGTGTGGAGACCTTCGGCGATCTTTCGCCGGCCATTTTCGTGCAAAGCGTCGGCGGCAGCGGCGGCAATGGCGGCGACGGTTCCGCGTCTTCGACATCGCTTCTCAGCAAGAACAACGTCGACGTGAATATTTCCGTCGGCGGTAATGGCGGAACGGGCGGTTACGGCAACACGGCCTCGGTACAAAATTCGGGAATCATCGTCACGATGGGTGCGATGTCTTCCGGAATCACGGCGCAAAGCGTGGGCGGCGGCGGCGGCAACGGCGGCGATGGGGAGCAAGGCGATCTGATTCCCGGTGAAGATGATGTCGTCCCGAAGCAGGCTGATGTCGACGGGCAGGTGAACGATGCGCTCAAAAACCTCCTAGACTACCAGGCCGAGGACGAAGCGCAGGAGGAAGGCGACGGCTCATTCGGGAAGGAGGCCAAAGCTGGCGAGGAGGATGGCGAAGAGCCCGACAGCTTCGGACTGACACTTACGATCGGCGGTTCAGGCGGTACGGCGGGCAACGGCATGCTCGCCTACGTCGACAACAGTGGCGACATCACGACGTTGGGCTGGATGTCCAACGGTATCACCGCGCAATCGGTCGGCGGCGGCGGTGGGAACGGCGGCGACGGCAACGGAATGGGCGCGGATTCCGTCAACGGCTCGATCAGCATCGGCGGCAGCGGCAATGCGAGCGGTTCGGGCGGCACCGTCGACGTGATCAACGCAGGCGACATCACCACGTATGGCGATATCTCGTTTGGTATCGATGCGCAGTCCGTCGGTGGCGGCGGCGGCTCCGGCGGATCGGGAAGTGCCTATGGCGCCATAGATCCGAACAGTTTTTCCCTGGACGTCAGCGTCGGCGGCAGCGGCGGCGCAGCCGGCGATGGCGGAAGCGTGTCCGTTCAGCAAACGGGCGATATCCTGACACTCGGGCTTGGATCGATCGGAATTTTTGCGGAAAGCGTCGGTGGCGGCGGCGGCAGCGCCGGAAGCGGCATTGCCGACGAGTTCAACCTCGCCAGCGTCCATGTCGGCGGTCAAAGCGGCGCGGGAGGCAACGGTCTTGACGTAACAGTGAATTTGACCTCGGGCTCGGTCGAGACCACCGGCGACTACGCCGACGGAATCTTCGCGCAAAGCGTCGGCGGCGGCGGCGGCATGGTTGGCGAAATGGAGGCGACCGCTTTGGTGGCGAGCGATCCGTTTGGGGGAGTGCTGCCCGCGGGTACTCCTGTTCCCTACACGGTGGAAACGCTTGCAACCTCGGGGCCCAGTTCGGGCAATGGTGGACCCATTGTCGTGCAGGTCGATGGCACGATCACGACGTATGGCAAGGATGCGTACGGCATCTTTGCCCAATCGGTCGCCGGTGGCGGTGGTGTCGGCCCATTGGTTGGATATGGAGCTTCGCTGATCGGTTCGGACGGCGGTTCGGGCACGGCGCAAACCGTCACCGTCACGCAATCCGGGAGCATCCAGGTATCGGGACAGGATTCGATCGGCATCTTTGCGCAGAGCATGGATGCTTCCGGACGAGGCGCCGACATCACCGTCCAGGTCAACGGCGTCGTTCAAGGGGGCACGGGTGCCGGAGCCGGCGTCTTTATATCCGGCGGCGACCAAAACACGCTCACCGTCAACAGTGGCGGCGACGTGAGCGCGCTCTCGGGCCTTGCGATCATCGCGTCGGACGGCAATGACACGGTCGACAATTTCGGCACCATCACCGGCGACGTGGGCCTTGGCGCCGGCACGAACGCGATCGTCAACGAACAATCCGGCCTCTTCGAATCCGGGCCGCTCGTTTACGTCGGCGCGGGCAATACGTTTACGAACAAGGGAACACTCTCGCCGGGCGGCGTCGGCACGATCGCCACGACAACGATTGTCGGCAACTATGTCCAGACTTCGACCGGCACGCTCTTGACGGACGTGAATTTCGCAACCGGCGCATCGGACCTCGTGATCGTCGACGGCAACGCATCCCTGGCCGGGAAGGCAGCGCTCGGGCCGCAGGACATCACGGCCCTGAAGCCGGGCGAGTATTTCACCGTTTTGACTGCGACCGGCACTCTTACCAACAACGGCATCACCATCGACAACACGCTGGTCGTGAATTATGGCGTCAAGTTCGCGGGCTCGAGTTTCGAGGTCGGGGTCAACTCCGTTCAATTCGATTTCGGCGGCCCGCTGTCTCCCAAAGAGCAGGCCATTTCCAACAATATCCAGGCGATCTGGGCGGCGGGTGGCGGCGGCATGACGCAGTTGCTGGACTATCTGGCGGGCCTGACGAACGCGAGCGCCTACCAACAGATTCTGGACCACCTCGATCCCTCGACCGGGCTTGTCCAAAGGACCGCGTCGCTCTTCTCGGGCATGAGCGCGATCAATTCCCTGATGAGTTGTCCGGGCACCGAGACCGCGGCCGACGCGCTCCACGAGCACGAATGCTTCTGGGCGCGCACATCCGGCGGCGTCGCGCATCAAAGCACCACGGCGAGCATGATAGGCTTCAAATCCTCGGGCTACGAATATGCGATGGGTGAGCAGCTGCGCGTGGCGCCCGGCTGGTTTGTGGGCACCTCGGCCGACATCGAGCAAGACTCGAGCACGATCGGAACGCTGGCGCAGGAGTCGTCGCTGAGCGTCAATGCGGGTGCGGTGGCAAAACACGAAATGGACGACTGGCTGTTCGCCGGCGCAATCGATGTCCGCTACGGCGGGAATTCGCTCACGCGTTTCGTGGACTTCCCCACGCCCACCACGAACGCCACAAGCTCACCCGACACGGTTTTCGTCGATGGGCGTCTGCGCGCCGCCTATCTCTTTTCGCACGACGCCGTCTATTTGAAGCCGTGGGTCGCCGCCGATGGCTATGTTGCGGATGCCTATGGATTTGATGAACAAGGTGCCGGCCCGCTCGATCTGCTTGTAACGTCGTCGACCAAGGCGTTCGGCTCGGGGACCGTCGGCACGGAGGCGGGCGTGCTGGAGTCATTCTCGGACCAAAGCAGCGTGCGCGCCTATGTCTCCGCCGATGTGACCGCCTTTACGGACAATTCGTGGAACATCTCTGCTCGCTTCGCAGGAGCGCCATCGGGCACGCCGGATTTCACGGTTGCCGATCGGTTTCCCGGCTTGCTCGCACGCATCGCCGGCGGTCTGGAAATAAACGTTCCGGGCGGCTCCGTCAGGCTGGAATATGAACAGCGCTTCGGCGACCACTATTCCGATCAGACCGGCTCGCTGAAACTGCGCTTCCCGCTTTAGCGCACGTCAGAGCCTGCCGTGAATCGGCCGCCAAGGCCGAACCTTTGCGATTATCAGGAGGTCCGGGATCTCACCCGCATTGCGAATGCGGTGCGCCACCGGCTGAGCGAACGCGGCACCGACTTACCCGAAGGAAAAAGCCCTCGGGGCGACGGCAAATACGGAAGAAGTCGGCAATGACGGCATCGGCCGGTGCCCCGCATCTGCAGGACGCGAATTCCTTCCGAACCGGCCGCGTTATTGCGACTATTCGTGAGTCGTTTGACCCTCGACCGTCTCTTCGACATCCGGGGTGACCAGATGCGGCTGATGCGGTTCATGGACGACCACGGGGCCGAGGCCGCCCGGCACAACGCGGCCGGTCAGGCCTTCGCGGAGGTCGTGCGGCTTTTCCTTGTCGTCGGATTTTTGGCTCATGCGCTGTGTCCCCTTCGGCAGACTGGAAAGAAGCGAAGGCTAATACCTCAAGTAGCGTGTGACAACTGCAGGGCAAGGACGCCGGCGCGGCCGTCAAATGGCGGCGCTGCGGCGGCAGATGGCGAGGAGCGCGTTCCGGTCGAGGATATGAAGGCCGGTGTGGTTGAGCATGATCCAGTTGGATTTGCGCCAGCGCGAGAGCTTGCGGTTGACCGCCTCCCGCGTGGCGCCCACCAGATGCGCCAGGTCGGACTGATTGTAGACGATCTTGCCCTTGGCACCCTCTTCCAGAAGCAGGCGGGCGAGGCGCTTGCCCAGATCCATCGAGGCGTTGCGGTCGACGAGGTGATCGGTGTCCCTGAGCCGGCTCGCCAGCACGCCCAGGAGCGCGAGCGCGGAATTGGGTTCGTCGCGCAACGCCTCCGTCACCATGTTGCGGCCGATCTTGAGGACTTCCGTCTTGCGGGTGGCACGGGCGTCGGTCGTCCGAGGCATGCCGTCCAGCACGCCCAGTTCGCCGATGATCGTCCCGCTGCCCAGCAGAGCGATAAAGACGTCGCGGCCGTCCGGCCCCTCGATGGTGACCTCGATCTCCCCGCTGACGATGGCGTAGGCCGCTTCGGGCTGCTCGCCGCGGGCAAACAGCTTTCCGCCCTTCGTCAGCCGGATCGATGTGGCCCGCTCGGCCAGTGCGGTGCGGCGCGCCGGGGACAGCACGGAAAACACAGCATTGCGCGCTAGCGTGTCGCCGACTTCTTTTGACAGCATCGAATCCCCCTTCGCGGGCGCGTATAAACCTAGCAACCGCACAACGTCACGCAAGCGTCGCTTGCCGGCGTTGCGGCCGGTCTGTCTAATGGATTGTTCTAATTAGGAAAATCTACGAAAACCGTTGGGAGCCCTTTGAAGCCCCAACCAAGCGGCTTGCTCTTCGTTCGGGGTGTGATCGTTGTCGATTGACTGCGACCGGGCATGCGCACATCTTCCGCGTGCAATTAATTTTCCTTTAGGGGGGCTTTTTCACATGGCCAGCAACGATTCCCGCAAACGCAAGCTTTGGATCGGTTCGTCTGCTCTCGTGCTGATCGCGGTGGGCGTGCTTGTCGGCAGCAAATATCTGGCGCCGAACGCGCATCAGACGGCGGGCACGATCGTGCCGGCGGATCGTTATCGCGCGCCGCAAGTCACCAAGAACGACGTCCAGCTCGGCAATCAGGCGATTCCGAACATGATGCAGACGGATTCGTTCCAGGCGCAGTCTTCGGGCCATCAGGTCAGCTACGCGTCGGCCGCCACGCAGGCTGCAGCGGATGCGGCGGCGTCGGGCGCGGCGAACAATGCCGCCAATAACGCCGCGAACAATGCCGCCAACAACGCCGCGAACAATGCCGCCAACAACGCCGCCAATAACGCAGCGAACAACGCGGCGAATAACGCAGCGAACAACGCGGCCAATAACGCAGCGAACAGCGCGGCGAATAACGCAGCGAACAACGCGGCCAATAACGCGGCGAACAACGCGGCCAACAATGCCGCTAATAACGCAGCGAATAACGCGGCGAATAACGCAGCGAACAACGCGGCCAACAACGCTGCAAATAACGCGGCGAACAACGCGGCCAACAATGCAGCGAACAACGCGGCGAATAACGCAGCGAACAATGCCGCCAACAACGCGGCCAACAATGCCGCCAATAATGCCGCTAATAACGCAGCGAACAACGCGGCCAATAACGCAGCGAACAATGCCGCCAACAATGCAGCGAACAACGCGGCCAATAACGCAGCGAACAACGCGGCCAATAACGCGGCGAACAATGCGGCCAACAACGCGGCCAACAATGCCGCCAACAATGCAGCCAACAATGCGGCCAACAACGCGGCGAACAATGCCGCCAATAACGCAGCCAACAATGCCGCCAATAACGCCGCGAACAATGCGGCCAATAACGCGGCGAACAATGCGGCGAACAACGCCGCGAACGCGGCCAGCAATGCCGCGGCCAACGCAGCCGCCAATGCGGCAGCGAACGCGGCGAACAGCCAATAGATTCGAGGGCGTACTGTTGAAGGCCGCCGGCTTCGACCGGCGGCTTTTTTTCGGGCGGGGCTCCTGTCAGAGTGACCCGCGGGGAATTCGAAGGGGCAATGGGGATGGGGGCGCGCGTAGCGGCGCTTTGCCTGGCGGTAGCGGCGCTGTTAGGCCGGCCGGCCTGGGCGGACGAATACTACATCAGCAAGCTGGAGACGCCGGATCTTCGCCTGCTCTATTACGATCCGATTCAGACCTATCTCACGCCCTATGTCGGGCGGGCCTACGAGAATTCCTTCGCTTTCCAGCGCAAGACCTGGGAATGGACGCCGTGGGACAAGCCCACGGTCTATCTGCGCGATCTCGCCGATGGCGGCAACGCGAGCGCCAGCCCGACGCCGTTTAACGAGCTCACCGTCGATATCGCCCCCATCTCGACCGTGTTCGAGACTTATTATCACGGCGAACGCTTCTTCTCGCTGATGAACCACGAACTCGTCCATATCGCCACGCTCGACGTGTGGAACGATGACGACGCGTTCTGGCGGAATATCTTTCACGGCAAGCCGCAGCCCGCCACCGAGCATCCGGAAACCATCCTCTACAACTACCTCGCCCAGCCGCGCACGCTCGAGCCGCGCTGGTACCGCGAAGGCATTGCCGTCTTCATGGAAACCTGGATGGACGGCGGCTTGGGCCGCGCACAGGGCGGCTACGATGAAATGGTGTTCCGCGCGATGGTCCGCGACAACGCGCATTTCTACGATCCGCTGGGGCTCGAGTCGGAGGGTGTCGCCGTCGATTTCCAGACGATCTCGAACGACTATCTCTACGGCACACGTTTCGACACCTATCTCGCGCTGACCTACGGACCGGAGAAGCTGGTCGCGCTGCACCGGCGCGGCAATGACAGCAAGGCCTATTACGCGGATCAGTTCCAATACATCTACGGCAAGCCGCTCGATGCGGTCTGGGCCGACTGGATTGCCTTCGAGCACGAATGGCAAAAGAAGAATCTCGCCGCTCTGGACAAATATCCGCTGACGCACGTCGCCCCGGTGACGCAGCACGGCCTCGGCTCGATCTCACGCAGCTTCTACGATCCCAAGACCGACAGCCTGGTCGCGGGGTTCAGGCCCGTGGGCCAGCTCGGCAATATCGGCCTCATCTCGCTGAAAGACGGCAGGGAGAGGAAGCTCACCGATTTCCAGGGGCCGGCGCTCTATCGCGCAACCTCCCTGGCCTACGATCCCGTCGAGCGCAAGGCGTATTACACGAGCGACAATAACGGCTTCCGCAACCTGATGGAGGTGGATATCGACACCGGTGCCGTGCGCATGCTGCTCAGCCACGCGCGCATCGGCGACATCGCCTTCGATCCGGCAGACAAATCGATCTGGGGAATCCGCCATCTGGATGGCCTCGATACGCTCGTCCGCATCCGCGCGGCCCATGACTCCTGGAACCAGGTCATCACGTTTCCCTATGGCCGCGCACTGTTCGACCTCGACATTTCGCCGGACGGCAAGTTGCTCAGCGCCTCGGTCAGCGAGATCAGCGGCGACTCGCGCATCGATGTCTATCGCATCGCCGATCTTCTGGCCGGCAAGGTCAAGGCAATCGCGACGCTTTCGCTCGGCCAATCCATGCCCGAAGGCGGTGTGTTCTCGCCCGACGGCAAATATATCTACGCGAACGCCTATTACACAGGCGTGTCGAACATTTATCGCTTGAACATCGCCACCAACGGCTTCGATGCGGTCAGCAACACCGATACCGGCTTTTTCCGGCCGCTGGCGATGCCGGACGGATCGCTTATCGTCGACGAATTCACCGGCGAAGGTTTCCGGCCCGTCCGGATCGAACCGAAGCCGCTCAACGATCTCGGCACGATCAGGTTCCTGGGTACGGAGCTCGTCGATCGCTATCCCGTCCTTAAGAGCTGGGCCATGGCTTCTCCTGCCACGGTGCCGTTCGATTCCATGGTGACGGAGCGGGGCTTCTACAAGCCGCAGGACGAGATGGTCCTCGACAGCACGTACCCCGTCGTCGAAGGCTATCGCGGCCATGTGGCGGGCGGCTGGCATGTGCAGTGGGAGGATCCGCTCCAGAACAATCTCCTGGCGGCGAATGTTTCCTTCTCTCCGGCGGGCGACTTGAAGGACGGCCAGGAGCTGCACGGCGACGTCACCTACCGGACGCTCAACTGGCATTTCACCTACTGGCACAACAACGCGAATTTCTACGATCTGTTCGGTCCCACCGATTACAGCCGCAAGGGCGATGCGCTGCTGGGCGGCTATCACGACGTGCTCATCTACGATCCGCCGGTCCAGCTCGATTATGCGATCGACGGCGGCCTTTATACCGGGCTCGACACGCTGCCCGGCGCGCAGAACATTCAGTCCCACGATTCCGATATCGCGATGGAAAAATTCACCATCACCTATTCCGATATCGACCACTCGATCGGCGCGGTGGACAATGAGGCCGGCTATCGCGCCAATCTTACCCTGCTCGGAAATTACGCGAAGGACGAGTTCTTCCCGCAGGCGCGCGCCGGCTTCGACTTCGGCTTCGCCTTGCCCTGGAACCACGCATCGGTGTGGCTCTACAGCGCGGCCGGCGTTTCCGGCGGCGACCGTGCCAACGCGCTCGACTATTATTATCTCGGTTCCTTCGGCAACAACTACGTCGACAGCGGCGAGATCAAGCGCTACCGCAATTTCGACAGCTTTCCCGGCTTCGAGATCGACGAGATCGGCGCGAGCGATTTCGTGAAATCGACATTCGAATTCAACTTGCCGCCGATCCGCTTCGAAGACATAGGCACGTCCTCGTTCTATTTGAGTTCGGCGCGGCCGGCTGTCTTCACGGGAGTCCTGGTCGCGGATCCGGGATTCAGCACGGAGCGGACGGTCGAGGATTTGGGCCTCCAGCTGGACTGGAATTTCACCATCGCCGTGCGCCTGCCCATGACGCTCTCCTTCGGCGACGCGCTGGGTTTCAGCCAGGGCCGTCTCGAGCGCAACGAAATCATGGTGTCGCTGAAGATATTGTGACACCAATATCGCGTCTCGCGACGGACTCGGACATGCCTGCTCATTTTGCGTTGGAAGCGTCTCTCGGGCTCGGCCCCGTGCTGCTGTTCCTGGCGGCGCTCGTCTATATGGACAGTTTCAAGCTGGTGGGCGTGTTCGACGTCCTGGGTGTGATCGCACTCGGCATTCTGGCGGCGGCGCTCAGCTATGCCGCGAGCGGCGCGATCATGGACTATTTCCATGCCGACTTCCGCGACTACAGCCGCTACATCGCGCCATTCGTGGAGGAAGGCCTGAAGGCCGCGATGATGATCTGGCTCTTCAGCCGCAATCGTATCGGATTCATGATCGATGCGGCGATCATCGGGGCCGCGGTGGGCGGCGGCTTCGCGCTCGCGGAGAATGTCTACTACGCCCATGTGTTTCCGGACGCCAACATCGCAACCTGGGTGATCCGCGGCCTGGGCACGGCCGTCATGCACAGCGGCACAACG
Source organism: Rhizomicrobium sp. (assembly GCA_035504555.1). Classification (GTDB taxonomy): domain Bacteria; phylum Pseudomonadota; class Alphaproteobacteria; order Micropepsales; family Micropepsaceae; genus Rhizomicrobium. Next base: position 28,782 of record DATJRP010000015.1, on the reverse strand, counting down.
GCGGTCTTCGGGATTGCAACGGAGGCGCTTCGCGAAAGGCGTGAAGGCCTCGGACTCGTCTCGGCCATTCCGGGCTTCCTGTTCGCGGTTTCGCTGCATTCGATCTTCAACCAGTTCATGGATTTCCCCTTCGCCTCGACGGCCGGCATCCTCATCGTCCTGCCGCTGATGCTGATGATCGCCGTCGACAAGAGCGAGCACGAGGTACATGGCTGGCTGATCCACGACTATGAGTCGCACGAGCATCTGCTCGACGACATCAGGAGTGGTGTCTTTGCACACAGCGAGGCGGGCGCATTCATCCTGTCGCTGGCGGCGAAGTTCAGCAAAGAGACGGTGGCCGATATCTTCGCCTATATGAAGCTCCACACCGAGCTCGTGCTGTGCGCGGAGAAACTGCTTCTGGGCCGCGAGCACGGCGATAAGGTCGCCGCCTGCAGGATGGATGCCGAGCAATTCACCCGGCTCCATGCCCTCGAGCGCAAGATCGGCCGCACGGCGCTGTTGGCCGTCTGGCCCCATCTGAAGTTCAGCCGCCAGGAGCTGTTCGAGCTCCATTCCTTCGAGCACGCGGCCGCACACGCCGCCACCTGAGCCGAGTCTCCGACTCTGGCGCTCGTATTGTCGCAAACTGTTTCCGGGCATCGCACGAGAATTGCGGATTGCCTCGATCTCGGATTGAATATCCTTGCCGGGGGGCAGGGGGGCTAAATCACATGAGAATGTCGAAAGCAGGCGTTGCCGCCACAATGGCGGCGATGTTGGCGGCTGGTCACGCCGTTGCGCAGACCGACCAGACACTGTCGTCGCACGCCCCGGCGGAGGGTTCGGTTTATGTCCGTTGCGACGGGTTTCCGCCGCACCGTTCCGCGGGCGAATTGGCCGCGCGCATTCTGCTCATCATGGCGACGGCCGGACTGGCAGGTCCTGGCGAGAAAGCGGACGTCAACAAGCGTTTGAGTGGTGCGGACGGCGTCGCCGCCTGCACCGCGGCCCTCGCCGGAGAGACGGACGAAATCCGCAAGGTTCAACTCACGCTGGCGCGCGCCGTTCATTATATCGAGGCGAAAGACTACCAGTCCGCCTTGAGCGATGCGCAAGTGGCGCCGACCCTTGCGGGCGCGAAGACCAATGATTTTGGATTTCAGCACAGCCTGATGCTGTCGTCGCTTGAACTGCAGGCGTACGCGCTCGTTTATCTCAATCGTCCGGCGGAAGCGGAAGCCACTGCACTCACAATGGCAGAGATAGCGCCCTACGACGTCATCGCGCAGGAGCGTGCCGGGCGCTTTGTGGGGCTTACGGCAGACCTGACGCCGGCCAAGAAGGCGTATTTTGAAAGGGCTGCGAAGATCACGCCATCAGGCGCCTTGTACTACGCTCATGCCTATGAGTGGATTGGCGATTACACGACGGCCGCGGGGCTCTATCAGGCGGTATTGGAACGGATCGACGGGTTCAAGAACGACAAGACGCCCCCGGTGCCACAGCCGGCGCTCGAAGCGGGCCACGCGATAGCGCTCGCCATGGCTGGACATCTTGCCGAGTCGAATGCCATCGCGGCGGCGACGCGGAAAGAGATCGATGCTCTGATGCAAAACGGTCAGAGCGCCCCGTGGCAAAGCGTCGTGAACTCGGCGGAAGAAGAACTGGACTTTCAGGCTATTGCGGCGGATTTCGCGGCCGGAAAAGTTGCGCAGGCGCGGGCGGCGTTTGCGGCGCGATCACGCTGGACTGCTACGCCGGCAGCCGCGGTCGCCGATCTGACGGAGCGCCTTCGCAAAGGCGCCCCTGCCGACGCCTTGACCGGTGCACTGGCGCGCGACCCCGCATCGATCCGATCGGACTCCCATTCCGCGTGGGCGGGTGCGCTCACATCCGAAGCGGACAACCAAAAAAATCTCCTCTATTCCGCGATCCGACCGCTGACGAGCATGGATCAGTACAACCACTGGAACGACGACATCCGCCAAACCACCGACTCGCCGTTCCTGCCGAAGAAGAACGGCAAGGAAACCTACACGGGCGACTTCGTATTCATGCCGCGGGCAAACGGCATTCCCACCGGCGAAGCGCTTCTCATGCATTGCGCCCTGCTCGCGCGGGCGCAGGGCAAGGCGGGTTTCATGCTCAATTCTTATCGTCCGCGGCTCGATGCTGCGATCGTCCGCTTCGGCAATCCCGGCGATCCGGGCATGCCCGCGTCGCTGTTCATCGATGCGGCGACCGTGATCGCCGCACTGTCGGGGGAATTTCCCGATCCCGCGGTGAAAACGGCAAAGCATTGAAATAGCCAGGCGGTGCGGCGCATCCTCGCGTGCCGCCCTTGCTCCCTGCTGCCGTGTCCGCCATGCTGATAAAAAATCAGGCGGGACGCTCATGCTCACGAAGGCCGACGATTTCCCGGTCCACCAGTTGCCGGAACCCATAGCAACCTCCGGGACGGACCGGAATTTTTACGATCGCTACTTCTTCAACGGCTATACGCTGGACGGCCACGTGTTCTTCGCGCTGGCCCTGGGCGTCTACCCGCATCTGAACGTGATGGACGCGGCGTTCTCCGTGATCGTCGACGGCGTGCAGCACAACCTGCGGGCTTCGCGGCTGCTCAAGAGCGAGCGGATGGATACGCAGGTGGGGCCGATCGCGGTCTCCGTCATCGCGCCGCTGGAGCGCCTGAAGATCGTCGTCTCCGACAATCCGCACGGCATCAGGGCCGAGATCGTGTTCCACGCGCGCGCCAAGCCGGTGGAAGAACCGCGCTTCACCTTCCGCCAGGGCCCGCGCACCTTCATGGACTACACGCGGCTCACCCAGAACGGCACCTATGAGGGCAGCATCGAGGTCAAGGGCAAGCGCATCGACATCGAGCCGGGCATGGTCGTCGGCACACGCGACCGTTCCTGGGGCGTGCGCCCCATCGGGCTTTCCGATCCGCAGCCGCCGGCGCCGCCCAGGCCGCCGCAATTCTACTGGCTGTGGTCGCCGCTCAATTTTCCCGATCTCTTCATGCTCTATCACATCAACGCGGACGAGACGGGCAAGCCGTGGAATACCGCGTCGGTGATCGGCAGCCTGGGCGAGGCCGAGCCCGTGCACATGGCGAGCTGCAAGGCGCACATCGACTACAAATCCGGCACGCGTCATGCGAAGGCTTGCGTGATCGAGACGGTCGACCCTAAAGGCGGCGCGTGGCGCGCGGAACTGACCCCGCGCTACAATTTCTACATGTCGGGCATCGGCTACACCCATCCCGAATGGGGTCACGGCCACTACAAGGGCGAGAACGCGCTCGGCTACGACACGGTCGAGACGGCCGGCGTCGACGAGAAAGTCCCGCTCTATTGGCATGTGCAGGCGTTTTCGACGGTCAGGCTTTCCGGGCCGCAGGGCATCGAGCGCGTCGGCGCGGGCGTGCTCGAACAGCTCGTGATCGGCGCGCATGCGCCGTCCGGCTTCACCGGACTGATGGATGTGGCGCCGTGAGCGACGAACTCGTATCGCGTCTCGAGACCTATCTCGCGAAAAAGCTCGACCAGCCCGCATTGCGCGTCAGCGATCTGGCGCGCATTCCCGGCGGCGCCAGCCGCGAGACCTATCGCTTTCGCGCCCGCTACGGTGCGGGCAAAGGCGAGATCGAGCGCGCACTGATCCTGCGCCGCGATCCGCCGGCGAGCCTGATCGAAACCGACCGGACGACGGAGTTCCGCGCCTATCAAGCCTTTCATCGCCTGGGATTGCCGGTGCCGGAGCCCGTGGCGCTCGAACTCGACGGCGGAGCGCTCGAACGGCCGTTCTTCGTCATGGAAGAGATCACCGGCTGCGAAGTCGCCTCCATTCTCAATCCCGATCCCTACGGCGCCCACCGCGAGAAGATCGGCAGGCAGTTCTGGGATGTGCTGGGCCAGATCGCGAAGGCGGATGTGAAGACGATCGGCCTTTCGGACTTCGAAGGCGCACGCGATCCGAACGAGGCGTGGCATCACGAAGTCGCGCGCTGGGAAAAGGTGATCGACGAAGACGAGCGCGAGCCGCAGCCTATCGCGCGTGCCGCCATTCGCTGGCTGAAGCGCAATCCGCCGCCACAGGCCGCAAAGATTGCCGTCGTGCACGGCGACTACCGCACGGGAAATTTCCTTTTCAACGGGGCCGGCGAGATCCGCGCCATTCTCGATTGGGAAATGGCGCATCTCGGCGATCCGCTGGAGGATCTGGGCTGGGCGCTCGATCCTTTGTGGGCGCATGGCGATCCGTCGCGGCCCGCGGGCCTCATCGCCCGCGCCGACGCGATCCGCACCTGGGAGGCGGCGAGCGGATTGAAAGCCGATCCCAAGGCGCTCGCCTGGTGGGAGGTCTTTGCGAGTCTCAAAGGTCTCGCCATCTGGATTTCGGCGGCCTGCGAATATGCCGAAGGCCGCAACACCGACCCGGTCAACGCCTTCTCCGGCTGGTACTGTCTCGCCTTCCACAACAAGGTGTTGGCGGAAAGGCTCGCGTCATGAAACCCGAAGTCGATCAGATCCTGGGCCTTTCGTCCGGACAGTTGATGAGCCAGATCGCGCCGCTGTTGCCGAACAGTTTTGCCGTTGGCGGCGCCTCGCTCCTCGGCATCATGATGACGCTCGCAGCGCAGGAATATGAGCGCGGCGCCGATATCCGCGCGGCCGAGAACGCCGACATGCGGTCGCTGTTTCGCGATGCGGCGGCGCAGATCGCCGATGCAGAGCTCAAGGCCATGGTTTCGACGGCGGCAGCGACGCAGGACCGCTCGCTCAAGATTTCTGCGCTCAATGCGGAGAACATCGAATTGCGGCGCGTGCTGATCCGCCTGCAGGCTTATGCGGAAATGAAAGGCCTGCGCGACATAGAGCGCCGCATCTGGGACGTGCTGAAGGCTTCCGCAGACCGACGGATTTTGCGGTTGGGATAAGTCGTCGCGAGAAATCGACGTTCGTCGGAATCTTCGCCGCAATTTTGGCGTGATCATCGTGCTTGATCTGCAGCGGGGATCATTTCCGAACGCACATGCAGGGAATTTTTTTCGCGACGGCCTTCACATTGGCCACTCTCACCGCGCCGTCGGCCATCTGCGCATCTTCGCCCGAAGCACGTTACGAAGCAACGGCGAAAGTGCTTTCAAGCTGCCGATAAATGCTGACTGGGCATTCTCCTTATCGCGGGATTCCTTCGGCAAATTCCGGAAGTGTTTCCTTCGGGTCGTACCAGCTCGCGCCGTCCGAACGCCAGATGTGGCTCGCCGATGCCGGTTTGACGGGCGTGTCGAGGCAGCCCAGCCGCAGCATCACAGTCTCGCTCGCGGGCCGCTCGGCCATCAGATGCGAGCCACAATGGGAGCAGAAATAGCGGAATTTGCCCGGTGAGGATTCGAAGTGCTTAAGAAGCTCTTCGCCGGCGACCCAGCGGAAGCGTTTGCGCGGAATAGACGCGATGCTCGAGAACGCGGCGCCGTGCGTGCGCCGGCAGGTCTCGCAATGGCAGTGCACGATGGCGCGGATTTCGGCGTCGGCTTCGTAACGCACGCGTCCGCACAGACAATGGCCGGTGAGCATCTGGAACCTCTCTTGCGAGCGAACGGCGCCTGTCTATCACGATGTTGCCCGTTCGTAGACGTTTCGTTGCGCAAACGTAGCTCTGTCGCTCTTGATCAAAACGTGATAGAATTTCGCTATACTCGACAATTGCATCCGGCGCTTCTCCGGCATGGCAAACGGGTGCGCGAATCTGCACGCATGAATTCGGATGTCGAAGCGCATGGGGCGTGACGGCCGTGCGTGACGACGTACACGGATGAAAAATTCGCTGGTTGTCCCTGATAATGTCCAAGGCCGCCGGCGATGAAACGCATCAAAGCCTTATGGCATGCGCATGTCCTGCGCGCCGCGTGCGGGCATTTTTTCAAACGCCCAGATAAAGTCCCTGTTACCAGGGATTTCGCTATTGCGCGCGCGGATGCGCTTTTTCGTAGACGTCCATCAGATGTTTGGTGTCGATGTCCGTATAGACCTGCGTCGACGAGAGCGACGCGTGGCCGAGGAGTTCCTGAACGCTGCGCAGATCGCCGCCGTTGGACAGCAGATGCGTGGCGAAGGAATGACGCAACGCATGCGGCGTGGCACGTTCGGGCAGGCCCAATCTCCCACGCAGACGCTGCATCAGCGCCTGCGCTTCGCGCGCGCTCATCGGCTTGCCGCGACGGGACAGGAACAGCGGTGCATCGCGCTTGCCGGAGAACGGAATATCCTTCGCATAGGCGGCGATCGCCTCGCGCACGACCGGCAGAACCGGCACGATGCGTTCCTTCGAACGCTTGCCGAGAATCGTCAGCGCCTCGCCGAGCGGTGCATCACCGCGCTTGAGGCTCAGGGCTTCGGAGATGCGCAGGCCCGCGCCATAAAGAAGTGTCAGCAGCGCCACATCGCGCGCCGCCAGCCATTCGACGTCATGCGTGGCCGCTTCTTCCAGCGTGCGCGCCGCATCGTCGATGCTCAAGGGCCGCGGCAGGCTTTTCGGCACGCGCGGCCCGCGCACGGACCGCGCTGCCGGATTCTCCAGAATCGCTTCGCGCGTCAGATAGCGGAAGAAGCTGCGTACGGCGGAGAGCGCGCGGCGCACACTGCGCGAAGAAAGCCCGTCGGCGCGGCGCTCGGTGATGAAGGCGCGGATATCGGCGGGCGAAAGCTTGGCGAGCGAACGTTCGGTGGGCAGTCCGCCCTGGTGGCCGCTCAGGAATTCCAGGAACCGCGCCACATCGTGATCGTAGGCGACAAGCGTATGCGCACTCATCCGCCGCTCATGCGCCAGCGATGCGAGCCAGTCTTTCTTCAGAGTTTGGGCAGATCGAGCCATGCGCGGATCGCGCGTTCCAGCGCGCGCGCAAAGAAGCCGAGGTCGGCGGCGGCTTCATCGCTCTCGAGACCGCCTTCGGCGGCGGAGCCAAGAACGTAGAGTGCGGGCGGCGTAGTGCTGCCGATGCGCAGGCGAAAGATGGCGACGCTCTTGCAGGCTTCGCCGCCCGGCCCCAGCAGCAATTCGCCGCCGCCGGCCAGCACGCCCATCATGCCGTCGGAGCCCAGGATCGCCGCGATCGTGCCCGGCGCGATGAGGCGCACGCCTTTGGTGCCCGTAGGCGCCGTGCCGTCCTCGCTTTCGATGCAGATCGCCGCGCGTTCCGCGCCGAACGCCGGTGCAGCCGACATGGCAACCGCAATGGCTTCGTCGAAGCTGCGCGCATCGACGAGATCGAGCACCGCGCGGCGCACGCCTTCGCCCAGACGCACGACGTGATCGCGCGCGCCCGCAAGCGCATCGCGCTCCGCGCGCAGGACCGCATTCTCGCCCGTGAGCCGCTCGATGACGAAGCGCTGCAGGTCGCGCACTTCCATGGCGTCGAAGCGTTCGGGCAGGAGCATGGCCAGAAGCTCGCCGTCTGCCGCGAGTTTCGTCCGGTTCATGCGGATATAGGCTTTCACCGCTTCGGCGGCGGCATCGGCAGGCGCGAGAGACGGGGCGGCTGTTTTTGTCATTCGGCTTTCAGCTTCGCGCCGGCGCGCTTCGCGTCTTCCAGGAACACCGCCAATCCCTTGTCCGTCAAGGGATGCTGGATCAGCTGGCGGAAAATGGCGGGCGGCAGCGTGGCCACATCGGCGCCGGCAAGAGCCGCGTCGCGCACATGCGTGATGTGGCGGATGGAGGCCGCGAGGATTTCCGTCTTGAAGTCGTAGTTGTCGTAGATGTGGCGAATCTCGCGGATCAGCTCCATGCCGTCCTGTCCGGCGTCGTCGAGGCGGCCGATGAAGGGCGAGATGAAGGTCGCGCCCGCTTTGGCGGCCATCATGGCCTGCACGGGCTGGAAGCAGAGCGTGACGTTGACTTTGTGGCCTTTGTCGCTCAAAGCGCGGCAGGCCTTCAGACCGTCCCAGGTGAGCGGCACTTTGATCGTCACATTCCTGGCCACATTGGCGAAGCGTTCGCCTTCGGAAATCATGCCTTCGGCATCGACAGCCAGGACTTCCGCGCTGATGGAGCCCGGCACCAGGGCGCAGATGCGCTCGAGCGATTCAAGGAAGTTAAGGCCGGTCTTGGCGGCGAGCGACGGATTCGTGGTGACGCCGTCGATCAGGCCGGTTGCGGCGCAATCGGCGATTTCCTTGGGATCGGCGCTGTCGATGAAGAGCTTCATGTCGCTTTCTGCCGGCGAAACTTGGTGCCCGAATCTGGTTATTGACCCACCAGAATCAATGGCGAAAGTGTACCCATGAACGACGCCGCCTTGAAGCCCCAGCCGGCGGCCGAAGCCCGATTGCGTGTGGGTGTTTTGTTGCCGCTGCCGCTCAAGGGGCCATACGACTATCGCCTTGAGGCGCCTTTGCCGCGCGGAACTCTGGTTCTGGCGCCGCTGGGGCCGCGCGAAGCACTGGGCGTCGTGTGGTGCGACAGCGAAGGTCAAGTCGACGACGCGAAGCTGAAAACGGCCGTGGCGCTCGAAGGCGCGCCGCGCTTGCCGAGCGCATTGTGCGATTTCATCGATTGGGTCGCGCGCTACACGCTCAATCCGCCGGGCGTGGTGCTCGCGCTGGCGTTGCGGGCGCGCCAGGCCTTCGAGCCGGAAACCATGCGCATCGCCTATGTGCGTGGGCAGACGACGCCGTCGCGCATGACCGCGGCGCGGCAGCGCGTGCTGAGCGCGACGCAAGACGGCCTGGCGCGGAGCGTGGCCGCGATCGCGGAAGATGCGAACGTCACGCCCGCCGTCGTGCGCGGCCTGATCGAGGCCGGCGCGCTCGTCGAAACCGATCTGCCCGAATTCCAGCCTCTGCCGGTCCCCGATCCGGATGCGGTGCAGCCGACGCTCAACGATGAGCAGACGATCGCCGCCGACGCGCTGACGGCGGCAGTCAAGACGCATGAATTCTCCGTGGCGCTGCTCGACGGCGTCACCGGCTCCGGAAAAACCGAAACCTATTTCGAAGCTGTGGCGGAGGCGCTCCGGCAGAACCGCCAGGTTTTGATCCTGCTGCCGGAAATCGCGCTCACCGTGCAGTTCCTCGATCGCTTCGCCGAGCGGTTCGGATGCAGGCCCGCCGAGTGGCATTCCGATCTCTCGCAGAAGGAACGCCGCCGCGTCTATCGCGCCGTGCTGCGCGGCGAAGCGCGCGTCGTCGTGGGCGCCCGTTCGGCGCTGTTCCTGCCATTCACGGATCTCGGTCTCATCGTCATCGACGAAGAACACGAGCAGGCCTACAAGCAGGAAGACGGCGTCATCTATCACGCGCGCGACATGGCGGTGGTGCGCGGGCGTCTGGAGAATTGCCCGGTGATCCTGGCGAGCGCCACGCCGTCGCTGGAATCCTACGTCAACGCCTCGAGCGGGCGCTATCTCTGGCTCAAACTGTCGAGCCGTCACGGCGACGCGGTCTTGCCGGAAATCCGTTTAATCGATCTCAGGAACGATCCGCCGGAATCGGGCAACTGGATTTCGCCGCCCTTGCTCGAGGCGCTGGAAACGACGGTCGCAAGCGGCGAGCAGGCGATGCTGTTCCTGAACCGGCGCGGCTATGCACCGCTGACACTCTGCGGCGCGTGCGGCCACAAAATGATTTGCCGCAATTGCTCGGCGTGGCTCGTCGAGCATCGCTATCACAGGAAGCTCGCCTGCCATCATTGCGGCTTCGAGATGCCGACGCCGGCCGAATGTCCCGAATGCCATGCGCAGAAAAGCCTCGTCGCGTGCGGACCGGGCGTGGAACGCGTGGCGGAGGAATTCGCGCGGACCTATCCCGAAGTGCGCATGGCGATCGCGTCGAGCGACACGTTCCACGGGCCGCAGGAAACCCAGGCCGCCATCCGCGCCATGGCGAAGCGAGAGATCGACGTGCTGATCGGCACGCAGATCGTCGCCAAAGGTCATCACTTCCCGCAGCTGACACTGGTCGGCGTGATCGATGCGGACCTCGGCGGCTCTGACGGCGATCTCAGGTCGCGCGAGCGGACGTTCCAGCTTTTGCACCAGGTGTCGGGCCGCGCGGGGCGCGCGGCGAGACCAGGTCTTGTGCTCATCCAGACGCGCAATCCGAACGATGCCGTGATGAAGGCGTTGGCAAGCGAGGATCGCGATGCCTTTTATGCGCGCGAATGCGAGGAGCGCAAACGCGTGAGTGCGCCGCCGTTCGGACGCCTGGCTGCGCTCATTCTTTCCGGTCACGACGGCGATGCCGTGCGCGAATCCGGCCGTGCGCTGGCCCGCGCCGCGCCGGCCGCCCGCGGCGTGACGGTGTGGGGTCCGACACCCGCCTTTTATCAATTGCTGCGCGGACGTACGCGCGAGCGCCTCCTGGTGCAGGCCGACCGCGCCGTCGACATGCAGGCTTACCTGCGCACCTGGCTCGAACGCGTGAAACTGCCCAACAGCGTGCGGCTGACGGTCGATGTGGACCCGATGAGTTTTTTTTGAAGGCGTTTGTCACTCTGTCGTTCGGCGGAACGACAAAGATATTTTCGCGACAAAATCCAAATAGCGTCATTCCCGGCAAGTTGCGCGTGTTCAAGCAGCGAAGAGGGAAAACACCGGAGTCAGGCGTTTGACCGGCTTGTCTCTGTTGCTGACATGCCACGGGGACGTGCGTTCGCAAGACGTCGGAGGGGCAATGAAAAGGTATTTTGCATGGATAGCGGTGTTGGCGCTATGGGGCTGCGGATCGTCGGGCGATAGTGTCGAGCAGATGATCGCGTTTACGCCTGAACATTTCCGCGATACGGCCCAGGTTGTCGACGACACGCTCGAGACGACCGCCATCATTTCCACGGAGCAGGGGCGCCACGAAATCGGCGATATTTTTACGGATGGATGGAAGTGCAAGTCGTTCCTGCGCGCCTTCGTCGACAAGCGTTCGGGAGCCGCGACCTATCAGCTTTATGTCGAGATACGTTACCTCGGCGACAGACGGGCCTACAACACGATCAACTACTTCACGCCGCAGGGCGTGCGATCATCGTCCCTCGTCAGGATTGCGCGCGACAAGGGTCGTTGCCCCAGGAGCGGCGATTGCCAGCATACGGAAGATGTCGGACTCAACATGCCCGAAGATATGCTCCGGCAGATCGCGGCGACTTATGCACCGAATGCCCGGAACGGTTGGCTCTTCAAACTCAAGGGAAAGATCGGCGGTACGGATGTGGAAGACGTTATTATGCCCTCTGAAGCAGCCGGAATGTTGATGGCGGTGCAGGCCTACAAGTCATCGCTTCACCATTTGTACTGAAATCCTACGCCCCAATGGGAGCGCGCGCGAACGTCTCCCGGTGCAAGCCGACCGAGCCTTTCGGCGCCTACGCCCGCCTGCGCAGCGTTGCGCTGGGACGCTCGCCGAACGCCGCATGATATTGGGCGCTGAATCGACCCAGATGCGAAAATCCGTATTTGAGCGCGATGTCCGTCACGTTGTCGTCAGCGCCCGCGCGCAGCAGGTCATCGCGCACGCGCTGCAAGCGCGTCTGCATCAGGAACGCGTTCGGTGTCGTGTTGCGCCATTGCCGGAACCCGGCCTGAAGGCTGCGCACGCTCACCCCCAGATGCTGCGCCACATCCGGCACGCCGATCGGCGATGACAGATGATCCGTCATATAACGCTCGGCGCGGCGGACAAGTCCTGGGATCGGCGTCGGCGCAGGCGTCGACATTTCGTCGGAATAGTTGTGCGGATGGTGGTTCAGGAGAAGCGTGCAGAGATAGTCGTCGAACGCTCCATTGGATGCCAGGCCGACCTCCAGTCCCTGCTGGACCGACGGCCAAACATAGGCCAGCGTCCGTTGCCAGACTTGTTCAAACTCCGGCGAAAACGGTTTGAGCGCGAAGGTTAGTGGCGCGTCGAGCGGATGGCCGAGCAGCCGCGCGCACAGTGCGGAGAGCTTCTCCGCATCGATCTTTACCGACTTCTGCGCAAACGCCGCATCGAATTCGAGCTGCGTCGCAAGCCCGGCGGAAAGCGGCATCGTTTCGCCCGCGCGCCATTCGGCGGTTTTGCGGTCTTGCGTGGCGATCGCGGCGCCTCTCTCGCAATGCTTGATCAGGAACAGGTCCGAAAAGTTTCCGGCGTCGATCGTAACAGGCGCACCATAAGCGAGCGCCACAAGGGATTGCGCGCCGGCTCTGGCGACGCTCAGATCGAGCGTGATCTCGCGGGCACGCGCGCCGATCGCGATCTCGTGGCGGCAATAAACCTCGGAGACGGCCTCGATCGCTTCGTCGAGGTCTTTTGTACGCATGCTCGAGCCTCTCCCCTGGGGCCTATCCGACCGGTGCGGCCAATCTAGGGGCGGACAGATTTCTGCGCAAAACGGATAGCCCTGCGCGAAGCGGACAGCGGGCCGGGCCCGTCTGTTCCAAGGTCTGGACATCAACCAAACAGGAGGAACCAATGTCCAACTTCGCAAGCGCAGCAGCAGTCAGTATCGTTCTCGTCCACGGCGGTTTTGTCGACGGCTCCGGCTGGCAGGGCGTCTACAACATCCTGAAAAAGGACGGTTACTCGGTCAGCATCGTGCAGAACCCGACGCTAACCCTGGAAGGGGATGTCGCGGCGACAAAGCAGGTGATCGACGCACAGAAAGGGCCGGTCGTGCTGGTCGGGCACTCCTACGGCGGTGCCGTGATCACCGAGGCCGGCAACGACCCGAAAGTGGCGGGGCTCGTTTACGTAACGGCGTTTGCCCTGGATAAGGGCGAATCGGTCAATTCTCTCATCGCCAACCCGCCGCCGGGCGCGCCCGTGCCGCCGATCGTCCCCGCGGGCGAAGGTATGCTGCTCCTCGACAAAACGAAGTTCGCGGCGTCGTTCGCGGCCGATGTCGAGCCGGACGAGGCGGCGTTCATGGCCGACTCCCAGGTGCCGTGGGGCGTCTCGGCGCTCAGCGGTGCCGTGACGACGCCGGCGTGGAAGGTGAAGCCGAGCTGGTACCTCGTCGCGAAGGACGATCACATGATCCCGCCCGACGCGCAGCGCATGATGGCGAAGCGCGCCGGCGCATCGGTTGTCGAGGCGAACGGCAGCCATGCCGTGTATGTGTCGGATCCGAAATCGGTCGCGGCGCTGATCGAAACCGCTGCAAAGGCCGTGGCAACACGCTGAGCCGAGCGCAGGAAACGCCCCTCCACGCGTTGGAGGGGCGTTCGCGCATTTGGCGGGGAGGAAATCGGGAATTCGTCGCCACTCTTCGATCTCTCTACGATTCATTCGGAGCTCTCGATTGCGGTGCAGGCCGGCACAATTTTTCGATTCTCTCTGGCGCCGCGGTCCTTTGATGTTCGTGGCAAACTGAATCGATTTCCCCTTCGAGGGCTTTGATTTCGCTCAAGGATTTCCGAGACGCGCTCATGCTTTGCTGCGGGTTCCCGTCGCTCGACCGGACGCCCGGGTATATGGTCGGACATGCCAACCGAGTCATGCAGACACTATGATCGAAACACAAACTCGGACAGGTGTTGTCACAGCCGTTCGCGGAGGCGTGATCGATGTCGCGTTTGCGAGCCAATCCCTTCCCGAAATCGAAGAAGCCCTGATCGTGGCCTGGGACAAGCCCGAGCCGTTGATGTTGGAGGTTCACGCCCATCTCAACGCGCACAGCGTGCGCGGGATCGCACTGCATGCGACAGCCGGACTTGCGCGCGGCACTCCGGTGCATGCAACGGGCCAGCCCGTGCGTGTTCCCGTGGGCGACAAGGTTCTGGGCCGATTGCTCGACGTGACGGGCACTTGCCAGGACAGGGAGCCGGCACTGCCTCAAGACATCTTGCGCTGGCCCATTCATCGCGACCCGCCGCCGCTCGAAGCGCAAAGTGCGGCGACGGACGTGTTCGAGACCGGCATCAAGATCATCGATTTGCTGGCGCCCATTCCGCAAGGCGGCAAGGCGGCCATGTTCGGCGGCGCCGGTGTCGGAAAGACCGTGCTTCTGATGGAGCTCATTCACGCGATGGTGCAGGGCTATCGCGGCATCTCGGTGTTCGCCGGCGTCGGCGAGCGGTCGCGCGAAGGATTCGAGCTTCTGTCGCAGATGCGCGAGACCGGCGTCATCGATCAGAGTGTTCTCGTCTTCGGACAGATGAACGAGCCGCCCGGTGCCCGCTGGCGCGTCGGCCTGTCCGCGCTCACCATCGCCGAATATTTCCGCGACGAGAAACGCCAGAACGTCCTTCTCCTGATGGACAATATCTTCCGCTTCGTGCAGGCGGGGAGCGAAGTGTCCGGATTGCTGGGCAGGCTTTCGTCCCGTGTCGGCTATCAGCCCACCCTGGCGACGGAAGTAGCCGGGTTGCAGGAGCGCATTGCTTCCGTTGCGGGTGTGGCGGTCACCGCCATCGAGGCCGTCTATGTCCCTGCGGACGATTTCACCGATCCCGCCGTCACCGCCATATCGAACCATCTGGACAGCGTCGTCGTGCTCTCCCGTGCCATGGCGGCCGAAGGCATGTACCCCGCCATCGATCCGCTCGGTTCATCCTCGGTGATGCTCGATCCCGTGATTGTGGGCGACGAACATTACCGGCTTGCCGGACAGGTGCGCGAAGTCATCGCCCATTACCGCGAACTTCAGGACATCATCTCGCTGCTCGGCATGGAGGAGTTGAGTGCGAAGGACCGTCTCCTTGTCCAGCGGGCGCGCAGGTTGCAGCGTTTCCTGACCCAGCCCTTTGTCGTCACCGAAGATTTCACCGGCAAGCCGGGGCGCAGCGTCACGCTCGCCGAAACGCTGCGGGGCTGCCGCGCAATTCTCGACGGCACGTGCGACGGTTGGGCGGAAAGCTCCTTTTACATGGTGGGCGCGCTCGATGAAGCGCGCGAAAAGGAAACCGCAGGCAAGGCAAAATGAGGCTTGTCATCACCACGCCCACGTCGATCGTCGCGGACATAGCGAATGCAACCGCGATACGCGCCGTGGACGAGAGCGGCAGCTTCGGGATCCTGGACGGACACGCGGATTTTCTGACCGTGCTTGCGATCTCCATTCTTCGCTGGCGCCAGTCGGACGGAGCGGAACGCTATTGCGCCCACAGGCGCGGCGTTTTTTCCGTCAGCGGCGGGCGCGACGTGAGATTCGCCACGCGCGAAGCGGTGCTCGGAACCGACCCGGACCGGCTCGAGCACGCCGTGCTGTCACGCTTCCATCAGGCGGCCGCGGAAGAACAGGGCGCGCGCGCCGAAAGCCTGCGCCTGCAAATGACCGCCATTCGCCGCATCATTCACTATTTGCGGCCGGGCGGCTCGTCGATCCTGGAGCGGCGGCCATGAACGAGCCGGTCCGGAACGATTTTCTCGACGCGATCAGGCGTTCCCTCGCACGTCTCAGACGTGCGCGGATGGAAGGCGAGCCCTCCGTTTCGTGGCAGCTGGGGCAGATCGGAGTTCTCGGCTGGATCATCGTGACGCCCGCACTCGTCGGCCTGTTCGGCGGCCGGTGGTTGGATCAGCACTTTACGACGGGCATCTTCTGGACGGCAGGGTTGCTGATCATGGGTATTGCATTGGGATTCTGGTCGGCCTGGCGATGGATGCACGCGCCATGATCCTGCGGTCGCACATGGCGACGGCGTTCGCATTCGTCGGCATCGGCGCCATCGTCGGATATCTGCATTTGATGCTGTTGTCCTGGAATGTCCGCGCGCTCTTCGGACTGGCGCGCGGGGCCTGGGCCATCGCGGCGCCGGCGGTCCGAGGTGTGGTCGTTCTTGCGGCGTTTTCAGCCGCCGCCTTGCAGGGTGCGGCCCCGCTCGTTGCCGCACTCATCGGCTTTCTCATTGCTCGCGCTGTCGTCCTCCGCCGTCCGGAGGCCCTGCTGCGATGAAATCTCCGCTCGTCACAACGGTTTTGTTTCATCTGGGGCCGGTTCCCATCACGACGCCGGTCGTCGTGACATGGGCCATCATGGCATCGCTGGCCCTTGTCGGTTTTGTTGCGACACGCCGCCTGTCGCTCGCGCCTTCGCGGTTTCAGGCCACCGTTGAAATGTTCGTCGAAGCGGTGGATTCGCAAATCCGCGACACCATGCGTGTGCCGCCGTCCCCGTATCGCGCGCTGATTGGAACGCTCTTTCTCTACATTCTGGTTGCGAACTGGTCCTCGCTCATTCCCGGCGTCGAGCCCCCCACAGCCCATATCGAGACCGACGCGGCGATGGCCGTGATCGTGTTTCTCGCTGCGATCTACTACGGAATAAGGGCGAGGGGCCTCGTCGGTTATCTGGGGAGCTTTGCCCAGCCGTCTTTCGTGATGATCCCGCTCAACATCGCCGAAGCCTTCACCCGCACGTTCTCAATGACCGTTCGTCTGTTTGGAAACGTGATGAGCGGCGTGTTCATCATCGGCGTCGTGCTCTCGCTCGCCGGGCTCTTCGTTCCCATTCCGCTGATGGCGCTCGATCTTTTGACGGGCGCCATTCAGGCCTACATCTTCACGGTGCTTTCCATGGTCTTCATCGCCAGCGCCGTGAGTGAAAACGTCGCCTCAACAGAAAGGAAAGCGGCATGAACTGGATTGCTATCGTCAGCATCATTGCGGCAGCCGTTGCCGTATCGTTTGGCGCGATCGGCCCCGCCATGGCGGAGGGTCGCGCGGTCGCCGCCGCGATGGACGCCATCGCGCGCCAGCCGGAATCTGCGAATACGCTGTCCCGCACGCTTTTCGTCGGCCTCGCCATGATCGAGACCATGGCGATCTACTGCCTTGTCGTGGCCCTGCTGGTTCTCTTCGCCAATCCGTTCGCGCACTGACGATGCATATCGACTGGTGGACGTTGGCGCTTCAGACGATCAATGTCCTTATTCTTGTCTGGATTTTGGCCAGGTTCTTCTACCGGCCCGTGGCGGACATCATCGAAAAGCGCCGCGCGGCTGCCGCAAAGGTGCTGACCGAAGCGTCTGACCTCAAGGCCTCCGTTGAGGCCGACAAAGCGGGCGTCGCCGCCGCGCGCGCCGGCATCGATGCCGAGCGCGGCCGCGTGCTCGCGGAGGCACGCAAGCAGGCCGAAGCCGAACGGGACGCGATGCTGCACAAAGCGGCCGAAGCGATGGCCAAGTTGCGCACGGAGAACGAGGCCGTTCTTGCGCACGACCGCAAGATGATGGAACAGGCCATGATTGAGCGCGCGAGTGCACTCGGCGTGGAAATCGCCAGGACGCTTCTCGAAAGGCTGCCACGTCGGTTTGCGGCGACGACCTTCCTGAGCGCCCTGCCGGAACAGCTCGCGACATTGCCGCCCAGCAGCCGGGAACGTCTTGCAACCTGTGCCGGCACGACCGGCCTCGACGTGATCACGGCCGCGCCGCTCGATGGGCCGCAGCAGGCGGAATGTCAGACGCTGATCGAAGCCGCTTTGCGAAGGAAGGCGAAGCTGGCGTTCCGCTCGGATCCGGCATTGATCGCCGGGATCGAAATCCGCAGCGAAACAATCACGCTCAAGAACAACTGGCGGGACGATCTCTCCCGCATCCTGCAACAGCTCGGTAGCGATGACGGACAACGCCAGCTTTCTTGATGCCTGGCTCGCCAAAGCCAAGGCCAAAGTATCGGCGACCAAGCTCGCGCCGTTGGCCGAGGAGATCGGCCGTCTGGAGTCGGTGGCCGATGGCGTCGCTTTCGTCTCGGGATTGCCGAATGCGCGGCTTGACGAGCTTCTGGAATTCAAGAACGGGGTCATGGGTTTTGCCCAAACGCTCGACAGTGACCTGATCGGTTGCGTGTTGCTGGATGAGAGCGCGGGGCTGGAGGCCGGCGATCCCGTTCGCGGCACGGGCACCGTCGTCCGTGTTCCCGTGGGCGAAGGTCTGCTT
Organism: Rhizomicrobium sp.; assembly: GCA_035504555.1. Lineage (GTDB taxonomy): Bacteria > Pseudomonadota > Alphaproteobacteria > Micropepsales > Micropepsaceae > Rhizomicrobium. The sequence continues at coordinate 10,940 of DATJRP010000015.1, read as the reverse complement.
GGCCGCATCGTCGATCCCCTGGGGCGGCCGCTCGACGGCGCGGGCAGCATCGCGGCGAACTCGCATGAACCGATCGAAAGAGCCGCGCCCGCTATTGTTGACCGCGAATCCGTCGTTGAACCCGTTCAGACGGGGACTCTGGTCGTGGACGCGCTGTTCGCCCTGGGACGCGGACAGCGTGAACTCGTCATCGGCGATCGCGCCACGGGAAAGACCGCCCTCGTCGCCGACTGCATCATCAATCAAAAGCGCAGCGACATGTTCTGCGTCTACGTTGCAATCGGACAGAAGACCTCTGCCGTGAAGCGCGCCATTGACGCCATTCGCCGTTTCGGCGCGCCCGAGCGCTGCATTTTTGTCGTGGCGCCGGCGTCGGCCACGCCGGGCTTGCAATGGATCGCGCCTTTCGCCGGGTTCACGATGGCGGAATTCTTCCGGGATCGCGGGCAGGACGCGCTGGTGGTGATCGACGATCTCACCAAGCACGCGGCGACGCATCGCGAATTGGCCTTGCTCACGCGCCAGCCGCCGGGTCGCGAAGCCTATCCCGGCGACGTGTTTTACGTTCACGCGCGTCTGCTGGAGCGCGCCACGCGGCTTTCGAAGGAGAAGGGCGGCGGTTCCCTGACTGCGCTTCCCGTAGCCGAAACGGACGCCGGAAATCTGAGCGCCTATATCCCGACCAATCTCATTTCGATCACGGACGGTCAGATCGTTCTCGACACCAAGCTGTTTCGGGAAGGCCAGAAACCGGCCGTCGATGTCGGCAAAAGCGTGAGCCGTGTGGGCGGCAAAACCCAGGCGCCCGCCTTGCGGGCGGCGGCCGAGGATCTGCGTCTCGACTACGCGCAGTTCCTGGAGCTCGAAGTGTTCACGCGGTTCGGCGGCCTGACCGACGTGCGCGTGAGAAAGCAGATCGAGCGCGGCCGGCGCATCCGCGCCGCGCTTGCACAGCCGCAATATGCGCCGCTCGACCTCGCGTCCGAAGTGTCTCTGATGCTCGCCCTTCAAGGTGGCTTGCTGGACGGTATTCCGACCGACGCGGTGGCGCAGTTTCGCGCCGGGCTGTCACGCTGGCTGACGGATCGTGCGGAACCCATCGCCCGGCGGATCAACGAAACCGGCAAGCTCGACGATGCGTCACGCAAGAGCCTGATCGATGGGCTCCGGGAATTTGCCGGGACGTTTGGGCCGGGAACCGAGGCGCCATGACGGAGAGACTGGCCGACATTTCCGCGCGCATCGACAACGTCGCCCAGCTCGACGCGGTTGTGACCGCCATGCGAGGCATCGCCGCCGCCCGCGCGCAACAGAGCCGCGCGCTCCTTGCCGGCATCGAGGCTTATGCGCAAACCGTGTCGCGCGCCATTGGCCAGACACTCGCCTTTCTCGATGAAGCGCCCGCGCAAAGCGCCGGTGGGCAAAAGCAGAGCCGCGCGGTGATCCTGTTCTGCGCCGAACAGGGCTTCGCCGGGGGCTTCAGCGATCGCGTGCTGGATACAGCCGCTGCGCACATCGCTGGCGCTCATGGCATCGTGGTGGGAACGCGCGGCGCCGCAATTGCCGCCGAACGCGGTCTCGATGTGGCGCAGACGGTCGCGATGGCGAGCCAAATCGGCGGCGTCTCCGATGTCGCGAACCGTATTGCCGACATGCTCTATGCAAGCATCGCCGAAGGAGCGGTCACGCACGCGGACGTTTTCTATCCCTGGGTCGACGCCGATCACAGTTTGCGCGTCGAGCGCCTGGCGCTGTTTCCGCTGGATCTTCAAAAGTTTCCCCGCCCGCAGGTCGCGATCGCGCCGCTGGTCACGCTTCAGCCGCAGAGCCTGATCGAGAGCCTCGCCGCCGAATACATCTACGCACGGCTTTGCGAAGCGGCGATGCATGCCTTCGCCGCCGAGAACCAGGCGCGCATGGAGGCGATGAGCTCGGCTGGCAGAAACATCGACCGCACGCTCCTCGAACTGAAGCAGCGGGAAAATCAGGTGCGACAGGAAGAAGTCACCGCCGAGATCGTGGAACTTGCTGCCGGCAGCGAAACAATGCGCACGTCGCTCTGACGCTTACGATTTCGGTTCACATGGCATTGCTTTGTGCCGCCGGCTCCACTACTCGGTCGCATCATGACCAAACTTCCCCTTCTCCGCCTGAAACCCCGCGAAGGCCGCCGCGTGCGCGCGGGCGCGCCCTGGGTGTTCTCGAACGAATTGGCGCTCGATGCGGCCGCGAAAGCGCTTGCCCCCGGAAGTCTCGTGCGGCTCGAAGGCGATGACGGCAAGCCGCTTGGCGTTGGCTATTTCAATCCGCAAAGCCTGATCGCGGTGCGATTGTTCGATTGCCCGGCGGATACGGTCGTCGACCAGAAATTCCTGGAAGCGCGGCTCGCGCATGCGCTGGCGCTGCGTGAATCGCTTTACGACCGGCCGTTCTATCGTCTCGTGCATGCGGAAGGTGACGGGCTGCCCGGTCTTACCATCGATCGCTTCGACGCGACGCTGTCGGTGCAGATCACGACCGCGGGCATGGAAAAGCTGCTCGATCCGTTGACGGCGGTGCTCAAGAAAGTCTTCAAACCCGAATGCATCGTGCTGCGGGCCGACACGCCGGTGCGTGCGTTGGAAGGACTCGAATCCTACGTGCGCACGATCGGAAACGAAGCGCCGCATCACATCGCCGTCGAGGAAAATGGCGCGCGCTATTTCGCCGATCTGGCAGGCGGGCAGAAGACGGGCTGGTATTACGACCAGCGCGACAATCGCGCGTTCCTGGCGACGCTCGCCAAAGGCCGATCGATGCTCGACGCCTATTGCTACTCCGGCGGCTTCGCCATCCCCGCCGCGCGCGCGGGCGCCAAAGAAGTGAGCGGCATCGACAGTTCGGCTCCCGCGCTCGCCCTGGCGCAGGATGCGGCCGCCGCCAACGGCGTCGACAAGGCATGCCGCTTCATCAAGGCCGATGTGTTCGAAGAACTCGAAAGGCTTTCCGCGAAGGAGGAACGCTTCGATGTGGTCGCTGCCGATCCGCCGCCTTTTGTCAAATCGCGCAAGGATCTCGAAGCCGGCGCCAAGGCCTATCGCAAACTCGCGCGACTGGCGGCGAGCGTCACCGCGCCCGCAGGGATTCTTTTTCTTGCCTCATGTTCGCACAACATCACGCTCGAGCGTTTCGCGCAGGAATGCGCCATCGGCATTCAGCGAAGCGGTCGGCGCGCCTCGTTGATCCGGCAGGCGGGTGCAGGCCCCGATCATCCCGCGCATCCGTTCCTGCCGGAAACGGCCTATCTGAAGGCGCTGGTCTACGCGCTGGATTAATTCGGCAGTTTCTGCCCCGTGCGTTTCATCCAGACCGCGTAGCTCAGCATCAGCCGGTTCTTGCGGAAGCCGTCCACCGTCTTCGTGCCGTCGTCGCTCACCAGCAGGGTTTTCGGCATCGAGGCCGACGTCGTCGTCCATGGCGGCAGGCCCGGCCCGTTCGGATCGCCGGTCTTGGCGAAATTCGTCCAATAGGCCTGTGTCTGCGCAATGACGGCGCGATCGGCGGCCGTGGCGCGGCTCGCCAGCGCAGGGTTCACGCCGCGCAGACCGAAGACATAGGGAATCTCGCCGCCGTGGCCGACGCCCGGCACCGTGGCGCGCAAGGCTTCCGCGACATAGGCGAACTGGTAGACATAGGCCGGCTCGCCGTCCTTCGCGATGAAGTCGGAGAGCGCCTGCGCGCCCGAAGCGAAAAGCGCGTCGCCGAAGATCTGCCGCCCGAGTTCATCGTCGGTCAGTGGGCCGCTCGTTTCGTAGATTTTGCGCACGGCTTCCACCTGGTCGCCCAGCGGCCGCAGCATGTCCTCGGACGACATGTGCAGATAGATCATCAGCGTCGATTCATTGCTGTTGGAGCCGGCCAGGTAAGGCACATGCGCCATGCGGCCCTGCGCAAACACAACGCCGGGCTCTTCCATGAGAATCTGCCCGTCGATCATGGGCGATACGATCTGCGCGCTCGGAAGCTTCGCCTGATCGGCGAGGATCTCGGCCACGCTGAGCGCCCGCAATTTCGCCAGCCCGACCGCACCGTCGCCGGGGGCATCATGGCGCGCCCCGAATTTCTTCGCGGCATCGGTGGCGGCTTGTGCCGTCGGCGTGGCAGTCAACCCCAAACCGGATTCCGAAATCGCCTTGTTGAAAAGTCCGCGCGCCGGCGTGCTCGCCATCAGGTCGTTGACGCTCATGCCGCCGGCAGATTCGCCGAAGATGGTCACGTTGGCGGGATCGCCGCCGAACGCGGCGATGTTCTTCTTCACCCATTCGAGCGCTGCGATCTGATCCATCAGGCCGTAATTGCCGTGCGCCTCGTTCGGCGCGTCCTCCGCCAGCGCCGGATGATCGAAGAAGCCAAGCCAGCCGAGGCGATAGTTGAACGTCACGACGACGACGCCATGTTTGGCGAGATCGATGCCGTTGTAGATCGGATTGGCGGAGCCGCCGGTCACGAACGCGCCGCCGTAAATCCAGACCATCACCGGCAGTTTCGCGTGGACATCCGGAGTCCACACGTTGAGCGACAGACAGTCTTCGCTCTGCGAGAGCGGCGTATAGCTGCCGTAACGGGTCTGCGGACAGATGTCGCCGAACGTATCGGCGGCACGCACGCCCTGCCAGCCGGCCGCCGGCTGCGGCGCCCGCCAGCGCAGGGAACCGACCGGCGGTGCTGCAAAAGGAATGTTCTTGAAGATGTCGATGCCGTCTTCCTGCGTGCCGGCCAGCGCACCCTGCGCGATGGACAACGGAACGGACGGCTGGGCGAACGCAGACGCAGTCAGGCCGAGAATCGCACAGACAATCCCCACGACGACACGACGCATTGATACCCTCCGGATCGCAGCCGGATATCAGGATAAGCCATCAAGCGCGACGCTTGCAGTGTTTTGTTTGAGGCTAGATCGAAACCTGCGTACCCAACTCGACCACGCGATTGGGCGGCAGGTGATAGAAGCGGGCGGGCGAGAGCGCGGTGGAGGCGAGGCGGATGTAGAGCCAGGTGCGCCATGGTCCGAGCGCGGGATGTTCGGCCGGCACCAGTGTTTCGCGGCCAACGAAGAACGTGGTGGCGTCGACGTCGATGGCGAGGCCGAAGGGCCGCGCCAGCTGCAGGGCCTTGGGAACGTCCGGCGATTCGAAGAAACCGTGATGGATGACGACGTCGTAGAAGCCCTTGCCGAGCTTCTTCACTTCCAGGCGCCGCGTGTCGGGCACGACCGGCGTGTTGTCGACCTGCACGTGGCAGAGCACGACGCGCTCGTGCAGCACCTTGTTGTGCTTCAGATTGTGCAGGAGCGCGCCCGGAACGGCGTCGGCGCGCGCCGTGAGGAACACGGCCGTGCCCGCCACGCGCATCGGCGTCTTGTCGGCGCGCTCGAGGAAGAGATCGAGCTGGAGCGAGTCGCCGCGGATTTTTTCCTGATGGACGCGCCGGCCGAGCCGCCAGGTTTCCATGATGATGAAGATGCCGGCCGCGATGGCGAGCGGCAGCCAGCCGCCTTCGACGATCTTCAGCGCATTCGACGCGAGGAAGGCCGCATCGATGAGACCGAGGAAACCGAACACGCCGATTGCAAAGCGCCAGTCCCAGCCCCACTGGCGCGTGGCGACCGTGGCCGCGAGGAAGGTGCTGATCGCCATCACGCCCGTCACCGCGATGCCGTAAGCCGCCGCCAGCGCGTCCGAGCTTCGGAAGATGAGCACGATGAGAACGACGCCCACGGCCAGCACCGTGTTGGTGCGCGGCACATAGATCTGTCCGAAATCGGTCGCCGAGGTGTGGCGGATCTCCATGCGCGGCAATTGTCCAAGCTGCACGGCCTGGCGCGTGATCGAATAGACGCCCGAGATCACAGCCTGCGAGGCGATGACGGTCGCGACCGTCGCCAGGAGCACGAGCGGATAGTGCGCCCAATGCGGCGCCGTCTCGTAGAAGAGGAACGGAACCGATTTGGGATTGCGCAGCACCGTCGCGCCCTGACCGAAATAGTCGAGGATGAGCGCCGGCAGCACGAGATAGAGCCAGGCGTGGCGGATCGGGCCTTTGCCGAAATGGCCCATGTCGGCGTAGAGCGCTTCGCAACCCGTGACCGCGAGGACGACGGAGCCCAGCGCGACGAACGCGACCCGGGGTGCATGCTCGAACAGCAGCAGGCCGTAGAAGGGATTGAGCGCCCAGAGAATGCGCGGCGTCTGCGCGATGGCGGCGATGCCGATGACGGCAAGGACGGCGAACCAGACGAGCATCACGGGCCCGAACAGCCGGCCGATCTTCGCGGTGCCGCGGCTCTGCATCACGAAAAGGCCGATGAGGATCGCGAGCGTGCCGGGAATGATCAGCGGCTCGAAGGCGCTGCTTTCGTCGCGCAAACCTTCCACGGCGCTGAGCACGGAGATGGCCGGCGTCAGCATGCCGTCGCCATAGAAGAGTGCCAGGCCCAAAATGGCGGAAATTCCGATGATGGTTTTGGTGCGCCTGCCGAGGCCGCCGGAACGCCGCGCCAGCGCTGCGAGCGCAAGCACGCCGCCTTCGCCGTCATTGTCCGCGCGCATGATCAGCGCGACGTATTTGATGGTCACGACGACGATGAGCGACCAGACGATGAGCGACAGGGCCGCCATCACCGCAAGGGGACCGGGAAGCGCGCCGGCGGTCGCGACCACGGTGTTGTGCATGGCGTAGAGCGGGCTCGTGCCGATGTCGCCGAAGACGACGCCGAGTGCGCCGATGGTGAGCGCGGTCATGCGTCCCGACAAGTCGGGACCGTGGCCTGGTTTTGCGTGCGTCTCGGAAGACGAAGGTCCCGCCGCCGCGTGGCTCGCGAGGGCGTCCGAACTGATGCGCTGCGGGTCGCTCACGATGATCTTGGGATCGGTCTCGTCCATGCCCCCGCCCGCGTGTCCCCACTGGCAACGCTGAGCGCGTCATCTGTCTCCAGGGCGCTGGAGGCGCGCGACCATAAGGGAGGCCATGCCCGGGCAAAAGAGGGCGGGGCACAATAGCGCATCACGCCATCTAAGACTTTGAAATGTTTGGGGATGGCCTCAGTTCAGGGCAATTTTTTGCGCGTCCTCGTCCGGTCCCGGCCCGATGAAGCCTTCGACCAGATAAATACGTGTGCCCCAGGCGCGGGTCTGGGCATTCCACACGCGGACGGCGCTCCAGTCATTGTCGGGGCTCACGTCGATCACGGGATCGTCCACATAGATGTTGCCGTCGTTCAGCCAGTTCGCATGATCGACGCGGATCTCGCGATCGGAAACCATCGCGCTGACCACGGCCAGATGATTGCGGCCGTCGCTCGCATAGCCCGTCAGCACCATGACAGAGCCGAGCACGGGCGTGGCCTCGCGCGCGTAGCGTCCGGCAGCCTGCGCCCACCACGTGTTGGCATCGCCATGGAGGGAGATGCCCGAGCGCGCCCGCGCATAGGGCACGCATTCGTTGGGCATGTCGGGATTTTGGATTTTGGCGCCGTAATCCGGCCGATAGCCGCCGCCTGAGAGACGCACTTCGGGCGAGGTCGCGCAGCCTGCCAATGCGCCTGCAAAAAGCACCGCCGTCGCGAGCCGAATGAGAGACCCCACCATCCTAGTCCCCTTTTTTGCCGCTCCAGCGACGGCGGCACGAAACGGACATTACGCACCAGGCGCAAAAGCTGCGTTAGGTCAAAGGTTCAAATTTGAATGACTGAGAATCTATGAGGGGATTCAATCAGTTCTTGCGATTGTTGGCAATCGCGTATCGCGCGCCGGAACCTGTCCGGTTCCTGTCCAGCCCATGGCGCCGATCGAAAGAAGCCCTGCCGCCGCGAAGGCAAAGAAGGGCGCGCTCCAGGCCTGCTCGGCAAAAGCGAAGACCGGAAGGAGCAATCCGGCCGCCAATTCAGGACGGCCACGCCAGGCGCGGCTATAGGCAGCGCTCGTCGTCGGTATCCAGGCGAAAACCGTGTTCCGCGTCGCAAAGGCGTCGAAGGTCGCCCACGTATTGGCGAGAATGAGCCCGCTCGGAAAGATAATGGCGAGCAGCAGCGCGCGCCCGAAGGACGGTTCGTCCTTGCGGCCGAGGAGATATTGCCCGGAACTGAGATAGGTCACGCTGCCCAAGAGGCCGAGGACGGTCACGGAGAGCCCGAGCTCCGCCACGGATTGCAGATAGACGACGCCCATCGCCATCAGCATGAGGCTGATCGAGACGCTCGCCGTCGCCAGCGAATAAAATGCGAATTGGCAGATCTGCAGCGTCATCGCCGCGCGTTCCCAGAGCGGACGATTGCTTTGCCAGATGGCAGGAAGAAGTTTGCGCGCGACCTGCGCATGACCTTTCGTCCAGCGCGCCTGTTGCGCCCGCCATGCGGCCGCCGTCTCGGGCAGTTCGCCCGGCACTTCGAGATCGGAAATCATCGCCGCGCGCCAGCCCTTGAGCGCGCAGCGGATCGAGAGATCGAGATCCTCCGTCATCGTATCGCCGGTCCAGCCGCCGCAGGCTTCGATCGCCGCGCGGTTCCACACGCCGGCCGTGCCGTTGAACGAGATCGGCAGGCCCGTGCGGAATCGCGCTTCCTGTTCCACGGCGAAATGGCTGTCGAGCAGAAAACCCTGCGCGCGCGTCAGCCAGTTGGCGAAGCGGTTCGCATGTCCCCAGCGCGCCTGCACGAAGCAGAGGCCCGTGTCGGCGACGAGCGCGGGCACCATGCGGCGCAGGAAATCCGGAGGCGGCACGAAGTCGGCGTCGAAGATCGCAACATAGGGCGCGTTCGAGTGTCTGAGGCCGAACGCGAGATTGCCGGCCTTGAAGCCGACACGCTCGCCGCGATGCAGAATGCTGACCATGACGCCTTCAGGCACGATATCGGCGACGGCCTTCGACAGCGCTTCGTGTTTGTAAGTCGGTCCGTCGTCCAGAAGTTGTATCTCGAGCCGGTCGCTCGGCCAGTCGAGTTTCGCGGCCGCCGCGACCACGCGCAGCGCCAGATCGCCTTCATCGCAGACGGGGAGCTGCACCAGCACGCGCGGTAATGCTTCGTCCGGCAGAAGCGGGATGCGCACGGGCCGCTGCGGGCGGAAGAAGCGCAACAGCGTCAGCGCACCCAGCTGGGCCGACAGGCACGCGAGCAGGATGAGGACGCAGGCGAGTGCGCATTGCAGGATCAAAGACAGGCCGGACATGAGAAACCGTTCGGACCCCCTCTTTATCGTTGGGCTCCGTCAAGAGGACGGCCGCCGGGCACAGATCGTCAGAAGACAACGCACAGTGGAGCAATTAAGCATGGCCAATGTGCGGCGCAGCGCGCTCTTTCGCAAGCTCCGGTGGTTCTGTCCAGTGCGGCGAACCTGAAATTTGCTTCCGGCCATCCAATTCCGAGTACGGCACGCGGATTTGAAGCCCGTCCGTGATGTCGCGGTTTCCAATCCGCGGCGCTAGTCCAGCGTGCGCCGGAAGCGCAGCAGGGCGACCACGCCGACCGTGAACAGAGCGAGAATCAGGGGCCAGAGGTCCGGCCAGATCTCCAGGAAGCCGTTCCCCTTGAGGAGGATGCCGCGGACGACGCGGATGAAATGTGGGGCGGGGATCATCTCGCCCAGCCACTGCGCCCAGTCGGGCATCCCCCGGAAGGGAAAAGCGAAGCCCGAGAGCAGGATCGAGGGCAGGAGGAAGAACACCATCATCTGCATCGCCTGGAGCTGGCTGTCGGCGAGTGTCGAGAAGGTGTAGCCGACCGCCAGATTGACCGCGATGAAGATGATCAGCGCGCCATAGAGAAGGACGAACGAGCCCAGCATCGGCACGGCGAAGATGTATCGCGCCGCGAGGAGGATGATCACGCTCTGGATGAGGCCCACGACGATGTTGGGGAGGATCTCTAACTAACCAGTCAGTTACAAGTAGGACACGGCCCGGCTTGAACTGCGAACTGCCGAAGGGTGAGATGCGACGCGACTCGTGTCCGGAGACAGTGATGGCCAAGTTTGGGTCGCTTGCAGCGTTGGCGGTGTGCACGTTCCTGGCGAGCTGCGCGTCTGAACCTCCCTATTTCGGACCGGCGGGCCCCGATCATCCGACGGGCTACACCGATCAGCAGATCGATCAGAACCGCTTCCGCGTCACCTATCAGGGCAATTCGCAAACGCCGCGCATCACGGTCGAGAACTTCCTTCTGCTTCGTGCCGCACAAGTGGCATTGCAGGCGGGTTACCCGTATTTCGAGTTCGACACGCGCGATACCAAAAGCAAGACGACCTATTTCTCGACCTTCACCGGCTGGCCCGGGTGGCGCGGCTATGGCCGCTACGGCTGGTACGGGTGGGGCGGCGGTCCGCCCTTCTACGATGAAGGCACGACGGTTCCGATCACGCGCTACCAAGCCTATGCCGAGATCGTTCTGCTGACCGACGCACAGGCGCACGGCAATCCGCGCGCGCTCGATGCGAAATCGGTCATCGATCATCTTGGCCCGCTGGCCGCGCCGCCGCCGCCCAACGGCTGACGTACACGGACGAATAGTTCCCTGGGGAATTCAAAAATACTGCCGCACTTGCAGATAGAGTTCGGCCGGCGGCGAGCGCGCGACCGGATTTCCGGGCGCCAGCGGCAGGCCGCCGAACTCGATTGAGCCAGGTGGAAGGCGGCGGGGGCTCGAGGATCATGCTCGCGCTGCCGGATGGAAGCGTCGTCCTGTTCGAGCCCGGCTTCGTCCGCACCATGCTTGGAGCGATGGTCGATGCCGAACGCGTGGCGAAAAAAAAGCGCCGCCTGAGGCTGCCGCTCGAAAGAAAAAAGATTCACCACAGAGGCACAGAGACACGGAGATACCGAGGTTCCGGTGCGAGCGCGTTGGGATCGGCAAGGACTGGCGCGCGAAGCGCGCCGATTAAAGTTACGGCGGGATACTAGCGCTGCTGGCC
>DATJRP010000014.1:0-73008 GCA_035504555.1 Rhizomicrobium sp. | reverse complement strand
AGCACCGGATATGATGTCGCCATAAGTCGTGTTGGTTGGTTCGTCGAAGATGAGCGCGGTGCCGTCGCTGATGTTGCTGGTCAGCGTTCCCGCATTGGTGCCGTCGCCCAGCTGCAGCGTACCGGAGGTGATCATGGTCGTGCCGGTATAGGTATCCGCGCCGGTCAGCGTCAGCGTGCCGGGCGTGGCGGACGTATCGTCCTGCGTGAGGCCTCCCGAGCCCTGGATCGTGTTCGAGAAGCTCGCATTGCCCGCTTCGTTGAAGCTCAGCGTGCCGCTGTCGTTGACCACGCTTGTGCCGGCGATCGTGCCGGCATTGGTGCCGTCGCCCAATTGCAGTGTGGCGCTGTTCGCGATGTTCGTGTTGCCCGTGTAGCTGCTGGTGCCCGCGAGAACGAACGTGCCGGGACCCGCGACGTTCAGTGGTCCTGTGCCCGCGATGCCTTGTGCAATTTCGAAAGTGACACCGCTGGCCGTTTCGATCGTGCCGCCCGCTCCGGCAACAGCGACGGCGCGGCTGGAACCGAGCGTGAAGCTCGACGTAACGTCGAGCGTGCCGCCAGTGTTGGTCGTGGAATCGCCGAGCGTCAGATCGCTACTGCCCAGAACCGCGTCACTTCCGATGCTGAGCGTGCTGCCGCCGTACACGGCGGTGGTGCCGCCAAAGTTGTTCGACGTGTTGGTTAGAACAAGCGTCCCGCCACCCGTGAGGTTGAAGCCGAGGTCGGGAGGCGAACCCGCCTTCGAGACCAGCCCGCTCCATGTCGCGGTCTGGCCTGACACGACATCGATGGTCGGAGCAGACGTATGGGAGCCGATGATGAGCTGCTGCGTAAACGTGTCGGTCTCTGTGACCTTGAGTATCGCTCCCGGATCGAGTTGGACGAAACTGTTTGCCGCGCCAAGATTGCTGCTCGAACTGACGGCAAGCGTGGCGTCGTCACCCACGTATGTGCCGCCCGTGTAGCTGTTCGTGCCCGAAAGGGTCAGCGCGCCGGGACCGTTCTGATCCACCTGGCCGGATCCGGAAATATTGCCCCCAACCGTGGTGGCGTTGGGCTCGTTGAATGTCAGCACATTGTTGTCGACGACGTCGCCGGAAAACGTGCCTTCTGTCGTGCCGTTGCCGACAATGAGGGTGCCGGTGGTGGTGATCGTAGTTCCACCGGAATACGTGTTGTTGCCGATGAGCGTGAGCGAACCGGTGCCCCCAGCGCTGTCTGTGAGCGTCAGGCCGCCCGTGCCCTGGATGACGCCGGACCAGGCAACCGCATTGCCATTGGTGTCGAACGTGCCGCCGCCTGCGCCGAGCGTGACGCCCTGGGTGAACGTATCGGCGCCAAGAAACTGCAACGTCGCATTGTTGGGCGTTGCGCTGGTGAAGGTGATGGCGCCGGTGCCGAGATTGGTGTGGGACGAGACGGCAAGCGTCCCGCCTTCGATATTCGTGCCGCCCGAATAGGTGTTGTTGCCGGAGAGCGCGAGCGAGCCCGATGCAAGGTCGACGGTGACCGAGCCCGTGCCGGAGATCGGCGCGGAGAATGTCGATGCTGACGAATTGACGAAGTCGAGATTGCCGCCGGATGCGATCGTCACCGCGTTCGTACCGGTGACGGCGCCGGGGGTGGAATCGCCGATTTGCAGCGTGCCGCCGGCGCCAATCGACGTTGCGCCGGAATAATCGTCCGTGTTGGTGAGAATCACCGTCCCGTTGCCGACGCTGACATTGCCGGCTCCGGTGATCACATTGCTGAATGTGAAGGTCGACGCCGTATTGAACGCAAGCGTCGCGCCGGAATCGACGGTAAAGGTTTGGGTTGCGCCGCCCGTGAATGTTGCGCCGGTGCCGAACTCGAGCGTGCCGGACGATATGGTTGAGTTGCCGGTGAAGGAGTCCGTGCCGGTGAGTTCGGTCGTTCCCGGGCCGATCTGGTTGATGCCGCCGGTGCCCGAGATATTTCCCGTTATGAGGAACGTCGTGGCGGTCGGCGGATCGAAGGCCAGCGTACCGTCGTCGATGATGGCGGTGCTGGCGAGCGAGCCGACATTCTTGGCGCTGCCGCCATTGACCAGGCCATTGCCGATCTGCAGCGTGCCGCCAACGATATCCGTCGTCGCGATGGTATTTGTGTTGTTGGTGAGTATGACGGTGCCGCTGTCGACTTCCAGCGTTCCCTGGCCCTCGATATTGCCCGAGAACGTGTTGTTCGTCGGATCGATATTGTTGAAGTCGATCGTCCCGTTGCTGCTTGCGTAGACGTTGCCCTCGATCGATCCCGTCGTGCTCGTCGCCAGACTGCCGACCTGCAGGATGCCCTGCGTGATCGAAGTGTCCGGAAGCGTCGCCGATCCGCTGGCATAGGTATTGGTCCCGGTCAGGATCAGCGTGTCCGTCGCGCTTCCGGCATTCAGCACCAACGCGCCGGTGCCGCTGATGCCGCCGGACACCGTCGCGGTGGTTCCGAAGTTTTCGAACGCGAGCGTGCCGTTGTCGACGATGACGCTGTTCTGAGTGATGCCGCCGAGCGCGCCGCCCTGACCGATCTGCAGCGTGGCCCCCGAGCCGATGGTCGTGGTGCCGGCATAGGTGTTGCTATTCGTATAGACGACTGTGCCCTGGTCGATCGAGACATTGCCGGTCCCGGATATCACACCGCCATAGTCGAAGAAGTTCGACGTGAGATTGTGAAAGTCGAGCGTGCCGCCGTTGAGGGCAACGTTGCCAGCAGCTGAGATCGATCCCTGCAGCGTGTCGCTGCCGACCTGCAGCGTGGCGCCGCTGTTGATCGTCGTGCCGCCGGAATAATTGTTTGTGCCGATGAGGACGAGTGCGCCGCCGCTGCCGCTGTTGTTGACGGTGAGGGCGCCGGTGCCGGTGAGGCCGCCGGTGAACTGCGCCGTGCTGCCGTCCGTGTCGATCGTGCCGCCGCCCGCGCCGAGCGTGACGGCTTGCGCGAACGTATCGCTGCCGGTGATCTGAAGCGCGCCGTTGTTGGTGAAGGCGATCGTGCCCGTGCCGAGATTGTCGCTCGCGCCGACGACGAGTTCGCCGCCCGCGACGTTCGTGCCGCCGGAATATGTGTTGACGCCGGAAAGCGTGACCGTGCCGGCGCTCAGCGTCACCGATCCCTGTCCGGAGATCGTCTGGTTGAAGGCGACCGAGCCAGGTTCGTCGAAGGTGAGATTGGCACCGCTGGCGATGGAGACCGTGCCACCCGCCGTTGTGATGTTGCCACTCGTTGTGCCGTTGCCGAGTTGCAGCGTGCCGGTGCTGATCGTGGTGCCGCCGGTGTAATCGCTGCTGCCGAGAAAAATGAGCGCGCCTGTGCCGACACTGTTGTTGACGGTGACGGGACCCGTTCCCGTCAATCCCCCGCCGAAGGTGAGGCTGCCGGAATTGACATTGATGGTGGTCGCCCCGTTGAGCGTGACGGGGAGGTTGCTGGCGAAGGTGACGGCGCTGGATGCGTCGTCGGTGACGAATCCGCCACTGGCGATGCCGAAGGTGTTCGAGGCGGCGTTGGTGATGGCCACGCCGGTGTCGAACGTCACCGAGCCGAACGTCTTGCTGATGTCGTAATTGCTCGGCGCGTTGCTACCGGTCCCGGTCTGATCGATGATGACCGTGTCGCCGGCCGCAGGCACGCCAGGCGACCAGTTGCCGGCATCGGACCAGTTCACGGACGAACTGCCATTCCATGTATCTGTCGCGGCGAACGCTGTTGCGGACGACAGCGCAGCGAGCGACGCACCAAGCAGAAGAACCGCCGCCGCGCGCGAAGCGAGGGTCGGACCGGCATCCACTTTTTTTCTGCGTGAAGTCTTGCGACCGACGAACGACGAAACGCGCGCTAACGCGCTGCCCCCGGTATGCATCGTCTACGTTCCCCACTACGCAGACGAAGGCGACGACACTGTCGCTCCCGCCGCGTGCAGGAACTGTGCGCCACCGAATCACCTTGCTCAAGAGAATAATTAATGAAATGTGACCAGGAACGCCATGAGTTTAAGAACTTGCTTAATCATGAGCGGTGGATAAATCCGCCAACGCGAAGGCCCAGGACTGTACAAGACTCGACTATGTTTTGATGGCAGAGGGCCAACGCCATCTTAATTTAGCGAATACTTGACCAAGAAGCGGAAAATATAGCTGAGTTGTCTAGATATCGTGGACTCTGTAAGTGTATGCCCTACAGAATGTGGTGAGCCCATGATGGGTTGTCCGCCAGGGGCCCGCGGATATGGGTCATCGCCGGGCGCGACTTCGCGGCGCCTGCCGATCCAACAGGACGTTTTCCAAGGATATGCTTGTCGGTTCAAATGCTTAAATCTGAAGGTCGATTCAGACCTTCTTGCTGCTCGCCTTGCGCGACCGCGTCTTGGGCGCTTCGACAGGCGGTGCGGCGGCCGCGGCGGCGCGGTCAGCTTCTTCTTTCGCCAGCCTGAGCGCGCGCAGCTTTAATGTTTTTGCGTCCGTCGCGGAGCGCTCACTGTCGATCAGCTGCTTAACCTGCATGTCGCGCTGCTCGGAGGCTGCGAAATGGGTCTGCGCGCGATTCCGGGCGGCATCACGCTCGGACGTCGTTCGTGTATCGGCCAAAACGGGCCTCCTTTCGAAGAGCGAAGCGGGCGGCGGAGAATTCCGCCGCCCCTCCATGCCTTTAGACGGCCTTCAGATTGGTCGCCTTTGCACCGCGCGCGTCGGGCACCACATCGAACGAGACCTTCTGGCCTTCGTTCAGGCTGCGCAATCCGGCCGCTTCCACAGCGGTTGCATGAACGAAAACGTCCTTGCCGCCACCTTCCGGAGAGATGAAGCCGAAGCCTTTGGAAGTATTGAAGAATTTTACAGTCCCGATGGTCATTGAATTTCCTTCGTCATCGGATTTCGCACACGCGACATGCGTATACGACCGCGGGAAAAACGAGAGCATCAGGCTTGGAAGTCTTCGGCTGTTTCGGCGCGCCTTCGAAGCGGGTCGTATCAACGGAAAGCGCTTCGTCTGACGAAGACGTAAGAACCACGTGAGGAAAGTATAGCCCAGTTGCGATCACAAATAAAGTGAAAGACTGGGCGGCCGAAACCCGATTGTTAAGGCCAGCCCAATTCTATTGAATTCCGACCGGGCCTCATTTGTCGTTCAGTGAAGAATGGCGCACCGGGCAGGATTCGAACCCACGACCCCCAGATTCGTAGTCTGGTGCTCTATCCAGCTGAGCTACCGGTGCATGCGGGGCGGCGGAAGTTAGATAGGCGACCTCGTATTGGCAAGCACGAATCCGCGAACCTGCGCGAAGGTCGCGCGTGGCGGGGCTGCGGCGGCTCTCCATGCGCGACAGTGCTCCGGCCACGGACGTTCCGGCACGGCGGGCGTTCTCTCCTAACGTCCCGCCCGGCAGGCATAATTCCCTCGCCATGCGGCCTTTCTCGCCCTTGTATGGCGCGAATTGCGCCGTTAAGACTGCATCCCAGTGCCTCGCTTCGACTCACGTCGCGCGGGCAGGGGTTCCTCGGGCGCCATCAGGCGTCGGGTGGGCGGGCTTTGATCCGCCGGAGCGGAGATCGAATACATGAGGCGATATAAGGCAGCGGCGTCGTCCACGCGGCGGTCACAGGCCCTTTTGGCATTGTTGTTGGGCTCGACGTTGGGCCTTGCGGGCTGCGGCAGCATCGACGATGCGTTGTTCGGCAGCGACACTGATCAAGGTGGAGCGCCGGCCCCTGCCGAATCCGCGCCCGCCGCACCCTCCGCCGGGATGTTGCCAGGCACAGCGTCCAGCGAAGGTGCCATGCCGCAAGCCGCCGCGTCCGCATCGTCCGGCCTCACGCCCGTCACGATTGAACAGGGCTCGGACACCGGCACGGCTGTCGGCCACACGATCCAGAGCCTGCGTTCGGAAGTAGCCGGCATCCAGGACAGGATCCTCGCGGAAGCGCAGCAGCTGAGCGAACTGAAGGCGTCTGCCTTCCAGTCGTCGCAGCAATATCACGAGGCCAAAGCGACCATCACCGCGCGCCTGCAACTCGGTACCACGCGCGGCAACCCCGAACTCGTGGCGCAGTGGAACACTTCGCAATCCGCGCTCGATGCGATGACGGGCAACATCAATTCCATCAACGCGCTCGGCACGCAGGTCTCCGATCAGGCCTCCGCCGCGCATTTCGCGCTGAACACGATCGAGGCCACGTTCAACGTCGCCGGCGCCGTCGATGAAGATCACCGCCAGCTCACCGTGCTGCGCGACGAGACGGATCAGATCATCGTCCTGATAGACAGCCTCCTCACGGACATCTCCGACACCGTGCAACGCCAGACGACCTATGTCGCCAACGAGCGCGCCAGCCTCACGACGCTTGCGAGCGCCATCAAGACCGGCAGCTATTACGGCGATCTGGGTGGCCCGATGAATAACGTGGCGCCGGCGAGCTATATCGGCGGTCCCGTCTCCGGACCTGCGCTGGTGACGATCAAATTCGACCGTACACATGTCGCCTATCAGCAGATCCTCTACACCGCCGTCGCGGAAGCGCTGCAGTCGCGTCCGGGTTCGGGTTTCGCCGTCGTCGCCGTCTCGCCGACGCGCGGCACGGCCGCCGCGGTCCAGCTTGCGCAAACCGACGCGGTGCGCCACGCGCGCGACGTCGTGCGTTCGCTAACAGATATGGGCGTGCCGGCCAACCGGCTCGCCATGTCGTCGTCGACCGATCCCGGCATCGGCTCAAGCGAAGTCCGCGTCTACGTGCGCTGAGCACAGCATCTTTTGTCGGCTTGGGCGATTGCGTGACATACGCCGCGGCCTAAAGTGCCGCCTATGTCCGACACGATAACGTCCGCTTTTGACAAGCGCTCCGGCCTCGCCTTCATCGTGGCGTTCGGCATCGTCAGCCTGTGGGCCGACATGGCGTATGAAGGCATGCGCGCCATCAGCGGGCCGTTTTTGGGAACGCTTGGCGCAAGCGGCGCAATCGTGGGCGCGGTCGCCGGTGTCGGCGAATTGTTCGGCTATCTGCTGCGCCTGGGCTCGGGACGTCTCGCCGAACGCACCGGCGCCTACTGGCCGATTGCGCTTGCGGGCTACACGATTCAGATGGCGGCCGTGCCGGCACTGGCGCTCGCGGGCACCTGGTGGGCGGCCGCGATCTTCATCGTTGTCGAGCGCAGCGGCAAGGCGCTGCGCAATCCAGCCGCCAACACGATGATGTCGCGCGCCGGCGAACATATCGGACAGGGCTGGGCCTTCGGCCTGCATGAAGCGTTGGATCAGACGGGCG
This sequence comes from Rhizomicrobium sp., assembly GCA_035504555.1. Taxonomy (GTDB): domain Bacteria; phylum Pseudomonadota; class Alphaproteobacteria; order Micropepsales; family Micropepsaceae; genus Rhizomicrobium. Next base: position 65,735 of record DATJRP010000014.1, on the reverse strand, counting down.
CGCTGTCGGGACCGTTGATCGCAGCACTTGTGCTGGCGCTGCATCACGATTATCGCGCGGCGTTTCTGTGGCTGGGCGTGCCGGCGCTGTTCACGATCATCAGCGTCATCACGGTTCGCGCGCGCTTTCCGTATGCCGGCCATATCGCGCGACCCGCAGCGGATGATGACACGCGTGCCGGACTCTCGCGCGCCTTCTGGCTTTATGCGGCGAGTGCTGCGCTCGTCGCGTTCGGCTTCGCGGATTATTCGCTGATCGCGTTTCACTACGCGCAGGCGAACGTCATCGGCCAGGCGACGGTGCCGATCTTCTACGCGGCCGCCATGGGAACATCCGGCGCAGGCTCGCTTGTGTTCGGACGCTGGTTCGACAAACGCGGTTTGCGCGTGCTGGTGCCGGGATTGCTGCTCGGCGTGATCGTGGCGCCGCTCGTCTTCATGGGTGGATTTGCGCTCGCACTGATCGGTACGCTCGCTTGGGGACTTTCGCTCGGCGTGCACGACGCGATCATGAACGCTGCCGTGGCACAGATGGTACCGGCGCATGCACGCGCACGAGCGTACGGAATCTTCACGGCGATCTACGGCGTCGCCTGGTTCGTCGGCAGCGCGATCGAGGGATTGCTCTATGATGTTTCGATCGCGGGACTGGTCGTCGTTGCGAGTGCGGCGGAGCTGGTCGCGATCGTTCCGTTGATGATGACATTGCGTGCTCTAAAAGATGAGTAGGTCAAAATCTAACCGTCATCACCCGGCGCGCGGACAGCGCGTCCGGGTGACCCAATTTTAGGAAGCCGCGATTTTTGCCAACCATGCATCTATCTCCGCAGCGCTCATCGCTTTCGGGTACCACTCTGCCGCGAGATCGTTCCAGTCCGGATTGTTGGTGCGAATGAGAGTGATCTTCCATGTACGAGGCCACTTCTTGAGTCGCTTTTCGCGAAGGATGGCTTCCAGTGCCGTCGCCCACTCCTCGAAATGGACGAGCGTTTTTATGCCGTAGGTCTTCGTGAATCCTTCGATGCGACCTTCCTTGTGTTCAAATACGCGCCGCAGCAAGTCGTTCGTCACACCGATGTAAAGCGTACCCCAAGGACGGCTCGCCATGATGTAGGTGCAGAACTGCCTCTCGCCTGACATGACGTTATCGCCCTCAAGAGAAAATTGGGTCACCCGGACGCGCTGTCCGCGCGCCGGGTGATGACGATAGCGAGGAGATGTCGCGACGGTTTCCGGCATCGGTCGCAAGGTTTGGCGCCTGCCGCCACCGGCGGCCAAATTCCCCCGTTGGCCCCGGCTCCCGCAGGTGCTAACACCCCGGCCGCATGACCGAACTCACCAAAATCCGCAATTTTTCCATCGTGGCCCATATCGACCACGGCAAGTCGACCCTGGCCGACCGTCTGATCCAGTTCACCGGCGGGCTCTCCGACCGCGAGATGAAGGACCAGGTGCTCGATTCCATGGACATCGAGCGCGAGCGCGGCATCACCATCAAGGCCCAGACGGTCCGGCTCGAGTACAAGGCGAAGGACGGCCAGACCTACACGCTCAACCTGATGGATACGCCCGGCCACGTCGACTTCGCCTATGAGGTCTCGCGCTGTCTGGCCGCCTGCGAAGGGGCGCTCTTGGTCGTCGACGCAAGCCAGGGCGTGGAAGCCCAAACGCTTGCCAATGTTTACCAGGCCATCGACGCCAATCTCGAGATTGTGCCGGTGCTCAACAAGATCGACCTGCCGGCCGCCGAGCCCGACCGCGTGCGCCAGCAGATCGAGGACGTCATCGGCCTGGACGCGTCCGACGCGATCCCGATCTCGGCAAAGACCGGGCTCAACATCGAAGGCGTGCTGGAAGCGGTCGTCCATCGCCTGCCTGCGCCCAAGGGGGAACGCGCCGCGCCGCTTAAGGCGCTGCTGGTCGACAGTTGGTACGACTCGTATCTCGGCGTGGTCGTGCTGGTGCGCATCGTCGACGGCGAACTGAAGAAGGGCCAGCGCGTGCGCATGATGGCGTCGGACGCCGTCTACCAGGTCGAGCGCGTGGGCGTCTTCACGCCGAAGCAGGTGCTGATGGATTCTCTCGGTCCGGGCGAAGTGGGCTTCATCACCGCCCAGATCAAGCAGGTCGCCGACACGCAGGTGGGCGACACCATCACCGACGAGAAACGCGGCACGCCCAATCCGCTGCCGGGCTTCAAGCCGGCGCAACAGGTGGTCTTCTGCGGTCTGTTCCCGGTGGACGCCGCTCTGTTCGACGATTTGCGCGAGGCGCTCGGACGTCTCCATCTGAACGATGCGAGCTTCACCTACGAGACGGAAAGCTCCGCGGCGCTCGGTTTCGGCTTTCGCTGCGGCTTCTTGGGGCTCCTGCATCTCGAAATCATTCGCGAGCGCCTCGAGCGCGAATTCAATCTCGATCTCATCGCAACGGCGCCGTCGGTCATCTATCGCATCCACATGACGGACGGCACGGTGAAGGAACTGCACAATCCGGCCGACATGCCCGATCCCGTCCGCGTCGCCTTCATCGAAGAGCCGTGGATCAAGGCCACGATCTTCGTGCCGGACGAACATCTGGGCGCGGTGCTGAAGCTTTGCGAAGACCGCCGCGGCCGCCAGGTCGAGCTGACCTACGCAGGCAGCCGCGCCATGGTCGTCTACAATCTGCCGCTCAACGAAGTGGTGTTCGATTTCTACGACCGGCTCAAGTCCGTCAGCCGCGGCTATGCGAGCTTCGACTATCACATCGAGAGCTACGAAGAAGGCGACCTCGTGAAGATGTCGATCCTCGTCAATGCCGAGCCGGTCGATGCGCTGTCGATGATGGTCCACCGAACGCGCGCCGAGTCGCGCGGCCGCGCCATGTGCGAGAAACTGAAGGACCTGATCCCGCGGCACATGTTCCAGATTCCGGTGCAGGCGGCGATCGGCGGCAAGGTGATCGCGCGCGAAACGATCAAGGCGCTCCGCAAGGACGTGACGGCCAAATGCTATGGCGGCGACGTCAGCCGCAAGCGCAAGCTCCTCGACAAGCAGAAAGAGGGCAAGAAGAAAATGCGCCAGTTCGGCAAGGTGGACATCCCGCAGGAAGCCTTCATCGCGGCCCTCAAGATGGATGCGGATTGACCGCAGGACGCAAACCATGACGAAGACCGTCGCGCTTGTCGATTATGGCTCGGGCAATTTGCGTTCCGCCGAGAAGGCGCTGGCGCGCGCCGCCGCGGAACATGCGACCGGCCATGAGATCGTCGTGACGAGCGATCCCGACGTTGTCGCAAAAGCCGAGCGCATCGTGCTTCCCGGTGTGGGCGCCTTCGCGGACTGCATGCGCGGGCTTTCCGCGGTCGACGGCATGGTCGATGCGCTCAACCAATCGGTGATCAAGGACGCGACGCCGTTTTTCGGCATTTGCGTCGGCATGCAATTGATGGCGCGCGTGGGGCGCGAGTTCGGCGACACGCCGGGACTGGACTGGATCGACGGCGAAGTGGTGCGGCTTGAGCCCCATGATACCGCATTGAAGATCCCGCATATGGGATGGAACGAGCTTCACATCGTGGCGGCGCATCCGGTGTTGAACGGCATCGACGAAGGCGCGCATGCCTATTTCGTGCATTCGTTCGAGTTGCGCGCGGGCGCGCATGTTCTTGCGACGACGGATTACGGCGGCGCCGTCGCGGCGATGGTCGGTCGCGACAATCTTGTCGGCACGCAGTTTCATCCGGAGAAGAGTCAGGCGGTGGGTTTGCGCCTGCTCGCAAATTTTCTTCGGTGGCAGCCGTGATCCTGTTTCCGGCGATCGACCTCAAAGGCGGGCGCTGCGTGCGGCTGAAGCGCGGCGTAATGGAATCGGCGACCGTCTTCAACAACGACCCCGCGGCGCAGGCGAAGATCTTCGCCGACGCCGGATTTCGCTGGCTGCATTGCGTCGATCTCGACGGCGCGTTCGAAGGCCGCTCGGTGAATGCGGATGCGATCCGCGCGATCCGCGCAAGCATCGAGCTGCCGATCCAGCTGGGCGGCGGCATTCGCGATCGCGCCGGCATCGAAGCCTGGCTCGAGGCCGGAATTTCACGCGTGATTCTCGGGACCGCCGCGCTGCGCGATCCTGAGCTGGTGCGCGACGCGGCAAAGGCCTATCCGGGCCGCATCGCGGTCGGCATCGATGCGAAAGACGGCAGAGTCGCGGTTCAGGGTTGGGCCGAGACGGCGGAGATCGGCGCATTGGCGCTGGCGAAGCGCTTCGAAGACGCGGGCGTGGCCGCGATTGTCTTCACCGACATCGCGCGCGACGGCATGCTTCAGGGCGTCAATGTCGAAGCCACGGCGGCACTCGCCAACGCGGTTCGGATTCCCGTCATCGCCTCCGGCGGCATCGCGAACCTCGATGACGTCCGCGCGCTTATGGCGGCGCGGAGTTCCAATATTTTGGGGACAATTATCGGCCGCGCGCTGTACGAAGGTGGAATTGTTCCGCGCGAGGCCATAGCATTGGCGGACTCGTACTAGCGTTCGCCGCGCGCATCCTTAATCCCGCACGACTCCAAAGCGTTATATGCTTTTGTTCAGACGGCGGCAGACATCGTCCAGCTGCTCCAGGGTGCGATAGATGATTTTCAGCTCGCCACCCTTCTCGCCTTTATCCAGAATCTGAACTTTCAGCCCGAGCATATTGGAAAGACTGATTTCCAGGGCTTTGGTGTCGGCGTCTTTCTCGGCCTTTTCCCTGCCCTTGCCGGTGGCCGGCTTTGAACGCTGTTCAGCCTCTCTAACATTCAGCTGCGCTTCGACAATTTCCCGCGCCAGCGCCTCGGGGTCGCTCGCGCCGATCAGTGTTCGGGCATGGCCGGCCGTCAGCTGGCCGGCACGGATCATGTTCTGAACAGCGTCCGGCAGCTTCAAAAGGCGAAGCGTGTTGGCGATATGGCTGCGGCTCTTGCCGACCTGGTGCGCGACGTCGTCCTGCGTATAGGCGAACTGCTCCATGAGCTGGCGATAGGCCGCCGCCTCTTCCACTGCATTGAGATCGGCACGCTGGACGTTCTCGATGATGGCGAGCTCGAGCGACTCGCCGTCGCTGATATCGCGCACCAGAACGGGCACGTCATGCAGCTTCGCCATCTGCGCCGCGCGCCAGCGTCGCTCGCCGGCCACGATCTCGAATGCATCCACCTGATCCTTGATCGGGCGGACGAGGATCGGCTGCAGCACGCCTTTCTCTTTGATCGAGCTCGCTAAATCGTTGAGCTCTTCCGTGCTGAACGACTTGCGCGGTTGAAAGCGGTTGGGCCGCAGGAATGCGACCGGGACGATGCGCGCGCCACGCGGCGGCTCTCCACGTTGCGGCGCCAGCTCGTCACCGATGAGCGCGGAAAGTCCGCGGCCGAGTCCGCGATGTTGTTCCGGACTCATGCGGCGGCCCTCAGTTTTTCGCGTTGGATCATCTCGCCGGCGAGCTTGATGTAGGCCTGGCTGCCCGGGCAGCGCAGATCGTAGACAAGCGCAGGGAGCCCATGGCTCGGTGCTTCCGAAATGCGAACATTGCGCGGAATCACGGTCTTGTAGACCTTATCGCCCATATGGGCGCGCACATCGGCCGCGACCTGGTCCGAGAGCTTGTTGCGCTTGTCGAACATGGTCAGCACGATTCCCTGAATCTCCAGCAAAGGATTGAGGTTCGCGCGCACGCGCTCGATCGTCTTCAAAAGTTGACTTAGACCTTCCAGCGCAAAGAATTCGCATTGCAGCGGCACGACAACGGCATCCGCTGCAGCCATGGCATTTACGGTCAGTAACGTGAGCGACGGCGGACAATCGATCAGAACATAAGAGAAAGACTGGCTCGGCCTCTTGCTGAAGTCTGCGAAGGCGTCCTTGAGCCGATAATTCCGGCGCGGGATTTCGATCAGCTCGAGCTCGGCACCGGAGAGATCGACGGTGGACGGTACAATGCTCAGACCGGGGATTTTCGTCGGCGTCACGGCCTCGGCGATCGTCGCGCCGCCCATCAGGACATCGTAGATCGTGATATTCCGCGCATTGTTGGGAATACCGAGCCCTGTCGAAGCATTGCCCTGCGGATCGATATCGACGATGAGCGTGGGCGCGCCGACGGCGGCCAGCGCCGTGCCGAGGTTAATGGCTGTCGTGGTCTTACCCACGCCACCCTTCTGATTGGCGACAACCAGGATGCGCGGGGGCTTAACGGCGGTATCCATGGCGCAGCTCGCGGATATCCAAAATAATGCCCGAAGGGTCCGAGCGGCTGGGATGCTGCTTAACCGTCATGTTCCAAGACTTATAGGCTTCGGTCAATTCAGCCCCTACGGATTGGCCCTTCAGGAACAGGCATTGCATATTCTTAGCCTGAAAAGGGACCGCATAGGAAAGCAATTGATCGAGCGGTGCACAGGCGCGTGCGGTGACGATGTCAAAAGGCTCGGGCCTCGCCTCTTCGATCCGGCCATTGCGGACTTCGACCGTGACGCCCGTCCGGTGAGCGACCTCCTCGAGAAAGCGGCACTTTTTTGTGATGGCTTCGTAGAGGACAACCCGCACAGGGCCCCGTTCTACCAGCATAATCGCCAGTACAAGCCCTGGAAATCCCGCGCCGCTGCCGAGGTCCACAAGGCTTCGCGCCTCTGATCTCAGAAGCGGATAGAGCTGGGCGGAATCCCAGATATGGCGTTTCCAGACGTCTTCCAGCGATTTCGCGGAGACGAGATTCATCCGCGCGTTCCAGTCCCCGAGAAGGCTAACGAAAAGTTTCAGCCTGGCCAATGTTTCACGTGAAACACCGCTGACCGCCTGGAACTCGGCAGGCCCGAACACCTCAGGAAGCGCGTCTGGCAAGGGAGGCTCGCGCACGGATTGCCGCCAGGACCAAGGTGAGGGCTGCCGGCGTCACGCCGTCAATCCGGGCGGCCTGCCCCAGCGTGGCCGGGCGAATGGTTTCCAGTTTTAAGATCGCTTCGGTTGAGAGACCAGGGATCGTTCGATAGTCAAGGTCTGCGGGCAGAGTCAGCCCCTCGTCCCGGCGGAAAGCCAAGATATCGGCATCCTGACGGTCCAGATACCCGGCATACTGGGCATCGACCTCCAACTGCTCGACCGCCTCGGCCGGAAAAGCCTTCAGTTCCGGCCAGATGCCGGCAATCGTCGCGAACGAAACCCCGGGCAGGCTCAGAAGCTCATGGCCGTTGCGGCGGGCGCCATCAAGCCGGATCGTGACGCCGAAACGCCGGGCCTCGTTTGGAGTCAGATTGAGCTCCCGCAGCCGTGCCCGCGCCCGATCGAGCTTGGCCATGCGGGCCTCGAAGGCCTCCGCCCTGGTGCCGCTGACAAAGCCTGCCCTAATACCGAGCGGGGTCAGCCGCTGATCGGCGTTGTCAGCCCGGAGGCTCAGGCGGTATTCGGCCCGGGATGTGAACATGCGATAGGGTTCACTGACGCCCTTCGTCACCAGATCGTCGATCAGCACGCCGATATAGGCCTGGGCGCGATCAAGGACGATCGGGCGGCTTCCGTCGGCGGCGCAGGCCGCATTGAGACCTGCCATCAGGCCCTGCGCGGCCGCCTCCTCGTAGCCGGTCGTGCCGTTGATCTGGCCGGCCAGGTAAAGGCCTTGAATTCGCTTGGTTTCCAGCGACGGGTTGAGCTCACGCGGGTCGACATAATCGTATTCGATGGCGTAGCCCGGCCGGATCATGGCCGCCTTTTCGAGGCCCGGAATGGTCTTCAAAAGCGCAAGCTGGACGTCCTCCGGCAGGGAGGTCGAAATCCCGTTGGGGTAGATCGTGTCGTCGTCCAGGCCTTCCGGCTCGAGGAAGATCTGATGGGCCTCGCGCGCGGCGAAGCGTACGACCTTGTCCTCGATGGACGGGCAGTAGCGCGGTCCGGCCCCTTCGATCTGGCCGGAATAAATCGGCGCCCGATCAAGATTGGCGCGAATGATCGCGTGGGTATCCGGCGTTGTCCGCGTGATATGGCAGGCGATCTGCGGCGTGGTGATCGCCTTCGTCAGAAACGAGAAAGGCACCGGCGGATCGTCGCCCGGCTGGACAGCCAGAGAGGCCCAATCGATGGTCTTTCCGTCGAGGCGAGGCGGGGTCCCCGTCTTCAGCCGACCAAGCGAAAAACCAAACCGTTCCAATGTATTAGAGAGCCCCAGCGCCGGCGCCTCACCGACGCGGCCGGCTGGGATTTTCTTCTCGCCGATGTGGATCAGCCCGCGCAGAAAGGTCCCCGTCGTGAGCACCACAGCGCCGCAAGGAATCGACCGGCCGCCGTCCGTAACGACGCCCGCGACCTTTCTATCAGCCAGAACCAGGTCTTCGGCGGGCGCTTCCAGGATCTCCAGATTGTCCACCTCGGCGAGCGCGGCCTGCATGGCTTGCCGGTAAAGCTTGCGATCGGCCTGGGCGCGCGGACCACGCACGGCCGGACCCTTGCGACGATTGAGGAGACGGAACTGGATTCCGGCCGCGTCCGCGACCCGGCCCATCAGGCCGTCGAGCGCATCGATCTCGCGGACCAGGTGGCCCTTGCCGAGCCCGCCGATGGCCGGATTGCAGGACATCTCGCCCAGCGTCGCACGCTTGTGCGTAAGCAGCAGAGTCCGCGCACCCGCGCGCGCCGACGCCGCAGCCGCTTCGCAGCCGGCGTGCCCGCCTCCGATGACAATGACGTCGTACCCGTTCATGCGCGCTCCCATAAGACCGCGCGCGGCTGCGGGCAAGTTTCACGTGAAACTGCAAGGCCCGGGACTCTTGTCGCGCGCTCGCGCTTCGGCGACTCTCTGGCAACAACACGTGGGGGCCAGGGGGGAACGTGCTGCGCTGGACGACGCGAATTTTCGGCCTGGCCGCGCTGCTTGTCGCTGCTGCGGTTGTCTATCTTGTCGTTGCCGATCTTCCGAACCGTCCGCAGCCTGCAAATCCGGCCGCGATCATCGCGCGCGCCAAAGACTACGACGTGCGCATCCGCCGCGATCGTTTCGGCGTGCCGCATATCAAAGGAAAGACGGACGCGGATGTCGCGTTCGGTCTGGCTTACGCGCATTGCGAAGATGATTTCCCCACGATCCAGGAATCCCTCCTGGCTGCGCGCGGAACACTTGCGAGCGAGATCGGTTACAGCGGCACCGTGCCCGATTATCTCGTTCATCTCTTCCGGGTGCGGGAAATCGTCGACGCGCGCTATGCGCGCGACATTCCCGCCGATGTGCGCCGCGTGCTCGATGCCTATGCCGACGGCGTGAATTACTATGCAGCGCTTCATCCGGATAAAGTCGCGCCGGGCGTTCTGCCGATCACCGGCAAAGACGTCGACGCAGGCTTCGTGTTCCGCACGCCGTTCTTCTACGGCATCGATCGCGTGATGAAGCACATCACGACGTCGAACGACGACAACAACAAACCACCCGTCGGATCGAACGGCGTCGCGGTTGCACCGTCGCGCAATGCCGACGGCGCCACGCGTCTTCTCGTCAACTCACATCAGCCCTACACCGGACCCGTCGCCTGGTACGAAGCCGTGCTCGAGAGCGGCGAGGGCTGGCACGTCGCCGGCGGATTTTTCCCCGGCTCGCCCTTCATGCTGCATGGACACAATGCACATCTGGGCTGGGCCAACACCGTGAACGATCCCAATCTCGTCACCGTCTATCGTCTCGTCATCAATCCCGCCGACGATCATGAATACAGGCTCGACGGACGATGGGTGCGTTTCGAAGAAAGCGAAGCCAAACTTCGCATCAAGCTGTGGGGCCCGTTTTACATAACGATCCCGCGTGCCGTGGAATGGTCCGTACACGGACCTGTTTTCCGCACCGATCACGGCGTCTTCGCGCTGCGCTATGCCGGGATGAACGAAGTCCGCCAGCCGGAGGCCTATTTTCGCCTGAACAAGTCACGCACGGCGGATGAATTCCGCGCGGCGCTGGCGCTGCAGGCGCTGCCCAGCATCAACTACGTCTTCGCCGACGAGAAGGGCGAGATCGGCTACGTCTATAACGGCCTCTTCCCCGATCGCCGCGCCGGCATCGACTGGACCGGGATCCAGCCGGGCGATCGCTCCGATCTCATCTGGCACGGCTATGTACCGTTCGCGCGTATTCCGCAGATCTGGAATCCGAAATCGGGCTTGGTGTTCAACTCCAACAATACGCCGTTCGAAGCGACCGATCCGGCCGACGATCTGAAACCGTCGGCCTATCCCGCGGCGATGGGCATTCAGACAAATATGACCAACCGCGCGTATCGCGCCGAAGAAACCTTCGGCCGCGATTACGCGATGACCGATGCGAGCTTTCGCGCGCACAAATTCGACGACGCCTACAGCACACGCTCGAAAGTCTCCCGCATCATCGCACAGCTGGTGGCGATCAATCCGGCCGGAGACAAGAACCTCGCGGCCGCGCAAGATCTCCTGCGCAGCTGGGATCGCACGACCGACAGGACAAACCGCGCCGCGGCGCTTGCCGTGCTGACGATGATGAAACTCTACGATTTCGACGACAACCCGACGCATGTGGCGCCGCTCGACGCGTTGCGTCAGACGATCGCAGAACTCAAGACTCATTTCGGCCGCATCGATCCCGAATGGGGTCAGGTCAACCGCATCCGCCGCGGCAAGGTCGATCTCGCCATCGATGGCGCGCCCGACGTCTACCGTGCGGTCTACGGCGCGCTCCAGCCCGACGGCACGCTCACCGCGGAAGGCGGCGATACTTTCATCATGTTTGTGACCTGGGACAAAAACGGAAAACTCTCGTCGCAGAGCATCCATCAATTCGGTTCGGCGACGCTCGATGCATCGTCTCCGCACTACGCCGATCAGACACCGCTTTTTGTCGCGAAGAAAACAAAGCCCGTGCTCTTCACCGAAGACGAACTCAAAGGCCAGATCGAGGCGGATTACCGTCCGGGCGAACCGCACCCAAACTAAAGCGTCCCCAACTTGTCATGGCCGGACCTGACCCGGCCGCCCATCAAACGAAAAGTCATTCGCGCGCAGATGCGCGCGAGATGGCTGGCCGCCTGAAGGGCGGCCATGACAGTCAGAGCGTTGATCACGCCGCCTCCGCCCAGGCGAATTCCGGATAGAACTCCGCCATCATGCGCGCGACATAGTCGCAGAGATTTTCGATTCGCAGCGCGCGCCGGCGCAGGTCGGAATTGAAGAACGGAGTCAAAAGCCCCGCCAGCATGGCGAAGCTGATCGCGTCGACGGCCGTCGGCCTTTCGCCCATCAGATAGGTCTTCTCGCCCAGGAGATTCGACAGCGCCTGCAGCGAACGCAGGCCCAGCCATTCGATCTCTTCCGCGGTGTGCCGGGTGATGCCGTTGGCAAGGAAATTCGCCTTCACGCGCGTCAAGAGATCCTCGCGCAACCGCTCGCGTTGTGCTTCCGGCGCGTAGTCCACGAAATGCGCCGGTCCCTTCGCGAAGTTCTCCGGAATCAGAAAGCGCGTGTAGCCGACCGCGAAGCCGAAGTGATTCTCGACCATGCGCTCGATCGCCCAGGCTTCCGCCCGCGCGCGGCTGTCGAGCCCCTCGTCCAGATCGACCCCGTATTTCCGCTCGATATGGGCGCGGATGAACGTCGAATCCGCGATGCGCTCGCCGCCGTCATCGATAAACGGCACCTGGCCCTTCGGCGACTCGCCCGGCGTCGACTTTTCCTTGCGGTAAGCGAGCCCTGCCATTTTCAGCTGCACCTCGGTCTTCGTGACATACGGGCTGATTTCGGGAAGGCCGAAATTCGGTCCGCCGCCATAAAGAATGATCATCGCTGTCCTCCTCCGCGTCTTGGAGGACTTGTCTAATCGGTGGCTGCTGCCACCATGCTGTCAGCAATGATGCGCGATGGTCTCCTCATGCGCCGCGCCGAACGCCTTTTCGAGATCATCCAGATCCTCCGCCGGGTCCGAAAACCCGTGACGGCAGAACAGCTAGCGCGGGAACTGGAGACCTCGAAGCGCTCCGTCTACCGCGATATCGCCGATCTGATGGCTCAGCGGGTGCCGATCCGGGGCGAGGCGGGTCTGGGCTATGTGCTGGATGCGGGCTTCGATCTGCCGCCTCTGATGCTGACGCCCGAGGAGATCGAAGCGGCGGTCCTGGGCGCGCAATGGGTGGCGCTCAGGGGTGACGTCTCGCTGTCCAAGGCGGCGCAGAACCTCATCGCCAAGATCGCCGAGACCGTGCCGGAGCGCCTCAGGCCCTTCGTGCTCGAACCCGTCTCGGGCATCCCGCCGCATTACACGAGCCTGCCCGACGGTCTCGATCTCGCACGATTGCGCAGCTCCATCCGCCAGGGGCTGAAGCTCGCGCTTAGATATCGCGACGAGCAGAACCGCGAAACCGAGCGCAAGGTCTGGCCGGTGGCCATCGGCTTCCACGAAGGCGTGCGCCTGATCGCGGCGTGGTGCGAACTGCGCAACGACTTCCGCCACTTCCGCACCGACCGCGTCATCGAGGCGGATTTTCTCGAAGAACGCTATCCCGGGCGTCCGTCCGTCCTGCGCGCCGAATGGAAAAAGACACTGCGCCAGCGCGACAAGGACCCGGCGACGCCTTAAAGCTGCGCCACGACAAAATCCGCGCGCGCGCTCACATCCATCTTCGGAACCACGACCGGCCGGTAGCCGAAATGCGCGTAGGTCGCGACAAGGGTTTCATACATCGCCGCCGACTCCTCGAAACCGTGCCGGCGTTCCGCATCGTTCGCGAAAATCTCGCGCCACGGCGGCACGACGAACACCGCCTCGCGATACCGGAAATGCTCGACAGCATTCCGAAGATGTTTCGGAATCTCCAAACCGCGCGCCGACCAGCCGTTCACCTGATCGACGATGCCGCGATCGAAGAACGCGATCCTGTCGCTCCGCGCCGCTTCAATGAGATGATGCAGGGAGCGCGAGATCGTCAGTTCGAGAAACAGATCGACGTTCTCCCACGGCAGCGCGTCGCCGCCGATCAACAGCTGCTCCTTCACCACCTGCCGGCCCGGCTCCTCATAAGTCCCGTAGCCGCGCCGGCCCAACTCCGCCAGCAACGACGACTTCCCGCCGCCGGAACAGCCCGAGAGGATAACAAACTGGTTCGCCCTCCCGGCGACGCGCCGCGGCTCATATTCGGATTCCATTCGCTCCGTCCTCGTCGAAAATGTCTTCGGCGCCCTGTTTGTCCGCGCCACACCCCTCTGTTAGCGTTCGAAACAAATCAACGTTGGGGGACAGCATGCGCTTTTTCGTTTTATTCGCGGCCGCGCTGGTCATCGCAGCGCCGTCCTTCGCGTCCGACAAGACGGACGCCGCGGCGCCCATCCATCAATTCATCGACAGCCTCAACAAGGGCGATGTCCAATCCGCGGGCGCGGTCTATGCGCCTGATGCCAGCATTCTCGACGATTTTCCGCCGCATTATTGGCATGGCGCCACGGCTTTCGCCGACTGGAACCGCGATCTGACGACGTCGATGCAGCAGGGCGGCGGGACGGACCTTGTCGTCAAGCTCGGCAAACCGCGCCATCTCGACGTTACCGGCGACCGCGCCTACGCCGTATTTCCCTCGAGCCTCAGCTACAAGGTCAAGGGCAAGACCATCCACGAGAACGGCTCGACCATGACTTTTGCGCTCGCAAAGCTCGCCGACGGCTGGCGCATCGCCGCGTGGTGTTGGGCGCAGCACTGAGCAAGGCTCCGCAGCTGCAGTCTTTGTTGAAGACAACGGCGATCGAAATGGGTGCGCTGTTGCGGGGTTAATTCCGTATACGGACGAAAATCACCCTGTTCGGCCCTGTTTTTCGACATGCCCGGCGCGACCCAAACGCGCCAAAGTCGCGCGGCGCAAGGGTTAGATGCGCGGATGCGCGGGTGCGAAAAAACGCTCGCCCTGTTCGCAGCCCTGATCGCAGGGCGGCGATGTCATGGCAACAAGAGGCGAACAAGGCCGGCGGGGCTTACTTTCGGAATTATGCGCCTGTCTCAGCAAAGGCCTTTCCACAGATTTACCTGTGGACAGACATCCCGATCTGCTTGCCTATAGCTACTAGATCGAGTGGGAATCGCCCCGCGCGTATGAGAGGCTTCTCATCCCTCTGATCCCAGCCTGCCTCGCCCTTTTCGGCGGGCGAGTAGGCCCCGGGAAAGGAGGACTATCGTGAAGTTCTCAAAAGCGTACAGCGCCGAGAAGACCGTACTCGTACGGGAATATCTGCGTTGCCGGTTGGGAATCTGGCAGACTATCCGCCAGCATTTCCGGAAACCGCGCCGCCCCAAGCAGCGCGGTCTCTAAAGGCCGGAAAACAGCGGGGCGCTCATCCTTCGGGATGGGCGCCTTTTTCATTTAAGCGCGCCGTCTCAAAAAGAGTCGATTCGCCTACGCCGAGGAAATGTACAACAATGGAATTCCATTGCAATTCCATTGTTTGAGCCGATGCCGCAAACAAGCGAGAGTCCACAGTTTTCCATCTCGCTTCCGGTGGAAGCTATTGAAATGATTGAAGAAGGTTTGATCCCATATGCACTTTACGGGAAGAAAAAGGCTACAATCTGCCGGGAGTTGATCCTTGTGATGCTCCGCTCGCCCGAGGTAAAAGCAAACATCGCCGAGGGACGCGCTAAGGCTTCGGCAGCGCACGGGGATGCAGGGGGATAGGCGTGAGCCGCCACTTGCCCGGATACGTGTCGCGGTCAAATTGAACGATTCCGTCCTTACGTCGACAGAAATTGCTGTGCAGCGTCGATACGAGTTTCTTCATCGTCGCTTCCTCAATCGGTCGCCCGAAGCGTTGGAGAATACATGCGGCCAGTTCTTGCGAAGTCATGGCCTCGCCAGTCTCACGCAAAATCTCCAGCGCTGTACGCGTTCCCGCACCCTTGGGAAGCCATGCGGGATCACGCGGAACAGTAATCTTCGGCTTGATGTCGTGGGGATCGAGATTGATGTCGAACAGCTTTAGCACGCGGTCGACGCTTGCGAGATCAGTCTTGAGCGCCATCACGCGCAACTGAGCAGCGACGAGTTCGCCAGCCAGTCGAGCCCGTTTCTCTTTGAGCGCCGTAAGGACGTGGGGCTCTCGCGCTCGCATCAGTATCCGCGCCACGTCGCGCTTATCGGATGATTGATCGCGAGAGACGCAATTGCATGGTACTGCACGCCGTTGCTCTCGCGCCGATGGTCTTCACGCCACGCCATTTCCGACGCGTAAGCGTGCAGATAGCGACCGCCAAGGCGATGATGCACGCCATACTGCGCACGCCGCAGGCGCGAAAAATACGACTCCGCTTGATTGGTACAGGCTCCATTCATCGAATAGGCAATGGAATGATTGATACGGCGCATTTCGTAATGGGCGTGAAGCGCGTCCCATCCGCCAGCCTCGTCCGCATGAATTGTCGAACCGAGCGGCACCATCTCGCGGATCGTCGGAAGCGCATCACTTTCCTTGAGAAACACAAACGGAAGTGTGCGGCCTTTGCGTTCGCGCATCACGACCACGACGCGTCTCTTGCCGGTCTGTTCTTCGGCTGCGCGGCGATCAACGCGCTTCGCCGCTTCATTGTGCGGCTTACGATGTCCAGCGAAATACGCGCCGTCGATTTCGACGGTTCCGGCGGGCTTTACTTGGCTTTGTTCGGACCCAAGCGCTTCGCGCAGTTTGTGCGCCAATACAAAGGCGCTGCGATAATTGCAGCTCAGATCGCGGGAGAGTTGGAGCGCGCTGTGCCCCTTTGCGCTGTTCGCGAAAATTGCAATCGCGAGAAGATAGTCGCGTACCGGGCGCTTGCGATCCGCAAAGATCGTTCCGGCTGTAACCGAGAACTGATAGCGGCAGCCGTTACAATTCCAGACCGGACGCGTGGCGAGCGCCGTCACCTTGAGACAACCGCATTTCGGGCAGTAGGGCTCGCCGCCGTTGTCGGCCCAACGGAGTTTGCGGAAAGTCTCGCGCGCTTCCTCATCCGACATGCGGGCCACAGCGCTCAGAGAGAGCGACTTGGCGGCGCTGGAGAGGAGAAAGGGCTGTGCCACTCGTCATCAATTCCGTTACATCTGTAACGAATATGATGGCGTATCGTGACGTTGTCAATGGCAAAAGTAACGATTATGATGGCAAATCATGCCGCCAAAGCACGACGCCGAATGGACAGCAAAGGTCAAAGGGCTCTTGAAGGCCGAATTGAAGCGGCGCAACGTCACCTATGCGCAACTTGTTGAAAAGCTTGCAGAAATTGGCGTAATAGAAACCGAGGTCAATCTTCGCAACAAAATTGCGCGAGGCGGATTTACAGCCGTTTTTCTGATTCAATGCCTTGAGGCGATAGGTGCTAGCGAGCTCCGGCTTAGTTAGAATCTTGGCGACACAATTCGGCGTCGACCTGAAGCTGATTGCCAAGATCGTTCAATCTGCCGTTTAACCGGTTGAAAGTCGCAGTAATAATCGCCTTGAAGACAACAAAAGCGATAATTGGCAAAAGGATCATAAGCAACGCTGGAGACTTCAGGAACATTATCCCCAAGAGTGTTTGATGGCTCTGATTAACGAGTAATTGCACCTTCGCGCGCGTGTCATTGTTCGGTATTGCGGCGATTGCAGTATCCAAATCGGTTTTGCGCACTTTTACGCCGGCGCGTCTGAGCGATGCCCTTGAAATCATGTGTTTCCAAATCGTCAGTTCATGCGCCAAACGGATGTAGTCTTCTAGAGACTTTCTAATAACTTGATAGTTGCGGTCATTGAACGACAACTCGCCAGATGCGGCCATATCAAACAGCGCGTCGCGTTTCTCGAAAATGACCTGTCTCGCAATATCGGTGCAAATGTTCTGCCACGGGCGGTAATACCCATACCCGACGATGAGGAGAAGGACCGCAGATACAACAGCATCAATCATGTCTGTCACCTCAGCTTGTCGCGAGGATTGGTGCTTCCGTCAGGAAGCAGCCCAGAAGTTGAACGGTTTGGATCAAGCCTCTGTTCTAGGGAGCGAATTCGACCCTGCATGTTCTCGACTTTGCGTTTCCGCAAGTTCCTTTCCAGAAACGCCCAGAACGTAGCCCCTCCAGCCCAAGTAACAAGAAGGCTGAACTTCAAATCTGCAAAAAGCCCTAACGCCATGGAAACAATAACGGATGTGGAGTGTCCGGCGAGAGCGGCGACGCCTTGTTCGGCGACCCCGGCAATTGCCACAATCGCGACCCATCGGACGACTGTGCGGATCGTGGCGTGCGTCTGAAGCAACCGTTGCAGAGCGAGCTTATCTGCCGCCGTCGCCAGTACCGAATTGTCGACCGATACCGCCAAGGATGTGACCCCAATCCGCCGAATCGGCGGCCTTGGAGACGATGTGTCCCACACCACAGGCTTACCGGCAAGATTCTCCAGCCGACGCGTTGGTCTTTCACCTGCTGAGACAGGCGCATAATTCCGCTTACTTTCCGATGCAGAAGTCGCGGAAGATCACATCCAGCAGATCTTCCACGTCGACACGGCCGGTGATGCGGCCGAGGGAGCGCAGCGCGAGGCGCACGTCTTCCGCCATCAGTTCGGGCTGATCGTCGGGTGCTGCGAGCGCGCGCAAGAGCGCGTCTTTGGCTTCCAGCAATGCTTCGCGATGGCGCGCGCGGGTGAGCGGCGGGGCTTCGGATTGCGCATCGGCAATCGCACTGACGCCGCCGGTGAGCGCGGCGACGAAGTTGTCGATGCCCTCGCCCGTCTTCGCCGAGAGGGCGATCTCGCCTTCGCGCGTTGCATGGGCGGCAAGATCGCTCTTGTTCCACACGATCAGGCAGAGTTTGGATTCGACGTCGGGCGTGAGCGCAGGCCGTGCGTCTGTCTGTCCGTCCAGCACCAGCACCACGAGCTCGGCATCGCGGGCACGGGCGAGCGCGCGGCGCACGCCTTCCACTTCGATCGCATCACCGCTTTCGCGCAGGCCCGCCGTGTCGGCGACAATAATGGGATAGCCGCCGAGGTCGAGCTTCACTTCGATGACGTCGCGCGTCGTTCCCGGAATCTCCGACACGATCGCCACGTCGCGCCGCGCCAGCGCGTTGAGCAACGAGCTCTTGCCCGCGTTGGGCGGACCGATCAGCGCGATGCGCAGGCCTTCGCGGATGATCTCGCCGCGCCCGCCGTCGTCGATGTGCCGGGCAATCTCGCCGATGATGGCTTCGATGGCACGGCGCGCGCGCGCGAAGACATCGTCCGGCAGTTCCTCTTCCGCGAAATCGATGCTCGCCTCGACCCAGGCCGCCTGCTCGATCAGCTGCCTCCGCCAGCCCTCGTAGAGAGCGGCCAGCGCGCCGTCGTACTGGCGAAGCGCCTGGCGGCGTTGCGCATCCGTTTCGGCGGCGATCAGATCGGCCAGTCCCTCCGCCGCGGTCAGGTCGAATTTTCCATGCGCGACGGCGCGCCGGGTGAATTCGCCGGGCTGGGCCACCCTCAAGCCGGCCACGCCTGCCAGCGCCGCCAGGATCGCTTCAACGATGGCGCGCCCGCCATGGACGTGGAATTCGGCCGCGTCTTCGCCGGTGAAGCTTTCGGGACCGGGAAACCACAGCAAAAGCCCGGTATCGATGGCCCCGCCGCCCGCGTCGCGGAATCGCCGGAGCGCCGCCCGCCGCGGTTCCGGCGGCTCTCGCCGGGTCAGCGCTTCAACGGCTGCGCCCGCCTCAGATCCGGAGACCCGGACGACCGCCACGCCGGCGCGCCCCGGCGCCGTCGAAAGGGCATAGATCGTGTCCCGCCCTATTTGGATTTGGGCGTCTCCTTGCGCGCCGAGCCTGCCGCATTGCGCGCGCTATCCCAGAGAAACCGCTGGAACTGCTCGACGCCCTGGCTGCCGAGTGCGAACCACTGCTTCATGACCTCTTCCGGCGCGCTCTTTTCCATCGCCGCCATCATGCGCCGCTCGAATTCCTCCACCAGACGCGCCTGCATGGCAGTCAGGTCGGGCAGACCCATCAGCCGGCGCGCCTCGTCCGGCGTCAGATCCATCTCCACGCGCACTTTCATGATTTACCGCCTTCGCCGATCCGGCTTGTGAGCAGCGCGGTTTGCGCGCTAAGGAGGCTGAAGCTAGGGCTAAGCCCCAATCTCCGCAACGCTTTGCGACCTTCACCAGGGTGGAACATGAGCCGCAATCTGCTCGACCAAGAAACGAGCCCGTACCTTCTTCTGCATAAGGATAATCCCGTTCACTGGCGCCCCTGGGGCCAGGAGGCGTTCGAAGAAGCCGAGGCCACCGGCAAACCCATCCTGCTCTCGATCGGCTACACGGCGTGTCACTGGTGCCACGTGATGAATACCGAAAGCTTCGGCGACGCCGACGTGGCCGCGCTCATGAACGAGCACTTCATCAACATCAAAGTCGACCGCGAAGAGCGCCCCGACATCGATCAGATCTATCAGACGGCGGCGACGCTGCTCGGCCATGCCGGCGGCTGGCCGCTCACCATGTTTCTCACGCCGCGCGGCGAACCTTTCGTCGCCGGTTCGTATTTCCCGAAGGAAGATCGCGCGGGCCAGCCCGCTTTCCGGCGCGTGCTGCCAGAAGTCATCCGCCTTTACACCGAACAGCCCGAGCCGGTCGCCGGTACGGTCGCGCGCGTGCAGACGGGGTTTGCGCAATTGTGGGGCCGCGATCTGCGCGGTCCTCTGGACGGCACCGTCCTCGACGCCGTCGCGGTCAAAACTGCGCAGCGCTACGACATCTTCTACGGCGGCATCACGGCGACCCCGAAGTTTCCGACGGCGGGTCTCACCGAATTGCTGTGGCGCGGTTACCTGCGCACCGGCGCCATGCAATTCGCGCAGCTCGTGCAGACGACGCTCGACAATATCTGCCTCGGCGGCCTCTACGATCACGTCGGCGGCGGCTTCTACCGCTATTGCGTCGACGAGCGCTGGTTCACGCCGCATTTCGAGAAGATGCTCTACGACAATGCCATGCTCGTCGATATTCTGACGCTCGTCACCCAGCACAATCGCCTGCACCATTATGTAGACCACATCGAAGACACCATCGGCTGGCTGTTCCGCGAAATGATGGTGGGCGACGCGTTTGCTTCGAGCATCGACGCCGATTCCGAAGGCGAAGAAGGCCGCTATTACACCTGGACGGAAGCCGAAATCGACGCGGCCCTGATGGGCACGTTCGTGCAGCGCTTCAAGGACGCCTACGGCGTACGCCGCGAAGGCAATTTCCAGGGCCGCACGATCCTCCACCGCTTCGGCCGTCTCGCCTTCCCGCTGCCCGAAGCCGATGAGGCTCTGCTGAAGAAACAGCGCCAGCTTCTTCTCGCAGCGCGCATGAAACGCGCGGCGCCGCTACGCGACGACAAGGTGCTGGCCGACTGGAACGGCATGATGATCGCGAGCCTCGCGCATGCCGGCAGCGTGTTCCGCAGAGCCGATTGGGTGACGGCCGCCATCAAGGCGTTCGACTTCGTCGTGAAGACGCTGGGCGACGGCGATCGCCTCTATCACTCCTGGCGCGACGGCAAGCGCGGCTATACCGGCTTCGCCGACGACTATGCGCAGATGGCGCGCGCGGCGCTGGCGCTGTGGGAAGTCACCGGCGAGAAGCGTTTCCTCGAACGTTGCGAGGCCTGGGTTCGCACGCTGAACGAGCATTTCTGGGACAGCCAGAACGGCGGCTATTTCTACACGGCCGACGATTCCGAGCCGCTCATCTTCCGCGCCCGCATGGTGTTCGATCAGAACGCGCCCAGCGGCAACGGCACGATGGTGGGGCTGCTCGCGCAACTCTTCATGGTCACAGCCGATCAGGGCTATCGCGACCGCTGCAACGCGCTCATTCAGGCGTTCTCCGGCGAAGTCGGCCGCGCGTTCATCTCCATGGGCACGTTCATAAACGGTCTCGATGTGACATTCGCGGCGCTCGAGATCGTCATCGTGGGCCAGCGCAACCACGCCAAGACGCAGGAGCTGATCGCGGCCGTCGTCGGCCGGAGCCTGCCCAACCGCGTGCTGCACGTGGTCGACTCCGGCAGTGCGCTGCCGGCCGGGCATCCGGCGCACGGCAAGGCGATGGAGAACGGCCAGCCCACGGCTTACATATGCCAGCGTCTCACCTGCTCGGCGCCGATCTCGAATGCGGTCACGCTTTCGCAGGTGCTGCAGTTGCCGCCGGCGCGGATTCAAGGCCAGGCCTGATACGAAAAACGCGGGTCCGGTACGCGGTGGAAACCCGCCGCCGGACCCGTTAACGTTGCGCGAAAACCAATCCGGGAACGCGCCCATGACTGGCCAGGACATCACGATCTCAACGCCGGACGGCGATTTCGGCGGCTATCTGGCGAAGCCTTCGTCGGGGCGTGGGCCGGGCATCGTAGTCATCCAGGAAATCTTCGGCGTGAACGAGTTCGTGCGGGCAACCGCCGACGGACTGGCCGCGCGCGGCTTCTTCGCGCTGGCACCCGATCTTTTCTGGCGGCTCGAACCCAACATCCAGCTGACCGACAAGACGGACGCCGAGTGGAAGCGCGCCTTCGACCTCATGGGCAAATTCAATGTCGACAGCGGCGTCAAGGACATTCAGGCCACGATCACGAAGCTCCGTCACACGGCCGGTGTTTCCGGAAAAGTCGGCACCGTCGGCTACTGCCTGGGCGGCCTGCTCGCTTACCTCTCCGCCACGCGCACCGACAGCGACGCTTCCGTCAGCTATTACGGCGTGAACATCGACAAGATGATCGGCGAAGCGAAGACCATCCGTCACCCGCTGCTGCTCCATATCGCCGAGGCCGACGAATATGTGCCGCCGGATGCGCGAAAGGCGATCCTCGCCGGCGTCGCCGGCAACCCGCTCATCACCGCGCATGTCTATCCGAAGATGAACCACGCATTCGCGCGGACGGGCGGCGCGCATTACGACCGGGCCAATGCGGAACTCGCCAACGGACGGACTCAGACCTTCTTCCGCCAGCACCTGGGCTGAACCATGCGCGCCATCCGTTTCGCGAAGACCGGCGGCCCCGAAGTCCTCACCCTGGAGACCATCGATCTGCCGGCGTCGAAGCCCGGCCAGGTCCGGATTCGTCACACGGCCATCGGCGTCAATTTCATCGACACCTATCACCGCTCGGGCCTCTATCCCGTGCCGCTTCCCTCCGGTCTGGGTCTCGAAGCCGCGGGCACCGTCGATGCGCTGGGCGAGGGTGTCACCTCTCTCGAGACCGGCGATCGCGTCGCCTATTGCTCGGGTCCCATCGGCGCCTATGCCGACGCCAACAACGTCCCCGCGGATCGCGTCGTGAAATTGCCGGCCGGCATCTCCGACGAAGCCGCCGCCGCCTCGCTGCTGAAGGGCATGACGGTTCAATATCTTCTCAAGCGCACATTTCCCGTCAAAGCCGGACAGACGATCCTGTTCCACTCCGCCGCGGGCGGCGTCGGTCTCATCGCCTCGCAATGGGCCAAGCATCTGGGCGCGACCGTGATCGGCACCGTCGGTCATGCCGAGAAAGTGGCGCTCGCCAAGGCCAATGGCTGCGCGCATGTGCTGAACACGCGCAGCGACGATTGGGTCAAACAGGTGCGCGCGCTGACGAATGGCGAAGGCGTGCCGGTCGTCTATGATTCCATCGGCAAGGACACCTTCGAAGGGTCGCTCGATTGTCTGGCGGTGCGGGGCATGATGGTGAGCTTCGGCAATTCCAGCGGCGCCGTGCCGCTGTTCTCGCCCGGAATCCTGAGCGCCAAGGGCTCGCTCTACATCACGCGTCCGACGCTCGCGCATTACACGCGGACTGCCCAGGAGCTTCAGGAAACGGCCGACGATCTCTTCGCCGTCATCGCTTCGGACGCCGTGAAAATCACCATCGGCCAGCGCTTCAAGCTGGAAGACGCGCGCGCCGCGCACGAAGCGCTGCATTCCCGCCACACAACGGGCGCCACGATCCTCGTTCCGTAAAAGGCGCTACTCCGCTGCCGCCTGTTGCTCTTCGCGCAGATAGATCGAACGCTTGGGCCGCGCGAACACGCGATGCACCATCGGCACGAAAGCTTCGAGCGGCATGGTGTCGTAATTCGGATCGAAGGCGTTCTGGTCGTGGCGCGCGCAGAACATAGCCGTGCGTTCGAAACAGGGATGATCGCGGAAATGGTCGCGCATGTGGCGGTCGAGGCCGCCGAAATGGAAGAAATAATAGCCTTGGAAGATGCCGTGATGCTCGACCATCCAGTGATGCTCTTCCGAGACAAAGGGCTTCAGGATTGCGGCCGCGATGTCGGAGTGATTGTGCGAGCCAAGCGTGTCGCCGATGTCGTGCAGCAATGCGCAGACGACATATTCCTCGTCCATGCCGTCGCGATGTGCCAGCGTCGCCGACTGCAGCGAATGGGTCAGCCGATCGACCGCGAAGCCGCCGCAATCGCCCTCGAGGAGCTTCAGATGCGCCAGCACGCGGTTCGGCAGCTCGCGGTTGAAGCCCTGCGCTGCCATGAAGATCTTCGCCCAGTCTTCCTGGGTCCCGTCCGTCATCGCATGAAACTCGGCGCGATCGTGGATTTCCTCGGTCATCGGCAGTGCCTCTGATTTCCCTTCTCGAGTGTTTCCCGTGGTGGCGGGCGGGTCAACGCTTTTGCGTCACACAGACGCCCCCTATGCTCGCGTCATAACGATTCCGCCGGAAAAAGTCCGCCTGCTTGCGGATATCGCCGCGGCTCTGGCCAGGGCGCCGAACGTCGAGGCGGTGGCGCTGGGCGGCTCGCATGCCCGCGGGACCCACGGCCCGGCCTCGGATCTCGACATCGGGATCTACTACCGCGAGGCGGAGCCGTTCCGGATCGACGAGATCCGCCAGATCGCACAAGCCTTTAGCGCCAGCGGTGCGCCGACGGTCACCGGATTCTACGAATGGGGTCCGTTCGTCAACGGCGGCGCCTGGATCAACAATGCCGTGTGCAAGGTCGACTTCCTCTACCTTCGACCAGCATCCGCCCTTCGGATTTCGCTGTGTCACGACGCTCGGCGAGATTCAGGTCTGCAAGTCGCTTCATGATCCCCGAGACGTTCTCGGTCTCCTGAAAGCGGATGTCGCGACCTTTCCGCCGGCGCTCAAGGCGCACCTCGTTCAGGAGATGCTCTGGCTGGCCGAATTCTCGTTCCTGTTTGCGCGCAATTTCGCGAGGACGGACGATGTTCCCAACACGGTCGCCTGCATGACCCGCATCGTCCACTATCTCGTCCAAGCGCTTTTCGCGCTCAACGAAACCTATTTCCTGAACGACAAGCGGGTGCTGAACGAGATCGCGACATTCGCGAAGAAGCCCGTGAACTTCGGTCCGCGCCTCAGCGCCGTGCTCGCCGCGCCCGGCAAGGATGCCGATGCGCTCGGCGCTTCGCTCGATCGGCTGCTGATGATTTTCGCGGAAGTGATCGCGCTCACCGCCGGCGCCTACAAGCCGAGATTCGCGACCGCTTCCTGAATGCGACGCGCGAGCTCAGTCCAAGCGCCGTCTTAGGCTTTGCCTCAGGTATTCATGCTCTCGAAGAAGTCCGCGTTGTTCTTGGCGGAGCGGAGTTTGTCGAGCAGGAATTCGATCGCGTCGACCGTGCCCATCGGCGCCAGGATGCGGCGGAGCACATACATCTTCGACAGCGTCGCCTTGTCGACGAGGAGCTCGTCCTTGCGCGTGCCGGAGCGGAGAATATCGATCGCCGGAAACACGCGCTTGTCGGCGACCTTGCGGTCGAGAATGATTTCCGAATTGCCGGTGCCTTTGAACTCTTCGAAGATCACTTCGTCCATGCGGCTGCCGGTGTCGATCAAGGCGGTCGCGATGATGGTGAGCGAACCGCCTTCCTCGATGTTGCGGGCCGCACCGAAGAAGCGCTTCGGACGCTGCAGCGCATTCGCGTCGACACCGCCGGTCAGCACCTTGCCCGATGAAGGAACGACGGTGTTGTAGGCGCGGCCGAGACGCGTGATGGAATCAAGCAGGATGATAACGTCGCGCTTATGCTCGACGAGACGCTTCGCCTTCTCGATCACCATTTCGGCGACCTGCACGTGGCGCGAAGCCGGTTCGTCGAAGGTCGACGAAATCACTTCGCCCTTCACCGTACGCTGCATGTCGGTGACTTCTTCCGGACGTTCGTCGATCAGAAGCACAATCAGGTAGCATTCGGGGTGATTGGCGGCGATCGCCCTGGCGATGTTCTGCAGGATGACGGTCTTGCCGGTGCGCGGCGGCGCAGTGATGAGCGCGCGCTGGCCCTTGCCCTGCGGCGCCACGATGTCGATGACGCGGCCCGTCTTGTCCTTGATCGTCGGATCATCGATTTCCATGTCGAGCCACTCGGTCGGATAGAGCGGCGTCAGATTGTCGAAATGGACCTTGTGCTTGATTTTCTCGGGATCTTCGAAATTTATCGAGGAGACTTTGAGAAGGGCGAAGTAACGCTCGCCGTCCTTGGGGCTGCGGATCGGGCCTTCAACGGTATCGCCAGTGCGAAGACCGAAGCGGCGGATTTGCGAGGGCGACACGTAAATGTCGTCGGGCCCTGCGAGGTAATTCGATTCCGGAGAGCGCAGGAAGCCGAAGCCGTCCTGCAGCGTCTCCATCACACCCTGACCCGTGATCTCGACATTGCGTTCAGCGAGTTCTTTGAGGATCGCGAACAGCATGTCCTGCTTGCGCATGGAGGAGGCGTTCTCGATCTCGAGCTCCTCCGCGAACGCCAGAAGGTCGGTCGGGGATTTGGACTTTAAATCCTGCAGTTTCATGGCCTGCAGGCCGGATTGGACAGTCATGAAAAATTACACCTGGAAAGAAACGTTGGAGAGCTTGCCCGCTTGTCTGTCGGCGCTCGTGCCGGCAGGAGGATGACCGGGTTTCGGACCACGCGCATCGCCGGTCTTGTACCGGCCTCAGCGGCGCACCAATCGGCACGTGCTGACTGCGGCGTGAAAAGGGGAACTGAAACCCTTATACCGCGATTTCCCCGTCTTGCAAACGCTTTCGCGGTCGTCCGGGTTCAAAACGGTTTAACCACCGCGAAGATCACGATCGCGATCATGAGGACCGTAGGAACTTCGTTCCAGAGGCGATAAAACCGCGCTGGACGCGTATTTGCGTCATTGGCGAACACCCGCACCCAGCGCGCGAAGAGCCCGTGTACCCCGCTCATAAGGATAACGAGCGCGAACTTTATATGGAACCAGCCATGATGCCAGGCATCTGTTTCTGGCAGGAAAGACAGGGTCAGGCCGAGAATCCACACGGCGATCATCGCCGGCGTGATGATCATGCGCAGAAGCTTGCGCTCCATGACTTTGAAGCGTTCGGAGTCCGTGCTGCCGGGCGTCGTCTCACAATGATAAACGAAAAGGCGCGGCAGGTAGAGCATGCCCGCCATCCAGGCGATGACGGCGATGATGTGGAATGCCTTGATCCAAAGATAAAATTGATAGGATTGCCAAATGTCCGTCATGTGGTCCCTCCCGAGAATCCGCAGGCCCGTAATCCGGCCGGACAGAACCGCCCATCACGGCCCTGGTCGCCGTTCCGCGCGGTCGCCTGCAACACCTGGCGTGCAAGGCCCTCGATGAATTCGCCGCGCGTTCCTGCAGTTGGAACACGAATGTAATCCGGCACACCGCGTTCCCGGGCCAGCTTCCTATATTCGATGTCGAGCTCGACCAGCGTCTCGGAATGCTCGGAAACAAACGCGATCGGCGCCACGATCACAGCCTTGCCGTCATCGCCGGCGCGGCGGACTTCCGCGTCCGTCGCGGGACCGATCCATTCGAGCGGTCCCACCCGGCTCTGATAGCAGACAGACCAGTCGAGAGTTTCCTCACCCAGCGCCGCGATGATCGCCGCGGCCGACTTCTCCACCTGGGATTGATAAGGATCGCCCTTGGCGATCGTGCGCTTGGGTAGACCGTGCGCCGACAGCAGCAGGCGATACTCCAATCCCGCACGCCGTTTCGCCAACTGCTCGCGGATGAGCGCCGCTTCTGCGGCGATAAAGCCGGGCTCATCGGGATAACAGCAGACTTTGGATTCCGGCACTGCAAGTCCTGCGCGCGCGGCCGCACGGCGCCAATCCTTGAGCGAAGATCCCGTCGTAGTGGTCGAATATTGCGGATAGAGCGGCAGCAACGCGACACGATCAGGCTTCCAGGCAGCAACTGCGCGCGCTGCTTCATCGCTGAACGGTGTCCAGCAGCGCATGGCGATAAACGTCCGGGCGTCCAAACCCTCGCGCACGAGCGCAGCTTCCACCGCCCGTGCCTGCGCTTGTGTTTCAGCGAGGATCGGCGAGCGGCCCCCGATCTCGGCGTATATCTCGCGCGCAATCGGCGCCCGCCGTGCAGCCACGAACCGCGCCAAAGGCAGCCGCAGGATTGCCGGCAGCGTGATGATAGCCGGATCCGAAAATAGATTGCGCAGAAACGGTTCAACGGCTTCGGGTGCGTCGGGGCCGCCCAGATTGAAGAGGACGACCGCCAGCTTCACCGCGATCCCCGGATCTGCGCCACGAGTTCGGTCACATGCGCCGGCGGCGTCTCCGGCAGGATGCCGTGACCGAGATTGAAGATGAACGGTATGCCGCCCGTCGCTTTCAGGATTTCCGCGACTGCCGCCGACAAGGCTTTGCCGCCGGCAACAAGCGCGATGGGATCGAGATTGCCCTGCAACGTGACGCGGCTGCCGAGCTCCCCGACCGCCCAGCGGATCGGCGTCGCCGTATCGAGCGAGACGCAATCCACCCCCGTCTGCCGCACATAAATCTCATAGCCTTCGAGCGTCGCCGCGCGCGGGAAACCAATGAGCTTCGCCGCAGGTTTGGCCTGGCGCACCTTCTCCACAATCCGCTTTGTCGGACGAACAACCCATTCTGCGAACTGCGCAGGCGGCAAGCCCGATGCCCAGCTGTCGAAGATCTGCACGGCATCCGCACCGGCCTCAAGCTGCGCGATCAGATGCCCCGCCACGCAATCTCCGATCACGTCCAGCAGCGTCGCAAACCCCGCCGGATCGCGATATCCCCAAAGCTTGGCCGCGCGCTGGTCGGGCGAGCTGCCGCCCTCCGCCATATAGGTCGCCAAGGTCCATGGCGCGCCGGCAAAGCCCAAAAGGGCCCGTGAACGATCAAGCTTTCCCCGCACTGATCGCAACGCCTCATAAGTCGGCGCGAGCTTCTTCGCCCATGCCCCCGGATCGCGCTCAAGGCGATCGATTGCCGGCACCGGAGGCAGACGCGGCCCGACGCCCTCTTCGAACGAGACCTCCGATCCCAAGGCGTAAGGAACGACCAGGATGTCCGAGAAGATGATAGCCGCATCCAAGCCAAACCGTTCGATCGGCTGGAGCGTGATAGTCGTCGCGAGCTCGGGCGTCATGCACATGGTCCAGAAGGACCCGGCCTTGGCCCGAATCGCCTGATACTCCGGCAGATAACGTCCAGCCTGTCGCATGAGCCATACGGGCGGCGGCGTTTTCAGCTCCCCGCTCAGGACGCTCAACAGCTTTGCCTTTCCATCTTCCTTCAAAATAAAAGGACTCCAGTAGGGTGATGAAGATGATGTTGGGGCTGTGGGTTGTGGAAGAAGACGTGGGCTTCTGCTGCTCTAGGCCGCAAAGGCCCCGGACTCAAGGGTCGGTGCGAGGCATAACGGTCGCGGCCGGCCGGTCCCGCCCGGTATGGGCTTGGGGATAGGCTGTGGTGCGATCGGGGACGCGGTGCACCGACGGCGATATGGGAACCGGTTTCGGTATAAAAGCGCGGGTCGGAGGATAGATTGTGAGTCAGGAGTATCATCTGCACCTCGTGTCGGATGCGACCGGCGAAACGCTGAATGCCGTTGCGAAAGCCGCGACCGCGCAATTCGAAGGTGTCGAGGTCAACGAACATTTCTATGCGCTCGTGCGCAGCCGGCGGCAATTGCAACGGGTTGTGGACCATATTCGGCAGCAACCCGGCCTTGTGCTCTTCACCCTGGTGAACCCCGAATTGCGGCGCGAACTCGAGGCGCAGTGTGCGCAACTCAATCTCCCCTGTCAGGGTGTGCTCGACGGAACGATCGCAATCATGGCGCAATATCTCGGCGCCGCGGAATCCCACAGGCCGGGCGGCCAGCATGAGGTCGACCAGCGTTATCTCCAGCGCATCGAAGCGTTGAACTTCACCATCGCCCATGACGACGGCCAATCGGCTGACATGCTGGATTCCGCGGAAGTCGTTCTTGTCGGCGCGAGCCGCACATCGAAGACGCCGACCTGTGTGTATCTCGCCATCCGCGGCATTCGTGCGGCCAATGTTCCCGTTGTGCCCGGCATCCCGCTGCCGCCCCAACTGTTCGCCGCCAAGCGGCCGCTTATCGTCGGCTTGTGGGCCTCTGCAGATCGTCTCGTGCAGGTGCGGCGCAATCGCCTCAACACGCTGGGCGAGGTGCGCGATACGTCCTATGTGGATGTAGAAAACGTCCGCACCGAAGTGACACAGACGAAAAAGCTCTTCGAACACCATGGCTGGCCGGCAATCGACGTGTCGCGGCGGTCTGTCGAAGAAACGGCCGCCGCCATCCTCAACCTCCTGGCGGAACGGCGCGAGGCGCAGCCTTGACGCGGCTGATCCTTGCGTCTGGAAGCGCGGCGCGCGCGCGGTTGCTCACAGCGGCCGGCATCGCCTTCGATGTCGTCGCGCCGCATGTGGACGAAGACGCGGTCAAGGATTCGCTTCTTACGGCAAAAGCCCCGCCCCGCGACATAGCCGACACATTGGCCGCGCTGAAGGCTTCCAAGATTTCGCTGTCCCATTCCGGCGCGCTCGTCATCGGCGCGGATCAGGCGCTTGTGTTTGACGGCGAGCTCATCAGCAAGTCGCCCGATGTCCCGGCGGCGCGCGCGCTGCTCGAGCGGCTTGCCGGGCGGAAACACGAATTGATCGGAGCGGTGGTGCTTGCAAAAGACGGCGCGGTGGTCTGGCGGCACGTCGCGCGCGCCGAACTCACCCTGCGCCATTTCGGCGAAACCTTTCTGGACGGCTATCTGGAAAGAAACGGCGAGGAAATCCTGTCTTCCGTCGGAGGCTACCTCCTCGAAGGCGAAGGCGTGCAGCTGTTCTCGCACATAGACGGCGATTACTTCACCATCCTCGGACTTCCGATGCTGCCATTGCTGAACGCGCTGCGCGAATTCGGGGCGCTACCCGCATGACGATCAGCGGCAAAGCCAGACTTGCGGGCGTGATCGGCGATCCCATTTCGCACTCGCTGTCGCCGCGCCTGCATGCGCACTGGCTCGAAGCCTATGGTGTCGACGGTTTCTATGTGCCGTTGAAAGTCGCGCGAGAATCTTTCGCTGTCGCATTGCGCGGACTTCGCCTGGCAGGCTTTGCGGGTCTTAACGTCACGGTGCCGCACAAGGAAGCGGCCTTCGCGCTGGCGGCCCGCGTCGACGACGCTGCGCGCGCGGCCCGCGCCGTCAATCTTCTGATCTTCCGCGACAATCATGTGGAAGGCAGAAACACCGATTCCGCGGGCCTTTCTGCGAGTCTCATCGAGCATCTCGGTGCGGACGCGCTGCGGGGAAAGACCGCAACGCTCGTCGGCGCGGGCGGTGCGGCACGGGCGGCGATCGTCGCGCTCGATGCGCTTGGCGCAAAGGATATTCGCGTCGTGGCCCGCAACAATGCGCGTGGCGACATTCTGGCGCGCGATATGAAAACGGCGGTAAAGGCACAACTGCAGAGTTTCGCGCTCGAGGACTGGAACAAGGCGGCCTCGGATGTTTCATTGCTTGTGAACACGACGAGCGCCGGCATGCGCGGGAACCCGCCGCTTGCGCTCCCGCTGGATCCGCTGCCGCGCGATGCCGCCGTCTGCGATATCGTCTACAATCCGCTGGAGACGCCGTTGCTGACAGTCGCACGCGCCCGCGGGCATTCGACTATCGACGGTCTCGGCATGCTGATGCATCAGGCGGTGCCGGCGTTCGAAGCGTTCTACGGCGTGAAACCGCAGGTGACGCCGGCGCTGCGCAGGCTTCTCGAAGGAGCGCTTCATGGGGGACAGTAAGATGCCGATGCTGGTGGGTCTCACGGGCTCGATCGGCATGGGAAAATCGGAGACCGCCAAAATGTTCGCGCGGCTCGGCATCCCCGTCTATGACGCGGATGCTGCCGTCCATCGCCTCTACGAAAAAGGCGGCGCCGCGGTACCGGAGATCGCCAAGCTCTTTCCCGACAGCGTCAAGGATGGCCGCGTCGATCGCGCGGTGCTCACGAAGCATGTGACAGCGGACGAGGACGCCTTCAGGAAACTCGAACGGCTTGTCCATCCGCTGGTGGGGCAGGAACAACGCGCGTTTCTGGCAGAGGCGCGCGCAAAGGGTGCCGAGATCGTCGTGCTGGACATTCCCCTTCTCTTCGAAGGCGGCGGACACGCCCGCGTCGACGCCATTGTCGTCGTCTCGGCGCCGCCCCATATTCAACGCGCGCGCGTGCTGGCGCGGCCGGGCATGACCGAGGACAAGCTCGACCACATCCTCTCCCGCCAGACGCCCGACGCAGAAAAGCGTGCAAAAGCCCATTTCGTGGTTGAGACGGACAAGGGTCTCGATCACGCTTTCGAACAGGTCAAATCAATCGTTGCCGCGCTCGAAAAGCGACGGAAGGAACAACGGTAGAATGCGCGAGATCGTTCTCGACACGGAAACCACGGGCCTTGATCCCGCGGACGGTCACCGCATCGTCGAGATCGGCTGCGTCGAGCTAATCGACCACATCCCGACGGGCAACGTCTTCCACCGTTACCTCAATCCCGAGCGGCCGGTGCCGATCGAATCCCAGCGCGTGCACGGGCTGACGGACGAATTCCTCGCCGACAAGCCGCTGTTCGCCGACGTCGTCGACGAATTGCACGAATTCCTGGGCGACGCGCCGCTCGTTATCCACAACGCGTCCTTCGACATCAAATTCCTGAATGCCGAACTCCTGCGGGTGACGCGTGGGGGAATTCCCATGGCCCGCGCTATCGATACGATCGATATCGCCAAAGCCAAGATTCCCGGCGCGCGCTATTCGCTGGACGAACTCTGCAAGCGCTTCGGCATCGATCTGTCGGCGCGCACCAAGCACGGGGCACTGCTCGACGCGGAATTGACCGCGCGCGTCTATCTCGAGCTCGTAGGCGGGCGCCAGACACGGCTGATGCTGGCGCCGCGCGATAGCGAAGGCGCGACGGTCCAGCAGACGACGGCTGTGATCATCCGCCTCAGGCCGCGCCCGCTCCCGCCCCGGCTCACGCCGGAAGAGGAAGCGGCGCATGCGAACTTCGTGGCCCAGGAACTGGGCCCGAATGCGGTGTGGAACCGGCGCTAGACCGCCTGCGGCGGAACGGCGAAGGGCTGGCCCTGGCCGGTCTTGGCGCGGTAAAGCGCCGCAAAATCGATCGGCTCGATCATCAGAGGCGGCATGCCGCCGTCGCGGATCACGTCGGCGACGATCCGCCGCGCAAACGGGAAGAGGAGATGCGGTCCCTCGATGAGAAGGATCGGCTGCAGGAATTCCTCGGGCGCGCTCTGGATGAGGAACAGGCCGCCATAGACGAGCTCGAGCAGGAATACGGGCTTGTCTTCGGACTTTGCCGACACGCGCAATTTGAGCTCGACTTCGTAACGCTCGGGGTCGAGGCGGCGGGCCTGAAGATCGACGCCCAGATCGATTTGCGGCCGGACCGTCAGCGTCATCGGCGCACCGGGGTTCTCGAACGAGAGGTCCTTCACGTATTGGCCGATGATCTGGACGCGCGGGCCCTCGCCACCGAAATTCATGGTATCGCTGCCGTTTGTCACGCCTGCATCGCTCATGGATCGCTCTCTCGGAAAGAGCGGCGGGGCTACCACGGATCGCGCGACGGTGACAAGACGATCCGGAACGGGCTCTCGAATGGGACCGGCCGCGTTCCTATTTTGTGGGTGCGGCTGGACCGGCAGGGGCCGTGGGGCTAGGGTAAACCAAGAACGGCCGGCACGAAGGCCAAGGCTTCAAAAGATGGCAAATACGCAACTTCTCGTCATTATCGCAGTCGCGATGGTTGCGGGCGTCATTCTCTTCCGGCTCTACACCGTCCTCGGCCGGCGTACGGGCAACGAGCGCGAGCGGCTGAGCCGGTTCGACCGTGCGCCGAACGAAACGGCCGACGGCATCGTCGCCCTGCCCGATCGCAATCGCCTCCGCGGCGACATGGCCGCCGCCAGGCCGCTCGACGAGGTCGAGCAGGCGATGCTGGACATCAAACTCGCGGACCGCACGTTTGAGACCGAACATTTCGTCAGCGGCGCCAAGAAGGCGCATGAGCTGATCGTCACCGCCTACGCCAAGGGCGATCGCGAAACGCTGCGGCCGCTTCTGAACGACGAAGTGTACCAGGCGTTCGATCATGCGATTCGGGAACGCGAGAGCCGCGGCGAAACCGTCAAATTCACGCTGGTCGGCTACAGGGACGTGAAGATTTCGCACGCCTCGCTCAAGAGCCGCGTAGCGGAGATCACGGTCAATTTCGCCGTGCAGTTCATTTCGTCCACCAGCAAAGCCGACGGCACGGTTATCGAAGGCGATCCTGCGGCCGTGCGCGACGTGACGGATGTCTGGTCGTTCTCGCGCGACCTGCGCGGCAGCGATCCCAACTGGACTTTGGTCGCCACGTCCGGCGGCGAGTTCTAACAATCTGCGTGGGACGCTCCCGGCTGGCGTGGGCGCTTGTCGTCGCCAATCTTCTCGCCATCGCCGCGGTTGCCTGGATCACCTACGTCAATCAGCCGGTCGAAACGCCGCCCTTGCGCTTTGCGCCGACCGCCTTCGCGGCACTGCCCGGATGGCGGGCGAGCGATCCGCGCGGTGCCCTGGATGCGTTTCGTCGTTCCTGTACAGCGATCCTGAAGCGTCCACTGTCGGAACAGTTGGGATGGGCCGGGTATGCCGGCTCGGCCGCATCGTGGCTCGCGCCGTGCAAGGCACTACCCTATTCGTCCCTATCCGCAGGCGATGCGCGTGCCTTTTTCGAGAAATGGTTTGCTCCGGTCTCGATCGACAGGCCGGCGCATTTCACCGGCTATTACGAGCCGGAGCTGTCGGGCAGCCCCAGGCCCACGCTGCGCTATCATATCCCGATCTATGGCCGGCCGAAGGACCTCGTCACCGCCGATCTCGGGTCGTTTCGCCATGCTCTCGAAGGCGAGCACATCGCCGGGCGGCTCGACGGCATCAGGCTCGTGCCCTATGCGACGCGGGCGGACATCGACGCGCACGGTCTGGCGACGGCTCCAATCCTTCTTTACACGGACGATGCCGTGTCCGCGTTCTTCCTGCAGATCCAGGGTTCGGGCCTGGTGAAGCTCACGAACGGCGGGATCGTCAGGCTTGCCTACGCCGCGAAGAACGGCAGGCCCTATACGCCCATCGGCCGCGTGCTGATCGCGCAAGGTGCGCTCGCACGCAAGGACGTCTCGCTGCAGACGATCCGCGCCTGGCTCGACGCGCATCCGTCAGCGGCGCAAAATGTCATGCAGGTCGACGAGTCTTTCGTCTTCTTCGAGATCGCGCCCCTGGGCGATCCCGCACTCGGAAGCCCCGGTACGGAAGGAATATCCTTGACGCCGGGGGCAAGCCTTGCCGTTGACGAACGCTTTCATCCGCTCGGCGCACCCGTCTATGTCGCGACGACCATTCCCGATCCCAATCCAGCGAAACCGGACCGGAGCTTTCAACGATTGCTCATTGCGCAGGACACGGGCGGTGCCATTAAAGGACCCGCGCGCGGCGACATCTTCTTCGGTGCGGGCTCCGACGCCGAATCGATCGCGG
Source organism: Rhizomicrobium sp. (assembly GCA_035504555.1). Classification (GTDB taxonomy): domain Bacteria; phylum Pseudomonadota; class Alphaproteobacteria; order Micropepsales; family Micropepsaceae; genus Rhizomicrobium. The sequence goes on along the minus strand of DATJRP010000014.1, from coordinate 30,879 downwards.
GACGGCTGAACGCGCGCGGCCAATTCTTCGTGCTCATTCCCAGAGCGGCTGCGGCGGGACTCGACGCCGGCAAGGAATTCCCGGATGCGCCGCGATGACACGGCGAAAACGCGAAACCAGCGAAGAAGAAAAAACGCTTTTTCGCGAAACATTCCGCGACGTGCGTCCGCATCTTCCGGCGACGTCAAAGAAATCCGTCGACAAAAGCGAAAAGAGGAAAGACGACGCGAGGCCTTCGCCGCGTCCAGTGCACACCGGTGTCAACGGGCGAACCTCCGAACGGCTTTGCCGCGGTCTGCTCGAGCCGCAGTCGCGGCTGGATCTGCATGGGCTCACCGAGGTCGCTGCGCATCGTACGCTGGAGCGGTTCCTGCAAAACGCGCATGCGCAGGGCTTGCGGCTCGTGCTCGTCGTCACCGGAAAAGGTCTCAAACCCGCGGCTGATGACGAACCGTTCGATCTCGAATTGCACGCGCGTTCGCGCGGCGTTTTGAGAACCATGGTGCCGCGCTGGCTGAAGGAAGCACCGCTTGCGGCGCTGGTCGCGGAAGTGCGCGCAGCGCATCGCCGTCACGGCGGCGGCGGCGCGATTTACATCTATCTGCGGAAGGCGACGCGCTGACCGTTTAAACGGTCGCCGGTTCCGGCTCGGCGCCTTCGACAAACACCTCGATCTCGAGTTCCGGATTGGCCTCCCCGTCCCGGGTTGCAATCAACTCTCTCGGAATCAGGAGCAGCAAAGGCAGGATCAGCGCGTAGACCGCACTCGTTGCCAGGACGCAATAGGAAAATCCGTGCGCCGGGCTCCTCGCGTAAATCCAAGAGCCCAGGACGTCGCCGCCGCGATAGGACAACTGGTAGACACCGTCGACCATCATCATCAGCGTGCCCTGCAGGCCCGGCGGACAGGCGCGCATCGAAAGATCGTAATAGGCGACCGCCGCGATGCCGCCCATCATCCCGATTGGGAGCGCCCACCATACCGCTTCCGTGCCGGAATGAATGAAGATCAGCGGCACCATCTGCGGGACGGTGATGATCGTGCCCCACCACAGAAGCTTCTCGAGAGAATATCTTTTGCAGAGCCAGGCATAGAGCAGATAGATGGGAATGAACGAGCCGGAGAAGACGGCATAATAATAGCCGTAAACGGCGTCGGACGCGTGCAGCGTGTTGGTCAGGTAGAATTGCAGTGGCGTATTCGAGCCCGGTGCGAACTGGAACATGAACATGATGACGACCGCGAGCCATGCTGCGCGATGTGCCAAAAGCCGTTTGATGTTGCCCAGCAGGTCGGCACCCTTGGCTTGGGGCTTGTCGTAAGTGCCTTCGAAGACGGCGCGCGGTTTCCAAAACCCAAACAACGCGAGCACGAGGCACAGCACGGCCATCATGACGAAGGTTTCGGACGGTTTCAGATTTTCCGCGACCCAGCCCGACGCCCAGGCGCCGAACACGTAAGGCAGCGACCAGAATATGTTCCAGACGACGCTCAGGCGCCCCGACATCAGCTGCTGCTGACCGATCAACGCCATCAATCCCTGATAGGCCGCGAACACGAAACGATACAGGAGCATGACGACAAGCATGCCGAGGAACAGGCCCGAATAGGTGAGCTTGGAATAGGCGATCCACAAAAATACCGCTGCGGTCGCAGGCGCGAAGATGAAGAAATAGCCGCGATCGCGCAGCCCGAGCGGATTCCACAAATCGCGCGTGAGGCCAAACACCACCGAAAAATAGACCGGCACCGCCGTCAAAAGCCGGAACGCCGAGATCGCGGTGACGCTCGCATGCAGCTGGTTCTTCAGCATGTAGGTCGTCGCGATATCGAGCAGATAGCCATGCGGCAGCGCGAGATAGGCGAGGAATGTCAGGGGGCTGAAATAGAGAAAGACTTTGCCCGTGTTGCTCGTCTCTCCGGCGGCGGCGGTCATCAGGTCATTCTCCCCAATCCACGGTAAAGCCTAGACGCCGGAGAGTGTCCGCACACGCCGCATTTTTGATCGAGGGTTAAGCCAGACCCGCCGCGGCTGCCAGCACGTTGAACGGCGTCTCCGGCCGCGCCCCGTAATGGGTTATCACTTCGCCGGCTGCGATGACGCCAAGCCTGCCGCATTCGCCAAGCGAGCGACCATGCGTGAGACCGAAGAGGAATCCGGCGGCGAATTGATCGCCCGCGCCCGTCGTGTCCAGAACCTGCGGCACGGGCACGGCGTCGATCACATGCACGTCGTCGCCGCGCACGGCGACGCACCCTCTGGCTGCGCGCGTCAGTGCCGCCGTTCCCGGCCATGCTTTGACCGCCTGCAGCGCGTCGTCGAACGTGTTGACTTCAAATAAGGCCTTTATCTCGTCTTCATTGGCGAACAGCACGTCGACCCGCGTCTTGTAGAGTTCGAGGAATTCGTCGCGGTTGCGCCCGACGCAGAACGGATCGGAGAGCGTCAGCGCGACTTTGCCGCCGGCTTTTTTTGTCGCCGACATCGCCTTGGTGATCGCTGCTTTCGATTCCGGCGCGTCCCATTGATAGCCTTCGATGTAGAGGATCTGCGCCTGGGCCATCGCATCCTCGTCGATGTCGGCGGGTTTGAGTTCGCGGCTCGCGCCGAGGAAGGTGCTCATGCTGCGCTGGCCTTCCGGCGTCACGGCGATGAGGCAGCAGGCCGTCGCGGGACCGTCCTTGGCGAAACGCGTCGTATAGTGCGTGCCGGTGTCCTTAAGGCTCGCGGCAAAGCCCTGACCGAGCCGGTCGTCCTTCACCTTGCCCACGAACAGACCTTTTCCGCCGAAAGAGGCGACGCCCACCATGGTGTTGGCGGCCGAGCCGCCCGCGATCTCGCGCGTATCCCCGAAGGCCGAAAAAAGCTGCTCGGCCCGGAACTCATCGATCAGCGTCATCACGCCCTTGGCGATCTTGTGGTCAAGGAGGAAGGCGTCGTCGACCGGCGCGATCACATCGACGATGGCATTGCCGATTCCGGCGACGTCGTAAGTCTTCGGCATGAAGGATCCTTCGAAAGGGACTTGCATCCCGGATAGGGGAGGTTTGAGCGGCACGCAAGCCTTGCGCCTTTAGGCTTGTGGCTCGCGCCCGTTCCGGTGCATGTCTTCCTTTCCGGATGGAGCGGCGGATGAACGGACCGAAGATCGCAGCGATGGCCTTCCTGTGCGCGGCGCTTGGCGCCTGCGCGAACCAGGCACCGCCGCCGCCGCCGTCCGTGGCACTGCCCGCCGCCCCGCCTCCAGGCGAACCGGCGTGGATCATCAACATGGACGCGCAGGCCCTGCGCACGGCCTTCGGCCAACCGGCTTTCGTGCGCAAGGACAATGGCTCGGAGATGTGGCGCTACGACGGCACCACCTGCAAGGCATTCTTTTTCCTCTACCGGGGCGTGAGCGGCGCAAGCATCGTCCGCCACGTGGAAACCTTGCCCCGCGGCTCCGCGATTGCCGCCGACGAGAACTGCCTGGCGCTGTTGCGCCTGCATCCTGTCGCACCGGCGCTGAACGCGCCGAGTTCGTAGTTCACCGAGACTTTTTGCGTTTGACAGCCGGCGCCGGCCCTCTGCGCGGCCGCGCGCTCTTCGTTGGCGCCCTGGGCTCGACGGTCTTGTCCTTGTAACGGCAGAGATCGTTGACCACACAGGTCGGGCACAAAGGTCTACGCGCCACGCACGTATAACGGCCGTGCAGGATCAGCCAGTGATGCGCGTTGTGCGCGTATTTTTCCGGGACGACGGCGACGAGCCTGTCTTCCACTTCGCGCGGCGTCTTGCCCGGTGCTAGCCCGGTGCGATTGGCGACGCGGAAGATGTGCGTGTCGACCGCGATGGTGTTCTCGCCGAAGGCGACATTCAGCACGACATTCGCCGTCTTGCGTCCGACGCCCGGCAGTGCTTCGAGCGCATCGCGATCGCGCGGCACATGCCCGCCGTGCTGTTCGATGAGATCCTTCGACAGCGCGATGACGTTCTTCGCCTTGTTGCGATAAAGCCCGATGGTCTTGATGTAATCCGTCAGTTCCTTCTCGCCCAGCGCCACCATCTTCTCCGGCGTATCGGCGACCTTGAACAATTCCGGCGTTGCCTTGTTCACGCCTTTGTCGGTCGCCTGCGCCGAAAGCACGACGGCGACCAACAGCGTGTAGGGGTTGCGATATTGGAGCTCGGTTTTAGGATGCGGATTCTGCGCTTGAAGCCGCGCGAAAAACGTATCGACTTCTTTCGGTGTAAAAGCTTTCGGCACGGGGCTCAGCGTTAAAAATCTTCAGCATAACGAAATGCCGCAGTTGAAGGCGTGATGCAATCCCCGCGGAACGTGCGTGTGCACTCATCCGTTTTCTCGCGGAAGATGGAGATTTCGATGCGTTTCAGATCTGCGGGTGCCGCGATTGTCCTCGGCTGCGTACTCGCGCTTTCCGCTTGCGACACCGATCCCGCAGATGGCCCGGTGTCCGGAAGTCCCGATGCGGTCGTCGCCATCGGTGATGCGGGCGCCACCCTGATCGGTGCGATCACTGATCCTTGCAAGCTCGATCCGGGTGATCCGTTCTGGAAGCAGCAAGGCGGTCAGGAAGGGTATGAGCAGCGCTGCGGACATCTGCCGCCGGATTAGAGCCCGCTTGCACGGCAAGCGCCCTCGCCTACATGCTGAGGCATGTCCGTTGACGATCCCGTGCTTCTCGATCGGACGCTGCGCCCCAGTCCGCCCATGCCGCCGGCTGCGCTCGCCTGGGTGGTCGTCGCCGTCGCCGTGATCTATTTTGTTTTCGCATTGGTCTTCGTCTTGCACGGCGCGTGGCTGATCACGCCCTTCATGGGTCTGGACGTCGCCCTACTCGCCTGGGCATTCCGCGCCAGCCTGCGCGCCTCACGCTGTCGTGAACGCGTGCTGCTCACCCAATCACAGCTGACGGTCGAGCGTCATCCGGTGCGCGGTCCCGCGAGCGAAGTCGCGCTCAACCCGTATTGGGTGCGCGTCGATATGGCCGATCCGCCGGAGCCGGGCAGCCAGCTCACGCTCTGGAGCCACGGAAAGGGCGTGCGCGTGGGATCGTTTCTGGCGCCCGGCGAAAAGCTGGCGCTGGCGCAGACCCTGAAGTCGGCCCTGAGAAGGGCCCGCGGCTCAGTCTGAAATTCAGCAAGAAACAGGTCGAAAGCGGCGGTATCCTCCGCCATCTTCCGCCCATGAACGCGCATATGACCCTCGAAGACGCCGAAGCCGGCCGCCACTATCGCCAGATGGGACGCGCCATCCGCTTCCTGGCCGACCACTACCTCGAGCAGCCGACGCTGGACGAGGCAGCCTCCGCGGCAGGGCTTTCGCCCTTCCATTTCCAGCGGCTGTTCACGCGCTACGTAGGCATCAGCCCCAAAAGCTTCGTGGGGCATCTCACGCTCGGGCACGCCAAGGCGGGGCTTGCAAACGGCGCCAGCGTTCTCGACGCGGCGCTCGATGCCGGATTGTCGGGCCCTTCGCGCCTGCACGATCTGGCGCTGAAGATCGAAGCAATGACGCCCGGCGAATATGCCCGCGGCGGCGAAGGCCTCGCCATCGACTATGGTTTTCATCCCTGCCCGTTCGGCATGGCGCTGGTGATGATGACCGACAAGGGCGTTTGCGGTTTGGGCTTCTGTGATGAAAGCGATGAAAAATCTGCGCTTGCGGACATGACGGCGCGCTGGCCGAAAGCGAAATACCGCGAAGCTCCTGAAAGGACGGCAGCGCTCGCGCGGCGGATCTTCGATGCCGACATGCGCACGGATCAGCCGATCGGCCTGCATCTCCTCGGCACGCAGTGGCAGATCAAAGTGTGGGAAGCGCTGCTCGAGATTCCCGAAGGCAAGCTCACGACCTACAAGGCGATCGCGAAAAAGATGGAAAATGCGAAAGCCTCGCGCGCCGTCGGAACGGCGGTCGGACGCAATCCGATTTCCTATCTGATCCCCTGCCATCGCGTGCTGGGTAGCGATGGCGCCTTGCACGGCTATCATTGGGGCCTCGTGCGCAAGCGTGCGATGCTGGCGGTCGAAGCAGCGCGGCATGCGGCGTAGGTCAACCGGGCGGATTTGTCGGCGAGAAGCTGTAGCGCGCGATGCGCCACTGGCCGTCGTTGTCCTTCCGGAAGATGAAAAGCTCCTGATTCGCTTCGGCGGTCGTCTTGCCCGTCGAATGATGGCCCGTCGTGCCGGCCGAATTGGTGCGCACATAGGCCCATGCGGGCGCCATGACGACGACCTCGGCGATCGTGAACTTCACATCAAATTTCAGCTCTTCGAACACGGCGTCATAGGCTTTGCGCACTGCGTCCTTGCCGATCGCCGATGGGCTGTAAGGCGGCATGAAGATGCCGTCGTCGGTATAGAGCGGCAGCACGGCTGAAGTTTTGCCGCCGTTCAAAGCGGCGTTGTAGGATTGCATGACGTTGCGGATCGCGGCTTCGTCGTCAGTCATGGAATGTCTCCTTGGCGCAAGAAAACATCAACCGTCTGTGGTACGCGGGCCTGAGCCCTTTCAACTCCCATCGCGATGGGCAGTTCCGGACCCGTTGCCGCGACTAATCCGACAGGCCGAGCACGTCGGCCATCGTATAGAGGCCCGGCTTTCTACCTTTGCCCCAAAGCGCCGCCACGATGGCGCCGCGCGCGAAGATGGCGCGGTCTTCGGCGACGTGACTCAGCACGACCCGTTCGCCCACACCCGCCAGCACCACCTCGTGTTCGCCGACAACGGTGCCGCCGCGCAGCGACGCAAATCCGATCGAGCCTTCCGCGCGCAGACCGTCGCGCGTCTTCGCCATCCGATCGTCGAACGAAACATTGCGGCCCTCCGTGGCGGCGCGCCCCAAAAGCAGCGCCGTGCCCGACGGCGCATCGACCTTCTGCCGGTGATGCATCTCGATGATCTCGATATCGAAATCGGGCAGCGCACGCGCGGCCTGCTTGACGAGCGCAGCCAGCAGCGTCACGCCCAGGCTCATATTGCCGGATTTGACGATCACCGCGTGGCGCGCGGCGGCGCGTATTCTAGCTTCGTCGTCTTTCGAGAAACCGGTCGTGCCGACCACGTGCACGATGCGTGCCTGGGCTGCCAGATCGGCGAGTTCGACAGAGGTCTTCGGCGAGGTGAAATCGATGACTGCCTCGGCTTGCGCGATCAACGGCAACGGGTCGTCGCTCAGTTTGACATCGGACGCGCCAAGTCCCGCAAGCACCGATGCGTCCTTCCCGAGATCAGGGTGGCCTTTGACTTCGAGCGCGCCGGTGAGCGCCGCACCGGGCGTGTCGTGCAACGCGCGGATGAGCGCGCGCCCCATGCGGCCGGCGGCTCCGGCGATGACGATGCGAACGGCGCTCATGGGTGGAAATGCTCCGCGAAATATTTGAAACCTGCTTGGGCAAGGGCCGGAAGAGCCGGGATCAAGACATAGGCTCCGACGCGCAGCAATGTCCACTGATCGAAAGGCCACTCTTTGACGCTCGCGATCCGGGACTCATAAGCGATGAGGCCGTGGAGTTTTGCGGCAGCGGTGTGGTCGTGATGCGCTTCGGCCTTCGCGTGGACAATCTCGCCTCTCACATGATCGAGCTCTGCGCGCTTGGCGTCGCGGATCTTCGCGTGCACCTGCCCGAGCGAGCGAAAGAAAATCCAGAACGCCATCCCCGCCGAAGCGAAGACGATCGCTATGACCAGGATGGGCGTCTGGCCGCTCGCGAAGAAGAGGCAGATAATCGCCGCGACGCACAACCAGACCAGCGCCGAGCGCGCGCTTCTGCGCCCGATCACGAAAAGTTCGTCGACCCGCATCAGATCTACCTTCAAGTGGCGGTCGACGCGCTGCGCGAATTCGCGCGTGCCGATGCGGGTCATCACCACGCCGCGCGCAAACATGGCGCCCAGCAGTGAGGTCACGATCGCGAACCAGACGAAAACCGGCAAGTGCTCCAGGCGCGCGTTGGCGGGAACGGTTGCGACGGTGACTGCAAGACCGGCCAGCACGCCAACCAAGGCCGCCCAGCGAAGCTGGCTGCGCTCGACCTTGTCGTCGGCCGCGAACTCGCTGCGATCGCTTGGCAGGATGTGTTCCAGCGCCGGATCGTCTTCACGCTCCTTGAGGTGCACATAGCGCTGCATGCCGAGCGCAACGGCAATCAGAAGCGAGAGGATGAACGCAGGCCACGCGCCTTCATGCGGATCAAACGTCAGCTGCGCTTTGAGCGAGTAGTTTGTGATTTCGGCGGCGACTTCGAACGAGCCTATCAGCACGACAAAGAAAGCGACAGCCGTCGGCAACGTCCCGACCGGCGAGACTTCGAAGAGCCGCTGCTCCAAGCGTATGCCCTGGGCTGGCGGGCCGGCCTGTACGGTGTCGGCGGGAAGATCGCTCACGGCCTCGATCCGGAATGGAACGGCCGAGTTTAGCACTAAATCTTGGTGTCGACCGTGCTGCCCGGCGTGTTGCCCGGCGGCTGCGGGGACGAGCCGTCCGAGCCTCCACGCGCCACGGTGACCATGGCGGGCCGGAGCAGCCGGTCGGCGATCAGATAGCCTGTCTGCACGACATTGACGATCGAACCGGGGGGCTTGCCGTCTGCGGGGACCTCGGCGATGGCCTGATGCAGGTTGGGATCGAACTTCGCGCCGTTGGTGTCGATCAGCTTGACGCCATGACGTTCGAGTGTCGACTGCAGATGGCGCTCCGTCGCTTCCACGCCTTCGATCACGGCCTTCAACTGCGGTGCGGCGCCGGCGCGTGCCTCAGGCGGATAGGCGTCGAGCGCGCGCTTGAGATTGTCGGCCACCGAAAGCATGTCGCGGGCGAACTTCGTCACGGCATATTGCGAGGCATCGGCCTTCTCGCGCTCGGCGCGACGGCGCATGTTCTCCGCGTCGGCAAGTGCGCGCAGCAGGCGATCCTTCAGGTCCGCCGCCTCCGCTTTCAACGCATCGATGTCCTGGCGCGCGCCGTCGTCGCCACCATTTGCCTGGCTCTCGGGCACGTAATCCTGTTCGTCGCCGTTCATTGCTCCACCTATGCCAATAATCTGCCGACCACTTTCGCCGTGTGGTCGACGATCGGAATGATGCGTCCATAATTCAAACGTGTAGGCCCCAGTATACCGACGACACCGACAATCTTGCCCGTCGCATCCGCATAAGGCGCAGCCACGATCGATGAGCCCGAAAGGCTGAAAAGCCTGTTTTCCGAGCCGATGAAGATGCGCACGCCCTCGCCCTGGGCTGCAAGCTCGAGAAGGCGGATAAGATCGTTCTTGCGTTCGATGTCGTCGAACAGCGTGCGCACGCGTTCGAGATCGGCCTGCGCTTCCACCGTGTCGAGAAGATGCGAAGCACCGCGCACGATCAGGACTTTTTCGCTGCTGCCACGCGGTGCATCGGCCGGCGTCGCCAGCGTCGCCAGACCTTCCGCCACGACTTTCGCCGTCAGCGTATCGAGCAGCATGCGTTCGCTTTCGAGTTCCGCCAGGATTTCCGCGCGCGCTGCTTCCAGCGTGCGGCCGCGCAGCCGCGAGTTCAGATAGTTCGATGCTTCCGTCAACGCGGAGAGCGGCAGCCCCGCCGGCGTATCGATCAGACGGTTTTCCACCTGTCCGTCTTCGCCCACGATGACGACCAGCGTCCTGCCGGGTGCCACGCCCACGAACTCGATGTGCTTGATTGTGGGATCCTGCTTGGTCGCCACGATGAGGCCTGCGCAGCGCGAGAGGCCAGACAGCATCATGGTCGCCTGCGTGAGCACGTCCTCGACGCCGCGACCTGCTGCCATCACCTGCGCCTCGATGGTGACGCGCTCATCGGGCGCCAGTTCGCCCACTTCCAGTAGTCCGTCGACGAAAAGGCGCAAGCCCCGCTCGGTCGGCACCCGGCCCGCGCTCGTGTGCGGCGAGTAGAGAAGGCCCATCGCCTCCAGGTCGGCCATGACGTTGCGGATGGAGGCAGGCGACAGCGAAACGGGCAGCCGCTGCGAAAGCGTACGTGAGCCCACGGGCTCGCCCGAGGTCAGAAAGGCGTCCACCAAATGGCGAAACACCTCGCGCGGCCGGTCGCCCAGTTCGGACGCGATGAGTTTGGCCTGATCGATCGGGGTTGCGCCCACACCTAAATCCTTGAATAATAAGACGATTTTTGAGGGCTCGCACCGGCCATTGCAGACCCGCCGAGCCCAAGGCTAGGTAGCCGCAGTCAACACCAACTTCAAGGGACGGCTTATGCGCCCCAGCAAACGCGCACCCGATGCGCTGCGTACTGTCAGCCTCGAACCGGGCGTCGCCAAACACGCGGAAGGCTCCTGCCTCGTCAAATTCGGCGACACCCATGTGCTTGTCACCGCCAGCCTGCAGGAACAGCCCCCACCCTTCCTCAAAGGCTCGGGCAAGGGCTGGGTCACGGCCGAATACGGCATGCTACCGCGCGCAACCCATGAGCGTATGCGCCGTGAAGCGGCCCAGGGCAAGCAGTCCGGCCGCACGCTGGAGATCCAGCGCCTGATCGGCCGCTCGCTCCGCGCCGTCGTCGACCTCGCCGCTCTCGGCGAACGCCAGATCGTGCTCGATTGCGACGTCATCCAGGCCGACGGCGGCACGCGCACCGCATCGGTTACCGGCGGATTCGTGGCGCTGCATCAATGCATCGGCTTCATGAAGAAGACGGGGATGATCACCAAGCCCGCGATCAAGGATCACGTGGCGGCGATCTCCTGCGGCATCTGGCAGGGCACGCCGGTGCTCGATCTCGACTACGCGGAAGATTCGACGGCTGAGACGGACGCGAATTTCGTGCTCACCGGATCTGGCGGGCTGGTCGAGATCCAGGGCACGGCCGAAGGCGCACCGTTCAACGACGAGCAATTGGGCGCACTCCTGAGACTCGCGCGCAAGGGCATCGGCGAATTGGTCGAATTGCAGAAGAAGGTTCTCGGATGAAATTGCCGCGTGGCTCGACGCTCGTCATCGCGAGTCACAACAGAGGCAAAGTGCGCGAGATCCGCGAACTGCTGGAACCCTTTGCGCTGACGATCAAAGGCGCGGAGGAACTGGGCCTGACTGAGCCGGAAGAGAGCGAACCCACTTTTGCCGGCAACGCGTTGCTCAAAGCACGCGCGGCAGCGAAGGCGAGCGGCGAGGCGGCGCTGGCCGACGATTCCGGTCTTGCGGTGGCAGCGCTCGATGGCGCGCCCGGAATTTTTTCCGCAAGGTGGGCCGGCGAGACGAAGGACTTTCAGTCGGCCATGGCGCGCGTCGAACGCGAATTGAAGGCGAAGAACGCGAAGGATCATGCGGCGAAATTCGTCTGCGTGCTGGCGCTGGCGAAACCGGATGGAGAAACTGCAGTCTTCGAAGGCGAAGTCGAAGGCGCGCTGACCTTTCCGCCGCGCGGGCAAAAAGGCTTCGGCTACGATCCGATCTTCGTGGCCAACGGCATGCACGAAACCTTCGGCGAAATCGAACCCGCCACCAAACAGGGCATGAGCCACCGGGCGCGGGCCTTCCGAAAGTTGCTCGACAGCGGAGTTCTGAGTTGGTGACGAACATTTTTAGCGCAGTGGACGCGGTGGTTTCGCAGGGGGCGCACCGCGGTTGTCGCTCGCGTCCGTGCTTTTCTTCCCCGTTACGACAGCGCGCGAAGCGCGCAAGCCTTGTATTGCCTTCGGGCGAAGCTCTTCGTCGTCACGCACGCGGCTCGACCTGCGTCCCCTGTGAAACCACCGTGTCCTCTGCGCTAAGAATCTTCGAGCGATGAACGATTTCGGCATTTATGTTCATTGGCCGTTTTGCGCGGCGAAGTGCCCCTATTGCGATTTCAATTCGCATGTGCGGTCGAGCTTCGACGAGAGCCGCTGGGCGGATGCGATCGTGCGCGAGCTCGAATGGGTGAAGCGGGCGCAAGGCAATGCCGTGCCGCGCGTGGAGACGGTCTTCTTCGGCGGCGGCACGCCGTCTTTGATGTCGGGAAAGTCTGTCGGCGCGGTGATCGATGCCATTGCGCGGTTGTGGCCGATTGCAGAAGACGTCGAGATCACGCTGGAAGCCAATCCTGCGAGCGCGGAAGCGGCGCATTTCCACGACTATCGCACGGCCGGCGTCAACCGGGTGTCGCTGGGCGTGCAGGCCTTGAACGACGCCGACCTGAAATTCCTCGGCCGCCTGCACGACGTTGCGGAAGCGAAAGCCGCGCTCAAGATGGCAATGGCGAATTTCGAGCGCGTGTCGCTCGATCTCATCTACGCACGCCCCGATCAGACGGCGAAAGCCTGGCGCGCCGAGCTGAAGGAAGCGCTCTCGTTTGGGACCGAACATCTCTCGCTCTATCAGCTGACCATCGAGGCGAACACGCCTTTTGCGGCGCGCGCGCAGGAAGGAACGTTGCAGATACCCGACGAAGACAGCGCCGCCTCGCTGTTCGAATTGACGCAGGACATGACGGAAGCGGCAGGCCGTCCGGCCTACGAGATCTCCAATCATGCGCGGCCCGGCCGCGAATGCCGCCACAATCTCATCTACTGGCGCTACGGCGACTACGCGGGCGTAGGCCCGGGCGCGCATGGACGGTTGATGCTGGGCGACGCACGTGTCGCGACATCGGCCGAGCGTTTGCCGGAACGCTGGCAGGACAAGGTCGCCCGCGAAGGTCATGGCTATGTCGAGCAGACGGCGATCGACGTTGCGGAAGCCGCGCGCGAGCATCTCCTCATGAATCTGCGGCTCAGCGAAGGGCTCGACCTCAAGGCTTACGAAAAGCGTTGGACCGTCGCGCTCGACCACAGGAAGATCGCTGAACTCGCTTCCGACGATCTCGTGCGGATGGATGGCACAACGCTCGCCGCAACGCCGCGCGGCCGTCTCGTGCTCAACAGCGTGATCGCAGCGCTCGCCGCCTGACTATGAACCCTGCGCCTGGAACGTCTTCGGCGCAGGGCTGACGATGCGGAAACCGCCACCCGGCTCGATCGCCATCACGGCGAGCCCGCGTTCCGATGTGCCGTCCGACCGGAAACGAAAAATCCCGTCAACGCCGGCAAAGCCGTTGGGATCGGTCAGCGCCTGCGCGGTGAAGCGCTTGTAGGGCGCGCCGTTCGACAAGAGCGCCACCAGCGACACCGCATCGTAGGCCAGCGAGGCGAGCTCAGGTGGCGAAACGCCGTAGACGTTATGATATTTCTGTTCAAAACCGACATCGGCCTCGGGCGACGGCGCCGCAAACAAGCCACCGGCGAGCATCGGGTCCTTCGATGTCGCCTGATCGTCCCACAGGCCTGTTCCCAGGAGCTTTACCTGCTCGACATTCACGCCGGCGCCTGCAAGCGACGACGCCAGTTCGCGCAGCAGAGGCCCGCCTTGCGCGATCAGGATTGCATCCGGCTTCGTGTCGGCCACCGCATGCACGGGAGCCGACACGTCTTCGATCGCAGGCACGTATTTCTCGACGTCGGTAACGTTGGCGCCCGACGCTTTCACGTCCTCGCGAAAATAGTCGCCGACGCGGTCGCCATAAACGTTCTGCGGCACGAGCGCTGCGAATTTGGAAACCCCCTGCGACGCCACATACGAGATTACGCGATGGACTTCGCCTTCGGGAAGGAAACTGAGGAGATAGACGCCGTTGCCGGCGACGTGGCGATCCGTCGAAAACGAAATCACCGGCACGCCGCGATCGCGTGCGACCGGTCCGACCGCTTCCGTCGCCTGTGCGAAGAGCGGGCCCACGATGATCTCCGCGCCTTGCGCCAGCAGCGAACGCGCCGCCTCCGCGGAGGCTTCGGGCGTCGAACCTTCGTCGGCCGTCAGCAGCAGGATGTCGGGATTGCCCGCGTCGAAGATGGCGAGCTCGGCCGATTTCATCATGCTGGCGGCAAGCGCGCGGGTAGCGGCCGAACCATTGTTGAACGGGAGCAGCATGCCGATCCGGACCGGCACGTGATTGGGGTTCATGTTGCCGAGGCGCACGAAGCCCTCTTCTTCGCTGACCATGGGATGCTGGGCTACGGGACCCGTGGGCTGGACGGCTGCGGCCGGCGGCGGCGCCGGCGGTTTCACGCCGTTTTCCGTTTCGCAGCCCGCGACCAGGGCTATCGCCAGGAAGGCCGGGATCACGCTAAATCGCGCCGCGGCGCGCGAAAGCCATGAGGATGAAGAGGCGGACGGGATCATCGAGGCCGGCTTCGGTCAAAGAGGGTGATTTGGAACGGGCTGAGCCTAGTCCGACGACCCCTCCATCGCCAAGCGCTTTGGCGCCCGGTCTCTATGTGACGGCGACGCCGATCGGCCATGCGCGGGACATCACGCTCCGGGCGCTCGATGTCCTGAAGGGCTGCGACGTCATCGCAGCCGAGGATACCCGCGTGACGGCGAAACTTCTGGCCATCTACGGCATCGCCAAGCCGCTCGTTGCCTATAATGACCACAATGCGGCGCGGGAGCGCCCGCGCCTGATCGCCAGGCTCAAAACCGGGCAATGTGTGGCGCTTGTCAGCGATGCCGGCACGCCGCTGGTCTCCGATCCGGGGTTCAAGCTGGTGCGCGAGGCGATCGCGGAGGATGTGCGTGTCGAGGCCATTCCCGGCGCGTCGGCGCTGCTGACGGCACTCGTGCTTGCCGGACTCCCGTCCGACCGGTTTTTGTTCGCAGGATTTCTGTCCCCGCGTTCGGGCGAACGCCGCAATGCATTGGCCGAACTCAAACCCATTCCCGCGTCGCTTGTCTTTTTCGAATCGCCCAACCGTCTTGGCGAATGCCTTGCCGACATGGCTGATATGCTGGGACCGCGTACCGCCGCCGTCGGCCGCGAGCTCACCAAGCTCCACGAAGAAGTCCGCCGCGGCACGCTGGCGGCCCTCGCATCCGGCTACGCGAACGAGGAAACGCCCAGAGGCGAAGTGACGATCGTCGTCGGTCCGCCGCCCGACGAAGCGCCGGACACGGCACGCATCGATTCGCTGCTGCGCCAGGCGCTCGCCTTCATGCCGGTGCGCGCTGCCGCCGATCTCGTGGCCGAGGCCCTCGATGCACCGCGCCGCACCGTCTATGCACGCGCGCTCGATTTGAAAGCGGACGAGGATGCGTAAGCGCGAACAGGTGCTGGCGAACAAGCGCGCCGCGGAACGGCGCGGACGGCGCAGCGAAACCTGGGCGGCGATGTTCCTGATGGCGAAGGGCTATCGCATTCTCGGCCGGCGTGTGCGCACCCATGCCGGCGAGATCGATCTCGTCGCGCGCGCGCCGTCGGGTCTCGTCTGTTTTGTGGAGGTGAAGGCACGCGCGGCGCAGGACCTGGCGGCGGAAGCGCTCGGTCCCCGGCAGCAGGCGCGGATCGCCCGGGCGGCCGCGCTGTTCCTGGCGCGAAAGCCGGCCTTGGCGAGCAAGGGCATGCGATTCGACGTGATCATGCTTGCGCCGCGCTCATGGCCCAAGCATATCCCTGACGCATGGCGACCGGAGACAGGTTAGGGCAATGTCGCCCGTGATGAGCACCGATGAAGGACCGGCCGAGCGCTTGCGCCGGATCGGCGAGACGGGCGAGGAACCGCTCGACATCGCCGAGGCGGCGTTGATGCTGTCCGCCCTCGACCACAGTGGACGGCCGCTTGCGCCGTATCAGGCGCATCTGGCCGAGGTGGCCGAGCATGCGCGCGCCGAAGCGAAGATGGCGACGACGGCGGAAGAAGGTGCACGCGTCCTCGCGACGCTGCTGGTCGGCCGCTACGGCTATGACGGCGATCGTTTGCGCTACGACGATCCGCAGAACGCCGATTTCATCACCGTCATCGACCGCCGGCGCGGCCTTCCCGTGGCGCTCGGCATTCTCTACATGCACGCCGCGCGCGCGGCAGGGTTCAAGGCGACGGGCCTCAACTCGCCGGGGCATTTTCTCCTGAGGATCACGCTGCGCACGGGTGAAGCCCTGATCGATCCGTTCAACGGCGGTGCTGCGCTCGAGCGCGAAAGCCTTGGCGCACCGCCCGTCATGGGCATGCCGGGTGCGGAAGACGCTCGTCCCGCCGAAGCCGTCGGCGACATCGAAGTGCTGTTGCGTCTGGAAAACAATCTGAAGATGCGCGCCCTGCAGACGGGCGAACGCAGGCGCGCGCTCGAGATCGTCAAGCGCATGGTCCTGATCGCGCCGCGCCGCCCCGATCTGTGGATGGATCTCGGGCGCCTGAACGAAGCGGCGGGCGCGCTCGGCGCCGCACAGAAATCCTTCGAGGCCTGTCTTTCGCTCGTGCCGCCGGGCCACGCGCTGCACAATGAAGCAGCGTTGGGCCTTCACGCCCTCAAACGCCGTCTCAACTAGGATAACGCCATGGCGCTCAAAGTCGCGATTCAAATGGATCCGATCGACAAGATCGACATCAACGGCGATTCGACTTTCGCGCTGGCGCTGGAAGCGCAGAACCGCGGCCACACGCTCCTCTACTATGGCCCGCGCGATCTCACCTTTCGCGACGGCCAGGTGGTGGCGCGCGCGCGTCCGCTGTCGGTGCGCGCGGTAAAAGGCGATCACTTCACGCTGGGCGAGTCGTCCGTCGTCGACCTGTCGACGATGGACGTCGTGCAGATGCGCCAGGATCCGCCGTTCGACATGGCTTACATCACGGCTACGCACATCCTGGAACGGCTTCAGCCGAAGACGGTGGTCGTCAACGATCCGTTCCATGTGCGCAACGCGCCGGAGAAGTTGTTCGTCACGCTGTTCAAGGATTTAATGCCGCCGACGTTGATCACGACCGATCGCGAAGAGATCAGGGCGTTCCGCGCCCATCACGGCGACATCATCGTCAAGCCGCTTTACGGCAATGGCGGCGCGGGAGTCTTTCGCATCAAGCCGGACGATGAGAATCTGGGTGCGTTGCTCGAGATGTTCACGCAGTTCTATCGCGAGCCGGTCATCGTGCAGCGTTACGTGCCGGAAGTGCGCAAAGGCGACAAGCGCATCATTCTGGTGGACGGCGAATTCGCGGGCGCCATCAACCGCGTGCCCGCCGCAGGCGAGGCGCGCTCCAACATGCATGTGGGCGGGCGGCCGGAGGCGACGACGCTGACGGCGCGCGAGAAAGCCATCTGCGACGCGCTGGGTCCCGAGCTCAGATCGCGCGGACTTATTTTCACGGGCATCGACGTGATCGGCGACTACCTGACCGAAATCAACGTGACCTCGCCCACCGGCATCCACGAAGTCCGCCGTTTCGGCGGTGCGGATATTGCCAAGCTGATCTGGGACGCGATCGAGAAGCGGATAAAACGCCGATCATTCAGCGCGTGATGCCGAAGCGGCTTTTGTAGCGCGGATCGATCTTCGCGACGGGGAAGTAGATGAAGACGTCCGTCGTTCCGAACTGCCGGTCGATCACCGCGCCGTCGCCGATGCCCGCACCCGCGCGCACATAGCCTTTGATCAGCGGCGGCAGCGCGCGCAGCGCTTCCTTCGGATCGATGGCCTCTTTCGGCATGCGGCTCATGTCGACATAGAGTTCGGGCCGTGCACGGACCCGCATGCTGTCGGGCATGGCATGAAAATGATGGAGATAGGACAGCGGCAGCGCGATCGTCTCCGGATCCGTGCCCTGCAGAGACGCGCAGCCGAACATCAAGTCGATCGAGAAGCGCGCGACATAAGTCATCACGCCGCGCCACAGGAGCTGCATCGAGCCCGGCTTGGCGCGATAGCTCTTGAGCACGCAGGAGCGCCCGAGCTCGAGCACGCGCGAACCTTGCGGAATTGCCGCCAGCATCGGCGCGATCTCGTATTCGCCTGCCGTGTAGAAGCCGCCGGCGCGCGCCGCATCCACATCGCGCATCAGCCTATAGGTGCCGACAACCATGGGTTGACCGTCTTCGTCATGCACGGCGCGATCGACGACAAGAAGGTGGTCGCAGTAATCGTCGAACTTGTCGAAGTCGCGACGGCTCTCGCGCATCGCGGGACTGGGGATGGCCGACATCTCTTCGTAGAAAACGCGATAGCGAAGCCGCTGCGCCTGTTCGACTTCGGCATCGGTTTCGGCAAGACGCACCTCAAGCGAACCCACGGCCGCGAGTACCGGCCATTGGTCGAGGACTCCTTCGAACGAGCCCGGCTCGTGAATGTTTACCACTGGAGGACGCTTTCCTAGCATTCGCCGCCCGGCGGATGCGTTGACGTAGGATAATACCGGACGTGCGACAAACTAGCTAGCGGGGCTGCGCGCGGGCTGTGCACTCGTTTTTGGGTTGTAGGCTGCCAGGACCATGAAAAGCAGGATTGCGGGGATTCCCACCGCGCCCGCCCCTATGAAAAATATTTCATAAGCCCCCATAAGCCCATGACTCGCTTTCAATCCATCGATGAAAGCCCCCGAGAATCCCTTGAGGATTTTGCCGGCCCATGTGTAGGCGGAACTCAACAGCGCGTATTGCGTCGCCGTATATCCCAGACTTGTGAGACCCGAGAGATAGCTCACGAGGGCAACGCCCGCGAAGCTGATGCTGAAGCTGTCGCCCGCCATCACCAAAGCAAAGAGAAGATTGTCGGGCTTTCCCACCGCGAGCATGGCGAAAGCTGCGGTCGCGATCGCGAGAATGACACCGCCCGCTATCAGCGCGCGCAACGTGCCGAAACGCAGGACGAAGGTGCCGGCCGCTGCGATGCCTGCGAACGATGCGATGAGACCCACCGTGCCGCGTACTTCGCCGACGTAGACCTTCGATAAGCCGATGTCGTGGTAAAACGGATTGGCCATTGGGCCCATGACGAAATAGGGCAGCTGATAGAGCGCGATGCCGGCCAGCATCAGAAGCGCGAACCAGCCATGGGCTCGGAAGAACGCGATGAACGGTCCGGCGATCGCGTCGGTGATTCCGCGGAGCGACTCGAGCGGCGTCTTCTTCAGACGCGCTTCGATGGCATCGTCGCCGCGCTTGGGTTCGGGAGCGAGCAGTGTCGCGGCGATTCCGACGGCCATCGCTGCGCCGTAGACAGCGTATGATAGAGCCCATCCCACATAGTTGGCGGCGATCAGGATAAGCGCGTCCGTCGCCAGCAATGCGATGCGGTAGCCGAGCTGATAGGCCGAAGTGAGCAGACCCTGTTCTTCGTCGTTGGCAGCGCTCTCGATTCTCCAGGCATCGATGACGATGTCCTGTGTCGCCGACGAAAATGCGACGAACAGCGCAAGCGCGCCCAGCAGCACGAGACCTTTGCTCGTGCCGAATGTGGCCATGGCGATAAGGCCGGCACCGACGGCAATCTGCGCCAGCAGCATCCAGCTGCGCCGCCGTCCGAGCCGGCCGACAAAAGGCGGTGACGTACGATCTATCAACGGCGCCCAAACAAATTTGAACGAATAGGCAAGCCCGACCCAAGAAATGAAACCGATGGCTTTCAGCGAACTTCCTTCGTCGCGCAGCCAGTAGCTGAGCGTGGCGCCCGTAAGAAGAAACGGCAGGCCCGACGAGAAGCCGAGCACCAGCATCGCCATCATGCGCGGACTGGAATAGGCCTTGAGCCTCGACTGCGCATGCGCGATCGCGGTCATGCGGCGGCCGGTCTGATCTCGGCGGGAAACAGTTTCGCGAACATGGCGTCGAGCTCGGCGGTATCGATCGGCTTGGTCAGAAAACCATCCATGCCCACGTCCTGACAAGCCTGCTTACCGGTCTCGAGCACGTCGGCGGTGAGCGCCACGATGGGTGTCCGTTTGCGCCGCGCCATGAATTCGCTGCGGCGAATGCGCTTGGTCGCCTCGATGCCGTCGAGTCCCGGCATGTGGATGTCCATCAGGATGAGATCGAAGGTCTCTTCCGCTGCCGCTTCGATGGCCGCTTCGCCGGAGACCACTTCGCGCACATCATGGCCGCGCCGCTTGAAAAACTCGCGCGAGACGAGTGCGTTGACGGGATTGTCCTCGGCCAGAAGGATCTTGAGGCACCGCGATTCCTGATTGGCCGGAACGGCCGCGATGGCGGGCACCGGCACCGTGTGGTCGAGCATGGCCACGTCGGCGCGGATGCGCTCGATCAGCGAAGCCTGGCGCACGGGTTTGACGAGATAGGTGGTGAAGCCTTTGGCGCGCAGCTGGTCGAGCTTGCCGCGCCCGGTAGATGTCAGAAGCACGATGGAGCGGACTTCGGGATAGGGCCAGGCAGGCAGCTCCGCTTCGCCTTCCATGCCGGCATCCACCAGCACGGCGTCCGCGTCGCGCGACAGCGAATAGTCGAAGGTGCCGGAATAGCCGAAGGGGACCACGTCGCCCCCGGCCGCCTTGATCTCCGCCATCAGACCCTCGCGCAGCACGGCATTGCGCGTGAGGAGCGCGATTTTCGAGCCTGCCAGCGTCTGGTTGTCTTCCGCCTCGCGAAGGACGATCGCGGGCATGGTGAACCAGAAGATGCTGCCGCCGCCCGGCGCCTGATCGACATCGATCTCGCCGCCCATCGCGGCGACCAGCCGCTTGGAAATGGCGAGACCCAGACCGGTGCCGCCGAAGCGCCGCGCATGGGTGGAATCGGCCTGTGCAAAATCGGCGAAGATCTGTTGCCGCTTTTCGGACGGGACGCCCACGCCGGTGTCGCGCACTTCGAAGCACAGCATGCGTCGGTCGCGGCCTTCCACCGGGCGCACATCGACGCGCACGCCGCCTTTTTCGGTGAACTTGACGGCATTGCCGACGAGATTGGTGAGGATCTGGCGCAACCGCATGGCGTCGGCAAGGACGAGGGCCGGGGTATCGGGCGAGAGCGCGGCAATGATCTCGATGCCTTTGGCGTGCGCGCGGGGCGCCAGGAGCTCGACGATGCCTTCGACGACGGCACGTGGTTCGATCTCTTCTTCCTCGAGCGTCAGCGTGCCGGATTCGATCTTCGAGAAGTCCAGAATATCTTCGATCAGCGAGAGCAGCGACACACCGGACTTCTCGATCGCCTCTACATAGGTGCGCTGCTCGGGAACGAGCTGCGTTTCCTGCAGGAGACGCGCCATGCCCAAGACGCCGTTCATGGGCGTCCGGATCTCATGGCTCATCGTGGCGAGAAAGCCCGATTTGGCGCGGCTCGCCGCTTCGGCGCGGTCGCGTGCTTCGGTCAGCGCATCTTCCATCGCCTTGCGTTCGGTGATGTCGCGTCCGACGCTCTGTACCTCGATGAGACGGCCGCGCGCATCGCGCAGCGCAAAATCCTCCCACGCGATCCAGCGCCAGCCGTAAGCAGTGCGCACGAACTGGTCGTAGCGGGCGCGCGCATGTCCCATCTCGAGGCCCGCGAAACTCGCAATGCCGCGGCTGTCAGGATGTAGCTCCGGCGCGAAGGGGCGGCCGATCGCCTGCTGCGGCTGAAGCCTGAAGAGGCGGAAGAACGCATCGTTGCCATAGGTGAGCCGACTGTCGGGCGCGCGCCGGAAGATCGCGTCGCCCTGCGAATCGACGAGCCCTTTGTAGCGCGCTTCGCTTTCGTGCAGCCGCCCGTTGATCGCGGATACGGCCTTGAGCGAGGCCTCGAGCCGTGCCGTCATCGCATGCAACTCGGCCGTGCTTTCCTGCAGCGTTCGTGCGCGGCTGCGGGCTTCGAGAAGTCCTGCGAACAGAAACGCCAGACCACCCAACGCAAACGCCACCAGCAGAAGCGGGGAGACCGGTGCGTAGCGCGCTCCGGCCAAAATGTCGGTGATGGAGGCCGCGCCGATGGCAAGCGCCGCGAGCCCGAACAACACCATGCCGGTGCGCGCGATGGACAAGCAGCGACCCCTCCCAAGGCCGCGATTAGGGCGCGTTTGTCATTGAAATTTGCTTAAGCGCAGCTTGGGAAATATGGTCAAGAAAGGTTAATGTCGCTGCCATCGGGGGTACCCCGGGGATAATCACAAGGGAGGATAGAATGAAGGTTCGCGTGTTGGCGCTTGCGGGCGCCGCGATGCTGTTTGCCGGAGCCGCGTTGGCCGACGATCCCATGGCGAACGTTTACGGCAACACGATCACGACGAAGGACAGAGCGACAGGTGTTTCCAGCACGCTGCTGTTCAATCAGGACATGAGCTACACGGGCAAGACGACGGGCGCCAACGGGCAGCCGGTCAGCTATACGGGCACCTGGACGCTGAAGGATGGCGGCAAGACAATCTGCCTAACGCCAAACATTCCGGCCGGCACCCCTAACGCTCCGGCCCCATCCTGCTCACCGCTTTCGACCCACAATGTGGGCGACAGCTGGACGGTGACGACCGATGGAAATCAGACTTACGACGTAATGCTCACGGCTGGCCGCTAGGCAGGCTGACAAAGCTTTAACGGTGTTCACATGGCGTTTGGGCCGCGGTTTTCACCGCGGCCTTTTCCTTTTCTATCAGGAGCTTACCGAGGGTGCGGCAATGCGCTTTCCCAGCCTGTAGGACATCGCCCGACACACGTCACGAAAGCTTCATGAAATTGTGATGGACGTTGCACTCAACCGGAGCGTTATCGCCGCCGGCCGGTGTCGCCAGGGGGGACACGCAGCGGAATCGACCGCATCTCCGGACGGATTCGGCCGACGTCATCGACCACACTCGTAAGAGGGCTCTCCATGAAACCAATCGTCAATCGTTTGATCGGCGTGGCCGCAGGCATCGCCGTGGCCTGCGTTGCCACGAGCGCGCTCGCCGCGGACATCACCGGCGCAGGCGCAACTTTTCCCGCTCCGATTTATGTGAAGTGGGCGGATGACTATAAGGCCAAGACCGGCATCGGCCTCAACTATCAGGCGATTGGCTCGGGCGGCGGCATCCAGCAAATCAAGAACAAGACCGTCGACTTCGGCGCGAGCGACAAGCCGCTGGCGCCAGGCGAACTCTCGGCCGCTGGGCTCACGCAGTTCCCGACCGTCATCGGCGGCGTCGTGCCCGTGATCAATATTCCCGGCGTGAAAGCGGGCGAGATGGTGCTCGACGGCCCCACACTCGCGAACATCTGTCTCGGCAAGATCGCTTATTGGGACGATGCGGCGATCAAGAAGCTCAACCCGTCGATGAGCCTGCCGCATCTTGCGATCGCCACGGTGCATCGCGCGGACGGCTCGGGCACGAACTTCATCTTCACGAACTATCTCTCGAAGATGAGCCCGCAATGGGCGAGCCAGGTGGGCGCCGCGACCTCCGTCGAATGGCCGTCTGGTGTGGGCGCGAAGGGCAATGCAGGCGTTGCGGGCAATGTGAAGCAGACGGTGGGCGCACTCGGCTACGTCGAGTACGCCTATGCCGTGCAGAACAACATCGCCTATGTGCGCATGATCAACCATGATGGCGTGGCGGTGGCGCCGACGGCAGCAGCCTTCCAGGCGGCGTCCGCCAAGACGGATTGGGCGCATTCGGCCGATTTCTATGTCGTTCTGACTAACCAGCCCGGTCACGACGCGTGGCCGATCGCCGGCGCGACCTTCATCCTCGTCTACAAGCATCCGCAGGATCCCGGCCGCGTGAAGCAGGTCCTCAACTTCTTCAAATGGGCCTACATCAATGGCGGCCCGGATGCCGAGAAGCTGACCTATGTGCCGCTACCCTCGTCCACGGTTGATGCCATCTATAAGAGCTGGCACGACAATATCGACGCGGCGGCCGTTCCCTAAGCATCGCGGCCACAGCGGTAGAACTTTACGTGGGATTGGGGGGTTGAGACTTCATCGGCCCCCCAATTCCGTTCAATGTACGGCTGCAATCCGATGGTCAATATGGACTTGAGCGAGACTGTTGCAGCCACGAGCCGCGATGCGACGCTTCGCCGTTTCACGCTCGGCGATCGTCGCTTCCGCCTGATGACCCAACTCGCCGCCTTCCTCGTGGTGGCGATCTTCGCGGGCATCATCGTCACGCTTTACATTGGCGCTGCGCCCGCAATCAAAGCGTTTGGCTGGGACTTCCTCGTCACGAGCACCTGGAATCCGGTGACGGAGAAATTCGGCGCCTTTCCGCTCATCTACGGCACGCTGGTGACATCGGCGCTCGCCATGATCGTGGCGGTTCCTGTCGGCATCGGCATTGCGATCTTCCTCACCGAACTCTGTCCGCGGCAGCTGAAACGGCCGATCGGCATCGCGGTCGAGCTCCTGGCGGGCATTCCCAGCATCATCTACGGCATCTGGGGATTTTTCATTTTCGCCCCGTTCTTTCAGTCGACCGTCGAGCCCTGGCTGATCAGCATTTTCGCCAACATCCCCGTACTGGAAGACATGTTCGCCGGCCCGCCTTACGGCATCGGCATCTTCACGGCGGCGCTCATCCTTTCGATCATGATTCTGCCCTTCATCTCGGCCGTGACGCGGGACGTCTTCGCGACCGTGCCGCCGATCCTCAAGGAAGCGGCATATGGATTGGGCTGCACGACGTGGGAAGTCATGTGGCGCATCGTGCTGCCCTATTCGCGCAGCGGCGTCGTCGGCGGCGCGATGCTGGCGCTCGGCCGTGCCCTCGGCGAAACCATGGCGGTCACCTTCGTCGTCGGCAATGCGCACCACATCAACATGTCGCTGCTGGCGCCGGGCACGACGATCTCCGCCGCCATCGCCAATGAATTCTCGGAAGCCCTGGGCGAACTCTACATTCCATCGCTGATCTACGCCGGTCTGATCCTCTTTTTCATCACCTTCCTGGTGCTCGCCGCCGCGCAGCTGATGCTGCGCAGTCTTGATCGGCGTTCAGGCGGAGGTTCGAAATGAACCGTGCGCTTTACACCCGCCGCCGTGTGCGCAACACGATCTTTCTCACGCTGTCGGTTGCGGCAGCGGTTTTCGGTATCGCCTGGCTCGCGCTCATTCTCTATTCGCTCGTCACACAGGGAATCCAGGCGCTATCGCTCAACGTGTTCACCGAGATGACGCCGGCGCAGGGCTCGAGCGGCGGTCTTTCCAATGCCATCGCGGGTAGCCTCATCATGAGCACGCTCGCCGTCATCATAGGGACGCCGATCGGCATCTTCGGCGGCACCTATCTGGCCGAATATGGCCGCCATTCCGGGCTTTCGGTGATCGTACGCTTCATCAACGACATCCTCCTGAGCGCGCCGTCTATCCTGATCGGCCTGTTCGTCTACCAGATTGCGGTGGCGCCGATGCACGGCTTCTCCGCCTGGGCCGGCGTGCTGGCGCTGTCGGTGATTGTCATTCCCGTCGTTGTCCGCACCACGGAGAACATGCTGCTCCTCGTGCCCAACACGCTGCGCGAAGCCGCAGCCGCGCTTGGCACGCCGCGCAGTCACGTTATCCGGACGGTCACATGGCGCGCGGCGCGGGCCGGCATCGTCACGGGCGTGCTTTTGGCAGTCGCACGCATCTCGGGCGAGACGGCGCCGCTTCTCTTCACCGCGCTCGGAAATCTGGGCTGGAGCAACGACACGCTGAGTATCGGAAAGAACTTATCGATCAGCTATCCGGCCATGGACGCACCCATGGCGAGCCTGCCCAAGGTGATCTTCGACTTTGCCGGGTCGGCGGACGACGGTCTGCACAAGCTCGCCTGGACGGGCGCGCTCATTATCACCTTTGCCGTTTTGACGCTCAGCATTGTTGCGCGCGTATTCGAATCCCAGAGAGAATTGTGAGCGGCCTATGAACTCGATGCCGATCAGCGACAAGATACGGATCGATATTCGTAATCTGTCCTTCTATTACGGCGCCACGAAGGCGTTGAAAAACGTGTCGCTGCCGCTTTACGACCGGAAGGTCACGGCCTTCATCGGTCCGTCAGGCTGCGGCAAGTCCACGCTTCTGCGTGTGCTCAATCGCATCTACGAACTCTATCCGAGCCAGCGCGCTGAAGGGGAAGTGCTGCTCGACGGGCAGAACGTGCTGAATTCGAAGCAGGATCTCAACCTGCTGCGTGCGCGCATCGGCATGGTGTTCCAGAAACCGACGCCGTTCCCGATGACCATCTACGACAACATTGCCTACGGCATTAAGCTCTACGAGCGCATGCGCAAGTCCGAGCTCGACGACCGCGTGGAAGACGCGCTGCAGCGCGCAGCGCTGTGGAACGAAGTGAAAGACAAGCTGAAGGAATCGGGCTTGAGCCTTTCGGGTGGCCAGCAGCAGCGCCTTTGCATCGCGCGCACGGTAGCGACGCGGCCGGAAGTGATCCTGCTCGACGAACCCTGTTCGGCGCTCGATCCCATTTCGACAGCCAAGATCGAAGAGCTGATCGACGAGCTGGCGAACGAATACACCATCGTCATCGTCACCCATAACATGCAGCAGGCCTCGCGCGTCTCCGACTACACGGCCTTCATGTTCCTGGGCGAACTGATCGAGTTCGGCACGACGGAAAAGCTCTTCACCGCGCCGCAGAACAAGCGCACGGAAGAATACATCACCGGCCGTTTCGGTTAGGACCCCTCACCCCGCATCCTAAACGTAATCAGTAACCGCCGTCGCATCCTCGCGCGTGCTCAGCATCGCGTTGAAGACGAAGCTCAACACCACACTCACCGCGAGATTGAGCGCGAGCGAGCTGATTGCGTCGTAGCAGGGCGCGGTCACGCCGAAGATGTTGAGCGCATAGATGGGGCTCACGAAGCCTTTGGCCGCCATCATGGCCGTTGCCGAGACGATGCCGGCGGCCCATCCGGCCAACAGCGCAATGGGGTGAAGCCAGCGCGTGTAGAGGCCGATCAGGACGGACGGCAATGTCTGGATGATCCAGATGCCGCCCAGGAGCTGCAGCGTGATCGCGAATTTCTGCGCGCCGGGCAATCCGATGATGAAACAGAGCGCCCCGACGAGTGTCACGAGTGCGGCAATCTTCGCCACCTGCAGCTCGTTGGCAGGCGAACATTTGGGATGGACGTATTCGCGATAGATGTTGCGCGTGAAGAGATTGGCGCTGGCGATGGACATGATCGCAGCGGGCACCAGCGCGCCGATCACGATGGCAGCGAAGGCCACGCCCACGAACCACGACGGAAACATCTGCAGGAATAGCGCCGGCACCGCGTAGTTCGCGCCGAACAGCTTGAACCCGCGCGCGTAGGCCGGCATTGCCTGCACCCCGCTCGCCAGCGCCATGGTGCCGAGCAGCGCGATCAATCCCAGCGCCAGCGAATAGGCTGGAAGAATCACCGCGTTGCGGCGTACGACATGTCTGCTGGCCGAGCCGAACAGGCCCGTCACCGCATGCGGATAGAGGAACAGCGCCAAAGCCGAGCCGAGCGCCAGCGTCGCATAGCTGAAGCCCTGTCCGAGATTGTCGGCCGTCGGCGGCGCCAGCAGAAGTCTCGCCGGCGGCACGCTCGCGAAGATCTTGCCGTAGCCGCCTAGCTCGCCCGGAATGATGACGATGGCGGCGATCACGGTGGTGTAGATGAGAAGGTCCTTGACGACGGCGATGATGGCCGGCGCGCGCAATCCGCTGGTATAGGTAAAAGCGGCGACGGTCGCGAACGCGATGACGAGCGGCCAGTGTCCGTGAATGCCCAGACCGCCCAGCACCACTTCCATGCCGACGAGCTGCAGCGCGATGTAAGGCATCGTTGCGACAATACCGGTGACGGCGATTGCCAGTGCCAGCGCGCCCGAGCCGAAACGCCCGCGCACGAAATCGGCCGCAGTCACGTAACCGTTGGCGCGCGCCACCGACCACAGCCGCGGGAAGACGGCGAACAGGATCGGATAGACGAAGATCGTGTAGGGCACGGCGAAGAAGCCGCTGGCGCCCTGGCCGAACAGGGCGGTCGGCACCGCGATGAAAGTGTAGGCTGTGTAGAGGTCGCCGCCCAGGAGAAACCAGGTGATGAGCGTGCCGAAGCGGCGCCCGCCGAGGCCCCATTCGGAAATCTGCGCCTCGCCGCTTTGATGCCAGCGCGCCGCAAAGAGTCCCAGGACCGCGACAGACACAAACAGGACAATGAATACGGCGAGCGCCGTCATGTTGGGTGCTTGCGCCACGGCGTCAGTCCTTTCGCCGTTCTTCGGCGCGGTAGATGGGATAGAGGAGGAGCGCGCCCAGCGGAATCCACAGGAGCTGGTACCAGTAAAAGAAGGGGATGCCGAAGAGCGTCGGTTCGACGCGATTGTAGAAGCCGACCCACAGAAGCGCGATGTAGGGCGGGAAGAGCAGGAGATAGATTGGACGGAAACGCGTCATGGATGCCCCCTCCTTTTCACGACGACTTCCTTACGGCATAAAAGATTCACGGCCAAGCTGGGGCGCCGGTTGGACATGTCGTTGATTTACCTCGCAGGCTCCCTTGGGGGCATTGCGCTGCTCGTTGGATTCAATCTGCTGTTGTTCGGACGCGCGCGCCCGCAGGTGGGCACGGCGCCGGAGATCGCCGCGCGTCTGGCGAAGGAGATTCCGGGGTTCCGCGCCGGCCGCGCGATCGTCGGTGCGGATGGACGCTCGGCCGTGATCGAGAACGTCGCGAACCGTGCGCTCTACCTCGTCGAGGCCATGGGCGACGGCGTCGTCACCCGACAGCTCAGCCACGGACTTCTCGCCAATGTCGGGCGTCTGGGTGAAAGGCTTTCGCTCGAACTGCGCGACTTCACCTTCCCGCGCGCCACGCTCGTAGCCGGCAGCGAAAGCCTCGCGCGCGAATGGGAATCCCGGTTGAAACACTGACCATGCATCTGCCCAATCCTACCGAAGTCGCAACGCCGTTTTTCATTGCGCTCGTCGTGGCGGAGATGCTGTTCGTGCGGCTGTCGGGACGTGGCCGCTACGAGACGCGCGACACGGCGACAAGCCTGATAATGGGATTCGGCAGTGTCGTCTCGGGCGCACTGTTCACTTTTCTCTTCATTGCCTTTGCGCGCGCGCTGGCGCCTTACCGGCTCACCGATCTCGGCTGGGTGTGGTGGGTATTCGTCGCGGCTTTCCTGCTCGACGATCTCACTTATTATTGGTGGCATCGCGCCAGCCATCGCATTCGCTGGCTCTGGGCCGATCATGTGCAGCACCATTCAAGCCAGCACTACAATCTCTCGACGGCCCTGCGCCAGCCATTGACGGGCGCCTTCACGCCCGGATTGTTCTTCCGGGCGCCGATGCTGCTGCTCGGCTTTCCGCTGCCGATGATCGTCTTCGTGCACGGCATCAACCTCGTCTATCAATTCTGGATCCATACCGAGGCGATTAAGCGTTTTCCGCGTCCCATCGAATGGGTGATGAACACGCCTTCGCACCATCGCGTCCATCACGCCACCAATGCGCGCTATCTCGATTCGAATTACGCCGGCATGCTGATCATCTGGGATAGGATGTTCGGCACCTTCGCCGCCGAGCGCGAAGATGGTGCGCCGCGCTACGGCATCGTAAAGAACCTCGGCAGTTACAATCCGCTGCGCGTGGCGTTCCACGAATGGGTGGGCATCTTCAACGACGTCACGCGCGCGCATTCCCTCCGCGATGCGGTGCTTTATCTGCTGGCGCCGCCTGGCTGGTCGCCGGACGGCAGCCGCGAGACGTCGGACTCCATCAAACGCCGCTGGAACGAATACCGCGCCGCGCATATGCCGGGCGAATGAGAGACATTGCTATAGCATTCTTTACCGCGCCGTCGTCTCGCTGCCGATTTCTGCTATGATTGCAGATCCATTGGAAGTCATGGGGCGGATCATTCTGCCGGGATCGCCGGCAGCGTTGCGATGTTCGTGATGATGTCGATTTTGCACATGAGCCCGATCGCGCAGATCGGCATCAGCCAGATGACCAACGACACGGTCGCGCTCGCCGCGCTGCAGAAGGCCACGAGGAACAAGCCCGGGTTCTACATATTTCCGTCCGTCGACATGAAAGCGAAGGACGCCATGGCGCAGATGACGGCGCGGATGAAGGTCGAACCCTTCGGCATCATGGCCTATCAGCCGCCCGGCACGGGGGTGGGATTTCGCCGATGCTCCTCGTTCGAGAATATGCGAAGGAGCTTGTCCAGTCGATTCTTGTGGCGACGCTCCTGTCCTTCGCGCTGCTCGCGGCCTATTGGAGCCGCGTCGGATTCGTGGTGCTCGTACCACCGTAACGACCAATCTGTCCTACTGGAACTGGTACGCGTTTCCGACGAACTATACGCTCGCCAGCATGACCGTCGAACTCGCGCGCTTTCTCGTGGCCGGCCTCGTCATCGCGGCGCTGTTGAAACCGCGACGCACGTATAGCGCGTCACCGCCACATGTTCATGTTGATCACGCGCGCAAGCGCTGCATAGGGCTTGCTGCAGGCGATGTGATAGTCGCCGGTCAGGCCTTCCTCGCCGTTCGGATCGGTGTTGAATTCCACGCGCGCCCGCTGGCCGCGCGCAATCAGTTGCTTGCAGGAAAGACAGAACGGGCCGCCGCCGCCGCCCGGCAGATTTTCATCGAGATACACGACACTCTCCCAGCCACCTTGTGGCGTCATCATGATTGGGAATTTGCGGACGAGGCAACACTTCACACGCAGGCGTCGTTAACGGCGGAACATTTCACGCCGTCATCCGGCGCGCCGATATGACAGGGCTTCTGCGACATGCACGCGCGCGACATGATCGCTGCCGGCGAGATCGGCGATGGTGCGCGCCACACGCAGGACGCGGTGATAACCACGCGCTGTGAGGCGCATCTTCTCCGCCGCTTCAACGAGAAGTTTGGCGCCCGCCTTATCGGGCGCGGCGATGCGATCGAGAAGTTCGCCTTCGGCTTCGGCGTTGGTGCGGAGCTTCACGCCTTCGAAGCGTGCGCGCTGGATGGCGCGGGCGCGCGCGACCCGTTCGGCCGTGACGGCGCTTCCTTCCGCGGGCGGCGGCAAGGCCAGGTCTTGTGCGGTCACGGCCGCGACCTCGACATGGATGTCGATGCGGTCGAGCATTGGCCCCGAAATCCGCGCCTGATAATCGATGGCGCATTTGGGCGCGCGACCGCAGGCGCGTCCGGGCTCGCTCAGGTAACCGCAACGGCA
>DATJRP010000013.1:0-63760 GCA_035504555.1 Rhizomicrobium sp. | reverse complement strand
GCTTCTCGAAACCTTTCTGTTTGACTTTTCGGGCGACCTTTACGGCAAACATCTCACGGTGGCGCTGGTGTCCTATGTCCGGCCCGAAGCCAAGTTCGACGGACTGGAGGCGCTGAAGCGGCAGATCGCGCTCGACAGCCAAGCCGCGCGCGAGGCTCTGAAGCGCCCGGAACCGTGGCTTGATCCATGGACCGCCTGACGGCCTTCGGCCTCTTCGCCGTGACGGCGATGCTCGTCACCTATGCGCTCGAGGAACGCAGCCAATGGTTCATCCTGGCTTTCGCGGTCGCCTGCTGGCTGGGTTCGGTTTACGGCTTCCTGCAGGGCGCCTGGCCGTTTGGGATCGTCGAGATGATCTGGGGTGTGGTTGCGCTCCGGCGCTGGGCTAAAATGGAGCGCGGCGCGCTGGACGCCTCTAAAAGGCGCTGATAGAAGCGTGGGCTTCCATCGCAAGGCTTCGGCCATGGATTTGCCGGCTTTTGAAGGATTTTCGCGAATTCGTCGCCCGGACGCGCAACCGGCGGGATAGAATCCCCGCACAGGTCGCGTGAGCCGGGAGTAGCCGTTCGCCCATCCCTTCCAAGAGCCCCTAGACGATGAACGACAAACTCACCACCACCGACAAGCCGGCGCGCGACTACCGCGCGACGCTCTTCCTGCCCGAGACGCCGTTTCCCATGAAGGCAGGGCTGCCCGAGGCCGAGCCCAAATGGCTCGCGCGCTGGGCAGAGATGGACCTCTACGGGATGATGCGCAAAGCGGCCAAGGGCCGTCCGCAATTCATCCTGCATGACGGCCCGCCTTACGCGAACGGCGAAATCCATTCCGGCACCGGCCTCAACAAGGTGCTGAAGGACATCGTCGTGCGCTCGCGCGGGTTTCTCGGCTACGACGCGCCTTATGTGCCTGGCTGGGACTGCCATGGCCTGCCGATCGAATGGAAGATCGAGGAGAAATATCGCGCCGAAGGAAAGTCCAAAGACGACGTTCCCATCGATCAGCTGCGCCGCGACTGCCGCGAGTTCGCCAATTACTGGATCGACGTGCAGCGCAATCAGTTCAAGCGGCTGGGTTGCACCGGCGAGTGGGATAATCCGTACACGACGATGGATTACCGCGCCGAAGCGGTCATCGCGGGCGAGCTACACAAATTCGTCGGCAACGGGCTGCTCTATCGCGGCTTCCGTCCGGTCATGTGGTCGCCCATCGAGAAGACGGCGCTCGCCGAAGCCGAAGTCGAATATCGCGAGAAACAATCGCCGACGATCTATGTGAAGTTTCCGGTCGTCAAAGGGCCGGATGCGCTGAAGGGCGTGAACGTCGTTATCTGGACAACGACTCCATGGACGATCCCCGGCAACCGGGCCATCGCATTCTCGCCGACGATGGAGTACGGCCTCTACGAAGTCGCCGAGGCAGGCGAGGGCGCACTCGCGCAAGCCGGTGAGAAGATCGCACTCGCGGACGCGTTGGCGGAACAGACCGCAAAACATGCCAAGATCGTTCTGAAGCATCTGTCGGGTTTCGACCCGAACGGACTGACGGCGGCGCATCCGTTGCGCGGGCAGGGCTTTGAGTTCGATGTTCCGCTTCTTCCCGGCGTGCATGTCACCGCCGATACCGGCACGGGTTTCGTGCACACAGCGCCCGGTCACGGTGAAGAAGACTTCGCGCTGATGATGGAGACCTACCCGGGTTACGCCGCAAACCATCCCGATGCGTTCAGCGTCGTCAAGGAAGACGGATCGTTCGCCGCAAATGTGCCGCTCTTCGCCGGCAAACGCATTCTCACGCCCGAAGGCAAGGACGGCGACGCGAACGGCGCGGTGATCCGGGAGTTGATAGAGGCCGGGAAGCTCCTCGCGAAGGGCACGCTGCGCCACCAATATCCGCACAGCTGGCGTTCCAAGGCGCCCGTCATCTTCCGCGCGACGCCGCAATGGTTCGCGGCGATGGACAAGCCCATCACGAAGGATCCGAACGATACGCTGCGCGTCCGCGCGATGCGGGCGATCGCGCAGACGAAATGGTTTCCGCCATCGGGCGAGAACCGCATGGCGGGCATGGTGAAGGATCGTCCCGACTGGGTTCTGTCGCGCCAGCGCGCCTGGGGCGTTCCGCTCGCGATCTTCGTCGACAGGAAGACGCAGGAAGTCTTGCACGACGCCGAGGTGAACGCGCGCATTGTCGATGCCTTCAAGGTGGAAGGCGCGGATGCGTGGTTCAATTCACCGCCGCAGCGCTTCCTCGGCAACGGCCGCAATCCGGACGATTACGAACAGGTGAAAGACATCCTGGACGTCTGGTTCGATTCCGGTTCGACGCATGTCTTCACCGTCGAAGAGCCGATCGAGCCATCCTGGCCGAAAGCCGATCACGCCGATCTTTATCTGGAAGGCTCCGATCAGCATCGCGGCTGGTTCCAGTCGTCGCTGCTCGAAGGCTGCGGCACGCGCGGCCGCGCGCCCTACGACGAAGTGTTGACCGCTGGCTTCGTGCTCGACCGCGAAGGCGACAAGATGTCGAAATCAGTCGGCAACGTCATCCTGCCGCAGACCATCGCCGACAAGAACGGCGCCGACATTTTCCGTTTGTGGGTGGCATCGTCGGACTTCACGCAAGATTTGCGGATGGGCAACGACGTCATTCAGGCGAACACGGATTCTTACCGTCGCCTGCGCAACACCATCCGGTTCATGTTGGCCAATCTGGACGGCTTCGAAGACAAAGAGCGCGTGGCGCCCAAGCATATGCCCGAGCTCGAACGCTACATGCTGGCGCGGCTGGCGGAGCTCGATCGCGTCGTCCGTGCGGGCTACGCAGTCTACGATTTCAACGGCGTGTTCGCGGCGCTGTTCAACTTCTGCACCAACGATCTCTCGGCGTTCTATTTCGACATCCGCAAGGACTCTCTCTATTGCGATGCTAGGGCGACGCTGCGCCGCCGGTCCACACGCACGGTCATCGACGAGATCTTCCGCCGCGTGGTGACGTGGTTCGCGCCCATCCTCTGCTTCACGATGGAAGAAGCCTGGCTGCTGCGCTTTCCGGGCGAGAAAAACAGCGTGCATCTGCAACTCTTCCCCGCGACGCCGTCGGACTGGGCCGACCACGCGCTCGTCGAGAAATGGAATCGCATCCGTGCGCTCCGGCGCGTCGTCACCGGCGCCCTCGAGATCGCGCGGCGCGACAAGGTCATCGGGGCGAGCCTCGAAGCTTCACCCGTGCTTTACGTGAGCGACGCGCGCGACGCGCAACTGTTCGACGCCGTCGACCTGGCCGAGATCGCCATCACGTCCGGGGCTGCCGTCCGCCAGGAGGAGCCGCCGGCGGATGCCTTCCGGCTGCCCGACGTGCCGGGCGCGGCCGCCGTCTTCCTGCCGGCCGACGGCCACAAATGCGCGCGCTGCTGGATGGTCCTGCCGGAAGTCGGGACCGTACCGGGTCATGAGGATCTTTGCCGGCGCTGCAGCGCGGCCATCGACAGCCTGGAGGGCAAATGACGGCGAGGGATTGGGGACTTGCGAGTGCGGCTATCGCGCTGGCCCTCGACCAGGGCTCGAAACTGCTTTTACTTTATGTCCTTCATTTCATCGAGATGGGACCGGGGGACGCCGTCCGGGTTCTGCCTTTCTTCGATCTCGTTATGGTGTGGAATCCCGGGGTCTCCTATGGTCTGTTCCCGGCGCACAGCCCGCTCTGGGCGGCCATGCTGGATGTCTTTTCGCTCGCGGCGGTCATAGCGCTGTCCTGGTGGCTGTGGGGCGCCCGGCGCCGGATTCTAGCCGTGGGACTTGGCCTCGTGATCGGTGGCGCGCTCGGGAACCTTATCGATCGGCTCATTTACCAAAAGGTTGCTGATTTTTTTCACTTTTACGTTCGCGGCTACGATTGGTATGTGTTCAACATCGCCGATTGTGCGATTACCATCGGGGTGGTGGCGCTTTTATATGACGCCCTGTTGCGGCCCGAAGCGGAGGCCGCCGGCTCGAACGGACAAAGCGGGAGAATGCAATGAGTACGAAACACGTGGCGACGGCCCTCCGGCTGGCGCTCCTCGGCGGGGCAGCGATGGCCCTCGTCGGTTGTGAAAGCATTCGTGAAGCCGCCGGCGTGGTCAAAACGCCGCCCGACGAATTCGCGGTCGTAACCAAGGCGCCGCTCGTCATCCCCCCGGATTACAACCTGCGCCCGCCGAAGCCCGGCGCGCCGCCGACCAATCAATCTTCGCCCACGGACTCCGCGGAAGCCGCGCTGACCGGCGACGATCCCGCGGCCGTCGCTGCCAGCCTGCCCAACACCTACAGCCCGGGCGAGAAGATGCTGCTCGCCGACACGGGCGGTGCCACGGCCGATCACAACGTGCGCACGCAGATCGCCGCCGACGCCAAGGCGATGTCCACGGCCAGCGACAGTTTCACCGACACACTTCTGTTCCGCTCGCCGCCAGACCCGAACGCGGGCCATCCGCTGGACGCCGACGCGGAGCACAACAAGCTCGTCGCCGAAAGAACCGACGGTCAGACGCCGATCGAAGGCCAACCCGCTCCGAAGAAGGATCTGCAAGAAGGTGCCACCATCGACAAGGACGGCAACAAGGACGCCGATGCGAAGGCGCATGCGGACGACGGCTGGTTCAGCGGCGGATGGTTCGATGGCATTTTCTAGGGCGTGTTGCTTCGCCGCGGCCCTGATCGCGACCGCGGTGCCTTTGCCTTCACACGCCCAGGACGCCAAGATTTTCCAATTTGCGTTGCAAAACGGCATGCAGGTGGTCGTCGTGCCCGACCACCGCGCGCCCGTCGTGACGCAGATGCTGTGGTATCGCGTCGGCGCGGTCGACGATCCGCCGGGCCTGGGTGGCATGGCGCATTTCTTCGAGCACATGATGTTCCGCGGCACGCCGAGCGTGCCGGGCGACCAGTTCGCGCAAACCGTCGCGCGCAACGGCGGTCAGGACAACGCCTTCACCACGCACGACTACACCTGTTTCTACGAACAGATCGCCAAGGATCGCCTGAAGCTCGTCATGTCGCTCGACGCCGACCGCATGGCCAATCTCGATCTCTCCGATTCCAACGTCCACACCGAGCGCGATGTGGTGCTGGAAGAGCGGCGCATGCGCGTCGACAACGATCCGCAGGCGCTGCTGCGCGAGCAGATGGAAGCCGCGCTCAATCTTTCGCATCCCTACGGCCGCCCCGTGATCGGCTGGTCGGAGGAGATCCATCACATCGGCCGCGTCGAAGCGCAGGACTTCTACCAGCACCACTACGCGCCCAATAACGTGATCCTGGTGGTCGCGGGCGATGTGACGCCGCAGGACGTGCGCGCCGCGGCGGAAGAGGAATACGGCAAGGTCGCGGCCAGGCCGACAGCGCTCCGCGCCGAATTCGCGCAGCCGCCGCGTCTCGGCGAAACGCGCATGACCATTGCGCGCGACGACGTGAAGGTGCCGCTCATGCTGCGCATCTACCGCACCGTCAGCTACACCGAAGCAAAGCCCGGCGAAGCCGAAGCGCTCGAGACGCTGGCGCAATTGATGGGCGGCGACGCCACCTCGGCGCTCTATCGTGAGCTCGTCGTCAGGCGCAGGCTCGCCTCGGATGCGGGAGCGGCCTACAGCGGCTATGCGCGCGATTCCGGCAAGTTCGACGTCTATGCCGTGCCGCGTCCGGGCGTGCGCCTCGACGTGCTCGAGCACAATGTCGACCAGATCATGCAGGCCTTCGTGCAGGCGCATCCCAAAACGGCCGATCTCGAACGCGCCAAGACGCAGCTCGTGGCGGATTCGATCTATCGCCGCGACAGTCAGTATTCGATGGCCTCGGCTTACGGCCAGGCGCTGGCCATCGGCCTCACCGCCGACGACGTCACCGAATGGCCCGAGCGCATTCGCGCCGTGTCCGGCGAAGCAGTACAGCACGTGGCGGCGCAGGACCTGATCAAGCGCGAAGCGGTGACGGGCTATCTCGTGCCGGCGGGGGGACAGCAGTGATGGCGTGGCGCCCGCTTCTCGTCGCGCTCACCTGCGCAGCATGTTTCTCCGGCGTTGCGAACGCCGCAGACGTCAAGACGCTCAAGATGCCGAAAGGCGAAGAAGTCTGGTACGTGTCCGACCACACGCTGCCGATGATTGCCATGAGCGCCTCGATCCCGGCGGGCTCCGCTTACGATCCGCAAGGCAAGTTCGGCCTCGCGGCCTTCGCCGCAAGCCTGCTCGACGAAGGCGCGGGCAATCTCAATTCGACGGCCTACCAGACCGCGCTCAGCAATCGCGCCATCCGCCTCACCATCAATCCCAGCCGCGACTATCTCACGGTTTCGCTGGTGACGCTGACGGACAACGCGAAGGACGCGTTCCAGCTTCTGGGTCTCGCGCTTGCGCATCCGCGCTTCGATCAGGACGCCGTTCAGCGCGTGCGGGCGCAGATTCTCTCGTCGCTGGAGGAGGAAGACACCGATCCGCCGACGGTGGCCGCGAAGGGCTTCTACAAGGCCTACTTCCACGACCATCCCTACGGCCATTCCGTCAACGGCGACGCGGCGTCTATCAACGCCATCACACAGGGTGACATCAGGGCCTTCGCCGCCGCGCATTGGGTGAAGGGCGACATCAAGATCGCCGTGTCCGGCGACGTCGACGCAGCAACGCTGACACAACTTTTGAACAGCGCCTTCGGCAGATTGCCCGCGCGCGCGCCCGCGCCGCCGCCGTGGCCCGGCCATGTCGGACAGCCCGGCATCCAGGTCATCCCGATGGCCGTGCCGCAGCCGACGGTCATCTTCGGGCTTCCGGGCCTCATGCGCAGCGACAGGGACTTCATTCCCGCCTTCGTTGCCAACTACATCATCGGCGGCGGCGGCTTCTCTTCGCGGCTGACCGATGAAGTGCGCGTCAAGCGCGGACTCACCTACGACATCTCGACGTCGCTCGATTCCTTCCGCCGCGCGGGCTTCGTCGCCGGCGAATTCGCCACCAAGCAGAGCAGCGTGAACCAGGCCATCGGCGTCGTGCGCAGCACGCTGGAGGAATTCGCACAGAACGGTCCCACCGACAAGGAACTGGCCGACGCCAAGACTTACCTCACCGGCTCGTTCCCCATGTCGTTCAGCTCCAATGTCGGCATCGTCAGCGAACTGAACGGTTTCCAGCAGGTAGGCCTGCCGGTCGACTACATTCAGAAACGCAACGCGCTGATCGACGCGGTGACGGTCGCCGACGTGAAGCGGGCAGCGAAGCGAATCTTCAATCCGCGCGCCATGACCATCGTCATCGGCGGCACGCCCGACGGCCAGCGGACCGCCAGACCCCCCGCCATACCCGGCGAAGCGCGCGCGGCCCATCGCTGAATGAAATCCTCCCCCGCAAAGCGGGGGAAAGGAACCGCCCCCCGGGTCCGCGCAAAGCGCGGCCAGAGGACAAACTTCGCGGTGGAGGGAGCGACGTCTGCGCTGATGCCTCCTCCGTCTTGCCACGCTGCGCGTGGCAATCCACCTCCCCCGAACCACGTTCGGGGGAGGAACGATCTGCTAAGGTAGGGCCATGGCGAGTCCGCTGCCCTTCACCGTGTCTCTCGAGCTGGCGTCCGGCGCGACGGGCGCGGTCGATTTCGCCAATGCGCTCGGCCAAGCGGAGGCCACGCTCGCCTGGTTCCGCCAAGCCTACGAGGACAACGCGCTCGAACTCCTGCATGTCCCCGAGCGGCGCGACGATATCGCTGCGGCCCGTGCGGCGGCGGAAAAGTGGCGCGGCAACACGACCGATGTGGCGGTGCTCGGCATTGGCGGCTCGAGCCTCGGCGGCCAGGCGCTCAAGGATATCATTCCGTTCGGCGCGGAACCTAAACCGCGCGTGACCTTCTTCGATAACGCCGATCCGTTCACTTTCGCGGCCGCGCTCAAGACTTTCGATCTCCGCTCGACGCGCTTCGTGGCGATTTCGAAATCGGGCGGCACGGCGGAGACGCTGGCGCAAACGCTGGCGGCGGCCGGCGCCATCGATGCGGCGGGCGGCGGCAAATATCTGGCGCAGCACTTTATCGTGGTGACGGAGCCCAAGCCCAGTGCATTGAAGGCGTTCGCCGAAAGCATCGGCTGCCCTGTGCTCGACCATCCGCCGGGCGTCGGCGGCCGTTACGCGGTGCTCACCACAGTCGGCATTCTCCCCGCCATTCTTCTCGGTCTCGACGTCGAAGCGTTGCGCGCAGGTGCCGGCGACGTCGTGCAGAACATGCTGGCCGCGAAATCGCCGCGCGATGTGCCGGCCTGTTCGGGCGCAGCGCTTCATCGTGCGTTCGGCGAGACGCTGTGCGAGACGGTGCTCTGGTGTTACGCCGACACGCTCAAAACGTTCGGCTCGTGGTGGCGCCAGTTGTGGGCGGAGAGCTTGGGCAAGGAAGGGCAGGGCACGACGCCCGTGGTAGCCCTCGGTCCCGTCGATCAGCACAGCCAGCTGCAACTGTTCCTCGATGGTCCGGGCGGCGCGCTCTTCACCATCGTCACGACCGACACAGAAGGCGCAGGGCCGTCGATCCCCGCCGCGCGCGCCGATGCGCTGGGGCTTTCCTATCTCAGCGGCAAGCATTTGGGCGATCTGGTGGCCGCGGAAGCGCGCGCGACGGCGCAGACGCTGGCTCGGCGCGGACGGCCGGTGCGGCAGATCCATGTGCCTACGCTCGACGCGCGTGCCATGGGCGCGCTCATGATGCATTTCATGCTGGAGACCATCGCCATGGGCCGCTTGATGGGCGTCGATCCGTTCGATCAGCCCGCCATCGAAGAGGGCAAGGTTCTCGCGCGGCAATATCTGGGTGCGCAATGACCATCCGCCGACTCGCCGAAGGCACGATCAACCGCATCGCCGCCGGCGAAGTGGTGGAGCGTCCGGCAAGCGCGGTGAAGGAGCTGGTCGAGAACGCACTCGACGCGGGTGCTGCGCGCATCGACATCGCGGTGTCGAACGGCGGCGCCGATCTCATCCTC
Organism: Rhizomicrobium sp.; assembly: GCA_035504555.1. Classification (GTDB taxonomy): domain Bacteria; phylum Pseudomonadota; class Alphaproteobacteria; order Micropepsales; family Micropepsaceae; genus Rhizomicrobium. Next base: position 54,775 of record DATJRP010000013.1, on the reverse strand, counting down.
GTCGAAGACGACGGCATCGGCATGGAAGCGGACGAACTTCGCCTGGCGGTCGAGCGTCACGCGACGTCAAAGCTTCCAGTCACGGACGGCGAAGACGATCTGACCGGCATCGCGACGCTGGGATTCCGCGGCGAAGCCCTGCCGTCGATCGGCGCGGTGGCGCGGCTTTCCATCGCCAGCCGCACGGCCACGGGCGACGCGCACGAGATCCGTGTCGAAGGCGGCACGGTGTCAGGTCCGCAGCCCGTAGGATTCCGTGCGAAGGGACAATCCGGCACGCGCGTGGAAGTGCGCGAATTGTTTTTCGCCACGCCGGCGCGGCTGAAGTTCTTGAAATCGGCGCGCTCGGAAGATCTGGCGACCGGCGACATCGTCAAACGCCTCGCCATGGCGCGGCCGGATGTGGCGTTCCAGCTGACGCTCGACGGACGGCGCTTCCTCGAACTCGAAAGCGAAGGCGATCTCTTCGGCGGACGCCTGAAGCGGCTCGCCCGCATCATGGGCCGCGACTTCGGCGACAACGCAGCACCCGTCGACATCACGCGCGATGGCGTACGCGTGTCGGGCTTTGCGGGACTTCCGACCTATCACCGGGCCAATGCGCAGATGCAGTTCCTGGTCGTCAATGGAAGGCCCGTGCGCGACAAGCTCCTGATCGGCGCGGTGCGCGGCGCCTACGCCGATTTCCTCGCGCGCGACCGTCATCCGGCGCTGGCGCTGTTCCTCGACTGCGATCCCGAGTTCGTGGATGTGAACGTTCACCCGGCCAAGACGGAAGTGCGCTTTCGCGATGCGGGCCTCGTGCGCGGACTGATCGTCTCCTCGCTCAAGAATGCGCTGGCCGGCGCGGGCCATCGCGCCTCGACCACCGTGGCCGGCGCAACGCTGGCCGCTTTCCGCGCAGAACCCGTATCCGTCACGCGCCTCTATCCGCAGCCGCCGTCGCGCGGCTTTGCAGAGCCGGCCGCCGACTATCATGCGCCCCTGTTCGGAAGCGCCGCCGCGCAGGCCGTATCGGCGCGCATGGAGGAGGCGCCGGTCGGGCCGCAGGCGGAGCCCTTGCCACTCGGCGTCGCGCGCGCGCAATTGCACGAGACCTACATCGTGGCGCAGACGGAAGACGGCATCGTCATCGTCGATCAGCATGCGGCGCATGAACGCCTCGTCTATGAGCGCATGAAGCACGCGCTGGCGGCCGGCGGCATCGCGCGCCAGCCGCTGCTCATCCCCGAGATCGCCTCGCTCGATCCGTCCGACGTCACGCGCATCGCTTCGCGTGCCGACCAGCTTGCCGAACTCGGTCTCATCGTCGAAGCCTTCGGTCCCGACGCGATCATGGTGCGCGAAGTCCCCGCCATGCTGGGCGACATGGACGTGCAGGGCCTGTTGCGCGATCTCGCCGACGACATCGCCGAAACCGGTTCCGCGCTGTCGCTGAAGGAGCATCTCGAAGAGGTTGCCGGGACGCTCGCCTGCCACATGAGCGTGCGCTCGGGAAGGCGGCTAAATGCCGACGAGATGAATGCACTTTTGCGTGAGATGGAGGCGACGCCCCATTCCGGCCAGTGCAACCACGGACGACCGACCTACGTTGAGTTAAAGCTCGCCGATATCGAGCGGCTGTTCGGCCGGCGCTGAGGGAGAATTCGAACTTGAAGGAATGCGATCCGCTCTTCCGTCGTGACGTCACGTTCCGCTTGAAGCGAATGTGAGACGCATGGAGTCCTCCGAAGACGACCGCATCGCCAGACCGCGCGCAAGCGCCAGACGGTCCTTCTGGACCCGCGTGAAGGAACATCCGCTCGCGCGGTTGGGACCGGGGCTGATCACGGGCGCCGCCGACGACGATCCGAGCGGCATCGCCACCTATTCCCAGGCGGGTGCCCAGTTCGGGCTGGACATGCTGTGGACGATGCCGCTGGCGTTTCCTCTCATGTCCGCGATCCAGTCGATCTGTGCGCGGATCGGCCGGGTCACCGGCAAGGGGCTCGCCGCCAACATCAAGACGGCTTTTCCGCCGGTCGTGCTTCAGGCCGTCGTGCTGCTGCTGCTCATCGCCAACACGTTCAACATCGCCGCCGACGTGGCCGCCATGGGCGAAGTCTCGGAGCTCGTCACGGGATTCGATCGGCACCTGATGACGGCGTTCTTCGTGTTCGTCACGCTCGTGCTGCAGGTGTTCGTCCCCTATCACCGTTACGTCGTCTTCCTGAAATGGCTCACGCTGTCGCTGCTTGCCTATGCCGGCGTGCTGTTCACGGTGCACGTCCCGTGGGGACAGGTGGCGCTGCATTCGGTCTGGCCGAGCTTCACATTGAATTCCAGGTCCGCCGCCGTGATCGTCGCCGTCTTCGGCACCACCATCAGTCCCTATCTTTTTTTTTGGCAGGCGTCCGAAGAAGTCGAGGACATGCACGGAAAACACGATGGCGCGCTGGTGCGCGATGCGGCCGCGGCGGAGGCGGAACTGCGCCGCATCAAGTGGGATACGTGGAGCGGAATGTTCTATTCCGATCTCACGGCCTATTTCATCATCCTTGCCACGGGCGTCACGCTCCACGTCGCGGGAATCACCGACATCAACACCGCCGCGCAGGCCGCAAGCGCACTGCGTCCGCTCGCCGGCAATTTCGCCTATGTGCTGTTCGCGCTCGGCATCCTGGGCGCCGGATTGATCGGCGTGCCGGTGCTGGCGGGCTCGGGCGCCTACGCGCTGTCCGAAGCGATGGGCTGGAAATGGGGGCTGGAACGCAAGGCCGTCGAAGCGCGCGGTTTCTACGGGGTCATAGCGGTCAGCGTGCTGGCGGGGCTCGTCATCCAATATTCCCCGATCAGCCCGATGAAGGCGCTGTTCTGGAGCGCGGTGATCAACGGCGTCGTCGCCGTGCCCCTGATGGCGGTGATCATGGTCCTCGTGTCGAAGAAATCGGTGATGGGCGCCTATACCGCAAGCCGCACGCTCGTGATCCTCGGCTGGCTGGGGACGGCCGTGATGGGCGTGGCGGCCGTACGTATGTTGATTCCGGGATAATCAGGCGCGCAGGAACGTCACGCGCGTTTCGCCGTAGATGCGTTCGTCGAGCGTCTCGAAATTTTCGACCGCCACGATTTCGTTTTCGCCCGTCTCTGCGATGATGAGTGCGTTGGGCGCGAGCCATCCGCCTTCGCGCAACGATGCCAGCGCCGGCGCGATCAGGTCTTTCCGGTAGGGCGGATCGAGGAAGACGAGATCGAACGGTCCGCCGGAGGCCGCCGCCATCTTTCCGAGCTTCGTCGCATCGCGCCGGAAGATTTTGGTGACGCCGGTAAGCCCCAGTGCTTCGATGTTGCGCTGGATCAGCGCGCGGCTCTCGGCGGCATCTTCGACGAAGAGACAGAACGACGCGCCCTGCGAAATCGCTTCTATCCCCATGGCGCCCGTGCCCGCGAAGAGATCGGCCGTGCGCGCGCCCGCGAGCGTGAAGCCGTAATCCTGATGGCACAGGATGTTGAAGATCGCCTGGCGCACCTTGTCCGAGGTCGGCCGTATGCTGTTGTCGGGTGGCGTGGCGAGCTTGCGCCCGCCCAGATGTCCGCCGGTGATCCTCACAAATTTCCCTTCACGATCCGGTGATTCTTAACGCGTATCCTGTTTGTAGCCTGAAATCGACATTGTCCCCCAAATGTCGCTCTGGTCGAGCGGGGCAGGGGCCTCTATATCGGCGTCCATGGTGTCGCTTCGCGCAGTCCTTCTCGCACTCGCCGCATTCGTCGCGCTCGCCGTCCCGGCGGCGGCGCAGGTCGATTCCGTGCCGAAGGTGCATGCGCGCCTGATCGCCGAGAACGGCGAGGTGGCGCCCGGCGGCTCGGTGACGATTGCGCTGGAAGAAGACATCCGCGAAGGCTGGCACACCTATTGGCAGAACTCTGGCGACGCAGGCGCGCCGACGACGATCGACTGGACGCTGCCGCAAGGCTGGCATGTGGGCGCGATCGCGTGGCCCTATCCCAAGCGCCTGCCCGCGGGCCCGCTGATGCAATACGGCTATGACGGCAAGCCGTGGCTGCTGATGCCGCTCACCGCGCCGAAGGATGCGAAGCAGGGCGACGTCGTAACCCTCAAAGGCCATGCGCAGTGGCTCGTGTGCAGTTCGACCTTGTGCGTGCCGGAAGAGCAGATGGTGAGTCTGCAGCTTGCCGTCGTCGCCGATCCCGCGCCGCCTTACGCGACGGTGGCGCAGGACTTCCAGGCGGCGCGTGCGCTCATTCCCGTGGCGTCGCCGTGGCCCGCACGTTTTGCGCGCAAGGGCGGGACGCTCGATCTTTTCCTCGCCGCGCCGAAACTCGCGCCGAAGGACGCGACGTTCTATCCGTTCGAGCAGGGCTTCATCAAAGGCAGCGCCGGACAGAAACTGGGCGAGGCCGACGGCGGTGTCGTTCTGCAACTGGCGCCGGATGCGAAGACGCCGCAGACGCTGGGCGGCGTTCTGGTGCTCACCTCGGCCGACAATTCCGTCCAGGCGCTTGCGATCGCTGCCCGGCCGGGCGCCGTGCCGTCCGCACAAATCGCAGGCGGCGACGATATGGGCGTCGTGCTGGCGTTGCTGTTCGCGTTTGTGGGCGGGCTCATCCTCAATCTCATGCCGTGCGTGCTGCCGATCCTCGCCATGAAGGCGTTCGCGGTCGCCTCGAAAGCCGGCACGGAGCATGCGGCGCGCGACGGCCTCGCGTACGGCGCGGGCGCGATCCTGAGTTTCCTCGTGCTCGGTGGCGCGGTGCTGCTGTTGCGCGCGGGCGGCGATGCGGTCGGCTGGGGCTTCCAGTTGCAGGAGCCGCGCGTCGTGGCGGCGTTCGCGCTGTTGATGTTCGCGGTCGGCCTCAATCTCTCCGGCGTGTTCGAATTGCCGGGCGGCATCACGGCAGGCGATTCGCTCGCGCGCAAATCGGGCCCGGCCGGCGCGTTCTTCACGGGTGTTCTGGCGGTGGCTGTGGCGGCGCCGTGCACCGCGCCGTTCATGGCGGCGGCGATCGGCTTCGCGCTGACGCAAGGTGCGGCCTCCGCGCTCGGCGTGTTCTTCTTTTTGGGACTGGGCTTCGCAGCGCCCTTCATTGCCATCGGGTTGTCGCCGGCCTTGCTGCGGCTCCTGCCGAAACCCGGCGCCTGGATGCTGACGCTCAAGCAATTGCTCGCCTTCCCGATGTATGGCGCGGCGGCCTGGCTGGTCTGGGTGCTGGCGCAGCAGGCGGGCACGGTCGGCCTCGCCGCCAGTCTCGCCTCGATGGTGGCGTTCGCCTTTGCCGCCTGGGCGTGGAGCGCAAGCCGCGACGCGGGGCTGCGCTGGCGCGGCGTCGGCACGGGTGCGGCGCTCGTCGGTCTCGTGCTGGCGGTCGCCAGCGTCGTCGTGGCGCAAGGCGAGGGGATGCCGGCCTCGGCCAGCGTGCCCTCAAGCGGCGCGCTGCACGCGGAAGCCTACACGCCGGCGCGGTTGGCGGAGCTGCGCAAGGAGAACCGTCCGGTCTTCGTCGATGCCACGGCCGCATGGTGCATCACCTGTCTCGTCAACGAGAAGATCGCACTGTCGAGCCCTGCGGTCGCCGAGGCCTTCGCGCGCACGCACACGGCCTATCTCGTGGCCGACTGGACAAAGCGCGACGCCGACATCACCGCGCTCCTTTCCGAACACGACCGCTCCGGCGTGCCGCTCTACCTCTTCTACAAACCCGGCGCCCCGGCCGCCGACGTCCTGCCGCAGATCCTCACGCCGGATGCGGTGCTGACGGAGATGGGCGCGAAATAGCGTTCACCAGCGCCAAAGCCGGGCACGCTTGCCGCCAAGAGCGGCGTTCAATTCCGCAAACGCGCGCTTGAGCGTCTTCAGATGCCGGGCGAATTCCGTCGCCGGGTCGATCGTGCCCGCATTGGCCTCGATGCGCGCCCGCGCCAGTCTGAAGCCGACCATGGTCGCGACGGGCTTCATGTGCAGGCCATGGAGGACCTGGCGCAATTGGCGCGCGCATTTGCCGCCGCCGCGCGTGCCGTAGGTGACGATCATCGCCGGCTTGCCGGACCATTCGACGTAGAGGTGATCGAGTGCGTTCTTGAGCGGCGCGGGGTAGCCCCAATTGTACTGCGGCGACACGAACACGACGGCATTTGCCTCCGCGATCTTCCGGCTCCAGGCGCGGGTGTGTTCGAAGGCGTAGTCGTTCGAGGCAGACACGCCGGCGGGAATGCCGGGCTCGTCGTCCATCGGCAGCGGCCAGTCCTTGAGGTCCACGATTTCGAATTCGCCCGCGATCGTTTCGCGGCCGACTTTGGCGACCCACTCCGCGACCTGGGGACAAATGCGCCTGGCTCGCGTGCTGCCGATGATGACGAGGATTTTCGACCCGTGTATCATACACGCAATATGATCCCTGCTAGAGGCGTTGTAAAGGTGCAAAATACACGCAATTTGGACATGCTGGCCTCGGCGATGCTGGACCTCCTGGGCTTTCTCAACAGCCCGCAGCGGGACGAAGCGCTCCTCAAGGAAGCGGGTGTCCGCCTCGATCGCGCGCTGTTTCCGCTGCTCGTGATCCTGGGTGCGCGCGGGAGCCTCGGCGTGGCCGAGCTCGCCGATCAGGTGGGCCGCGATCACACGACCGTCAGCCGTCAGCTCGCCAAGCTGGAAAGCCTCGATCTGGTTGCGCGCTACGAGGGCGACGACCGGCGCAAACGCGCGGCCCGACTGACGACGGCGGGAAAGAAAACCGTCCGGGCGATCACGCAGGCGCGGCGCCGGCTGTTATCGAAGGCGCTCGCCCAGTGGAGCGAAACGGACCGCGCGGCGCTTGCCGATCTGAACCGGCGCTTCGCCGAGGCGCTGGCGCGCTAATTCATATACCAGCCGTGACTGACGACGAGCGATTGGCCCGTCAGCGCGTTCGTCTCGAAACCTGCGAACAACAGCGCCACTTCGGCCACGTCGTCCACCGTCGTGAACTCGCCGTCGACCGTCTCGCCCAGCATGATCTTCTTCACGACCTCTTCTTCGGAGATGCCGAGCGATTTTGCCTGTTCGGGGATCTGTTTCTCGACCAGCGCCGTGCGCACAAAGCCCGGGCAGATGACATTGGCGCGCACGCCCTTGGGGCCGCCTTCCTTGGCGATGACGCGGGCAAGGCCCAGAAGCCCGTGCTTGGCGGTGACGTAGGCCGATTTGAGCGGCGAGGCTTCCTTCGAATGCACCGAGCCCATGAAGATGATGGAGCCAGACCTCTTCTTGTACATGTGCGGAATGCAGGCTTTCGAGGTCAGGAACGCGCCATCCAGATGGATGGAGAGAAGCTTCTTCCATTGGTCAAAGGGGAATTCCTCGATCGGATGGACGATCTGTACGCCGGCATTGGAGACGAGAACGTCGACGCCGCCCAATTGGCTGACGACCTGCGCCACGCCATTGTTCACCTGATCCTCGTCGGTGACGTTCATGGCAACGGCGATCGCCTTGCCGGGACCTTTGGCCGAAAGCTTGTCGGCGGTGGCCCTGGCTTCGTCGAGATTGAGGTCGGCGATGGCGACGTTCGCGCCCTCCGACATGTAGCGCCGCGCGATGGCTTCGCCGATGCCTTGCGCGCCGCCGGTGACGATGGCGACCTTATCCTTCAGCTTCATGTTCGCGTCTCCGTTCAATGTTTCAGATAGTCGTGGACCACTTCGCCCAAACCCAGCGTGAGATCGGTCATCACATGCACGGCCGACACGACCTCGCGTACCGGAAGCTGCGCCACCGGCGCCAGTGCATGATGGAACAATTCGAGCGACGCGGGCCCCGTCCACGCGCCCTTGACGACAAGGTCCTCGATGCGGAAGCGCACGAGCTCGCAGATGCGCGGCGAGCAATCGGCGTCGGGGATGATCTTGATCGTGTAGTTGGGCACGTCGAAGGATTTGCGGACCGCCTCGCTGTCGAGCGTCCGGTGCTTGTACCCCATGACTCCCACGGCCACGCGCAGGCCTCCGTAGTCGAGCGTGCCCACGAGCGCATCGGAATCGTGCGTGAGCACGGGCTCGGCGAGTTTCTTCGGGAAGCCCCATATCTCGCGTCCGCCGGCAATGGGGGATTCGTCGTTCAGATACATGGAATGGACGTAGACACCCGCGTTGCCCTTGTAGGTGACGGGGATGATCTGGCCCGATTCCGTGTAGTCGCCGAAGCCCGTCGAATCCGGCATGCGGATGAATTCGTATTTGACGATGGCGTCGGTGAAGACCAGCGGCTCGGGAACGATCTTCTCGAGCGCGTCGCGGTCGGTTTTATAGGTGATGGTGAGGTATTCGCGGTTGAAGAAGCGATAGGGACCGGGCGGATAGGACGGGCTTGTGAGGGGGATTGCGAATGCCTGTTTGCGGACCTGGTCTTCGTTCATCGTGCCATCTCCTTTTCCGTGTCGAGGGTGAGATCGAGCACCGCCACGCCCATCGCGGGTTTCTTGCGCTCGCGCCAGGCCGGATGGGCGAGCGTGTGCCGCACGTCGTCGAGGCCCGCCTGCCAATGCTCCAGCATCGAAAGACGGGAGAATTCATAGTCCATGGAATAACGCTCGTATGCCGCGCGGCGATGGATCAAATGAACGATGGTGATGGCTGCGTCGCAGGTCTGCGCCTCGAGCAGTTTGACATCCGGATCGTCGCGCAGCTCCGGCGGGAGCTTGTCCAGGAGGTGGCATGCGGCCCGGCGCATGGCCTGCATTTCCATGAAAAAGTGGGTATTGAGGCGCGTGCGGCTGGAATAACGGATTTCCTTCTCGCGCTGGACGACGTCGGGCAGGGCTTTCGGCATGCGTCCGCGCGCGCTGAACAGGTCGATCTGGAAGACGCAGGCGTCGCTGCGCCGCCCCGTCATCTCAAGCGTATACTGCATCGGCGTGTTGGAGACGACGCCGCCGTCCCAATAATATTTCCCGTCGACCTCGACAGGCGGGAAACCCGGCGGCAGGGCCGCGCTCGCGCGGACACATTCGACGTCGACATGACGGTCGTGCGTGTCGAAATATTCGAAGTTGCCGCTGGTGATCTCGACGGCGCCGGCGCTGTAGCGGACCTTGCCCGAATTGAGCTCGTCGAAATCGACAAGCCTGAGCAGAGTCTCGCGGAGCGGATCGGTGGTGTAGACGCTCAACGCGCTTTTCGTCCCGGGCGGCAGAAACGCCGCCGGCGGAATGCGTGGTGCGAAGAATCCAGGCACGCCGAACGTCGCCACGCGCGCGGCGTTCAGTTCGTTAAGCGCGATGCGGAACTCGGTGTTGCCGAAAGGCGTCGAGGCGAGGCCGTCGGAGATGCCTTCCCAGAATTCGCGCAACCGCTTCACGCGGTTTTCGGGGCGGTTCCCGACGATGATGGCGCCGTTGATCGAGCCGATCGAAATGCCCGCGACCCAGTCCGGCTCGATGCCCGCTTCAGAGAGCGCCTCATAGGCGCCCGCCTGATAGGCGCCGAGCGCGCCACCCCCCTGGAAGACCAGGACCACTTTTTCGCCGGGCAGGAGCATTGAGGGTCGACCTCGGGGTCTCGGCCCTTCATTTAATCGTTCGCGCCGGCAAAGCAATCGCGGCCTTGTTGCAACGTGTCGCGCGGGCTCGGGTATCCACTTTACCCGTCACCCCGACGCATGCCATTACCCCGGGGTAACGAGGAACCCATGCACGACATACGGATTATCCGAGACGACCCGGACTCGTTTGCGAAAGGGCTCGCGCGCCGCGGCGTCGCCGACGCCGCGAATGTGACAGCGGAACTTGTTGCGCAGGACAAGGATCTGCGTGCGCTTTTGACGCGGCTGCAGGAGGCGCAGGCGCGCCGCAACGAAGCCTCGAAACTGATCGGCCGCGCCAAAGCGCAGAAGAACGACGTCGAGGCGAATGCCTTGATGACAGAGGTTGCAGGTCTCAAGGACGAAATCCAGGCAGGCGAAGAACGCGAGCGCGTGCTGCAGGCGGAGCTGCGCGACCGCCTCGCACAATTGCCCAATCTTCCGGCCGCGGGCGTTCCCGACGGCGCCGACGAAGCCGCGAATGTCGAAGTGGACGCGCGCCATTGGGGCAGGCCGTCCGGCAATAACGCCGCGAAGGAACATTTCGAAATCGGCGAAGCGCTGGGGCTGATGGATTTCGAACGCGCGGTAAAAGTCTCGGGTTCGCGGTTCGTGTATCTCAAGGCGCAGCTGGCAAGGCTCGAACGCGCGCTGGGCAATTTCATGCTCGATCTGCAAACGGGCACGTTCGGCTATACGGAAATCAATCCTCCGCTCATGGTGCGTGAAGACGCGTTCTTCGGAACGGGCCAAATGCCGAAGTTCGAGGCGGATGCATTCTGGCCGCTGCCGGGGGAATTCTTCCCCAGCGATGAATTCTTGGAAGAACTCGCAGCGAGCGCCGACGTGCTAGGTCTTCAAATGGTTCTTACGCTGCGTTTTCGCGAGCAGAAGAAACATCGCTATGGGCTTATCCCCACGGCGGAGGTCCCGCTCACCAATTACGTGCGCGAGGAAATCCTCGACGAAGCGAAATTGCCCATGCGCATGACCGCGTGGACGCCGTGTTTCCGTGCGGAAGCGGGTGCGGCCGGCCGCGACACGCGCGGCATGATCCGCATGCATCAATTCTCGAAAGTCGAGCTCGTCTCGATCACGACGCCGGAGCAGTCGGAACCCGAGCACGAAAGGATGACGGATTGTGCACAAGAGGTGCTCAAGCGCCTCGATCTCGCGCATCGCGTGATGACGCTCTCGACCGGCGACATGGGCTTCACGGCGAAGAAGACCTACGACATCGAAGTGTGGCTGCCGGGGCAGAACCGCTATCGCGAGATTTCCTCGTGCTCGAACTGCGGCGACTTCCAGGCGCGGCGCATGAACACGCGCTATCGCCCCTCGGCCGAGAAATCCACCCGCTTTGTCCACACCCTGAACGGCTCCGGCCTCGCCGTCGGACGCACGCTTGTCGCAATCCTCGAGAATTATCAGGAGGCGGACGGCAGCGTTCGCATTCCTGAGGCGTTGGTTCCCTATATGGGCGGCGTGACAAAGATCGAGAAATCTGTTTGATGCGCATCCTCATCACCAATGACGACGGCATTCATGCGCCGGGACTGAAAGCCGCCGAGACGATCGCGCGCGCCTTGACTTCCGACGTGTGGATCGTGGCGCCGGAGACCGAACAGTCGGGCGCGTCGCATTCGCTGACCATCAGCGCGCCCCTGCGCATGCGCCGGGTTGAGGAGAAGCGCTTTGCCGTTTCCGGCACACCCACCGATTGCGTGCTGATGGCGCTGGCCGAGCTCCTAAAGGAGGCGCCGCCGCAGCTGGTGCTTTCGGGCGTTAACCGCGGCGCCAACATCGCCGACGACGTGACCTATTCCGGCACCATCGCGGGTGCCATGGAAGGCTGCGTGCTGGGCATTCCCTCGATCGCGCTGTCGCAAGCTTACGGTTTCGCAGAGAAGCGCGAGGCGCCGTGGACCTGCGCGGAGACGCATGGTCCCAGCGTCATCGAGAGGCTCGTGAAAGCAGGCTGGCCGGACGACGTCTTGATCAACGTCAATTTCCCCGATTGCGCGCCGGGCGAAGTTGCGGGCGTGGAAGTGACTGAACAGGGCAAGCGCGACATGCAACAGGCGATGCTCGACCGCCGCACCGATCTGCGCGGCAACGCCTACTACTGGATCGGCTTCAAGCGCGTACAGAGCAGGCCCGAGCCCGGCACCGACCTCGCCGCCGTGTATGCAAACAGGATCTCGGTCACGCCGCTGCATCTCAACCTGACGGAATTCAAGGTGCGCGACCATCTGAAAGCCGCGTTCGACGCTGCAAAGCCATGAGCGAACATGGAACGATGGCGCTCGTGATGGCGCTGCGCGGGCAGGGCATCACCGATCAGCACGTGCTCGAAGCCATGGAGAAGACGCCGCGCGAGTTGTTTGTGGAGAAGCCGTTCGAAGTCAGCGCCTATGAGAACACGGCGCTTCCCATCGCCTGCGGTCAGACCATCAGCCAGCCCTTCATCGTCGCCTACATCACGCAAGCCCTCGAGGTGACGCCCAGGCACCGGGTGCTGGAGATTGGAACGGGTTCGGGCTACCAGGCGGCGGTGCTGGCGCGGCTGGCAGGCTGGGTCTACACGGTCGAACGCCACCGTCCGCTGCTGGATGGCGCCAAGGCGCGCTTCGCTAAACTCAGGCTACACAATGTGGTGGTCCGTCGTAGCGACGGACTCAAGGGCTGGCCGGAGCAGGCGCCATTCGACCGCATCGTGCTCAGCGCCGCTGTGGAAGACGTGCCACAAACCCTGATCGATCAGCTCAAACCGGGCGGCATTCTGATCGCCCCGGTCGGCCCGGAAAGGTTTTCTCAACACTTGGTGAAGATTATCCGAACGGAGAGCGGGACGAGAACCGAACCGCTGATGCCGGTGGTCTTCGTGCCCATGGTCGCGGGGCTGCCTCAAGAGAGTAGAACACTCGATGGAGCGTCGGGCGAAAAGAGATGAGGGCAAGCGCGGCCTTGTGGCTGCGCTGGTCGTCATAGTCCCCGCGCTTTTGGCCGGCTGCCAGGAACGTCCCGCCTACGTGATCGATCCCGAGCGTTCGGCGGCGAGCTATCCGGCCGAGCATCCCTACTACACCGTCACCGTGCGCGAGGGCGACAGCATCTCCAAGATCGCGGCGCGCTGCGATACGACCGGCGCCGAAATCGCCGATCTCAACGACATCGACGAATGGGCCGATCTCTATCCGGGCCAGGTCCTGCGCGTGCCGTCGCGGCCGCGTGACGAGCGCCCGCGCGAAGACGTGGCCTATGTGCCGCATCCCGTTCCGCGCCCGCATTACACGCCGGCCGGTTACGAAGAGCCGCGCGTGACGCCGAAGCCGCGTCAGCAACGCTACGACGACGACGCACAGCAGGGCGCGAGCAACAGCGGCGACAATTCGTGGTGGTCGTGGTGGATGCGGCCGAGCGAGGCCGCGCCCGAAGACACGGGGTCGATGAAGTTCATCTGGCCCGTACAGGGGCGCATCATCGAAGGCTTCGGCGGTTCGCGGCACGGCGAGCGCAATGACGGCATCAATATTGCGACGCAAGAAGGCGCGCCGATCCGCGCCGCGGCAGCCGGCACCGTCACCTATACCGGCAACGAACTCAAAGGCTATGGCAACCTCGTGCTGATCCGGCACGACAACGGTTACGTCACGGCCTATGCGCATGCGGGTTCGATCCGCGTGTCGCGCGGCGACATCGTCGAGCGCGGTCAGATCATCGGCACCGCCGGCGAAACGGGCGACGTCGATCGTCCGCAACTGCACTTCGAAATCCGCAAAGGCGTGCAGGCCGTCGATCCCGTCCAATACCTGAACCGCGCCAGCTGACCGGCAGCGGGCTCTCGAAGATATCGCTACAGCGTCTTGCCGAGTTCGCCCGCCAGGTCCTGTATGAACTGCCAGGCAACGCGGCCGGAGCGGGCGCCGCGGCCGGCGGCCCAGGCCAGCGCGCGCGTTTTCAGCATTTCGCGATCGCGGGCTATTCCGTAATGCGCCGCATAGCCGTCGATCATCGCGAGGTAATCGTCCTGGCTGCAATTGTGGAAGCCCAGCCACAATCCGAAACGATCCGACAGCGAGACCTTCTCTTCGACGGCTTCCGACGGATTGATGGCGGTGGAGCGCTCGTTCTCCATCATATCGCGCGGCAGCAGATGCCGGCGGTTGGAGGTCGCGTAGAAGAGGACGTTCTCGGGCCGACCCTCGATACCGCCTTCGAGCGCGGCCTTGAGCGATTTGTAGCTCGTATCGTCCTTGTCGAAGGAGAGATCGTCGCAATAAAGAAGAAACCGCCGGCGGGCACCGCGCAGGGTTCGCAGCAGCAAGGGCAGGCTCGCGATCTCTTCGCGATGGATTTCCACGAGCGCCACGCGCGCCGCACCCTTGCGATCGGCGTTGACCGCGGCGTGCACGGCCTTCACCAGCGAACTCTTGCCCATGCCGCGCGCGCCCCACAGCAGCGCATTGTTGGCGGGCAGGCCGTCGGCGAAGCGGGTCGTGTTCTGAACCAGTGTGTCGCGGGCGAAGTCGACGCCCTTGAGAAGGTCGAGCGGCAGATACGCCACTTCGGGGACCGCGAGGAGACCGCCGTGGCCCGGCTCCCAGACGAATGCGTCGCCTTCGGCAGGGGCGGCGCCGGCCAGCGCGGGCGGCGCCAGCCGCTCCAGGGCGCCTGCGATCCGGGCCAGCAAATCGGCGTCAATTTCCAGGTTTTTCGGGGGTTTGGGCACGCCAGTTCTCGCTATCCCGCGCGGTTGCAATGAGGGGGCGGGCCGCTATAGTCCGCCGCCGGACTGCCCGGCGTAATCTCTCTCGGAACTATCATGCAAGACTTTTTCACCAATCCGATTTTCCCGTTCCTCTTCATCATCCCCATCATTTACTTCCTGATCCTCCGGCCGCAGCAGCAGCGGGTGAAACAGCACCGGGAGATGGTCGACAATGTGCGGCGGGGTGACACGGTGGTGACGGCGGGCGGCATTGTCGGACGCGTGGCCAAGCCGCCGCAGAAGGACGACGCCGAGATCACGGTCGAGATCGCCGACAATGTGCAGATCCGCGTGGTGCGTTCGACGCTTTCCGAAGTGCGGGCGAAGAACGCCGACAAGACGGACAAGAGCTGAGACGTCATGCTTCAGATATCGCCTTGGTCGCGCGCCATTACCTATGCGATCCTCCTTCTGGGATTCATCATTGCGCTGCCCAACGCGCTGCCGGATTCCGTGCTGACGCGCCTGCCGCAATGGTGGCCGACGAACACGGTGGCGCTGGGCCTCGACCTGCAGGGCGGCTCCTACCTCCTTCTCGAAGTCGAACTCGACCAGGTGCAGAAGGACCAGCTCGAATCCCTGATCGGTGATATCCGCGCCAGCCTGCGCAAGAACCACATCGCCTTCCGCAACGTGCAGATCCTGGGCGATTCCGTTTCGCTCGAGATCATGGATCCGCAGCAGTTCGATCAGGCGAAGTCGCTGATCGCGGCGCTGAATCCCAGCCCCAGCGGCGGCGTCTTCACCGTCGGCGCCAAGGGCTATGATGTGCTCACGCCCGGCAATGGCACCATCGTCATGAAAATGACGGAACAGTACAAGAACCAGACCGACAGCGACATTCTGGGTCAGTCCGTCGAAGTCGTGCGCAAGCGCATCGACCAGCTGGGCACCCGCGAACCGTCGATCGAACGCCAGGGCGACGACCGCATCGTCGTGCAGGTGCCGGGCTTGGGCGATCCGAAGCATCTCGTCGAGCTGCTCGGCAAGACGGCGAAGATGACCTTCCAGATGGTCGACGAAAACGCGTCGATCGAACAGGCGCAGAAAGGCATCGTGCCGATCGGCTCGGAATATCTGCCGTTCGACAATCCGAAGGGCGGTCAGGGGCCAGGCCTCGTGGTCGAAAAGCACGTCTTCGTCTCGGGCGACAAGCTCACCACCGCACGCGCCGACGCAAACCAGCAGACCGGCCAGACGGTCGTGGTCATGAATTTCAACAACATCGGCGCCCGCGAATTCGGCAACGAGACGAAGGACAATGTCGGCCGGCGTTTCGCCATCGTCCTCGACAAGAAGATCATCGAAGCGCCCGTCATCAAGGATGCGATCCTGACGGGCACGGGCGAGATCGAAGGCAATTTCACCTTCCAGTCCGCCAACGACCTCGCCGTGCTTCTGCGTGCGGGAGCGCTGCCGGCGCCGCTCAAGGTGATCGAACAGCGCACGACGGGCCCCGAGCTCGGCGCCGACCAGATCAACGCCGGCAAATATTCGACGCTGGCGGGCCTCGCATGCGTCGCCGTCTTTATGGTCTTGCGCTACGGCCTGTTCGGCGTCTTTGCCGACATCGCGCTGGCGTTCAACGTGATCCTGCTGATGGCGCTGCTCACATTGCTGGGCGCCACGCTGACGCTCCCCGGCATCGCGGGCATCGTGCTCACCATGGGCATGGCCGTGGACGCCAACGTCCTCATCTATGAGCGTATCCGCGAAGAGGTGCGAAACGGGCGCAGCATCATCGCCTCGATCGACCAGGGCTTCCAACGAGCCAGGACCACCATCTTCGACGCCAATATGACCCACCTGATCGCCTCGGCCATCCTCTTCCAGCTGGGCACCGGCCCGGTCCGGGGTTTCGCCGTGGCCCTCGGCCTCGGCATCATCACCTCGTTCTTCACGGCGGTCATGGTAACCCGGTTGATGGTGTTCACCTGGTTCCAGGTGGTCCGCCCGAGGCAGCTTGCCCTTTAGACAAGACGGCTGATTTCGCGGAAAAGTAGGGTAAACTCCCGACTCAGACTCAACAATTGGGGGAAGCCCGATGGCTGCTTTTCTGTCCAATCTCCGTGCCGTTGTGATCGCGGGTTTCGTGATCGCGGCAATTTTGCTTGGAATTCACTGGTGGCAGGTGGGCGCGCACGTCGACCGCGGCTTCTGGCTGTTCTTCGTGCGTTGGCTGCACATCATGTCCGGCGTGATGTGGATCGGTCTGCTGTGGTACTTCAACTTCGTCGCCGCGCCGACCACGCCTTCGATCCCCGAAGAGCTGCGCCCCGCGCTCGGCAAATACATCACACCGGCGGCGCTCTTCTGGTTCCGCTGGGGTGCGATGGGTACGATCGTCTTCGGAATCATTCTCGCCTGGCTTAATAACTATCTCGCCCAAGCTTACACGCTCGACATAGCCGATCCGAACGGAGCGTTCTCGGACCCATCGGTTCTGATGATCGGCATCGGCATGTGGTTCGGCACGATCATGTGGTTCAACGTCTGGTTCATCATTTGGCCGAACCAGCAGAAGGCGCTCAACATCGCCAACAAATATCCCGATCTGTCGAAAGAAGCGAAGGCCGCGTCGGCGAAGATGGCAAGTCAGTTCTCGCGCATCAACACGCTGCTTTCGATACCGATGCTGTTCTGCATGGCGGCGAAGTCCTTTTTGCCCTGAAGCCCGCCGATCTCCCGAAAAGGCCGTCCGGAGCGATCCGGACGGTTCTTTCTTTCTGATGCCATGACGATCGAAGCCTCGCTCCTGGCCTGCGAAGAGACGGTGCGCCGTGTCGATCCCGACCGTTATCTCTCCGCTCTTTTTGCGCCGGCCGAGCGACGGCCGCTGCTCTTTGCCCTCTACGCTCTCAACCATGAGCTGGCGCGCATCGGCGAAACGGTGAAGGAGCCGATGGTGGCCGACATCCGGCTCGCCTGGTGGCGCGAGGCCGTGGAGGGCGCGTGCGACGGCAGCCCGCGCAATCACGACGTCGCCCGGGGGCTGGCGGAGCTCTTCGCGCGCACCGGCGCGCCGCTGGAACCCTTCGAAGCGATGATCGCTGCGCGCCGCTTCGACGTCGGCGCGGCCGCGTTCAACGATCTGGGTTCGCTGGAAGACTATGCCGATGCGACGTCGGGAAATGTCATGCGGATCGCAGCGCGGATTCTGGATGGCGATCGGGTGCCGGATTATGCGCTGCTGCGGCAGGCCGGAACGGCCTATGCACTCGCGGGCTTGTTGCGCACGCTGCCGCTGCATGCGGCGCGCGGAAAATCGTTCCTGCCGCAATTGCTCGTCAACCAGGGCGGCGAGAAACACGCGATCACGCAGATCGCGAAAAGCGCACTTGCACATCATGCTGCGGCCAGAAGCCGACCCAAGCCCGGCCGGGCGTTTGCGGCTGTTCTCCCGGCAACGCTCGTGCCGCTTTATGCGAAACACCTCGCGGCCGAAGAACCCGCACCCGCCGACATCCCGCTCTACCGCCGCCAATGGTCCATGCTGCGGGCGATGGTGAGGGGGCAGGTGTGAGAGGGTTCCAGGTTCATCGCGCAATTGGCGCGCCGATCAAGCTTCATCTATATTGACCAACGCACGTTCGAGGGGAAAACCATGCCGCCAAAGGTGCGGTTCGCTGCCGCCGCATTCGGCCTGTTGTTGGGTCTGCAGATACATTCCGCGGCCGCGGCCGACGATTACATGGGGCATTGCACGCACGATGGAGACTATACGCCGCGCGAGGTGGTTTCGGCATGTGAGAACTTCATCGACCACGTCTTCAAGGAGAATTGGAAGGGAGAATATCTCCCGAGGGCCTTTTACAATCTGGCGCTCGCCTACAAGGCGCTCGGCGACACGGCGAACCAGAAGAAAGCGCTTCAGCAAGCCGTGCAGCATGGTCCGGGCTATTTCGACGCTTGGCGCGAACTCGTCGAGATGATGACCGACCTGCGTGGCAACGACAGCGCGGCCAAGGCCGTCGACCTCATGATTGCGGCGCACCCAAGCGACTCGCGCGTGTTGAATTCAGCGTGCTGGACCAGGGCAACAATGGGGCTACAGCTCGATGCGGCGCTCGCCGAATGTAATGAGTCGCTGCGTCTTGCGCCGGGGGACGCCGCCGCATTGAATTCGCGCGGCGTCGTGGAATATCGGCTCGCCGATTATGCAGCTGCCATAAGGGACACGACGGCTGCGCTTGCGGCTCAGTCGGATGATGCGGGATCGCTCTATGTGCGCGGCTTGGCTAAGCTCAGGACGGGGCAAGCCGTCGACGGCAACGCAGACATCGCGGCGGCCAAGGCGATCGTTCCGTCTATCGCCGATAACTATGCGAAGTATGGTGTAGCACCCTAGCGATCTATTCCGCCGCTTCGCGCGTTTTTCCGAGCCATGCATCGAGATCGGCCAGCGCGCGATGCGAAAGCGCTTTCTTGCGGTCTTTGCCGCGGCCGGCGATTTCGGGGAACAGTCCGAAATTGACGTTCATCGGCTGGAACGTTTTCTCATCGGCGCCGCCGGAGATATGTGCGAGCAATGCACCGAGTGCCGTCGTGGCGGGCGGCGGTGCGCAGACTTCGCCCTTGAGCTCCGCCGCCGCGAAACGTCCCGCGAGCAGTCCGATGGCCGCGCTTTCCACATAGCCCTCGACGCCGGTGATCTGGCCGGCGAAGCGGATTTGTGGCCGCGCTTTCAATCGCAACTGCGTATCGAGGAGCCGCGGCGAATTGATGAAAGTGTTGCGATGCAAGCCGCCCAGCCGCGCGAAGCTGGCATTCTCCAATCCAGGGATCATGCGGAAGATGCGTGTCTGCTCGCCGTGCTTCAGCTTGGTCTGGAAGCCCACCATGTTCCACAACGTGCCCAGCGCATTGTCCTGGCGCAATTGCACGACAGCATAAGGACGATAGCCATTGCGCGGATCGGCGAGGCCGACCGGCTTCATGGGACCGAAGCGCAGCGTGTCCTCGCCGCGCGACGCCATCACTTCGATGGGAAGACAGCCCTCGAAATAGGGCGTCGATTTCTCCCACTCCTTGAATTCCGTCTTCTCGCCCGAAAGCAGTGCTGCGATGAAGGCGCGATATTGTTCCTGATCGAGCGGGCAGTTGAGATAGTCAGCGTCGCCGCCGCCCGGACCCTTCTTGTCGTAGCGCGACTGGAACCAGGCGATCTCCGTGTCGATGGAATCGCGATGCACGATGGGCGCGATGGCATCGAAGAAGGAGAGCGAAGCTTCACCCGTCGTTTCGCGGATCGCGTTGGCGAGCGCGGGCGCGGTGAGGGGGCCTGTGGCGATGATGGTCGACGCCCAGTCGGCCGGCGGCAGACCGTCGACTTCCTCACGGCGGACTTCGATTCGCGGATGTCTTGTAAGCGCGTCCGTCACCGCAGCGGAGAAGCCTTCGCGGTCGACGGCGAGCGCGCCGCCCGCCGGCAATTTGTGCGCATCGGCCGCGCTGAGGATGAGCGAACCCGCGCGGCGCATCTCTTCATGCAAGAGGCCGACGGCGTTGTTCTCCCAATCGTCGGAGCGGAAGGAGTTTGAGCAGACGAGCTCGGCGAAGCCATCCGTCTGATGCGCATCGGTTTTCGTGACAGGGCGCATCTCATGCAGCACCACAGGCACGCCACGTTCCGCGGCACCCCAGGCCGCTTCGCTACCTGCAAGCCCGCCGCCGACAATGTGAAGTGTGGTTGTCATCTTACCACTATATATACCGAAACGCCCGAGATTCGCGTGGCGAATTTTTAGCGCAGAGGACGCAGTGGTTGCGCAGTGGACGCAGGAGAGCTTTCGTGCGCGTTAGCGCACGGGTTTTCCTTCGCCGGCGAAAATAATGGTTGCGCGATGCGCGCGAGACGTTCTGCGTCCTCTGCGCAACCACTGCGTCCTCTGCGCTAAAAATCGCGACTTACGCGTCGACGGAAAAGCGTTACCCCCAGACCTTCGCCTGCTGGCCCTCGTTCCAGGCGGTCGCCTGTTCGATCTGGCCGGCGAGGCGGAACAAGGTCGCTTCGTCGCCGAAGCGGCCGGTGAACATCATGCCGATAGGAAGCCTGTCGGATGACAATCCCATGGGCAGGGAGAACGATGGCTGGCCGGTCATGTTGTAGGGCGGCGTGTAGCCGAAGACGACACTCTGGCGCTTGTTGAACTCGCGTGGCTCGACGTTGACGGGATCGAGATACCCGATCTTGGGCGGCGGTGTGAGAGTCACCGGCGAGAGCAGCACGTCGAAGCTGCGCCACAGCGCCAGCACATGACGCGACAACAAGCGCAGATCCTGCAAGCCGGTGCCCACCTGCGACGACGACAGCGATTTTGACGCGCGATAACTGGCCCAGGCGAGCGGCTCCATGTCGTTCTCCGAAGGCTCGCGGCCGAGGACCCTGGTCCAGTCGTCGATGCTCGCGGCCATCATGGCGCCCGACACCGCGCCTTGCGCGCGATAGAGTCTCCTCCAGTCGATACCGAGTTCCTTGATCTCGATGATGGTGTGGCCGAGCTCGCGCAAGAGCGCGACCGTGCGGTCGAACACCGCCTGCACGTCCGGATGCGGCTCGATCTTGCGCGGCACTTCGGTCGAGACGGCGATTCGGAGCTTGCCGGGCGCCGTGCGGATTTCTTCCGTATACGGACGCTCTTTCGGGATCGGCGCGTAAGGCGCATCGTCTTCGGCGTAGCCGGTCCAGTCGAGCATGGCGGCAGAATCGCGCAAGGACCGCGTTAACACGTGATCGACGATAAGGCCGTGCGCGCGGCCGCGATCGTCCGGCCCGCCGGGGTTTCTGTTCTGCGTGGGCTTCACGCCGACGAGCCCGCATTGCGCGGACGGGATGCGGATCGAGCCCAGCCCGTCGCTGCCATGCGCCATCGGCACCATGCCGGAGGCGACGGATGAGGCCGCGCCGCCCGAAGAACCGCCCGACGAATGATCGGGATTCCACGGATTGCGGCAGATGCCGAGGTGCCGGCCTTCGGTCGTTCCCGGAATGCCGAATTCGGGCGTGTTGGTCTTGCCGACGAGCACGACGCCGGCGGCGCGATAGCGGCGCACGAGCTCGCTGTCCTGGTCCGACACGTAGCCGCGCAGATAGGCCGAGCCGTTCGTCATCGGCCAGCCCTTCACGGGCATGCTGATGTCCTTGATCAGGAACGGCACGCCTTTGAACGGACCGTCGGGCAATTTGCCTTTCGCGGTCTTGCGCGCTTCGTCGAACGCCTGGAAGACGACGGCATTGAGCGTGGCGTTGTGGCGCTCGATGCGGGCGATGCATTCATCGACGAGCTCCAGCGGCGTCACCTCTCCGCGGCGTACGAGCTGCGCGAGGCCGGTTGCGTCGTAACGGTCGTATTCGGCGAAAGCCATGGTTCAGCCCTCGAGGTTGGGGCGGCGCTGCGCCCAAGGTGCGGCCTGTTCCAGCTGCGCGGCGAGCTGGAGAAGCGTCGTCTCGTCGCCGTAACGCCCGACAAAATGCGCGCCCACGGGAAGTCCCGCATCGTTCCAGTGAAGCGGCAGGTTGATCGCCGGCTGTCCCGTCACGTTCTGCATGGCCGTGAACGGCACGTAGTCGATCAGTGGCGCGAACGACTTCTGCGGATCGCGCTCTTCCATGTCGAAGAAGCCGAGCTTCACGGGCGGTGCGCCGAGCGTGGAGGAGAGCCACGCATCGTAGGTTTCGTGGAATTTCGCCGCCTTGCGCGGGGCCTGCTGCATGGCGCCTTTCGCGTGGAGATATTCGCTGGCCGTGATGCGTTTGCCCGCTTCGTAAAGCCCCCACGTCAAACCTTCGAACTTTTCGTCCGTTGGCGTCTGGTTCGTCAGCATCGCCACATAATCGATGCCGGCCGCGAGATTGGCCGCCCAGAACGCCATGAACGCCGGGATAAGCGAAGCCTGATTGAGATCGGGCATCGCCTCTTCGACGATATGGCCGAAGCTTTCGCAGAGCTTCGCCGCCTGTTTGATCGCGGTCACGCAATCCGGATGGAGTGGCTGCCCGTCGAGTTTCTTTGTCGAGTAGGCGATACGCAGGCGCTTGGGTCTTAGCGCCAGGGCGGCCAGATAGGACGCCGGCGGGTCGGGCGCCCAATAAGGATCGCCCTGCACGCAGCCAGCGGTCGCATCGAGCGCTGCCGCCGTATCGCGCACGCTGATCGAAACCACATGATCGTTGGCGAGGCCATCGATGATGTCGCCGAAGTCGGGCGCATAGCTCATGCGCGCGCGCGTCGGCTTCAGCCCGACCAGACCGCAGCACGAGGCCGGAATGCGGATGGAGCCGCCGCCGTCGTTGGCGTGGGCAAGGGGAACGACGCGCGCCGCCACCGCCGCCGCCGAGCCGCCGGACGATCCGCCCGTCGAGTGCTCGGGATTCCAGGGGTTACGCGCGGGGCCGTAGAGTTTCGATTCCGTCGTCGGCACGAGACCGAATTCCGGCACGTTCGTCTTGCCCAGCATGACGAGGCCCGCCTGTTTGTAACGTTCGACGAGCAGGCAATCCTGGGGCGCGGGAAGCGGCGGTATGAAACGCGCGGCCTGGCGTGTCGGCATGCCTTCCGCGATGCCATAGATGTCCTTCAGGAAGAACGGCACGCCCGTGAATGGGCCTTTCGGCAAGTCGCCCTTTGCCGCCTCACGCGCCCGGTCGTAGTCCTTGAAGACGACGAAATTGAGCTTCGAATTGAGCGCCTCCGCGCGGCCGATGGCTTCGTCGATCAGTTCGATCGGCTTGACGTCCCTGTTCCGCACCAGTTCGGCAAGGCCGACGCCGTCGAAATCGGCATATTCCGCAAAAGCCATTCCCTTGTTCCCTCTCGTTTTCTTGGACCTTAGCGAGCGGGTGACAGACTGTCACCAAGGCTTTGCTTAAACCAGTCGCGCGTCACGCGATTGTCCCAAATGCCGTGCAAGCATAGAGTTATGGCCTAAGGGCGGAGGGGATCATGAACAAGTTGCCGGTCGGCGAGACCATTTCGGGCGCCTATGGGTTTGCCTTTGCGGACTTCTTGTCGGTCCTGGGGGTCGCCTGGCTGCCCCATGTGATCTACGTCCTTCTCATTGTCGGCATCGTCTACGGTCTGGCGCCGGAGCTTCCCGGCCAGGTGATGCGCGGCGAGTTCGACATATCGATGCTTTACACGCTGCGCCGGATCGGCGGTCTCATCTGGCTCGTCGGCCTTGTCATACAGTCGATGGTGACGGTTGGACTTCAGAAGAAAGCGCTCGGCGAAATGCCGGGCCCGACGTTCTTCTACTTCTCCCTCGGCGCGCCCGTCTGGCGCATGATCGGCGCGACGTTTCTCGCGATCCTTGCCTATATCTTCATCGTGGTTCTGACGGTCGGTGTAACGGTGGCGCTCGCGCTCGCCGCGACCAAATTCGTCGCCCATTTCGGCGCCGCAATCGCCGTAATCCTTGGGATCGTCGCCTCGTTCTGGTTGATCTATACGGCCGTGCGGCTGTTCTTCTTCCTGCCGGCCGTCGTCGTCGCCGAAGAGCAGATCGGGCTGGTCCGCTCGTGGGAGCTGGGCGGCGGGAATTTCTGGCGCATCTTCGCCGTTGTCTTCGTCGTCTTCGTTCCCGTCGCGATCGGATTCGGCATCATCGAGAACGCTTTGATCGGGCCGTTCCTGCCGGCGGATTTGATGACGCATCTCCATCCCGGCATGACGGCGGATCAGCTCGGCAATTTTTATATGTTGATCGTGAAGGAAACGTTCCAGAGCATGCGCGGTGCGCTCCCGCTCATCGTAGCGCTCGTGGTCATCCGTTCGATCGTGTTTCTGGGCCTCGGCAACGGCGCCGTTGCGAAGGGGTATCTTGGCGTGACCGACAAAGGCTGAACGCGTGGAGAAAATACCGGTCTGGCGTTCGATCGGCAGGGCTTACGGTTTTGCGTTCGGTAATCTCGCTACCATCATCGGTCTCATCTGGCTGCCGACGCTTATTCTTCTGGCCGGCGGCTATTTCACCATCGCCCATTATTTCGCGGGCGTATTGACGGCCATCGCCGACGGCAACCGCTACGCGGCCTATGCCGGCGCGGGCTATTTCTACCTCTACCAGATCGCAGCTCTTCTCTTCCAAGCGATCATCATTGTTCCGGTCATGCGCCAGGCGCTGGGGCTTTGCGGCGACGGGCGCTAC
This sequence comes from Rhizomicrobium sp., assembly GCA_035504555.1. Taxonomy (GTDB): domain Bacteria; phylum Pseudomonadota; class Alphaproteobacteria; order Micropepsales; family Micropepsaceae; genus Rhizomicrobium. Next base: position 30,304 of record DATJRP010000013.1, on the reverse strand, counting down.
GACCAGCGTGTCGCCGATGACGACGCAGTTCACCGGACCCTCGCAATCGGTCGCGGCGCGCATGCATTTTATTCTCGCTTGGCTTCCCTATCTTTACGCTACATGGTTTCTCGTACGCCCCCTGTCAGTAGGGCTCTCGTCCGGCGCGGCCGCGGCGGCGTATCGCGCCCTTGTGCCCGAAGCTCCGGCAGTGTCCACTCCGCCGGCGGATCGGCTCGTTCCGGCCGCGATCGGTTAGGATTTCGCACGCAATGAACAAGCTTCCCGTCGGCCAGACGATTATCGACGCCTACGGATTCACCTTCACCCAATTGGGCACGATTATTGGCCTCATCTGGTTTCCGATGGTGATTTCCACGCTCCTGAACTTTCTACCGCAGCTTGCAGACGGCTATGCCGATGCGAATGTGGCAGGCGCGAGCGCCGTGGAAAGTCTGGCGGTGCTGCTTCTCACGCTGCTGCTCTCCGCGATCATGTACGTCGCCGTGGCGCGCCAGGCTTTGGGCCTTCGCCAGGGACCTGCCGTGTTCCACTTCGCGCTGGGCCAGCCGGAGTTCCGCGTCTACGGCGCGCTGCTTGTGATCTATTTCCTGATCGGCCTGGCGGCTCTCGCGCAACTCGAAGCGCAAAGCGTCGGCGGACCGGTTTCGACGCTGGCCGCCTTCATCGCGCTGCCGGGTATTCTATTCGTCATCTATATGGCCGTCCGTTTCGTCTTCATCCTTGTGCCCGCGATCGTTGCCGAGAACCGCATCGACTTCGCGCGTATCTGGGCGCTGACGCGGGGAAATTTCTGGCGGATTCTCGTCGTGGTGTTCGCGATCGCGATTCCGCTGTGGCTGATCGAGTGCACGAGCATGCTCGCGCTCATGGGCAAGGATATCGAAGCCGCACTTCCGCCGGCCCAGACCACCGATCCGCAGGCCATCCAGCAGCACGTGCTGGCGCTGGAAGACGTTTTCCGGCGTCACATGCCGCAATTGATTTTCATCTGGCTGATCATGGCGCCGTTCAGCCTCGGCCTTACCCTTGCGGCGTCCGCTTCCGCCTACCGCACCCTGTCGGGATCGGTGAACGGCACACGCAGCGTCACGGCCTAACCTCTTTCCTCCCCCGCACATGCGGGGAGGACGCTTGACAACATATTTGCGGTTCCTGTTAAATATTTCTGCAAACGGCAATTAAACGGGAGCCGACCATGACGCCTAATCCATCGTTCATTCCGTCCGTAATCTACAAAGACCAGCGTGCCGCACTGCAGTGGCTGGAGAAGGCCTTCGGCTTCGAGCCCAGCGAGGTGCTGACCGATTCCGACGGCAAGATCGCCCATGCCCAGATGACCTATGGCGACGGCGTCATCATGGTCGGCAGCGAATGGCCGGCCTGGGACTGGTGCAAGAGCCCGGTTTCGTCGGGCGGCAAGAACACGCAGCGCATCCATGTGCGGGTCGATCGCGATATCGACGGGCATTGTGCCAGAGCCCGCGCCGCGGGCGCCGTCATCGCCATGGAGCCGGCCGATCAGTTCTATGGCGATCGCACCTACATGGCGGTCGATCCCGAGGGCCATCACTGGACCTTCGCACAGTCGGTCGCGAACCCGTCCAAGGAAGAGCAGGAAAAGGCAAGCGGCCTGAAATACCAGAAGCATGCATGAGCCAGGCGAGCATTGATCGCACGCTGGCCGCGCTCGCGGACCCGCATCGACGGCGCGTCATCGATCTCCTGCGCGAACGGCCCTGCCGTGCCGGCGAGCTCGCGGAAGCGGCGCAGATCTCGTTCCCGGCGATGAGTCGTCATCTGAAGACGCTGCGCGAATGCGGCCTCGTGGAAGAAGACCGCGACCAGTTCGACTCCCGCGTGCGCATATATCGCTACCGGAACAAACGGATGGACGAACTCAAGAGTTGGCTCGAAGAGACTGAAGCACTTTGGACGCGACAGCTTTTGGCGTTTCGCGACCATATGCAAAAGGACAAGTCGTGACGTCGAGTGTCGTCGTCTCGTTGCGCGTGCCGGCGGATCCGCTGCGCGCCTTCGAAGCCTTCACGCAGGAAATCGGAACGTGGTGGCAGCCCAGCAGCCTCTTTCAGATCACGCCGCGCGGCGACGGCCGGCTTGCCTTCGAGCCAGGCGTCGGCGGACGGCTGTTCACGACGCTCGCCAGCGGCGAGGAATTCGAGATCGGCCGCATCTCGATCTGGGAGCCCGGCAAGCGTCTCGTGTTCCAGTGGCGACAGGCGACGTTCCGGCCGGAGCAATCGACGGAAGTGGAAGTGCGCTTCGAAGCCATGGATCGCGAAACGCGCGTGTCGATCGAGCACCGCGCCTGGGATACCATTCCGAAGGATGACGCCGCGCGTCACCGTTTCCCGGAACACGCGACGCTGCAGCACGTCGCGCGTTGGTGGCGGGCTTCGCTGGAATCATTTCGAAGCGGTTTCTCAGATGTGGGGACTTAAATTGGAGTGTCATTCCCGAAATTGAGTGTCATCCCCGCGAACGCAGGGACCTAGGGGCCGAGAGAAATTCGCTTGTTGCTCTGGGTTCGCGCTTGCGCGGCAATGACAATTTTTGGGTAAGGGAACTTCGATGCCGACGCGCCGGGCCAGCACCGTCCTCATTCTCGCCGTCGTCTGCCTCGACATGATCGTGCCGGCGAGCGGCGCGCGATCCTTCTGGGCCTCGCCGTCAGCATCGTCGTCGTGCTCTTCTATTGCTTCGCGACGCAGGGCTGGATGGTCTATCCGTCGATTGCGCTCGGCATTTTCGGCTGGACGACCGCGCAGCCGGCGATCATGAGCCTGATGTCGCGCGGGATCCCGCCGAACGAGCAGGGCCTCCTGCAGGGCTCGGTCGCCAGCATCAACAGCCTGACGACCGCGCTCGCGCCGCCTTTCTGGACGGGCATATTCGCTTTCTTCGTGAGCCCCCAGGCGCCGTCCCGGGCGCGGCCTTCATCGGCGCCGCCATGGTCTTCGCCTTGGCGCTCCTGCTCGCCCTCCGGACGCCGTCGCTCAAACCGGCTGCAGCCGTCGCCTAATCCTTGTTCAGGCGGCACCCCCCGGCCGGTCCGGTGCCATGAAATTTACCAAGGTCACGAGCTTCTTCCACAAAGCGTCGTGACAGTTTCATGCAAGCCCCGCATGATGGCCGCCTAAAGTCGCGGTCAAGCGGCGGGGGGTGGGGTGTAATGGCGAAGATTTCCGTGCGGCATAGCGTGGCCCAGGCCTACGGGCTTTTGTTCGGGCGGCCGCTGAGCGTGATAGGGCTGACCTGGCTGCCGGCGGTGTTCTATGCGGTGGCGGCCGATTTCCTGATCCATCGGATGGATGCGGCGATGGCCACGGCCGTCCCCTCCGCCAACGGCCTCTTCGGCCAATACGCCTTCTTTTATTTTGTCGCGCTGGTCGTCGCGACGGCATTCTTCGGCGCGGTGATCGCGGTGCCGCTGACGCGCCAGGCGTTCGGTCTGCGCGAGGAACAGGTGGCCGTCCATCTCGTCGTCGGCGGGCGCGAGTTTCGTCTCTTCTTCGCATTCCTGCGCTATTACGCGATCGCCGTGACGACTCTGGTCGTGCTCGCGGTCGGCGCCGGTGTCGCCATCACACAGGGCACGCCCTATGCCGCGGCGCACGGCGTGCCGGCGGTATGGCAGGGCTATCCGCTGGAGACATGGGCCAACTCGATCGCCGGCGCCGTCACCGTCATCATTTTCTCGGTGATCGCGGTGCGCTACGGCTTCTTCCTCGACGCCATCGCCGCGGTGGAAGATCACGCCAGACTGCGCCGCGCCGCTTCGCTGTCGCGCGGGAATTTCTGGGCGATCGCCACGACGCTCTTCATCGCCGCCATGCCGGCGTGCCTCCTGCTGCTGGCCTGCGAAATGACGTTCGGCGGCTTGCGGCTTTCCACCCTCGGCCTGGCCGCAGCGGAGACGACGCCCTTCGCGGGCATTCTGGCGGCAGGCCTCGTCGTGCTGCATGCACTGCTCGCCGGTGCGTCGGCCGGCGCCTATGCCGAGATGGCCGAGCAGATGGCGCAGGAGGGCGAGCCGTACGAGCCCGTGCACGCGCCGGCCGCGGTTTATGCGCAGGCTCCGGCCGCTTTCGTGGCGCCGGCGGAGACGACCTACCAGGCCGAAGTCCCGCACATGGCCGCGCCCGAAATCCCGCCGATGGAGATTGCTACGCCGGAGGCCGACGCCGTGCAAGCCGCCACCGCGCCCGCGCCCGACTGGATGCCGCCGCCGCCGGACGCGCATTTCGGTTCCGATCCGCATGACGCGCAGCATCACGACATGAACCTCCATCACGAGCTGCCCACGGAGGCGCTCGCTGCCGCCGTCGCCGCCGCGGAGGCGCATCCTGTCGAAGCGCAGAATGCGCCGGTCGAATCCCCGACGGAAACGCCGGTCGTTGCCGAAACGGCCGCCGAATCCATCGCCGCCGAGCATGGCGCGGCCGAGCCGACGCCACCCGCAGAAAGTGGCGCGGAAGCGCAACCGGCTGCCAGCGAAGCCGCGACGCAGGTCGTGGGCTTCGACGGCCATCCGACGGAATTGCCCGAGCACGCGCACAACGCCGAATTCCCGCCGCCGCCGCTCGACCCGGCGGGCGTGCTGTCGGCGCAAGCGGGATTCCATTCACCCCCGCCGGGTTAGCGCGCGCCGTCGCGTTTCGTACCCCGTGCACGTTCGCCCTGCGAACAGGGCGAATAACAGGGCGACGCGTTTTTCGAGCCCGCGCGCGCAGGCGGGAAAGCCTTGGGCCACGGGGCTTTCCTGGACGCGAGGCTCGATCCCCATGTCGAAAAACAGGGCGGAACAAGGCGAAATTCGTCCGTACACGGTACAGAAAAAAGAATTCACCACGGAGGCGCGGAGATACAGAGATAGCGAGGATGCTCCGAACGCCGGCGCTCATCCCATAAAAGCTTTGTCGCGCGCTGCGCGCGCAAGAGAATTGTCAGGCGTGACACGCGCATCCAGCCATCTGCGCCGCTCTCTCGGCGTCTCCGTGCCTTCCGCCTACGCCAAGGCTCCGGCGGACCAGGAGTTTCACGATACCCGCCGAAGCTTAGCGAAGCGCGGGCTGTGGTGAATCTCTTTTCGGCGCATTGCGCTTTCACCGACTGCTACGTCGGCGCGCGAACGTCTTCACAATGTCAAAGAGCAGGTGCCGCGGAGTCTGGGCGCGCCGTTCGTGTTTGTGAAGAGCGACATTTGGGGGACAGCGAAGATTCTTCAAAGCGGAAATGCGAACGAACGTCGGCGAAAGTGGTGACATTGCGGCATCGCCCCGAAAACCGGCGCGATGCCCGCACACGCTGGATCGCCACCGGGCTGAAGCGTCCGACGCAGCCTGCCAGTTCTGGTCCTCGCGCGAAAATTTTCGCGCTTGCGCCGCAAGATTTTCCAAGCTCTGGAGACTAACCTCTCAAAGGGGGCTGGATGGGGCAGGACGAAGCTTACCAGGAGGCGGTGGCCCAATATGGCGCGATGCTCCGCCGGCTGGCGCGTGGCTATGAGGCAGATCCCGATCAGCAACACGACTTGCTGCAGGAAATCCATGTCGGCCTGTGGCGCAGCCTGGGCGCATTTCGCGGCCAATGCTCACTCCGGACCTGGACGTTCCGTGTCGCCCATAATATCGCCAGCTCGCACGTCGCGCGACAAATCCGGTCTAAGCGTGGACTAGTCAGTTTGGATGCGCTTGAACACACCGCAAGCGCCGACGATCCGGAGCGACAGGTTGATGAGAGGCAGGTTCTGCACCGTCTCGCCGCGCTGATCCATGGTCTGAAGTCGCCTGACAGGCAGGTCATCCTGCTGTACCTCGAAGATTTCGATGCTGCCGCTATTGCCGAGATCACGGGTCTCTCGTCTCCCGCCGTCGCGACCAAAATTCATCGCATCAAGGCGGTTCTGGCGCGTCAATTCCACGAAGGATCAAGAACGTGACCCTCCCGGAAAAGGCGATCCTGAGCATCTGGCAAAGCCAAAACGAAACCGTCGCGCCGCTTCCGGTCGAAAGCTTGCGACGGATGGAACGGCGATTCCGCAAAGGCGTAAAGTTATGGTTGGCGCTGGAGCTTTTCTCTTTCGTCTTCGTACTGCTCGTCGTCACACGTGCCGCTTTGCAGTCTCATAACGCGCTGTTTCGGGTCGGCTGCCTTATGATCGTGTCCGGCGTCGCGTTCGCGCTATGGCAATTGGCAGTGCGCGCATTTCTGGTTCCGCTTCCCGCCGACGCGTTCACGGTGTCCTGGCTCGATTTCCACCGCCGCGCGCTGGAACGCCAGCGCGACGCATTTCTCAGCGCCTGGAAGTGGCTTCTGCTGCCGGTGGTTCCGGGGTTGCTCGTGACGCAGGTGGCGCTCGCTCAGCCACACGCATTGGCACGCATATTTGCGTTAGACGCTGCCGCCTTTCTTTTCGCAGCGGGTTGGCGCTTTGCCCTGGGCAAAGTTCTTCAGCGGCGCATCACGAAGCTCGACAACGGTCCGGGCCGGAACGGTGAAAACCGTGAGTAGAAATGTGAGAGGCGTTTTCGTCTATCTTCTCATCGCTTTCGTCCCGGCATGGGCCGTCTGGCAGATTCTGCTTCCACCCGTCCTACCGGCGATCGGGACACATGGCTGGATACAGGCGCGGCAATTCGCATTTGTCGGCGGCTTCACGCCGATGGTTGCTGCCTTCGTCGTGCGCAAATGGGTGACGCGAGAGGGCTTTTCCGATGCCGGGCTGAGACTCAATATCCGACGCTGGCCCTATTATTTCCTCGCTTTTCTGTTTCCCTGGGCCGTTCTCGCCGCGATCGTTCTGCAGGCCAAATTGTTCGGCTTGGCGCAACCCGACCTTTCTCTGCTTGATGCGACCCATAAGATTCTGCCCGGCTTTGCCGGCAACACCCGCAGCGGCAACGACGTGATCGCACGGCTTGCGCTCTTGGCGCTTGTCCAATCGCCCTTCGCGATCGGCGAGGAATTCGGCTGGCGGGGCTATTTGCAGTTGCGGCTGTTTCCATCGCGTCCGCTGGCCGCTGCGGTAGCAACAGGCCTGATATGGGCGCTATGGCATTTGCCCCTTGTGCTTCGCGGTGGTGAGCTTCCAGGAGACCGCTTGACGTCCTTCCTGATGTTTTGTGTCTTCACGGTTCTCGTGGCGATCATTTTGAGCTGGCTGCGGTTGCGTTCGGGCAGCGTGTGGGTGACCTGTGTCGCGCATTCGACAGTCGATGTTGTGCTCGGAATTCTGAGCGTTATGATTTTCTTCAAAAGCGGCGACCCGTCCTACGTCTGGGGACTTGGTGTCCTGGGTTGGATTCCACTGGGGCTCATCTGCACGTGGATTGTCGCAAGCGGTCGACTTGGCGAACAGACGGTGGAACGGGCGTAGTGCACGGATCATTGCCGGATCACCGTGCCTCGGAGCGGTCTTACTCCGCCGCTTTCATCTTCCGTGTCGATGCCGGAAGCTTCTCCGGGGCGCGGGCCTTGAGCAGCGGCTTGAGATACTGCCCGGTGTAGGAGCGTGCGACTTTCGCCACCTCCTCCGGCGTGCCTTGCGCCACGATCTCGCCGCCGCCGTCGCCGCCTTCGGGGCCGAGGTCCACGATCCAGTCCGCCGTCTTGATGACTTCGAGATTGTGCTCGATGACGACGACCGTGTTGCCGTTCTCGACCAGCTCGTGGAGCACGTCGAGAAGCTTGGCCACGTCGTGGAAGTGCAGGCCCGTCGTCGGCTCGTCGAGGAAATAGAGCGTGCGGCCTGTGGCGCGCCGCGACAATTCCTTCGACAGCTTCACGCGCTGCGCTTCGCCGCCCGACAGCGTCGTCGCCTGCTGGCCGATCGAGATGTACCCGAGCCCTACGCGCGTCAGCGTGTCGAGCTTCTCGCGGATGGCCGGCACCGCCTTGAAGAGCTCGGCGCCCGCTTCCACCGTCATGTCGAGCACGTCGGCGATGGAATAATTGCGGAACTTCACGTCGAGCGTTTCGCGGTTGTAGCGCTTGCCCTTGCAGACGTCGCACTGGACATAGACGTCGGGCAGGAAGTGCATCTCGATCTTGATGACGCCGTCGCCCTGGCAGGCTTCGCAGCGTCCGCCCTTGACGTTGAACGAGAAGCGCCCGGGTCCGTAGCCGCGCGCCTTGGATTCCGGCAGCTCCGCATACCAGTCGCGGATGGGCGTGAAGGCGCCGGTGTAGGTCGCGGGGTTCGAACGCGGCGTGCGCCCGATGGGCGACTGATCGATGTCGATGACCTTGTCGAGATATTCGAGGCCTTCGATCCTGTCGAACGGCGCGGGATGCTCGCGCGCATTGTTGAGCTTGCGCGCCGCGGCCTTGTAGAGCGTTTCGATCACGAGCGTCGACTTGCCGCCGCCGGAGACGCCGGTGATGCAGGTGAAGGTGCCGATGGGGATCTGCGCGGCTACATTCTTCAGATTGTTGCCCCGCGCGCCGGAGACCTTGATCCAGCGGTCGTGCACGGCCTTGCGGCGCTTCGCGGGTATCGCGATCTGCTCGAGGCCCACGAGATAGCGCCCCGTGAGGCTCCTGGGCGCGCGCATGATGTCGTCGACCGTGCCTTCCGCGATGATCTCGCCGCCATGGATGCCGGCGCCCGGCCCCATGTCGATTACGTGATCGGCGGTGCGGATCGCTTCCTCGTCATGCTCGACGACGATCACCGTGTTGCCCAGATCGCGCAGGCCTTTGAGCGACTCGAGCAGCTTCTCGTTGTCGCGCTGGTGCAGGCCGATCGACGGCTCGTCGAGCACGTAGAGCACGCCCGTCAGCCCCGACCCGATCTGCGAGGCGAGCCGGATGCGCTGGCTTTCGCCGCCCGACAGCGTGCCGGACGAGCGCGACAGCGTCAGATAGTCGAGGCCGACATTGTTGAGGAATTTCAGCCGCGCGCGGATTTCCTTCAGGATGCGCGCCGCGATCTCCTTCTGCTGCTTGGTCAGGTCCTTGTCGAGATCGCGGAACCATTCGTCGGCGCGCTTGATCGACAGCGCGCAGACCTGGCCCACATGCTGGCCGGCGATCTTGACCGCCAGCGCTTCCGGCTTGAGGCGATAACCGTTGCAGACGTCGCAGGGGCTCGTGTCCTGGAAACGCTCCAGCTCTTCGCGCACCCAGGCGGAATCGGTTTCCTTGAAGCGCCGCTCGAGATTGGGGATGACGCCTTCGAACGCCTTCTTGGTCTCGTATCTCCGGAGGCCGTCGTCATAGATGAACTTCACCTCTTCCTCGCCCGAGCCATAGAGGATGACGTCCTTGGCCTTCTTGGGCAGGTCTTCCCACGGCACGGTGAGCGAGAATTTGAAGTGCCGTCCCAGCGCTTCGAGCGTCTGCAGATAGTAAGGCGACGAGGATTTCGACCACGGCGCGATGGCGCCTTTGCGCAGCGTCAGGCTTTCGTCGGGCACGATGAGCGCCGGATCGAAATAGAGCTGCGTGCCGAGGCCGTCGCAGGCGGGGCAGGCGCCGTGCGGATTGTTGAACGAGAACAGCCGCGGCTCGATCTCGGGGATGGTGAAGCCGGAAACCGGGCAGGCGAATTTCGACGACATCAGCAGCCGCTTGGGCTCGCCTTTCTCTTTCACGTCCGCGAATTCGGCGATGACGAGGCCGTCGGCGAGATTGAGCGCCGTCTCGATGGAGTCCGGCAGGCGGTTGCCGATGTCGGGTTTCACGACGATGCGGTCGACGACCACTTCGACGTCGTGCTTGAGCTTCTTGTCGAGCGCCGGCACTTCGGAGAGCTCGTAGAACTTTCCGTCCACCTTGACGCGCTGGAAGCCTTTCTTCAGCAGTTCGCCGAATTCCTTGCGATATTCGCCCTTGCGGCCGCGCACGATGGGCGCGAGCAGGAAGAGGCGCGTGCCCTCTTCCAGCGCCAGGATGCGGTCCGCCATCTGGCTGACGGTCTGGCTTTCGATGGGAAGCCCGGTCGCCGGCGAGTAGGGCACGCCCACGCGCGCGAAGAGCAGGCGCAGATAGTCGTAGATCTCGGTGACCGTGCCAACCGTCGAGCGCGGGTTGCGCGAGGTCGTCTTCTGCTCGATGGAGATGGCGGGCGAGAGGCCTTCGATGTGGTCGACATCGGGCTTCTGCATCAGTTCCAGGAACTGCCGCGCATAGGCCGAGAGGCTTTCCACGTAGCGGCGCTGACCCTCGGCATAAATGGTGTCGAAGGCGAGCGAGGATTTGCCGGAACCCGAAAGGCCGGTGATCACCGTCAGCGTGTCGCGCGGAATTTCGACGTCGACACCCTTCAGGTTGTGTTCGCGCGCGCCGCGGATGGAAATATTCTTGAGCAAAGGATCACCTTGAGCCGAAAGCTTGCGCGACGGCGCCGGCCCCCGGCAAGCGTCCGCCTCGGATGCGTTTCCACATGGGAACGAAATGAGAACAACCTAGCCCGAGTCGCCGGCCAAGTCCAGCCGCCGGCGCCGCGGGCAATCACACGATATAGCGCGGCGGCGAAGAGCTTCAATCCTGCCAACAAATGCCAATTGTACGAGTTGCGCCGAAGCTTTTCCTCCCCCGGCATGCAGGGAGGAAGAAATTACGCCGTCAGCGTGATTGCGCCCGGCTGTCGCGGCAGCATGTAGATCGAGGAGTAGAGGGTCATCGTGCCCTTGTGCAGGAAATCGATGGTCGGCGTGTAGGAATAGCTCGTCTCGCCCAGGATCACGGTCGTGTTCGGGACGTCGAGCGCGGCCGGAAGCGTGATCGTGGAACCCACGACGCGGCCGCTGCCGTTCATCGCCTGGCTCCAGGACACGGTCGCTTTGCCGGTGTTGTCGACGTTGATGCAACTGACAGTCACCACCGCGTTCGCCGACGAGAACGGCGTCAGGACCGACGTCGACGCGGCGAGGATGCCGGGCATCGTCTCGCTCTCGCTGATCGTCGAATATTGCGACACGATCGACGCGATCGTGCTCGCCGTCAGCGCGACCTGACGGTTGGCGGAGATCTCTTCCATGACCTCGAAGCCGCCCAGGTAGAGCAGCGCCATGAACGGCAGCACGAGCGCGAATTCCACGGCCGCGATGCCGCTTTTCGCCTCCCGGAAATGCCGGAGCCTGGAAAGGGCAATACGCAGCGCTCGCGTCATGACGCTCTCCTATGGTTCGTTGCGGAACGCGGCGGTCGCCACGAGCACATTGGTGTTGCCGCTCGCATTGGCGAGCGTGAAGTTGAGGGGCCCCGGCCATACCGGCCATTGATAGAACACCTGCACGACTTCCACGTCGCCCGGCGCGCCGGGGCTGAACGGCATGTTCGAGCCGCTGAACTTGCCGTTGGAAATCGGGTTGTACATCGTCACGTTCGGAAACGTGGTGAAGGTCTGCACGGCCGCGTAGACGCCGGCGCAATTGAAAAGCCCGCTTGCGTTTGCGCAAACCAGCTGCTGGAACTGCGATTGCGTCATGTTCGCGGCTTGCGCCTGCCCGGTCAGGATCTGGCGCGCCGCCTGGAGCGTCGCCGTCTGCAGGACCTGCTGCGCAAAGAACACGAGCGCGGTCTGCAGGATGGCGTAGAGAAGCGCGATGAAGGCGGGCGCAACCATCGCGAACTCGACGGCGGTCGCGCCTTCCCCTGTCCGGAGGAAGCGGCGGATCAAAGAGTGCCTCGCGTTGCCCGGTTTCATCCCAGCCGCCTATTTCGAGAGGTGCGCGGTCGAGACCGCTTCCTGGAAGAGTGCGTTCAGCGCGGCCGAGATCTCGCTGTCGTTCGTCACCTCTTCATAGAGGCCGGGAGAGGCGCAGCTCTGGAGCTGCGCGCCGATGTTGTCCTGCGAGGCGCTGGGCGGTATCAGCGGCGCGACATAGCTGTTGAACCACGAGTTCGTCGTTCCCAGCGGATAATACTCCGTGTAGAGCACCGCGATGCGGATGCCGCGATTCTTGATCGTCGTGCACCAGTTCGTGTCCACTTCCGAGCCCGACGAGTTCAGCGGATTGACCGTGGATTGCTGGCGGCTGCCGCAGCAGACATCGCCGTAGTCGGTCGCCATGCCCGCGCTGCCGCCGCTGGGCTCGGGTTCGTCGATCATGCCGTCCGTCACGATAAAGAGCACCTCCTGCGGCGTGTCGCCCGCTGCATTGGTGCCGTTGCCGGGATTGGGCATGTCCCCGTTGATCGTTTTCATGGCCCCGTCCCAGTTCGTGTCTTCGTCGTCGTTGTCGTCGGACGAGGTGAGGTTGTTGTTGTCGTAGACCTCGAGAAGCGCGATGTTCTGCGCATCGGAATTCACGGTCGACATGCTCGTGGTCAACGGGCTGATCGTGTTGACCGATGTGTCGAAGGTGTAGACCGCCATCTCATAGGTCGCCGCGTAGTTCTGCTCGGTGGTCGTCGCGGTCGTAGTCAGGTTTTCGACGGCGGTCCTGAGATTGTCGATGCGCAGCGTGAGGCCGAGGCACTCCGCCAGCGAGTAATTGTCTTCGCCGCCGCTTGGGAATTGCGTCGTGCCGTCCGAGCACTTTACCTTCTTGGGGTTTCCCAGATTATCCGCGCTTGGGTTGGACTCGTGGCAGGCGAAGGCGCAGCCGCCCTGGGACGACGTGTTGTTGATCAGAGTCGTGATGTCGGCCTGCGTCGCCGGAATGCCCATCGACGGCGAATCGTCGAGGAGCAGGTAGAAGTTGATGTTCGGCGCCACGGACCCGACCGCTTGCGACGTGCCGCTGAGCGCGATGGTGGACCGGCCGAGAACGTTCGGAAAGAAATTCGTCGAGGTGGCGGTATAGGACACCGTCACCGTGCGCGTGGTGATCGTGTCGGCAACGGTGATGGTCACGTTCGGATTGGTCACGCCGGCGACCGAGCCGACCTGCGCGTTGAACGTATTCGTCGCGGCCGTGATCGACGGCTGGTCGCCCTGACTTATCGTTCCCATGATCGAAGGCGTGACGGCCGCGAGCGAGGCGGAGTCCGCGATGGCATTCAACTGCGCTTCGCGCATGGCCGCCGAGCCGTAATCGACGCCCATACCGGTCAGATAGATGAGAGGGACAACCGAGATCGCGAAAATCATCGCGACATTGCCCCTAGACGAGCGCAGGAACCTGCGAAGCGTACCCAGCATGTCCAAGCCCCAATAACGACACCTGACGTAGACCTTGGACCCGCGCCTTTAAGGACTGCTTAATTTTGCGTTGCAGGTTGCAACTATCGCCGCATGCGTTGATACGGCATCGATCTGCATTTGTAAAAAACTTCGCGCGATCTTGCTTAGCAAGTCGTGAATACACGCCCCGGAGTGCATTCGCGAACGTTAAACCGGACGGTTGACTAATTTCGAAGGCGCTGTATGCTCAACCACATGGTTCAACGTTCGCAGAAATCGCTGGACGGCGTGTTCCGGGCGCTGTCCGATTCCACGCGCCGCGCGATGCTGAGGAGGCTCTCCACGCGCGAGCGCACGATCGGCGAGCTGGCCGAGCCGTTCCGGATGTCGTTCGCGGCCGCGTCCAAGCATGTGCGGGTCCTGGAGCGTGCCGGGCTGTTGCGCCGCCGGGTCGAAGGGCGTTCGCATGTCTGCCGCATCGTGCCCGGGCCGCTTGCCGCGGCGAACGTGTGGCTGGCTTATTACGAAAAGTTCTGGCGCGGACAGCTTCACGCGCTCGAAGCGGTGCTCGAAAGCGAAGACGAAGACCGTCGCAGGAAGGGAGTCCGATAATGTCCGGCAAAGTCACCGTGCGTGTCACGCATCGTTTCGCGGCCAGGCCCGAACGCGTCTTCGACGCCTGGCTCGACCCCAAGACGGCGGCCAAATGGCTCTTCGCGACGGCGACGGGCACGATCACGCGCTGCGAGATCGACCCGCGCGTCGGGGGTAAGTTTTCGATCGTCCGTCTCGAGGGGATCGACATCGAGCATGTCGGCGAATATCTCGAGATCGACCGGCCGCGGCGGCTCGTCTTCACCTTCGGGGTCCCGAAATTTTCGCCCGAGATGACGCGTGTCATCGTTGAGATTGTCGCGAGCGGCGAGGGTTGCGAGCTCACCCTCACCAACGAGGGCGTGCCGGCGGATTACGGCGAGCGGAACAGGGAAGGCTGGACGATGATCCTCGGCAATCTCGAAAAGAGTATTGCCTAGTCCCGGAACGCGGGCATCCCGGGATCGTTGACAGGAAACGGCAGCTTGACGGGCGGGAGCGGCGGAAGGAATGTGCGCCCCCTCATGACCGCCCGCGTTCCCTCTGCAGGCCCGCGCTATCGTCCCGACATTGACGGGCTGCGTGCGCTCGCGATCCTGCCGGTTCTCTTTTTTCACTATCATGTCTGGCCGTTCCGCGGCGGTTTTGTCGGCGTCGATATATTTTTTGTCATCTCGGGATTCCTGATCACGCAGTTGATCGTGGCCGAGCAGGGCGACGGCCGCTTCTCCATCGCGCACTTCTACGAACGCCGCGTGCGTCGCATCTTTCCTGCGCTGTTCGCCATGCTGGCGGTCGCGACGGTCGCGGCCGTGTTCATTCTCTTTCCCGTCGATCTCGTGCGTTACGCGAAGAGCCTGCTGGCGACGGCGGGGTTCGCCGCAAATTTCGAGTTCTGGCGCGAGGCCGGCTATTTCGACGTGGCCGCCGCCGAGAAGCCGCTGCTGCATCTCTGGTCGATCGCCGTCGAGGAGCAGTTCTATCTGTTCTTCCCGGCCGTGCTTTTGTTCTTCGGCCATCGGCGCAGGGCCGTGACGGCCGCGATCTTCGCCGCGTCGCTCGCCTTCGCCGTGTGGGGTGTCGGGCACGCCCCGTCGGCCACGTTCTATCTGCTTCCCGGCCGCGCCTGGGAACTGATGCTGGGCGCGTTGCTCGCGCTCGGCGCGGCACCCGTCATCGGTCGGCGCTGGGCGAGGGACATGCTTGCCATCGCCGGCGCGGCGCTGATCGCCTTCGCCGTGTTCTTCTATTCCGCAGACACGCCGTTTCCGGGTGCGGCCGCTTTGGCGCCGTGCCTGGGCGCAGCACTTTTGATCTACGCGGCAACGCCGGGCCCGACGGTTGCGAGCGGCCTTCTTTCACTCTCGCCGCTCGTGTTCATCGGACGCATTTCCTATTCGCTTTATCTCTGGCATTGGCCGCTCTACGTCTTCACGCGCTACTTCACCTATCGCAATCCGTCGCCGGAAGGCGTCGTCTGCCTCGTCGCGGCGTCGTTCGCGCTCGCCGTCGCGTCCTACTATTTCGTGGAGCAGCCGTTCCGCAGCGGCCGCTTCCGCTTCCGCGCGCCCCAGCTTTTCGGCGGCGGCGCTATGGCGATGACAGCCGTCGCCGCGGCGTCGCTTGTCCTTTTGCAGGGCAACGGCCTGCCGGAACGGCTGCGTCCCGACCTGCGCAAAATCCTCGCGGAAGAGAACGATCACGAACCGCGCATCGACACCTGCCTCGGCATTTCGCCCGATGCCGTGCGCGACGGGAAGATGTGTCAGATCGGCGTCATCGGCGGCAAGCCGAGCTTCATCCTCTGGGGCGACTCCCACGCCGATGCCGTGTTGCCCGCGATTTCCGACGTGGCCAAGCGCGAAGGCCGCACGGGATTGTTCGCCGGCGGCCGTTCCTGTCCGCCGCTCCTCGACGTCACGACGCCGCGTCCCGAGTGTCGCGCGTTCAATCAGAATGTGCTGGCGCAGGCGGCGCGGCCGGAGATCCGCGAAGTCATCCTGGAAGCGCGCTGGGCGAAATATGCGGAAGGCTCGACCTACGGCGAGGAACCCGAGGGCCATATCGTGCTGGCGGACGACGGCGGCACCGACGACACGAGCAATCACGCCGTGTTCGCACGCGGTCTTGCCCGCACGGTCAAGGCACTCGCGGGCAAGAAGATCGTCATCGTCGCGTCCGTACCGGAGATCGGCTGGCCGGTTCCGGCGGTGCTGGCGCGCGAAAAACTAGCCGACAAGATGCGCATCGCCCCGCCGAGCGAAGACGCCTATTTCGAGCGCCAGAAATTCGTGCTGTCGACGTTCGCCGAGCTTCGGCGCACTGACGGCGTCACGATCGTCTACCCGCACGAAATCCTCTGCCGGACCGGGGCATGCGCCGTGTCGTTGAACGGCATCCCGCTCTATCGCGACGAGCACCACTTAAGCGTCTATGGCGCACGCCAGCTCACGCCCCTGTTCATGAATGCGATGTAGGCAGCGGCGATCCGCCTCCGCTAAAGCTTCGGAGGACAAGAATTGCTGGGGATTGACGCGGGCGGCGTAAGAACATAAAGAGAACAAGTGGGAGTTTGGCGTCGGCGCCGCGTGGCGGTGCTGAGACGCGGGCGTTAGGGTGCGCGCCTTCAGGACATGGGAAGGACCGACAATGGCCGGCAGCGTCAACAAGGTGATTTTGATAGGCAATCTGGGGAAGGATCCGGACGTACGCCGCATGACGTCGGGCGAGCCGGTGGTCAATCTGTCGGTTGCCACCTCCGAGAGCTGGCGCGACAAGGCGAGCGGCGAGCGCAAGGAGCGCACGGAGTGGCACCGCGTGGTGATCTTCAACGAGAACCTCGCCAAGGTCGCCGAGCAGTATCTGCGCAAGGGCTCGAAGGTCTATCTCGAGGGCCAGCTGTCCACGCGCAAATGGACCGACAAGGACGGCCAGGAGAAATATTCGACGGAAGTCGTCCTCAACCGCTTCCGCGGCGAGCTCGTCATGCTCGACGGGCGTGGTGAAGGCGGCGGTGGCGGCGGCGCGGGCCGTTCCGGCTCCGGCGAAGCTCCGGCCAGCTTCGACCGCGGCGACATGGACGACGAGATTCCGTTCTAATCACAGGCAAGCTTTCAACGCGCAATCACGTCGGGCATCTTGCCCGCATCAATTGCGACGGCTGCGCAACCGCGGGCTGGAAGCCCGCGCACCGACGTCGTCGTTGATGGAGGCGTGCCTCAATCCGCCGGTTTCGGCGCCGGATGGAATCGCGACCGCACCAGCTCGAAGAACATCGGCACGAAGAAGACGGCCAAGGCGGTCGCCGTGATCATGCCGCCGATGACGCCCGTGCCGATATCGTTCTGGCTTGCTGCGCCGGCGCCCGTCGCGATCGCGAGCGGAGCCACGCCGGCAATGAAGGCGAGCGACGTCATCAGGATTGGCCTGAGCCGCAGCTTGGCCGCCTGGCGCGCCGCGTCTTTATAATCCGCGCCGCCGCGCGCTGCCGTTTCCGCGAATTCCACGATCAGGATGGCGTTCTTGGCGGACAGGCCGATCGTGGTCAGAAGGCCGACCTGAAAAAACACGTCGTTATAAAGTCCGCGCAGCGTGGCCGCGAGAAGCGCACCCGCGACACCCAAGGGAATGACCAGCATCACCGAGAACGGCACCGACCAGCTTTCGTAAAGCGCCGCTAGGCACAGAAAGACGACGAGCACGGACAGGCCGTAGAGCGCCGGCGCCTGCGCGCCCGAGAGAACCTCCTGAAACGACAGCCCGGTCCATTCAAAGCCCACGCCCTTGGGCAGCTGCGCGATCAGCTTGGCGATCTCCGTCATGGCCGTGCCCGAGCTTTGACCCGGCGCGGCCTGGCCCTGAATTTCCAGCGCCGGAAGCCCGTTGTAGCGGGTGAGCGTCGCCGGGCCCAATTGCCAGGAATAGCTGGCGAAAGAGGAAAACGGGGTCATCGTGCCCGCGGAATTGCGCACGTACCAGTCGTTGAGGTCGTCGGGCTTCATGCGAAACGGCGCGTCGCCTTCCATGAACACGAACTTGACCCGTCCGCGATCGATGAACTGGTTGATGAACTCGGATCCCCAGGCGGCGCTGAGCGTGTTGTTGATGTCTGCCACGGTCAGCCCCAGCGTCTGGGCTTCGGCCTCGTTGATGTCCACGTGGAGCTGGGGCGTGTCGGGCAGACTGTTCGGCCGCACCGCCGTGAGCAGCGGATCGTGGGCGGCAAGGCCCATGAGCTCGCCCTGGGCCCGTTCCAGCGCCGCGTGGCCGATGTTGCCGCGATCCTCCAGTTCGAGGTCGAAACCGGATGTGTTGCCGAGTTCCTGAACTGCGGGCGGCACGAGTGCGAACACCTGGGCGTCGCGGATCTTGGAAAACAGCTTCTGGGCGCGCTGCACGATTCCTTCTGCGCTGTTGGCGTAGCCGCTGCGCTCGCTCCAGTTCTTCAGGTGCACGAACACGATGCCGGTGTTCTGTCCCTGGCCTGCGAAACTGAAGCCCAGCACGACGAAGCAGGTGAAGACGTTTTTCTTCTCGTCGACCAGGAAGAAATGCTCGACCTGCTTGGCGATCGCGAGCGCGCGCGGCTGCGTAGCGCCGGTCGGGAGCTGGATCTGCGTGATAATGGTGCCCTGGTCCTCTTCCGGAAGAAACCCGGTCGGCAAGAGATAAAACAGAGCGGCCAGCAGCGCGACGATTCCGGCGTAGACGAACAGCGCCGGACGGACATTCGCGAACATTTTCTCCAGCAGGCTCTGGTAACGCGCGACCATGGCTTCGAAGGTCCGGTTGAACCAGCGGAAGAAGGCGCCATGCGCCACGGCGCCCCCCTTGGGGATCGGCTTCAACAGCGTCGCGCACAACGCGGGCGTCACCACCAGTGCCACGAGGATCGAAAGCGACATCGCCGAAATGATGGTGATGGAGAACTGCCGGTAAATGGCGCCGGTCGAACCGCCGAAAAAAGCCATGGGGAGGAAAACGGCCGAAAGGACGAGCGCGATGCCGATCAGGGCGCCGGTGATCTCGTCCATCGATTTGCGCGTGGCCTCCCGCGGCGGAAGCCCCTCTTCGCGCATGATGCGCTCGACATTTTCCACGACCACGATGGCGTCGTCGACGAGAAGGCCGATCGCGAGCACGAGTGCGAAAAGCGTCAGCGTGTTGATCGTGAAGCCTGCGGCCGCGAGAACGCCGAAGGTGCCGAGGAGCACGACGGGAACGGCGATCGCGGGGATCAGCGTCGTGCGCCATTCCTGCAGGAACACGAACATCACGGCGACGACGAGGAAGATCGCCTCGACGAGCGTTTTGATCACTTGATTGATCGAAAGGCGGATGAAGCCCGTATTGTCGACCGGGTAGGCGAGCTTGATGCCCGGCGGGAAGGTTGCGCTCAGCGACTCGGCCTTGGCTTTGACGGCGTCGGCGGTGGTTAGCGCGTTGGCGCCCGGCGCGAGCTTGACGGCGATGCCCGAGGCCGGAAACCCGTTCATCCGGCTGAGATTGGAATAGTCCTGCGCGCCGAGTTCCACGCGCGCCACATCGCCCAGACGCACGACGGCGCCGTTGCTGTTGGTCTTGAGGATGATGTTGCGGAACTGCTCTGGCGTCTGAAGTTCGGACTGCGCCGTGACCGTTGCGTCGAGTTCCTGTCCGGGAACGGCGGGAAGCGAACCAAGTTCGCCGGCGGCGACCTGGGTATTCTGCGCGAGGACCGCATTGCTGACGTCGCTCGGCATCAGATTGTAAGTCGCCAGCTTCAACGGGTTCAGCCAGATGCGCATGGCATATTGCGACCCGAACACCTGGGCAGAGCCTACGCCCGATACGCGCGACAGCGGGTCCTGCAGATGGCTGGTGATGTAATCGGAAATATCGCTGTTGGTGTAGCGGCCGCCGGTGTCGTAGAGGGCGACGGCAAGCAGGAAGCTCGGCTGCGACTTCTGGACGGTGACGCCCTGCTCCTGGACCTCCACAGGCAGAAGCGCCGTCGCTTGCGACAGCTTGTTCTGCACCTGCACTTGCGCGATGTCGGGATTGGTACCGGGCGCGAACGTGGCCGTGATGCTGACTTCGCCGGATGAACTGCTGGACGAGGAAAAGTACAGGAGATTGTCGATGCTCGTGAGCTGCTGCTCGATGACCTGCGTCACCGAGTTCTGCACGGTTTCCGCCGACGCGCCCGGATAGGTGGCGGAGATCGTCACCGCCGGCGGTGCGATCGTCGGATATTGCGCTATCGGCAGTCTCAGGACGGAGAGAAGCCCCGCCACCATGATGACAATGGCGATGACCCAGGCAAAAACGGGGCGGTCGATGAAGAAGCGCGCCATGGCGGGTTAACGTCCGCCGTCGGCGTCGGCCGCCAGATTCGCCGGCACCGCGCGCACGGGCTTGTCCGCCTGCACCCGCAGCAGGCCTTCCACAATGAGCCGGTCACCGGCCTGCAGACCTTTCGTCACCAGCCAGTCGTGGCCGACGACACGTGGCGCCGTCAACGCGCGCAACCGCGCAATGCCGTGAGCATCGACAACATAGGCCGTCGGTTCGCCGCGTTCGTTCCGGCTCACGCCCTGCTGGGGCGCAAGGATCGCGTTCCTGTCGATCCCCTCGACGATCGTGGCGCGGACATACATACCCGGCAGCAGAAGCCCGCGCGGGTTTGGGAAAATGGCGCGCAGCACAACCGCGCCGGTGTTGGGATCGACCGTGACTTCAGAGAACTGCAATGTGCCGTCCAGCGGGTAGGGCGTTCCGTCCTCGAGCTCCAGCTTCACTTTAGCGGTCACGGGCGCTTTTCGATTGATCTGTCCCGCGGCAGCACTTTGCTCGAGCTGCACGAGCTCGTCGCTGGACTGGTTCATATCGACGTAAATTGGATCGAGGGTCTGAATGACCGCAAGCGGGGTCGTCTGATTCGCGGTCACCAGCGCGCCGGGCGTGATCAGCGCACGGCCGATCACGCCGGTGATGGGGGCGGTGACGCGGGTCCAGCCGAGGTTGATGCGGGCGGCCTCGACGGCCGCCTTGTCAGTCTGGACCACGCCGGTATCGACCCCGACTGTGCCGATCTGGTCCTGATACGTCTGCTGCGAGATTGCGTTCTGTTTCCACAGCGCGGCATAGCGACCGAGATCGATCTTGTCCTTGACCAGGGTGGCTTCGTCCTTGGCGAGCTGGCCCTTGGCCTGATCGAAGGCGGCCTGGAAAGGTGCCGGTTCGATCTGGTAGAGCGCCTGGCCGGCATGCACCAGGCCGCCCTGCGTGAACAGGATGGATTTGAGGATGCCCGTTACCTGAGGCTCGACATTGGATGTCAGGTAGGGACTGGTGCGGGCCGGGAGTTCGGTCGTCAGTTGCGCGGACTGCGGCTTAAGGACCACGACGCCGACCACCGGCGCCTGATTCGCGGGCTTTTGCGAGGGCCCGCAACCCGTCAGAGCGATTCCCGCTGCCAGCATCAGCGGCAGGCACGCGCAACGAAGCTCAACACGCTGATACGGCACGTTTAAATCCGGAAGTGCGGGGGCTCTAATACATTGCCGGGGCGAACCCCGACGGAGTAGAAGTGATGTAGCTTCGCGTCCGCAACAAGGCCATGAAATTCTTTGTCATTAGCTGTGGCATCGCCGCACTCGGCAGGGTCCGACCGCAAAGCCTTTGGCCTGGTGTGAAATTGCTGTAAGGTACTGAAAAGACTGTTATTTTCCAACAAAGACCTGCCTATGGAAGCGGCGCGCGCCAGATGCTACTAGGCGCACGGCCCCGGGCCTGAGGATGACATTGAACGATAAGCCGGAAGGCGCCCCGCCTGGCGCGCCAAGCATCAATCCGATCGCGATCGAGGAAGAGCTTCGCCGCTCCTATCTCGACTATGCGATGAGCGTGATCGTCAGCCGCGCCATTCCCGACGCGCGCGACGGTCTCAAGCCCGTGCATCGCCGCATCCTTTACTCGATGCACGAGAACGGCCGCGACTGGAACAAGCCCTATCGCAAATCCGCGCTGATCGTCGGCGATGTGATGGGCAAATATCATCCGCACGGCGACCAGTCGATCTACGACGCGCTCGTACGCATGGCGCAGGAATTCTCCATGCGCGTGCCGCTGATCGACGGGCAGGGCAATTTCGGTTCCGTCGACGGCGATCCGCCGGCGGCCATGCGTTACACCGAAGCGCGCAGAGCCAAGATCGCGCACGCGCTGACGGAAGACATCGACAAGGAAACGGTCGAGTTTCAGGACAATTACGACGGCTCGGAGCGGGAGCCGATCGTATTGCCGGCGCGGTATCCGAACCTGCTCGTCAACGGCGCCTCCGGTATTGCCGTCGGCATGGCGACGAACATCCCGCCGCACAATCTGGGCGAAGTGATCGATGCGTGCCTTGCCTTCATAGACGATCCGTCGATCACGCTCGATGCGCTGACCGAAATCGTGCCGGGGCCGGATTTCCCGACCGGCGCGCTCATCATCGGCAAGCAGGCCGCGCGCGGCGCACTCGCCCGCGGCCGCGGATCCATCCTCATGCGTGCCCGCTGCACGATCGAAGAGATTCGCAAGGATCGCGACGCCATCATCGTCACCGAGATTCCCTATCAGGTGAACAAGGCAACCATGATCGAGCGCATCGCGGAGCTGGTCCGCGACAAGCGCATCGAAGGCGTCGCCGACCTGCGCGACGAGAGCGACCGTCAAGGCATGCGCGTGGTGATCGAGCTGAAGCGCGATGCGTCGCCGGACGTCGTCCTCAACCAGCTCTACCGCTACTCGCAACTGCAGACGAGTTTCGGCGTCAACATGCTGGCGCTGAATGCGGGCCGTCCGCAGGTGATGAACATCAAGGACATGGTCGGCGCCTTCGTCGCCTTTCGCGAAGAGGTCATCACCAAACGCACGCGATACGAGCTCGGCAAGGCGCGCGACCGCGGCCATATCCTGGTCGGTCTCGCCGTCGCCGTCGCCAATATCGACGAAGTGATCGCGCTGATCCGCGGCGCCGCCGACGTCTCTGCCGCCCGCGAGGGGCTGATGTCGCGCGACTGGCCGGCGAAGGACGTCGGCCCGCTGGTGGCGCTCATCGCCGATCCCCGCCACGTGATCGCCGACAACGGCACGATCCGCATGAGCGAGGAACAGGCGAAAGCCATTCTCGATCTCAGGCTGCAGCGCCTGACCGCGCTCGGCCGCGACGAAATCGGCGACGAAGTGAAGAAGCTGGGCGAATCCATCCAGGATTATCTCGACATCCTGAGAAGCCGCGCCCGTGTGCTCGCCATGGCGCGCACGGAGCTTGAAGCGATCAAGGCTGAGTTTGCGACGCCGCGCAGGACCGAGCTCGTCGAAGCGGAAATCGAGGTCGAAGACGAAGACCTGATCGAGCGCGAGGAAGTGGCCGTCACTGTCACCCATGGCGGCTACATCAAGCGCACGCCCCTGGCCGAATATCGCGTGCAGGGCCGCGGCGGCAAGGGCCGCGCCGGCATGGCCACGCGCGAAGAGGATTTCGTTACGCACATCTTCGCGGCGTCCACGCATGCACCACTGGTGTTCTTCTCCTCGACCGGCATGGCCTACAAGCTCAAGGTCTGGCGCTTGCCGGACGCGCCGATCCACGGCCGCGGCAAGGCGATGGTCAATCTTCTGCCGCTGCAGCCGGGCGAGCGCATCACGACGGTGCTGCCGCTGCCCGAAGACGAAGCCGAGTGGGAAAAGCTCAACGTCGTCTTCGCCACCAAGTCCGGCGACATCCGCCGCAACGAGCTGTCGGATTTCGCCAGCATCAACCGCAACGGCAAGATCGCCATGAAGCTTGCGGAGGATGACGGCATCGTGGGCGTGCAGACCTGCACGGAGCACGATGATATCCTGCTGACCACGCGCCTCGGCAAGTGCATCCGCTTCTCGATCAACGACGTGCGCGTCTTCAAGGGTCGCGATTCCACCGGCGTGCGCGGCATCAAGCTCGCCCAGGGCGACGAAGTGGTGAGCCTGTCGCTCCTCCACCATTCCGACGCGACGACGGCGGAAGCCCGCGCCTATCTCAAGCAGGCGAGCGCGGCGCGCCGGGCCATCTCCGGCGAGGAGGCCGAGCCCGTCACGGAGGACCTGACGGACGACGAGGAGATGGGCGAGGAGGCGACGTTGACGCCGGAGCGCTACGCGGCCCTGGGCGCCAAGGAGCAGTTCGTGCTCAGCGTCTCCGAAAACGGCTACGGCAAGCGCTCGAGTTCCTACGAATATCGTGCCACGGGCCGGGGCGGATCGGGTATCGTGGCCATGGACATGGGGCGCAAGAACACGGCCATCGCGGCGGCCTTCCCCATCGAGGATACGGATGATCTGATGATGATCAGCGATGCCGGCAAGACCATCCGCGTGCCGGCGGCAAGCGTGAGCGTGCAACGCCGCGGCTCGGGCGGCGTTACCGTGTTCCGGGTGGAAGGCGGCGAACGCGTGGTGGCAGTCGAGCGCATTGAGGAAACGTCCGGCGACGCCGGCGCCTGAGATTGAGGGGATCGTATGGCGACGAAACGCATTGGGCTTTATCCGGGCACCTTCGATCCGCCGACGCTCGGCCATCTCGACATCGTCAAGCGCGCGCTGAAGCTGGTGGATCAGCTGGTGATCGGGGTGGGGACGGGAACCGGCAAGAATCCCCTCTTCTCGTTCGAAGAGCGCGCCGACATGTGGCGCCACGAGGCGACGTTGCTCACCAAGGATGACGGCACGATCGATGTCCAGCCGTTCGGCGATTCCCTCCAGGTCGATTTCGCGCGACAGGTCGGCGCGAACATCGTCGTCAGAGGTCTTCGAGCCATGTCGGATTTCGAGTACGAATTTCAGATCGTCGGCATGAACCAGCGCCTCGCCCCCGATATCGAGACCGTGTTCCTGATGGCCGACCCCAAATATCTGTCGATCGCATCCAAACTGGTCAAGGAAGTGGCGATGCTGGGGGGCAATGTCTCGCCGTTCCTCACGCCTTACGTCGCCGAGAAACTGGTTCATCGCTGCAACGAGAAACGAAAGAAAGCCTGATGTCCGCCGATCCGGAAAACACCATCATCCTGGAATTGAAGACGGGGCCCGTGACGATAGAGCTGCGTCCGGATCTCGCGCCCAACCATGTCGCGCGCGTCAAGGAACTGGCGCGGCAGGGTTTCTATGACGGCATCGTCTTCCATCGCGTCATCCCGGGCTTCATGGCGCAGACGGGCGATCCGACGGGCACGGGCAGCGGCGGCTCCGAGCTTCCGGATCTGAAAGCCGAGTTCACCGGGGAGCCGCATGTGCGCGGGACCGTGTCCGCCGCGCGCACCGGCAATCCCAACAGCGCCAACAGCCAGTTCTTCATCTGCTTCGACGAAGCGCCGTGGCTCGATCGTCAGTACACGGTGTGGGGCAAGGTGGTGGACGGCATGGATCACGTCGACGCCATCAAGAAGGGCGGCGAGCACAACAACGGCATGATCTCCGGCGCGCCCGACAAGATCGTTAAGATGCGGGTCAAGGCGGACGCCTGACGCATTCGGCAACATTTGGTGTTGCCCCGAACGTTGAGGGCAGGGGCGCTTTCGCCTAGAAACGAGGCGCCATTTCGAGGCCTGGTCCCCATGAGTTCTATTCCGTTCATCGATCTGCAGGCGCAGCGCAAGCGCCTCGGCCCGTCGCTCATGCAGGCGGTGGAGAAGGCCGTCGAGGGCGGGCAATGGGTCATGGGCCCGCAGGTGCGCGAATTGGAAGCGAAGCTCGCGGAATTCGCCGGCGTGAAACATGCGCTCGCCTGCGCCAACGGCACCGACGCGCTGATGATCGTGCTGCGCGCATGGGATGTGGGGCCGGGCGATGCAGTGTTCGTGCCCGCGTTTACCTTCGCGGCCTCCGCGGAAGTCGTGGCGCTGGTGGGCGCCGAGCCCGTCTTCGTCGACGTGCTCGAAGACACCTACAATATGGATCCGAAAAGCCTCGAAGCCGCGATCGCGATGGCGAAACGTGACGGCAGGTTGAAACCGCGCGTCGTGATGCCCGTTGATCTCTTCGGCCAGCCCGCGGATTACGCGGCGCTCGAGCCGGTCATCAAGCGCGAGAAACTTCTGATGCTGTGCGACACGGCGCAGGGATTCGGCGGACTCTGGCGTGCGAAACGCACCGGCTCGCTGGGCGATGCGGCGGCCACGAGTTTCTTTCCCGCGAAGCCGCTCGGCTGCTACGGCGACGGCGGTGCGACGTTCACCAATGACGACGGCCTCATTCAGCTCTTACGTTCGATCCATGTGCACGGGCAGGGCGCCGACAAATACGAGAACGTCCGCATCGGCGTGAATTCGCGCCTCGACACCATCCAGGCCGCGATTCTGCTCGAGAAGCTGAAACTGTTTCCGGAAGAGATCGAGATGCGCGAGGCGGTTGCGCAGCGTTATTCGAAGGCGTTGGGCCAATCCAATTCCATCCGTGTGCCCCGTGTCATCGACGGCGCGCTATCGACCTGGGCGCAATACACGATCCAGGTGCCAGATCGTGATACGCTCGCGGCGGACCTGAAGGCGAAGGGCATCCCGACTGCCATCTACTATCCGATCCCGATGACGGCGCAAAAAGGCTACGCGCATTATCCGGCCGTGCCTGTGCCCGTTTCGACCGATATCGGCAAAAAGGTCATCAGCCTGCCCATGCATCCCTATCTCGACGAAAAGACGCAGGACCAGATCATCGCCGCCGTCCTCGAAAGCGTGGGCCGCGCGGCGGCGTAAGCGTTCCGCCTCCCCTTGTGGGGAGGCCGCGCCACTCGCTTCGCTCGCCGCGTCGACCTCTCCATAAAGGGGAGGTAAAACCGAACAGTCATGGACGTCTCGCTTTTCGATTTTGAACTCCCCGTAGGCTTGATCGCGCTCCGCCCCGCGCGGCCGCGCGATTCCGCGCGCATGCTGGTCGTGCATGCCGACGGCACGCTGGAACACAAACACGTCCGCGATCTGCCGACGTATCTGAACGCAGGCGACGCGCTCGTCGTCAACGACACCAAAGTCATTCCTGCGCGCCTGCACGGACGCCGCGCGCCGCGCGAGGGGCAAGGCGGCGATGGGCCCAAGATCGAAATCCTGCTGCACAGACGTCTCGCGCCCAATCGTTTCTCCGCGTTCGCGCGCCCGGCACGAAAGCTTCTCGCCGGCGATCGTTTGCACCTTGGGCAATCTCTGGAAGCAGAAGTTGTCGCGCGCGGCGAGGCAGGCGAACTCGAAATGCGTTTCGCTCTTGAAGGCACAGCGCTCGATTCAGCCATTGCGCGCGAAGGCGAAATGCCGCTGCCGCCTTACATCGCCGGCAAACGCGAGACCGACGCACAGGATGCCGACGACTACCAGACGTACTTCGCGGATCGTGCCGGCTCCGTTGCTGCGCCGACCGCCGGCTTGCACTTCACGGAAGAGTTGCTGGCACGGCTGGCTGCGAAGGGCATCGCGCGCGAGCATGTGACGCTGCATGTGGGCGCGGGGACATTCCTGCCGGTGACGGCCACGGATACGGCGGCTCATCACATGCACGCCGAATGGGCTGAGCTGGACGCGGGAACTGCGGAACGGCTGAACACTGCACGCGTCAAAGGTGGCCGTGTCGTCGCTGTCGGCACCACGTCGCTGCGCACGCTGGAGTCCGCGGCGCAGGCCAGCGGCACGATCGCGCCGCTTTCGGCCGAGACCGACATCTTCATCACGCCGGGCTACACCTTCCGCACGGCCGACATCCTGCTCACCAATTTCCACCTGCCGCGCTCGACGCTGTTCATGCTGGTCTCGGCCTTCGCAGGCCTTGAGACGATGAAACGCGCCTATGCGGAGGCGATCCGGGAACGCTATCGTTTCTATTCCTATGGCGACGCCTGCCTGCTATTCCGGGCCAAGGCATGAGCGCATTCCATTTCAAGGTGAAAGCTACAGACGGCGCCGCGCGCCTGGGCGAAATCGCCACGCCACGCGGGACGATCCGCACGCCCGCCTTCATGCCGGTCGGAACGGCCGCGACGGTGAAGGCGATGCTGCCGCAATCCGTGCGCGAGACAGGCGCCGACATCATTCTCGGCAACACCTATCACCTGATGCTCAGGCCCGGCGCGGAACGCATCGCGCAACTGGGCGGGCTGCATCGTTTCA
Organism: Rhizomicrobium sp.; assembly: GCA_035504555.1. Lineage (GTDB taxonomy): Bacteria > Pseudomonadota > Alphaproteobacteria > Micropepsales > Micropepsaceae > Rhizomicrobium. The sequence continues at coordinate 2,461 of DATJRP010000013.1, read as the reverse complement.
TGGCGTGGGAGCGGCCGATCCTCACCGACTCCGGCGGCTTCCAGGTGATGTCGCTGTCGAAGCTGCGCAAGATCACGGAGGAGGGTGTGCGCTTCCGCTCGCATATCGACGGCTCGGAGGAATTCCTCTCGCCGGAACGGGCGATGGAGATCCAGGGCCTGCTCGGCTCCGACATCCAGATGGTGCTCGACGAATGTCCCGCCTGGCCCGCAACTGAAGCGGAGATCGAAAAATCGCTGGCGTTGTCGATGCGCTGGGCGAAGCGTTCGAAGGCGGCGTTCAAAGGCTCCGAGGGCCGGGCGTGTTTCGGCATCGTGCAGGGCGGCGTGTTTCCGCATTTGCGCGCACGCGCGGCGCACGAACTGATGCAGATCGGCTTCGACGGTTATGCGCTGGGCGGTCTCGCCGTCGGCGAAAGTCAGAGTGCCATGTTCGACACGCTCGACGCAGCCGTGCCGCATCTGCCGGCGGATCGCGCGCATTATCTGATGGGCGTCGGCAAGCCGGACGATCTGGTGGGTGCGGTGCTGCGCGGCATCGACATGTTCGATTGCGTGCTGCCCACGCGCTCGGGCCGCAACGGCCAGGCGTTCACCTGGAACGGCGCGCTAAACCTGCGCAACGCAAAACACGCGGAAGATCCCGCGCCGCTCGATCCCGGCTGCCGCTGTCCCGCCTGCCGCGATTATTCCCGCGCCTATCTGCATCATGTGGTGAAGGCGCACGAGATCACCGCCTCGATGCTTATCACCTGGCACAATCTCACCTTCTATCAGGACATCATGCAGGCCTTGCGCGAGGCGATCGCGGCCGGCACGACGCAGGCTTTCGCCGCACGCGTGTCCGCGGCGTACCGGCGGGATGATGCGGAAAGCGCGCCTGCGTCCTGAAAGATAAATGTCATGACCCGCGGCTGCGGGCCACCCAGGTGACGCTTTCGGCGACCGAACAGAATTTAGCGCGAATTCCAGGCTGGGCATTCGTCAGGTTGCTACTTTCAACTGGGTGGCCCGCATTTGCGGGCCATGACAGATTTTAAAACAGTTCCGACTGCGCGTTCGGTTTCGCCGGCGGCGGCGTCTTGGTTTGCGGGCGCATGTCCCAGTCGCCTTCGACGGTCTTGAGCAGCGCCTTGATCTCTTCCGGCGACGCGGGCCGTTCCCCCAGCCATTTGCTCCAGTCTTCAGGCGCGAGGAATGCGGGCATGCGGTCGGTCATGCCCGCAATCAAACGATTGGCGGGCACTGTCACCATCGCGAATGTCAGAAGCTCGCCTTCAACGCGACGCGTCCAGCGTTCCCAAACGACGGCGACCGCCAGCGGTTTGCCGTCGCGCGGCGTGATCACCTGCTGCTCGCGCTTGGTGGGTGTGATCTCTTTCGCCTCGTTGAACGTGGAAAGTGCAACGAGCCCGCGCCGTTCGGCGAACGCCTCGCGGAAGGTGGGCAGCGTGTCGATGGTCTCGGCGCGCGCGTGGATGTGCTTGGTGCCGCTGAAGGGATCCTTGGCGTTGCGCGCCACCATGCCCCAGCGCATCGGCACGACCTTGCGCCGGCCCGCTTCGTCCAGCGTGACGACATGCGCCAGCCGCATGGGCATGACGGTCTCCACCTCGCCGCCGGTGGCGGCCACGAGATCGGCATAGGCGACGACGTGCTGCCAGCCCCTCAGATGCGTGAACTTTCCGCACATGGGGCGATGCTAGGCGAGGATGCGTGGCGCGATCCACTTTCGCATGGGGGAAGCGGGATCGTAGTCTGCCCCATGCACCGTTTCGCCCGCATCGCAGGCCTCGTCTGGATGATTGTCGCGGTCGCCGGCTGGATCGTCCTTCTGGCGCTGGGCAGGCTCCGTGGCGGACGCGGTGACGTGTTGCTTCTCTTGGTGGCGGCAGGGCCGGGCATCCTCGCCTACCGGTGGGGACGAGGCGCCGTGAGCCGCTCGGGGACGCAACTCGCGCGGCCCGTCGCGAAGCCCAGGCCGCCGCCGCGCGAGTGGGAAAATTAGCGCGAAACAAGGGCATGGCGCCGTGTTGACCGTCCGGGGCTCTCCCCCTATGGTCCGCCGCCCTTTGGCGAGCCCGTAGCTCAGGGGTAGAGCATCTGACTTTTAATCAGAGGGTCGATGGTTCGATCCCATCCGGGCTCACCAACTTTTTCAATGGCTTATAGAGAAGAACCGTTTGAGAGCCGGAAACTAAACCGGCTTTTCAAACGGTGAATTTCTCGAGTTGCCGCATTGGGTACAATCAGCTTGCCTACTCCCGAGCGGCACTCCTTAAGCGGTTTGCGCCAAGTTATAGATTTCGTGAGCTTCGGTTTTGGCAGTCCAAAGGACTCGACGGACTCGAAATTCCCATTTGGGCTTACCCGCTGAAGCGAGACTTTCAATCCAGCAAGTCGTGCTTGTGATGGGCGGCAAGGCCGCGTTGCAACACACGCCCTCAGCCGGATGCATCGCA
>DATJRP010000012.1:0-21223 GCA_035504555.1 Rhizomicrobium sp. | reverse complement strand
TTCGGCCGGATCGAACCGCAGAAGCCGCGCGCGATCGCCGCGGATGACCGCTTCCGCCGTCACCATCTCGGTATAGAGCAGCGCATGCCGCGTCAGCCGGCGATGGAGAAACCGGCAATGCCGGTCCGTCCACTCCATCATGGGCGCAATACAAAATTTGTGGCTTAAGTCTTTCATTTTATTGCAAAAAATTGAGCGTGGAGGATTGGACCGACAAACATGAGCAGTAATCTATTTTGCATTGTTGCGGACCTGCATTCCTCCACATGTATCACAGCACGACGATTGCACACGTAGTGCACACGAGCCGACGCAAGCTTCTGTCTTTGATGATGAATCGGTTCAATCAAAGTTGGGCCGATTCTCAAGCGCCAAGGCTGTGGATCTTGATGCCGGACACCAATAAAGAAAATCGCATCCCACTTAATTAGCAGCCGTCGCTATTAAAGGGCGGGAGGTGTTCCACTCCGATGTTGGATCGATAATATCTGACGCGCCCATCAGCGCCACGGGATGTAAGTCTGCTGCTTTTAAAATCGTTTCGCATAGCCTCGGGCAACAAGGTCCGCTATCAGATCGAAGAGGGCGTTTGGATCGGCATGGTGGAGCCTCGCGACTTCTGCTTCCATTCCTTCCGCCAGAACCAGTTCGCGAACTTCGCTCTGAATCGCTTTTAGAATCCTGTTTGCCGTTTCTTTGGGCTCCATCCCGTCGTCGATTGCCTCATCGCTCATCGGCTTGGTGTTTCTTTTGGGCCTGCGCCATGGATTGGATCCAGATCACATCGCGATTATCGATAACCTGACGTTTAGGGCGGTGGACACCAGGCGGCGGCTCGCGCCTTGGACAGGCACATTGTTTGCCGCCGGCCACAGCATCTCCGTCGCAATCGTTGCCATTGGTGCGGCGATCGTGATGCGTGGTGTGCGGTGGCCCTCCTGGATGTCTCTTGCGGCTGACTGGGCCGTAATTTCGCTGCTAATTGGCGTCGGGATTGCGAACTTAGTGGCACTGCGAAAACCCGGACGTTATGTCGCCGCAGGCTGGCGGCAAGTGCTATTGCCGAGAAAGTTACGCAACACCGAACACCCTCTCGCCATTGTAGCGGTAGGTGCAATCTTCGGCTTGGTTTTTGACACAGCCACCCAGGCTGCTGCGTGGGGTTTAGCGGCAGCGTCTCAAGCTGGTGTTATCGGCGCGGTTTGGGTCGCGGCAGTGTTTGCAACCGGCATGGTGATCACAGATAGCGCTGACAGTATGGTCGTCGCCCGCCTGCTCATAAACCGGGGGGGCGATGTTTCGGTAAATCAATATCGCCGAGGGATGGGTTGGCTTATTGTCGGACTATCCTTTGGAATGGCTTGCTACGAGGTATTGGACCGGTACACTGTTATGGTCGCAGCGCTGCCTGATTGGGCGTTCTCATTGATGGGCGGGGCAATGGCTATAAGCGTCGCAGGTGCACTTTGCTACGGCCGGATGGTTCCGGCGAGAGCACGGCCCGAAGCCACATCATCGGGCCGACCCCGTTAGGACCTCTCAAGCACGCATTATTGACCCTTCTGTCAGCCATATGGCATCAGCAGTTTTGTCTGTCGTGCCGATCCCGACATGGTCGTGGAAACCGTTCCGGCCAGCATGCCGTTCCAGGCACTGGGCCGCTGGTTATAGCCGCACGCGGTCGCCTTCGCGAGAATGGATAAGAAAGAGAACGTGAACGCTGTGTGTGATAGTTGTGTGATGGATGGTGTGTAAGCCTTTGAAAACAAAGGTCAGTCGATTCGATCCATCATGGGTGCAATAGAAAATTTGTGCCGCAGGTCCCTCATGGGCCGAACAGCTGCGATTTTTCGCGCAATTTCTCAAGAGACGCAGGAGCGGCCGGCGTCCGTCGCCGATTTTTTCGACGACGGGCACGAGCCCTAGGATGCGCGGCGGGGCGGCTCACTCGCCGTAGCAGAGATAGGTGTGCAGGATGTATTTTGGCGCCGAAACGGGCGCGCGGCCTTCGTGCGGAAAAAGCCAGAGCGGCGGGAAGCTCAGGAGCTTGCCGGTTTCGGGCGGAATGACGAGCCCCAGCGTCGGAAAAACCGTCTCGCCGCCTTTCGGCGCATTCAGGTAGATGAACGCGGTCATGAAACGGCGCGCGGTGAGCTGATCGACGACGTCCACATGCGGGGCGAACCAGTCGCGGCCGTTCGGCAGATAGCGTTTCACGCGCAGATGCTCGTAACCGATGTTGCGCGGCCAGTAGGTGGAGCCCGTGCATCGCTGGTAGTTCTGGAAATGCTCGAGGAACAGCGGCAGCAGAAAGGCGTGCTCGTCCGGCCATGCCTTGGTGATCTCGATCTGGGTGAAGCTGTGGCCGCCCGGCTTCTCACAGATCTGCTGTTCTTCGGCGGCCTCGAAGCGCTCGATCAGACGCGTGCAATGCTCGGCCGACAGCGCATGGGGTGTGACCATGACGAGATCGGCAAGAGCAGGCTGGTCCGGCGCGCGGACCGCGGCAGTCGACATGGGCAATTCCCATTCCTTGTGGGCCGGCGCAAACAAGGAATAGGAAATCAGGGTAAAAATGCAGTTAATCCCCGCCTCGATGCTGACGGGCGCGCGGGCGGATGATTCAGTGTCCGGCGAGCGGCCGGACGTCCTCGACGAGATGGACAAGCACGCGTCCCGGCTCCTCGATCTGGACCATGTGCGCCGAATTCTCGAACCAGACGAACTTCTTTTCCGGCGCATGCACGCGCGCGAACCATGCGGCCGCGATGTCGGACGGCGTCGTCTCGTCGTGGCGCCCTTCGAACAGGATGATGGGGCAGCGGAAATCCGTCGTGTTCTCGAAATTGACAGCCGCGAAATCCGGCAGCAACGCCGGCAATGACAGCTCCGAGCCTTTGTCGATGGCTGCCAGATCTTCGTCCGTGTAGTCCGGCGAAAGCTTGCCGGCGTGAAAATAATAGTCGTAGCTGTCGCGGCCGTAAGTGAGCCCGCCGAACTCCACGCTCCATTTGCGTTCGGTGTTGATCTTGTCGAGTGCGATCGTGCCGTTGAGATCGGGATAAGGCGCAATCGCGCGAAGCTCCTTGATCGCCGTTTCATTGTGCGCTGCTTCGGCGGCCTTGAGCGCGGCTTCGTAGCCCTCACGTTCATTCGCGTGAGCGTCGATCACTTGGCCCATGCCGATATAGGCGTAAAGCCATTCGGGATGCTTCGCGGCGAGCGAAAGCCCCAGAACGCTGCCCCAGGAATGGCCCAGCACGAAGATCTTGTCCTTGTGATAGGTGGCGCGGAGATAGCGGACGACCTCTTCGGCATCCGAAATCATCTGCGCCTTGGTGACCGTCGGTTTGATCTTCGCGGGATCGTTCGCGAGATAGGTCTTGCCGGAGCCGCGCTGGTCCCATTGCACGACGGTGAAATAGTCTTCCCAGCCGTTCTGGAAGGTCCAGCTCGTGGGCATCTCCGGTGCCGCCGGCCCGCCATGGATGAAAAGCAGGATCGGATTATCGAGATCGCGGCCGCGTATGGAAATCCACTGCTGCGTGCCGTTGACGGGAATCGTCATCAGCTTCTCGATGCCGTTGGACGTGACGATCTTCTGCAGATCGCCGACGATCTTTCGCGCGTCGTCCTGCGTGAACGGCTTTTTGTCGGCGGCCTGTGCGGACGACGCGAGCAAAAGCATGACGCAGCCGGCAATGACGTGACGGATCATGAGAGCTCCTATGATGTTGGCCCCGCGCGGTGACGCGAGACGCTCGCGATGACGTCGTGGAGTCGCGAGAGAAACAGTTTCAACGTCTGCGAATTGTTGGCCTTGTTGTAGCCGGCCACAAGATCGATTGTCGGCACATCACCCTTGAGTGGTTTGCTTGTCACGGACCAGGGCAGGAAATTCTGCGCATAGGCCGGCATCAGCGCCACGCCGCGCGTCGAGGCCACGATCGACATCGCCATACCGAGATTGTCGACTTCGTGGCTGGGCGTCAGCGCGATGTGCGAACGCTTCAGATAATCGTCGATCAGCGCGCGCAGCACCGGCGCCGTCTTCGACACGTGGATGTAGGGTTCGCGGGCGAGTTCTTCGATGCCGACGGCATCCTGCGCCGCGAGACGATGATCGCTCGGCATGACGGCCACGAGCGGTTCGGAGATCACAAGCCGATAGGCGAGATCGCCGCCGTCCGGTTCGCGCCGCATGAAGGCGAGATCGAGCTTGCCGCGCCGGATCGCATCGGCGAGATCGGGCGAGTATTGGCTCGAGACGGTCACGTCGAGATTGGGCAGCTCGTCATGCAGCACGCGCAACGCCGCCGACATCCAGTCCATCTCCTGGCCGGTGAGAAAGCCCAGCGCGAAGGAGGGTCGGGCCGGCTTGGCGGCGCGGCGCGCGGCGTCGGCGGCGGCTTCCACTTGGGCCAGTGCCAGCCTCGCATGGTCGAGGAAGGCACGGCCGGATGCTGTCAGCTCGATACCGCGCGCGCTCCGGGTCATAAGCGGCACGCCCACCTCGTATTCGAGATCGCGCATCTGCCGGCCGAGAGACGGTTGGGCGGTGTGCAGACGCTTGCTGGCAGCGGTTGTCAGACTTCCTTCCTCTGCCACCGCTACGAAAAACCTTAAATGCCTTAACTCCATTGCACTGAGCCATGCCTCATAAGCATGGCCGCGAACCTACAAAGTCTTTTTTCGCGGCGCCAGCGCTTCCTAGATGTCGGGCCGGAAGGACCGGCATGGGCCGGTCTCGAACGAAGCACAGGAGCTCTTCATGACCGATCTCACCGGCAAGACCGCCCTCGTCACCGGCGCCTCGCGCGGCATCGGACGCGCCACCGCCATTGCGCTCGCCAAAGAAGGCGCGCAGGTTCTCGTCCATTACGGCAACAGCCCCAGGGAAGCCGAAGAGGTCGTCGCCGAGATCCGTAAGCTCGGCCGCCGAGCCGATGCGGTGCAGGCCGATCTCGCTTCGCCCGAAGGTGCGCATGCGCTCGCCAGGCAGGTGCGCGCCATCGTCGGCGGCCGCCTCGACATCCTTGTCGCCAATGCCGGCGTCGCGAAATCGGTGAGCATCGAAGAGACCACCGTCGAAGACTTCGACAAGCTCCTCGCCGTGAATGTGCGCGCACCGTTCTTCCTCGTGCAGCAGCTGCTTCCCATTCTGGGCAGCGGCAGCAGCGTCATCCTGGTGTCTTCGCTCGCAGCGCACGCCTCCGTCGGCACGCTGGCCGCTTACGCCTCGACCAAGGGCGCGATCTCCACGCTGGTGAAGCAATTCGCCGCGGCGTTCGGCGCGCGCGGCATTCGCGTCAACGCGGTCGCGCCCGGCGTCGTCCACACGGACATGTCGAGCTTCGCGCGCAGCGATGCAGGCCGTAGCCTCACGCTGGGCATGCAGGCGTTGCAGCGTGTGGCCGAGCCGGACGACATCGCGCCGGTCGTGACGTTCCTCGCATCCGACGCATCGCGCTGGATTACGGGCGATATCCTCGCCGTCGACGGCGGTTCAAAGCTCTAAATGTGAAGGAACCGTTGCGGACGAGGCCGCGCAGGCGATCTCGTCCGCAGGCGCCACGAAACTCTCCCCAAGCCCTTGATGGACCACGGACCGCACCATACTTTAGCCACAGTCTTCTCTCGCGAGGACACGAGCCAGCCTGCAAGCCTTTGCGTTTCCTCGGCGATCTTGGCGCAACGATTGATCGGCCAAGTCGTTCAGTCCGGGTATTCGTCCGGGTTTTTCCTTCCCAAGGTGGTGTCATGCAGTCCAAGCCAGCAGCGGCTTCGTACCAGCCGCAACTCCTGCAGCACTATCGCACGGTAAGGGAACTCAGCACCGCTATTGCCAACACGCTGACAGCCGAAGACCAATCGGTTCAGTCCATGCCTGATGCGAGCCCCACGAAGTGGCACCTCGCCCACACGACCTGGTTCTTCGAACGCATGGTGCTCGCGCGCACGGCCGGCTACGAACCGTTCGACGCGCGTTACGACGGTATCTTCAATTCTTATTATTTGATGCTCGGCACGCCATTCACGCGCGCGAACCGCGGATTGCTGACGCGACCGGGCGTGGCGGAAATCGCCGGCTACCGCGCGCATGTCGACGAGGCGATGGAACCGCTGCTGGCACATGCCGGCCCCGAACGCCGCGCGCTGACCGTGCTGGGCCTGCATCACGAACAGCAGCATCAGGAATTGATGCTGACCGATATTAAGCATGCCTTCTTCTGCAATCCGCTGATGCCGGTTTTCCGCACGGGTTCGCCGGCGGCCATGGATGCCACGCCCGCGCTCGACTGGATCGAGCACGAAGGCGGGCTCGCCGAGATCGGCCATGCAGGCAACGGTTTTGCATTCGACAATGAAAGCCCGCGCCATCGCGCGCTGCTGCATCCCTTCCGGATCGCCTCGCGGCCCGTCACCAACGGCGAATACCGCGCCTTCATCGACGACGGCGGCTACAAGCGGCCCGAATTCTGGCTGTCGGAAGGTTGGGCGCAAAGAGAGCGCGAGAACTGGGAGGCGCCGCTTTACTGGCTGCCTGACGAACAGGTCTTCACGCTGCACGGCGTGCGTCCGCTCAATCCCGGCGAGCCCGTCGCGCATGTGAGCTTCTTCGAAGCCGCGGCCTATGCGGCGTGGGCGGGAAAGCGTCTGCCCACCGAATTCGAATGGGAGACGGTCGCAAGCCGCGAAGAGCCGGACGGAAACTTCCTCGATCTCGACGTGCTGCGTCCCCGCGCGAACGACGGCGAAAGCAGATTCTTCGGCGATGTGTGGACCTGGACGCGCTCGTCCTACGATCCCTATCCCGGTTTCAAGCCTTTCGACGGCGATCTCGCCGAATACAACGGCAAATTCATGGTCGGACAGGTCGTGTTGCGGGGCGGCTCCTGCGTCACGCCGCAAGGCCATGTCCGCGCCACCTATCGCAATTTCTTTCCGCCATCCGCGCGATGGCAATTCAGCGGCATCAGGCTCGCGGAGGATGCGTCATGAACGCCAACGTTGCCTATGCCGAAACCACCGACGCACCATCCTGCCCCGGCGAATTCGCGCGGGATGTGGTGGCCGGTTTCAAGAAAAGCCCGAAGGCGCTGCCGAGCAAATATTTCTACGACGACGAAGGCTCGCGGCTGTTCGACGCCATCTGCACGCTGCCGGAATATTACCCGACGCGCACGGAGATCGGGCTTCTCGAAGCGCATGCCGATGAAATGGCGGCGCTGATCGGCCCCGACGTCGAACTGATCGAATTCGGCGCCGGTTCGCTCAGAAAAGTCGGCATCCTGCTCGGTGCGCTGACGCATCCGCGCGCGTATCGGCCCGTCGACATCTCGGGCGATTATCTGGCGACGCACGCGACCGCGCTCGCGCTGCGTTATCCGAATATTGCCGTCCGTCCCATCGTGGCCGATTTCACCAAGCCGCTGGCGATTTCCGACAGCCGCACGCGGACTGCCGGTTTCTTCCCCGGCTCGACGATCGGCAATCTCGAACGCGCCGAAGCGCTCGCATTCCTGAGCCGCGCGGCGAAGCTCTTCGCCGGCAGCGGTCTCCTGATCGGCGTCGATCTGGTGAAGGATCCGTCCATCCTGCATGCGGCCTACAACGACGCGGCGGGCGTGACGGCGGCTTTCAACAAGAACATGTTGGTTCGCGCCAATCGCGAGCTCGACATGACGTTCGATATCGATGCCTTCGCGCATTACGCCTTCTACGAGCCGGCGAAGCAGCGCGTGGAGATGCATCTCGTGAGCCGGACACGCCAGCGCATCCGCGTCGCTGGCGAATCCTTCGCCGTCGCGGAAGGGGAGACGATCCACACCGAGAATTCCTACAAATACACAGTCGACGGCTTTCGCGCATTGGCCGTGGAGGCGGGCTTCCGTCCGCGCGCTGCGTGGCGCGATCCGCACGCGCTCTTCAGCCTGCACTGGCTGGAAGCCTGAGAGCTATTCGTCCTTCGCGGACTTGTCCTCGCCCGTGCATCGACGCAAAGCGAGGTCAGTCGCGCCCGTCGTCTTCGATCTCGTTCCCGTCTTCGTCCTCGACGAGCGAGAGTCCTTCTTCGAGATAGTCGCCCAGCATGGGAAGCGAAAAGAGGTATTCGGCCGTGCGCTTGTTGTGCGCGCGGCGCGCTTCGGCGACGGCTTCGTCCCAGTCCTCGACCGCATAGGTCCCGCGGCCGACCCAGGCCAGCGCGACCAGCTCGATCTGCTCGTCCTCGTCAAGGTCGCGGATGAATTCGGCCAGGACCTGGGGTGTCGCATCGTCCGGCTGGTCTTCGAGCACGTCGGCCATGCCGTCGTCGGTAGCGTTGGAGCCCGAATCCGGGTCGCTGTCGCCTTCCTTGCCGTCGAACATCCGCGCTCCGGCGATGACGTAACGAACCTTATCGGGATTGATTCCCAGCATGGCGGTCTCCAATTTGCACCCAGTTCGACTGAAGAATTCTTCGCCGGGAGGTTTGGTTCCTTGATCGGCGTCAATTGCGCCGTGTGCTGAACGGACTTAAGGGTGAGCGGTGTCCGACGAACAGGCCGAAACCGTCGCCTTCCTCTCGAAGCCGGAGAGCTACGGTCTTGCGCATGGCGACACGGTCGAGCGCCATGCCACGCACGGCTCCTTCGTATTCCTGGCCGGCGACCGCGCCTACAAGCTGAAGCGCGCCGTCAGGTTTCCTTACATGGACTACTCGACCGTCGAACGCCGTAGGGCGATGTGCGAACGGGAGTTGGCCGCCAACCGGCGCCTCGCACCCGAGCTTTATCTCGAAACGGCGCCCATCCGGCGCGGACCGGACGGCGCACTGCACGTCGGAAAAGGCGACGGCGAAGTGCTGGACTGGCTCGTCGTCATGCGGCGCTTCGGGCAGGACCACCTTCTGGAGTCCATGCGCAAGAATGCCAAGCTCGATGCGCGTCTTATGCGGGACGTGGGAGAGCGGCTGGCGGCGTTTCACGCGAGCGCGGAGCGACAAGAAAAGTTCGGCGGCGCCGCGGGGATCGCCGCCGTGGTCGACGAGAACCGGGAGATGCTGGGGCCGCCGCTGGACGCGGAGAAAATTGCACGCCTCAACGCCTCGGCCGCACAAACTCTGGAAGTGCTCGCGCCGTTCCTCGATGGGCGGCGCGACGCGGGTTTCGTGCGGCGCGTCCATGGCGATCTGCATCTCAACAATATCTGCGTCTTCGAAGGCAAGGCCGTGCCTTTCGACGCCATCGAATTTCAGGACGATTTCGCCTCCATCGACGTGCTGTTCGATCTGGCGCTTCTCTTGATGGATCTGGACCGCCACGGCCTCCGCCGCGAGGCCAACATCGTCCTCAACCGTTATCTCGAACGCACGGGCGATTACGACGGCTTGAAAGCGCTGCCGCTTTTTCTTTCCTGCCGCGCGGCCATGCGCGCGCATGTGGTTCTGGCAATGAAACAGGGCGACGCAGCGGACCGCACGCGCGAAGCGGCGCATCTTCTCGACCGCGCGCTGTTCTATCTGGCGCCGCAGCCCGCGACGCTGATCGCGATCGGCGGCGTGTCCGGCACGGGAAAAACGACTCTGGCCGCGGCACTGGCCCCACTGATCGGCCAAACACCTGGCGCCGTCGTCATCCGGACGGATGTCGTGCGCAAAAAGCTGTGGGGCGCAGAGGAGCAGACGCGTCTTCCGGCGGAAGCCTACGAAGAGCGTTTCACGGAACGCGTCTACGACGCGATGATGGAGCGCGCAGGCGCCGCGCTCGCCGGCGGCCATTCCGCGATCATCGATGCCGTGCTGGGCCACGCGCAGCAGCGCGCCAGTGCGGAGCGGCTGGCGCGCAAGCACCAAGCGGCCTTCAAAGGCCTGTGGCTCGATGCTCCCGCCGCCGTTCTGGAAAAACGCGTCGCCGCACGCCGGAACGATGCCTCCGATGCAACAGTCGATGTCCTGCATTCCCAGCTTGCGAACGTTCGCCCGCCGGACGGCTGGGTCGTCATCAATGCGGGCGGCGAGCCGGCCGAAACCGCCGGACGCGCGGCGCGGGCTCTGGGCCTCTAGAGGAGTGTCAGATCCGCGGCGTCCACATGTAGCGAAAATAGGCCCAGGCCGCCGCCATGCCGCCTGCGCCGGTGGCAAGCGCGATGAACCAGACCAGCAGATCGGAATCGCCGGTGAAACGATAGATCAGGAAATAGGCGATGATTGTCATCAGCACGCCGATGACGTGCGGCCAGGCCCAGTGCGGCTTCTTCGATTCGTCCATGCGTGCTCGCATTTGAGGAGGCCGGGTTATACTGCGGAACCGGACGCAACGCTACCGAGAGGCCCTGTGAGCAAGATCGAGATTGTGGGGCGCGATGTCGCCTTTGCGGGCTGGCTGTCCCTGTCGGTCGTGTCGATTCGCATGGCCGACGGGCGCATCATGCGCCGCGAGGTGGTGGAGCACGGCAAGGCGACGGCGGTTCTGGCGTACGACCCGGAGCGCCGCATGGCGATGCTGGTGCGCCAGCTGCGCGCACCCGTCTACATGACGTCGGGCGACGAAATCCTCCTGGAAGCCATTGCCGGCATGCTGGACGACGGCACCGATGCGCCCACCACGGCGCGGCGCGAAGCCATGGAAGAAGCCGGCCTGCGACTGGGCGAGCTCGAGTTCGTCGCCAATGCGTGGCCGAGCCCCGGCATGCTGACCGAACGCCTGTCGCTGTTCCTGGCACCCTATCGCGCCGGCGACCGCGTCGGCGCGGGTGGCGGATTGGCGGACGAGCATGAGGAGATCGAAGTGGTGGAAATGCCGCTCCGGGAGCTCGCGGCGCTGGTCGACCGCGGTGAGGTTTACGACATGAAGACACTGATCCTCGTGCAGACTCTGCGCCTGCGCAAGCCGCAGCTATTCGAGCCGGTATCATGAAGGCCATGCAGCTCGCGAAGTCGAAGGAAGCGCTCAAGCCCGTCGCGCTTGCGTCGCGGCCTTTGCAGCCGGGTGAAGTGCGCATCGCCGTTTCCGCCTGCGCGGTGTGCCGCACGGATCTTCATGTGGTCGATGGCGAACTGCCCGATCCGAAACTGCCGATCACGCCGGGACATGAGATTGTGGGACATGTCATCGAAGTCGGCGCAGGCGTGTCTGGGTTCAAGGCGGGTGACCGCGTCGGCGTGCCGTGGCTCGGCTGGGCCTGCGGGGTCTGCGAATTTTGCAGGCGCGGCGAAGAAAATCTCTGCCCCCATGCGCGCTTTACCGGCTACACGATCGATGGCGGCTTTGCGACGGAGACGATCGCCGATGCGCGTTTCGTCTTCGCGTTGCCGGCGCGCTATTCCGATCAGGCCGCGGCGCCGCTTCTCTGCGCCGGCCTGATCGGATGGCGTTCCTGGAAAGCGGCAGGGCCTGCAAAGACTCTCGGCATCTACGGCTTCGGCGCGGCCGCGCACATCGTGGCGCAGGTCGCGCGCGCGCAAGGCCAAACTGTCTACGCCTTCGTGCGCCGCGGCGACGTCAAAGGCGAAAAATTCGCGCGCAAGATGGGCGCCATCTGGGCCGGACCGTCGGACGGGCCCGCCCCCCTCGCGCTCGATGCCGCGATCATCTTCGCACCGGTGGGTGCGCTGGTGCCGCTCGCGCTCGAAGCCGTGCGGCCCGGCGGCGTGGTCGTCTGCGGCGGCATCCACATGAGCGACATCCCGTCGTTTCCCTATGCCATCCTCTGGGGCGAACGCACGCTGAAATCGGTCGCCAATCTCACGCGCAAAGACGCGGAGGAATTTCTCGCCTTCGCCGGCCGGCATCCGATCGAGACGACGACGGTGCGCTACGCACTCGAAGACGCGAACACCGCGCTGTCCGACCTGCGCGACGGCCGCCTCACGGGCGCCGCGGTGTTGATCCCGTAAAGATCGCGCTTTCAGTGCGCCAGAAAAATAGGCAGCGTCGCGTGCGAGCGGATATGCGAGGTGGCGCCGCCGAACACGCTTTCACGCAGCGGACCGCGTCCATACGCGCCCATGACGAGCAGATCTGCGCCTGCGAGCGCCGCGCCATGCAGAAGCGCCTGGCCGATCGGCCGCGAATTCTGATCCACCGTCTGTTCGGTAGCCGAAAGACCATGCAATCCGAGAAATTCGCGCAGGCCCGCGAAATCCGTCTCGTTCTGCTGGCCGGGACGTTTGATGCTGAGCACGACGATGTTCTCGGCCTTCTTCAGAAACGGCAGCGCAGCGGAAATGGCGCGCGCGGCCGATGCGCCGCCGTCCCATCCAACAACCACGCGCCGCGCGATTCCCGACGGCGCTTCCGCCGACAGAAGAATGGGGCGGCCCGAACGCGTCAGCACTTCGATGAAACCTTCGCTCAGCTCGACGGAGTCCGGACCGGCGATGACGCCGAACGCGACCACGTCGGAGAGCTCCGCCGCCTGCGCCACGGCGCGGAAATAGGCACCTTGCGCCCGCCTGAGCGAACAGGTGACGGCATCGGCCTTTTTGGGATGCTCGACCAGGATGGCGCCGGCTTTCGCCGCCGCCGCTTTCAGCGACTCGCGGACGCGATTCTCCGCCGTCCTGGCGATCTCTTCCGAGGCATTGACGATATCCTGCACCACATCCGGTGAAACCGGCACGCCCACGAAGGGAACGGCGAGCCTCGGATCGGGATGGATGAAAAGCGCCGCCACATGCGCGTTGAACGGTTTTGCCGCAGCGAAGGCGGTCGCCAGCACGATTTCGTCACGCGGCGTTCCCGTCAAAGGCGCCAGAATCTTTGCAAGGCTCATCACATGGCTCCCTCTCTGCTGTTCCGAGCTTAGCGTTTGACGCGGCCGGCCCCAAATGACCCCGCGCAATGCGGTAGCGCCCGCCATGGGCTTGTGTGTAGAAACTCCCTTGCCGGCAGCTCGTTCAACCGAAAGAAGCAGCGAATGTCCGTCCGAAACCTCGACGCCTTCTTCCGGCCCAATGCCGTAGCTCTGATCGGCGCCAGCACCAAGCCCAATGCCGTGGGCCATGTCATCGCGCAGAACCTGATGGCAGCCGGGTTCGAAGGTCCGGTCATGCCGGTCAATCCCAAATACCAAGCGGTGAACGGCGTCCTCTGCTATCCCGATGCGGCCCATCTGCCGGTGACGCCCGACCTCGCCGTCATCTGCACGCCGCCCGAAACCGTCCCGGGACTGATCGCCGAACTGGGCGCGCGTGGCACGCGCGGCGCCATCGTCGTGACCGCCGGCTTCAACGAGCTGGGCAGCGCGCAGGGCCGCGCCCTGCAGCAGGCGATCCTCGACGCGGCGCGGCCGCATGTCCTGCGCATTGTGGGACCGAACTGCATCGGCGTCATCTCGAGCCCCGTGCATCTGAACGCCTCCTTCGCCCATCTGAATGCGAAGCCCGGTTCCGTCGCCTTCGTGGCCCAGTCGGGCGCGATGCTGACGACCGTTCTGGACTGGGCGACGGCGCGCGGCATCGGCTTCTCGCAGATGGTGTCGCTGGGCGACATGACGGATGTCGATTTCGGCGACATGCTCGACTTCCTCGCCGACGACGCCGATACGCATGCGATCCTGCTCTATGTCGAAGCGGTGACGCAGGCACGGAAGTTCATGTCGGCGGCACGCGCCGCGGCCCGCGCCAAGCCCGTCATCGTCGTCAAAGCGGGGCGGCACGCAGCCGCCGCCAAAGCGGCGGCCTCGCACACGGGTGCGCTCGCGGGCGTCGATGCCGTCTATGATGCCGCGTTCCAGCGTGCGGGACTTCTGCGCGTCATCGGGTTGGACGAATTGTTCGATGCGGTCGAGATTCTCGGCACGACGAAGCATCTGCCGGGCGACAATCTTGCCATCCTGACGAATGGCGGCGGCGCGGGCGTGCTCGCGACCGATGCGCACCTCGATCATGACGGCGTCATTGCGCAACTGTCCGACGACACGATGAAGGCGCTGAACGCGGCGTTGCCGCCCACCTGGAGCCACGGCAATCCTGTCGACATCATCGGCGACGCGCCGCCCAAGCGCTACTCCGACGCGCTGTCGACGTTGCTGCATGCGCCGGAAGTCGATGCCGTCCTGGTGCTCAACTGTCCGACGGCCGTCGCCTCCAGCACGGACGCCGCACGCGCCGTGATAGAAACGGCGAAGGCTTCCGATCGCACCGTGCTCACAAACTGGCTCGGCACCGGCGCCGTGCTGGAATCGCGCGAACTTTTTGCGGCGGCGGCGCTTCCCACGTTCGAGACGCCCGACGAAGCCGTGCGCGGGTTTTCCTATCTCACGCGCTATCGCCGCGGCCAGGAAATCCTGATGGAAGTGCCGGCGTCGCAGGCCGATGCGATTTCCTGCGACGAGACGGCCGCGCGCGCCATCGCCGATACCGCGCTCAAAGCCGGGCAATCCTGGCTCGACGAGGAGAAAGTGCACGGCATCCTGACCGCCTACAGGATTCCGGCCGCCAAATCCGCCGTCGTTGGTTCCGTCGACGAAGCCGTGCGCCGCGCGAAGGAATTCGACGGCGCCATCGCGCTCAAGATCTATTCGCCCGACATCACGCACAAGTCCGATGTGGGCGGCGTGGCGCTCGACCTGCGGGCGGAAAATATCGCCGCCGCCTGCGAAGACATGCTGAAACGCGTGAAGGCCGCGGCACCCAAGGCGCGGGTCGCCGGCTTCGTGCTGCAGGAGATGGTCACGCGGCCGCATGCCTATGAGCTGATTCTCGGCATAACGGTCGACGCGCTCTTCGGCCCGGTCATCCTGTTCGGGCGCGGCGGCACGGCGGTCGAAGTCATCGCCGACAAGTCGCTGGCGCTGGCGCCGCTCAATCTCACGCTGGCGCAGAAGCTCATCGCACGCACGCGCGTCTACAAGGAACTGAAAGGTTATCGCGGCCAGCCGGCCGCCGATCTCGACGCCATCGCGCTGACGCTCGTGAAGCTTTCGCAGCTCGCCTGCGATCTCGACGAGATCGTCGAGCTCGATATCAACCCGCTGCTGGCGGACGAGAACGGCGTGGTCGGCGTCGACGCCCGCATTCGCGTGGCCCCGCTTGCCCCCGATGTCAAACGGGGCTCGCGCCTCGCCATCCGCCCTTATCCGAAGGAACTCGAGAGCGAAGTGACTGTGCCGGCGCTGGGACCCGCGATCGTTCGTCCGATCCGGCCGGAGGATGCGGCGGCGCTCCTGCGCTTTGCGGAAATGCTTTCGCCGGAAGACGTGCGCATGCGCTTCTTCTCGGCGTGGAGAACGCTGCCGCCGGCGCAACTTGCGCGCCTCACCCAGATCGATTACGACCGCGCCATGGCCTTCGTCATGTTCGAGAAGAAGACGGGCGAGATTGCCGGCGTGGCGCGTTTCTCCGCCAATCCCGACAACACCGAAGCCGAATTCGCCGTCGTCGTGCGCACGGACCTCAAGGGCAAAGGCATCGGCACCAACCTGATGGGACGGCTCATCGCCTATGCCCGCGCCCGCGGCATCGGCGAAATCCACGGACAGGTCCTGCACGAAAACAACGTCATGCTGGCCTTCTGCAAGGAGCTTGGCTTTTCGCTGCACGCGGAGGACAACGCGCCGCAAATCGTGAGGGCGAGCCTCAAGCTTTGACGCGCACATCGAAACACGCCGCTCCCGATATCCGCCTCGCCGATGCGGCGTTGCGCCTTCTGAAGAAGGAGGCCTGGCGCGAACTGTCGTTGGCCGCGATCGCAAAAGCCGCGAAAGTGCCGATGACGGAGCTCGCGGTCTACGCGCCGTCGAAGGCCGCGCTCATCGGCCTGATCCTGCGCCGGCTGGGCGAAGACGTGACGCGCGCCTACAAGCCCGATCCGGGTACGGAGTCCGCGCGCGACCGTCTTTTCGACGTCAGCATGCTCTGGTTCGACACGCTGGCGCGGCACGAAGACGCCGTGCGTTCGCTCTATGAAGGCCTGCGCAATGACCCCCTTACGCTGATCGCCGCGCGTGGGCCGATCATTGCGGCCGCGGAATGGCTGATGACATTGGCGGAAGCCGACACGGGCCCCGCGCTCGCACTGAGGGCGACGGCCTTCGCTGCCGTTCTGGGTCGCGCAGTTCCCGTCTGGCTGGAAGACGATTCCGATCTCACGAAAACGATGGCGCGCCTTGATGGCGATCTCAGACGCGGCGAAAGCTTTCTGGGAAAGCTCTAAACCGGCAGCCGCACGACGGCGCGCAGGCCGCCCATCGGGCTGTCTTCGAGCGCGAGTTCGCCGCCATGGGCGCGCGCGGCATCACGGGCGATGGCGAGACCAAGCCCCACGCCGCCCGTCTGCAGATTGCGGCCTTCATCGAGGCGATGGAACGGACGGAAGGCTTCCTCGCGCCGCGCTTCGGGAATGCCCGGTCCGTCGTCGTCGACGCGGATCTCCGCGAAGCGTCCGCTGCGCTGCAGCCCGATCGCGACGTTCGTCCCGTGCTTCAGGGCATTGTCGATCAGATTGGTGAGGCACCGCCGGAGCGATTGCCGCCGCACGGACGTGATGACGGGTGCCGCCACGTCGAGACGCAGCCGTCCATTCGCGCCGGCGCGCTGGGCGGCGGAAACCGTGTCTTCGACGAACTCCGCGAGATCCGTGCTCTGCATGTCCTCACCGCCTTCGCCACGCGCGAAATCGAGATATTCGTCCAGCATATGCTCCATCTCGATGACGTCTTCCTGCAGGGGCGCCGCCTCGTCGCCCATCATGGCGAGCTGCAGCCGCATGCGCGTGAGCGGCGTCTTCAGATCGTGGCTCACGCCCGCCAGCATTTCCGTGCGCTGCTGTACGTAGCGGTCGATGCGCTCGCGCATGGTGATGAAGGCTTGCGCCGCGCGGCGGACTTCGGTCGCGCCATAGGGTTTGAAGTTCGGCACTACGCGCCCCTTGCCGAAAGCCTCCGCCACGAAGGCCAGCCGCTCGATGGGCCTGACCTGGTTGCGGAGGAACAGGATCGCTACGCCCAGAAGCAGCAGGGACGAGATCAACATCCAGACGACGAAGATCGAGGCGCTGGTGGCCGTCAGCCGTTTCTGCGGAATGGTGAAGCGGAGAATCCCGTCCTTCAGCTGCACTTCGAGATTGACGTTGGAGCCCGTGAAATTGGCGTGGAACGGAAAGCGGGTGCCGAATTGCGTCAGGAAGACGCGGTTCATCGCATCCTTCAGATGCGGCGTGAAGCGATCGCGGAAGAGATGCGCGAATTGCTGGCCGGGCGCGAACGACACGCGATATTCAAGATTCTTCGCCGCCATGGCGAGGAGATTGTCGCGCCCCGGCCCCGACGGATTGTGATTGACGATGTCGATGAGGAAGGCGACGTCCGTCGCCGCCCCCTTCGCCATCTGCTGCGTCATCAGATCCTGATGGCGCACGAAGAAGAAGTAGGTCACGATGCCCTGCAGGATCACCATCGGCAACACGACGATGAGCAGCGAACGGCCGAAGAGGCCGTGCGGCAGGAAGCGTTTCACCTGACGAAAAGGGTTCCAGAGTTTCATCGCAGGTCTCAGGCGACGCGGTCGGGCACGAGCACATAGCCCACGCCGCGCACAGTTTGGATGTAAAGCGGAAGCTTGGGATCCTCCTCGATCTTGCGGCGCAGGCGCGTGACCTGCACGTCGATGGAGCGTTCGAGCGACACGCCGAGGCGCGTGCACAGATCCATGCGCGAGAACGGCCGGCCGGCGTTCGCGGCGAAAAGCTTGAGCAGCGACGCTTCCGAGCTCGTCAGACGCACCGGCTTGCCCTTGCGGCGGAGCTCGCCCCGCTCGGGATCGAATACGGCCTCGCCCATTTTCACTTCGCGATGCGGCGACGCCGCCGGCACGGCACTCCGGCGGAGCAGCGCGCCGCAGCGCAGCACCAGCTCGCGCGGCTCGAACGGTTTGGGAAGATAGTCGTCGGCGCCGTATTCGAAGCCCGCGATCCGGTCTTCGGATTCGCCGCGTGCGGTGAGAATGAGGATCGGCACCTGCGATTGCGCGCGCACGGCCCGCGTGAGATCGAGCCCGCTTTCGCCAGGCATCATCACGTCGAGGATCAGAAGATCGAACGCCATGCTTTTCATCAGCGTGCGTGCTTCATCCGCATCGGCGGCGGCGCTGACGCGGAAGCCGTTGGCGCTCAGATATTTCTGCAGGAGCGCGCGCAGGCGCTGATCGTCGTCGACGACGAGGAGATGCGGGTTGTCGGCCGCGGCGCTCATGGCCTGGCTCCGCGCGGCTTGCGTTCCGGGTCCGCGAGCGCTGCCAACACGCGGCGGAAGCCGAGCACGGCGTCCGGTCCGGCTTCGCGGAACGCGCGCGCCAGCCGGGGGCGTTGCGCTTCCCACAGCGCCGCCTCCAGCGCCTCGCCTTTCGCGGTGAGCCGGAGCTGGCGCATGCGGCGATCGTCCGGCGCCGGACGCCGCTCGACAAAACCTTGCTCCAGGAGATCGTTCAGCACACGATTGAGGCTCTGCTTGGTGATCTTCAGGATCGAAAGCAATGTTGCCACTGACAGGCCCGGATTGCGGGCGATGAAATGCAGCGCGCGATGATGGGCGCGGCCCAATCCCGCTTCGCGCAAGCGGCCCTCTCCTTGCGCGAACAAGTCGGAAAACGCATGGAAGAGAAGATCGACGCCCTGCTTCAACTCCTCGTCGCGAAGGTATAGAGGAGAGGCAATCGGGCGCGGTTCTGCGTAGTTTACGTCAGTCATGCTGACTAATTAGGCTCTCCCCCCGCAGGAACGCAAGAGCGAAAAAACCGATGTCCATCATCCCCTTCGACGACCGCGACGGCTCCCTTTGGTACGACGGCAAGCTGGTGCCGTGGCGCGAGGCGAAGACGCATGTCCTGACCCACGGGCTGCACTACGCCTCGTCGGTGTTCGAGGGCGAGCGGCTCTATTCGGGGCGCATCTACAAGCTCGAGGAACACACGGCGCGGCTGTTCGAATCCGCCCGCATCCTCGGCATGGAAATTCCTTACACGCCGAAAGAAATCGACGCGGCCTGCTACGAAGCGGCGAAGGTGCAAGGCATCACCGACGGCTATGTGCGCCCGGTCGTGTTCCGCGGCAGCGAGATGATGGCAGTGGCGGCGCAGCACACGAAAATCCATGTGGCGGTCGCGGTGTGGCAGTGGCCGTCCTATTTCGACCCGGCGACGAAGCTCAAAGGCATTCGGCTCACGATCTCCGACTGGAAACGCCCCGCGCCCGACACGGCGCCGACGAAGGCGAAAGCAGCCGGTCTCTACATGATCTGCACGCTGTCGAAGCACACCGCGGAACAGCAAGGCTATGCCGATGCGCTGATGTTCGACTATCGCGGCTATGTGGCGGAAGCGACCGGCGCGAATGTGTTCTTCGTCAAGGACGGCGCGCTGCACACGCCGACGCCGGACTGCTTCCTCGACGGCATCACGCGCCGCTCGGTGATGGCCTTGGCGCGCGCGCGGCAGATCCCCGTGCACGAACGGCACATCGAGCGCAAAGAGCTCGACAGCTTCGAGGAATGTTTCCTGACCGGCACGGCGGCGGAAGTGACGCCCGTCTCCGAGATCGGGCCGCACAAATTCAAGCCCGGCAAGATCAGCGAAACGCTGATGAACGATTATTCCGAGGACGTGCACCGCGAAGTTTCGGCGGTGACAATTTAGAGTTCGAGGCTCACCCCTCACCCGCGCTTCGCAGATTTTGAAATCTTGCCCTGCATCCCCTCAAGGGGGCTTCGCACAAATGACGCATATTTTCCGCGATCCCCGCAAAAACTAAAGACGTCTTGGATTTTCCGGACTCTGGTCCGGCAGCCCGGCGTCTCCTGGTGCGCGACCGCCAGACCAGATGCAGCGTCTCCGGGGCCATCATCCGTATCGCCATGGGTAGCTTTCCGCTCCGGCGAATTGCACGCTAAAAAGAAGTCTCAAACGGACTCTAAGGGGAGATAGCAATTATTTGAGTGTGGCATGGCACCCGGCAGTCCGGTGACTTGCCTCTGAGAGTGCTGAAGACCTCGCCCATCGGGAGAATTTCGACATGCACAGAGCCGTTACACCGTTTGGAAGTTTGCTTACAGCAGCAAAAGCGGAGCTCGCAGAGCTAAGTAGGTACATCATTGCCTTCATCGGCGTCATCGGCGTGGGCGCTACCATTGCCTCTGGCCTAGCGCCTCAAGACGCTTATGCGATCTATGCTGGATCAGCGGTGCTGGTGCTTGGGTATCCAGTAGCATGGGTGGCTTGGGCAGTCCGTCGTAGACAAAAAGAACAAAAAGATATGGCTAAACCACAGTTGCCTTTCCCAGAGCTAATGCGACCGCATGACAAAGAGACCCTCCGCACAGAAGTGATCACGACATTGGCTGTATTGAAAATTATCCAAGAACAAGTTGTACCGGCAATATTCGGCACATCGACTCCGCCAAATGAAGAAGTATATGCGATGTACGAGAAAAATTCGCGTCGATCGATTGCGCTCTACAGTGACAACGAGCGCGCATATGTCGGGTTTGCGAGCATCTGGCTGCTGACAGATGCGGCAGCAGACAAGCTGTTGCGTGGCGAAGCCAACGAGAATCAGCTTACACGCTATGAGATTCTGCCATATGAACAAAAGAATGTCGCAAACTACGCAATAATTCCGGGGATCGGCGTCATGGAGCCACAGACAGAGAAAGGTAGAGCCAGGGCTAAGAAACTCATATTCGATTTTAAACGGTTCATTGAGAAAGAATATTTTGATTCATCTGACAAAACCCTTACCATCATTGCAACAGGTTATTCGACGCCCGGCACCAGATGGTGTGAAGATTTTTTTAAAATGAAATTTGAACGCATGATTGACTTTGGAAACAATGAGCGACATCCGCTGTATAGTATGAAAGTCACACGAGAAACTCTTGGAGGTTGGGGAACGGTCGTGGAAACGCTGACCTAGACCGTGCGGATGCGGGAGGCTGGGCACATAAATGCTGAGCAAGTTGGAAGAGCAAAGATCTCGGCAAGAGCTGTTTCGACGAGAAATTTTACGGCGCTACAAAACTTGCGCAAACTATTTGCGAGAATTGGTCGTGGTGGATATTAGCTCTCCGACCGCCAAAACGTTGAAGGGATTTTACGCACTTTACTCCCGCGTTTTCACGCTTGAAGAGGAGCGCGAGCCGATTGAAGGGTTCGAACGAGTGCTGTCACTTAACGAGGACTCTGAGACGCAAACCAGTTTCGGTCCTCTGCGTGAACAGATCACCGCTGCGATCGATCCGGCGTCCGGCC
>DATJRP010000011.1:0-161344 GCA_035504555.1 Rhizomicrobium sp. | reverse complement strand
CTGACGGTGACTGGTAACGGGTCCAATGTGTCGTCCAGCCAAGATCTTCTGAGCGGTGAGTTCGCGATCCATTACGGCGCGAGCGGCGGCACCGCTATTACCGGCATGGTGCAGACGACCGGAGGATTTCAGTCGGGAGTTTATGTGGATAATGCAGCGTCGGCTACATTCGACGGCATTCGCGGTTTTGTCCAACACTTTGCAAATAGCTCCGCCGACACGATCTCTCTTTTCCAAGGCCTCCAGTTCGTTATCACAACGAATGTCGGGACGATCACAAATACGCGCTTCGTAAGTGTGCCGGACGTTACGACCGTCTCGGGTGGCGGTAGCTTTACGAATGTCTGGTCCCTGTTCTCGTCCGGCACCACGACGAAGCTCTACAACTCGGGCCCAATCAACAGCGACACGGCGCTCAATTTCTCGGACACGGGCAGTGCTTCGTCTCCGCTAATTTCCCTCGCGAGCGGTATTCCGAACTACTCGTCAAACTCCGGCGTCTTCAGCGATGCGAGCGGCGATTTCTATCTCACCGTTGGCGGAACGCAAAAGCTTGAACAGTCGACTTCCGCTTTAACGGTCTCGACTCCGGTCGTGGGTCAGGGAAATAGCGGCGCGACCAATCCCACATTTGCGTTCGCCGATGGAACAGGCACAGGTATCTTCGACAGCAGCGCCGGCTCGACTATTGAATTCGCGGTCGGCGGAACGGCTTACTACGGGGTGAACCAATACCAAATATACGATGCCCACGACTCGACCGGCTGGGAGCTCACTAATAATAGCGGTTCGAGCCGCATTATTCCCAATCGTGGCGATTCTAACGCGTTCGTTGGCGCGCTCACTGCGGGAGACGTCGATATCGACGCTGACAGTTCCGGACCGTTGAGGATATTGAACATACACAGCACCGGCGTGAGCGTAGTCGCCGGTGGCTTTAAGATCGGCTCACCAACCGGCGGCATAGAAGGCGCAGGTACTTTGAATGTTCAGGGCGGCATTTACGCGAATGGCACGCAAGGCATAACGGGTTCCACCTGCACCGCATGGACGAATGGATTGTGTACGCATTTGTGAAAACTGTCGTATCGGCAGCAATGTTGCCTCCGTGCGCCAGCATCTTGATGCACTACAGCGATCAACATGGTGGGTTCAAATGAAAGCAAAATATCTCCTTCCGGCGGCTCTCACCTGCGCGATCGTCGCGAGCATGGCACACGCTGGCGACAAGACGGCTGCGCCACAACAGAAGCCTCCGACGGTCGAAGAGCTTCAGAAACAGGTCGCCTTTCTCAGCGCTGCGCTTCAGGACGTGACGGCCCAGCGCGATGCGTACCGCTCGCAGCTCGACAACCTACAAGTCCAGATCGACGCACAGAAGAAAGTCGACAGCGCGAAGCCGGACCGATGATCCGCGTTGGATATCCGGCGGTCGGATTTGAAATATCGACGTGGGGCTGGACGATGCTCACCTGCAGCGGTGGTCATGAGACAAGTCTTTGTTTCTGCAGGCTTCTGAACAGCGCGGCGGCCAACGGCCTACCCCTTCAAGCCGAAGTGACTGGAGACAGGGGGCCGGGGACCCTATTCTTGAGGCCATGACCGCGCCGCGCCTTCTTCTCGGCCTGCTTTTGGCCGCCATAATGGTTTTTGCCGCTCCGGCCGCGGATGCGGGCGGCAAGCGTCCGGTCCTGGTCGAGCTCTTCACGAGCCAGGGTTGCAGTTCCTGTCCGCCGGCCGATGCGCTGCTGGCCCGCCTCGCCGACCGCAGGGACGTGCTCGCGCTGACCTTGCCGGTCACCTATTGGGACATGCTGGGCTGGAAAGACACGCTCGCCTCCGAAGGCAACACGCGCCGGCAGAAGGCTTATGCGGCGGCCATGGGGCGCGGCGGTGTCTACACGCCGCAGGTAATCGTCGACGGCGTCACCGACGTGGTGGGAAGCCGCGAGCAGGCGATCGAGGCGGCGATCGTGTCGCGCGGCGGCGATCAGGCGTCCGTTCCCGTCGACTTGCACATTTCGCACGCAGAGCTGCAGATCAAAGTCGGCGCGGGCGACGGAGTCCCCAATCCGAACGCCACGATCTGGCTCTTTCACATTCTCGGGCGCGCGCAGGTGGCCATCGGCAGCGGTGAAAACGGCGGTCACACGCTCGGCTACCGCAATATCGTGCGCGACTTGAAAGCGGTCGGCATGTGGAAAGGGCAAGCTGTTTCCCTCGATCTGCCGCGCGCCGAAATGACGAATGCGCCTTACGATGCCATCGCCGTCGTCGTGCAGCAGAACGGTTACGGCCGCGTCCTTGGCGCAGCCGAGATCTCGCGCTCGAGCTACGCCACAGCGTGGTGAGAATCGCGTAGGCTGAGCCTCATGGCGCTTTTCTTCGATGCGACCTGGTTCGACCAGAGACTGGCAAGCCTGGGGCTCGTGCGCGCGACCGTCGCCATGGCGCTCGGACTGTCGGATCGGGAGATCGGCGATATCTGGAAAGACCAGCGCGAATTGTCCGCACGCGACGTTGCGATCCTCGCAAACCTTCTCGATACGACGCCCGCCGAGATCGCAGAACGCGCCGGAGTTTCGACGCCTGTGCCGAAGGCAGCACCCGCCGATCCGTCCTTGAAGGAAATTTCCGAGCGGCTGGTGCGCATCGAAGCTGCGCTCGCCGAGCTGACGGCTCTGGTGCGAGGACAAAAATAAGGCGTCAGGCTTCGCTGTCGAAGCAGACGCCGGCGGGAAAGAGCGCGGGGCCGCTCCTGTAGGCCGCATTGGCCGATTGCGCGTCCGGGCCGGACTGCGGCAGCACCTGGCCGAGGATTTGCGCGACGAACGGCGCGGTGAGCCGCGGTCCGTACCAGCGTGGCGCGTCTTCTGTCTCAGAACGGGACAATCCCCGCCGCAGCGCGCCTTGCGACGACGCTTGTTTGCGCTCTTCGCGCGTCGTCGCGCCGTCGTGCAAACCGCTGCCAGCGCTTGGTTTTTCGATGCGAGCGAGCGGCTTCGCGACGCCGGAAAGCGCTGTTTGCGAGATCGGAAAAAGGCTCGTCATGCCGCTCATAACTAGTCTTTAACGCAAAGACCGCGCCGGGGGGTGCAGAGCGGAGCCGTCGGATAAAAGTTTCTGCTTTTTTAATGCCCGACGGTCATCCTCCCCGACACTAGGCCGGATACACGGCCAGGATGGTGGGTAGTGGTTTTGAGACAGACGCTTCAGAAGAAGCCTGTCGACGGCATACGTGCGCTCGCGTCCGAACACGACGTCGAGAGGCTACGTCTGGCCGTCACGGGCGCCAACGAAGTCGCCTTCGACTGGACCATGGGCGACGATCGCATCGTCTGGGACGGCGGTGTCGACGTTTTGGTTCTGCATGCCGACGTCGACCGGCTGCAGAAGGGCATGCAGTTGCGCGCCTGGATGTCGCCCATGGGCCGCGACGAGTTCGATCGCGTCATACAGGGACGCGCGCTCGACGACACCACCTTCGAATTCGAATTCGAGGCCGCATCCGCGATGGGTGCCGTATGGTTCGAGATGCGCGGCGTGCGTATTCCGGGACCTGACGGCCGCGCCGAGCGGCTCGCCGGTATCCTGCGCGTCGTTACCGAGCAGAAACGCGAGGCACAGCGCCTCACTTATCTCGCCACGCGTGACGAGCTCACGGGGCACCTGAACCGCACGAGCCTGCGCTCCGAATTGGCGCGCGCCATCGAGGCGGCGAAAGCCGAGGCGCGCAGCTGCGCCTATCTCGTGGCCTCGATCGACCGCCTTGCCATGATCAACGAAGCCTACGGTTTCGGCGCGGCGGACGAAGTGATTTTGGCCGTGGGCGAGCGTATCGCGGGCGTGCTTCGCCATTGCGACGTGATCGGCCGTACGGCCGGCAACAAGCTCGGCGTGATCGTGGCGGATTGTTCGGAACGCGAGATCTCGCTGGTCGCCGACCGCATGCGTTCGGTCGTGCGCGGCGAAGTGATCGCGACTCGCAGCGGCACCGTTTCGGCGACCGTCTGCGTGGGGGCCGTATCGCTGCCGTCGGCCGCGACGTCGAGCCAGGAAGCCATGCTGCGTGCCGAAGAAGCGCTCGACCATGCGCGCGGCGCGGGCCGCGACGGCTTTGCGGCTTACGTCAAATCGCCCCAGCGCGAAACGGCGCGATCGCGCCTGATGGGCATCGCCGACGAAATCGTGGCGGCGCTCAACGACAATCGCCTCGTCTTCGCCTATCAGCCGATCGTCTCGGCGCGCACGCGCAAGGCCACGCATTACGAATGCCTGCTGCGCATGGTGCGTTCGGACGGCACCGTGGCCGCCGCCGGACAATTCATCCCCGCGGCCGAGCAATTGGGCCTTGTGCGCCTCGTCGACCGCCATGCGCTCGAGATGACGGTCGCGCAACTCCACGCGCATCCGGAGCTGACGCTGGCCGTCAACGTCTCGGGCACGACGGCAAGCGACTCCTCGTGGCTGCAATCGTTCCTCAATTACGTCCGCGCCAATCAGCAGGTGGCGCCGCGCATCATCGTGGAGCTGACGGAAACGGCCGCGCTGCACGCCTTCGAAGAAAGCGCGCGCTTCATCTCGAGCCTGCGCGAACTCGGCTGCCGCGTCGCCATCGACGATTTCGGCGCGGGCTTCACCTCGTTCCGCAATTTGCAGATGCTGCGCGTCGACATGGTCAAGATCGACGGCTCTTATGTGAAGGGCCTCGCCACGTCGCCGGACAACCAGATCTTCGTGAAGACGCTTGTCGAGCTCGCGCGCAACTTCAATCTGAAAACGGTCGCGGAATGGGTCGGCTCCGACGAAGAGGCGGCGCTGCTCGACAAGTTCGGCGTCGATTATTTCCAGGGCTTCCATTTCGGCGAGCCGAAACTCGAGCCGGCCTGGGACGCGAAACGCAGCGCGGTGAAATAAAGCCCGCTTATCGCGGCGGCGGAATAGGCTGCGTCGGCGGTGTGCCCGCAGGGTTCGAGCTCGGATCCGAATTCTGGATCGCCCGGTTGATGCGACGGTCCTGCGCGTTCTGGTTTAGCTGCTGCGTCTCGTAGTTTTCGATCTTGTTCGCATAGGCCTGGAACTCGGCGTCGTCCTGCGGCAGCCGCTTGTCGCACCGCTCCGGCGGCAGATGCTTGTGCTCCTGGCACCACATGTCGAAATTCATCGGCTGGAACTTGTTGCGCCAGCTCTGCTGCGCATCCGCGCCGGACGCAATCAAAATCGCCAGCCCGAAAGCTGCGGTCGCCAGAGAATTCTTCATTGCCACCTCCATCCCCGCCCGACAGCATGTCCGCATTGGCGGCGATATTGTCAACCGTCGGCGGGATTGTCGGTGATCTATATCAATTGGGGCGGCGCGTTATTTCCGCTCGCGCGCGAGTTCGGAGAGCTGCCTGCGCATGGCTTCGATCTCGCTCTTGAGTTCGCTGATCTCTTCCGACGTCTTGGGCTCCGCCGTGCCGTTGGCCGGCCGCGACGGTTCTTCGCTTCCGCCGCGCTGCGGCATGCCGAAGGGCGAGAACATCTTCATCGCGCGCTCGAACATGGCGAGATTCTGCCGCGCCATCGCCTCGAAGGCCTGGGTGCCGCCACCGAAGGCTTCGACCACGCGGCTTTTGATCGCTTCCTGGTTCTTCGAGAAGCTTTCCATCGACAGATCGAGATAGCCCGGCACAAAGGACTGCATGCTGTCGCCGTAAAGGCGGATCAACTGCCGGAGGAAGCGGATAGGCAGGAGATTTTGCCCTTTCGCCTCTTCCTCGAAAATGATCTGCGTAAGGACGGATCGCGTGATGTCTTCGCCGGACCGCGCGTCGCGCACTTCGAAATCGACGCCTTCCTTCACCATCTCGCAGAGATGGTCGAGCGTCACGTAACTCGAGGTTTGCGTGTTGTAGAGCCGCCGGTTGGCGTATTTTTTTATGATGACCGGCTCGCCCGAATTCTTGCTTCCGCTTGTGTTTTCTTCTGTCACTGTGAACCGCTTAATCATCTCTTCGCAGGCGCTAACGTTTGCTAGCACAACATCGAAATTTACACCCTGTCCAGTGGCATCTGCGATGAGCAGCCGTCCACGGAACAAATATTGCGCCCATAACTACTTGAAATGGCAGGAAAACTAGCCACTGTTTACCCAAGCACGCGTTCGCGTCATTTTGCGGGCGGTGCAACAAAATTAAACTTCGGAGGACTTCGATGACTGAGGTCGTGATTGTTTCGGGCGCCCGCACGCCGGTCGGCTCTTTCAACGGCGCATTCGCAAGCGTGCCAGCGCACGACCTGGGCAAAGTCGCGATCGGTGCCGCGCTTTCCCGCGCGAAAGTGGCGCCGAAAGAGGTCTCCGAAGTGATCATGGGGCAGATCCTGACGGCTGCGCAGGGGCAGAACCCGGCCCGCCAGGCCTCGATCAACGCCGGCATTCCCGTTGAAGCCCCGGCCTGGATCGTCAACCAGCTCTGCGGCTCAGGCCTCAGAGCCGTGGCCCTCGGCTACCAGCAGATCATGGGTGGCGACGCCTCGGTCGTGGTCGCGGGCGGACAGGAATCCATGAGCCAGGCGCCGCATGCGGCCTATCTGCGCGCCGGCCAGAAGATGGGCGGGCTCGAACTCATCGACACCATGCTGAAGGACGGCCTGATAGACGCCTTCCACGGCTATCACATGGGGGTCACGGCCGAGAATGTGGCCCGCGAATGGCAGATCACGCGCGAGCAGCAGGATCAGTTCGCCGTCGCCTCGCAGAACAAGGCCGAAGCCGCGCGCAAATCCGGCCGCTTCAAGGACGAAATCGCCGCCGTCACGGTCAAGGAACGCAAGGGCGAGAAGGTGATCGACACCGACGAATTCATCCGCGACGGCGTCACCTATGACGGCATATCGGGCCTTAAGCCTGCCTTCCAGAAGGACGGCACGGTCACCGCCGCGAACGCCTCGGGAATCAACGACGGCGCGGCCGCCGTGGTCCTGATGTCGGCGAAGGAAGCCGACAGCCGCGGGTTGAAGCCGCTCGCGCGGATCGCCTCATGGGCGACAGTCGGCGTCGATCCGGCCGTGATGGGCACCGGTCCCATCCCCGCGTCGCGTCTGGCGCTGAAGAAGGCGGGCTGGTCGATCGGCGATCTCGACCTCATCGAGGCGAACGAGGCTTTTGCGGCGCAGGCGTGTGCGGTCAACAAGGAACTCGGCTGGGACGCCTCGAAGGTCAACGTCAATGGCGGCGCCATCGCCATCGGCCATCCCATCGGCGCGTCCGGCGGGCGCGTCCTCATCACCCTGCTCTTCGAGATGGAGAAGCGCAACGCGAAGAAGGGCCTCGCCACACTCTGCATCGGCGGCGGCATGGGCGTCGCAATGTGCGTGGAGCGCTAGCCAAATCCGCGTTAGGCTCTAAGCTTGGTCGGGGGCGAGAAAAGACTTGGAGGAAACAATGGCGCGGGTCGCAATCGTCACGGGTGGCACCAGAGGCATCGGCGAGGCCATCTCGGTCGCGCTGAAGAAGGCCGGCTACAAGGTCGCCGCGAATTATTGCGGCAATGAGGAGAGAGCCCGGGCCTTTTCGGAGAAGACGGGCATTCCGGTCTTCAAATGGGACGTGGCGAACTTCGAGGATTGCGTGGCGGGTGTTGCAAAAGTCGTGGCCGAGCTCGGCCCCGTCGACATCGTCGTCAACAATGCCGGCATCACGCGGGATGCCACCATGCGCAAGATGACCCGCGGAGGCTGGGACGACGTGGTCGACACCAATCTCGGCGGCTGCTTCAACATGTGCAAGGCCGCATGGGACGGCATGCTGGAGCGCGGTTTCGGACGCGTCGTCAACATCGGTTCGATCAACGGCCAAGCCGGACAATACGGCCAGGTGAACTACGCCGCCGCCAAATCCGGCATCCATGGCTTCACCAAGGCGCTGTCGCAGGAAGGCGCGCCGAAAGGCATCACCGTCAACGCCATCGCGCCGGGTTACATCGACACAGACATGGTGGCCGCGGTGCCCCCCAACGTGCTCGAAAAGATCGTGGCAAAGATTCCCGTCGGACGCCTGGGCCACGCCGACGAGATTGCTCGTGGCGTTCTCTTCCTTGTCGCCGATGAAGCAGGCTTCGTCACCGGATCGACCATGTCGATCAATGGTGGCCAGCATATGTACTGACTTTTATCGTCTCGGGGGCTCGTGACCGCACTTTCCGGCCTCGATATCGAAGCGCTTTCGCTTTGGCGCGGCGAGCGTATGCTGTTCTGCGATCTCGCTTTGTCCGTGGGCGCGGGCGAAGCGCTCAAGCTCGAAGGACCGAACGGCTCGGGCAAGACGTCACTTCTGCGGGCCATCGCGGGATTTCTCGAGCCGCGCGCCGGAACGATCCGTGTGCGCACGAACAACGGCGAACAATTCGCCGGCGGCGAAGAACGCGCGGAGTTCGTCGGCTGGCTCGGCCATCAGGACGGCGCCAAATCGCAGCTGACACCGCTCGAAGCCCTCAGCTTCTACGCGCGCTATTACGGCAGCACGGCGTGCGTCGAGGAGGTGCTGCAACTCGTCGGCCTTTCGCGCCTCGGCGATCTGCCGGCGCAGTATCTTTCGGCGGGACAGAAGCGGCGTCTCGCGCTGGCGAGGCTTTCATTGTCGGCACGTCCGCTCTGGCTTCTCGACGAGCCGCTCGCCTCGCTGGATGCATCCGGCAAGGCACTCGTCGCCGAACTCGTAGCCCAACATTGCAAAGACGGCGGGCTTGCCGTCATCGCCACGCACGAGCCGCTCGGCTTCGAAGGCCCGCGTCTGACTTTGGGAAACGGGCAAACGTGAACGCATTCTTCGCCCTGCTCATCCGCGACATACGCCTCGCCACGCGCGCGGGCGGCAGCGCGATGCTGGCCGTCGTATTCTTCGCAGCCGTGGCGGCGCTCGTCCCGCTGGGTGTCGGAGCCGATCTGAAATTGCTGGGACGTATCGCAGGCGGCGTGTTGTGGGTGGCCGCCGTTCTGGCCGCGCTGTTGTCACTCGACCGCATCTTCCAGAGCGATTTCGAGGACGGAAGTCTCGACCTCGTGGTGCTGGGTCCGCTGCCGCTCGAAGCGGTCGTGCTCGCCAAGATGTGCGCGCACTGGCTGACGACGGGCTTGCCGCTCACCGTTCTTTCGCCGGTCCTGGCGCTGCTCTTCAACCTGCCGGCCGGCGGTTACGACGCGCTCATCGCCTCGCTGGCGCTGGGCACACCCGCCATCAGCGCCATCGGCGCCATCGGCGCAGGGCTCACGCTGACAGTCCGTCGCGGCGGTCTCATCTTGCCCCTCCTCATTCTTCCGCTTATTTCCCCGGCCGTGATCTTCGGCGCGGGTGCGATTCTGGCGAGCCTCGACGGACTGGCGAACGGCGCGTTCCCGCTTCTTGGAGCCTTTTCGTTCGTGGCCGTGCTACTCTCGCCTTTCGCGGCGGCTGCGGCCGTCCGGCTGAACCTTCAAGGATGACCATGTCCGAGCGCGGCCTCAGCTGGGCAACCATCTTCGAATTCGCCAATCCCAAGCGGTTCATGGACGTGAGCGGCTGGATCATTCCCTGGCTCGCGGCGCTGACGGCCATTCTGATTGGTTCCGGACTGTTCCTGGCGTTCCGCGTGCCGCCGGATTACCAGCAGGGCGATACTGTCAAGATCATGTTTATCCACGTGCCGGCAGCGCTCACGAGCATGATGGCGTACGGCGCCATCGCCTTCGCGTCGCTGCTCGGTCTCGTCAACCGTCATCCGCTGGCCGATGTCGCCGCGAAGACGGCCGCACCATTGGGCGCCACCTTCACCGCGCTTGCGCTGATCACGGGTTCGCTGTGGGGACGGCCGATGTGGGGCACCTATTGGGTGTGGGATGCAAGGCTGACGTCGTTCCTCATCCTGTTCTTCCTCTATCTCGGCTACATCGCACTGTGGAATGCGATCGAAGACGAAGTGCGCGCGGCGAAGGCGGCCGCGATCCTCGCGCTCGTCGGCGTGGTCGACGTCGTCATCGTCAAATATTCCGTCGATTGGTGGAGCACGCTGCATCAGGGCGAGAGCATTTTCCGCCTGGGGGGACCGCTCATCGCTCCAGTCTTCCTGTGGCCGCTGTTTCTGATGATGGGCGGATATGCGGCGCTGTTCGTCCTGCTCTGGCTTATCCGCATCCGCACGGAGATCCTGGCGCGCCGCGCGCGCGCGCTTCTGCGGCACGAGGTCTGACGATGGCGGATTTCTTCGCGATGGGTGGTTATGCGGCATTCGTCTGGCCTGCTTATGGCGCGAGCTTTCTGGGCGTAGGCGCGATGATCTGGCTGACATTACGCGACTACAGGCGCGCCAAATGCCGGCTGGCCCAACTCGAACGCGACGATCGTTCCTGATGCGCTGGTTCTACGTTCTTCCGGCGCTGTTCTTCGCGGGCCTCGTGGCGGTTTTCGGCGTGAGTCTCGTCCGCTCCGCCAGCTCGCCGCCCGACATGGTGCCGTCGGCGCTCATCGACAAACCGGCCCCCCAGGTCGACCTGCCGGCGCTGGACGCAAAAGCCGAAGCCTTCGCGCCGAAGGATTTCGCCTCAGGGCACGTGACCGTTCTGAATGTCTGGGCATCGTGGTGCGTGCCTTGCCGCGCGGAAGCGCCCGCGTTGATGACGCTTTCGGCGCTCAAGGGCGTCGCGCTCTACGGCCTTGTCTACAAGGACACGCCCGCCAAGGCGCGCACCTTCCTCGACGAAGTGGGCGATCCGTATCGCCGCATCGACATCGACGCTGACGGCCGCGCCGGCATCGAATGGGGCGTCTATGGCGTACCCGAGACTTTCGTCATCGACGGTAAGGGCATCGTGCGACTGCGCTATCCGGGACCGCTGGTCGGAAGCGCCCTGACGGAAATCGTGATGCCCGCTATCGAGAAGGCGCGGCAGGAGGGCTAGCGCCTTTTGAACACAAGCGCAGTGTTGAGCCCGCCGAAGGCGAAAGAATTCACGAGCAGGGTGTTCGATTCGATCGGACGCGCTTCCCCCAGCACGAGATTGACGGCGCAATCCGGATCCGGCCCCAGATAATTCAGCACCGGCGGCGCGAGCCCGGCGTCGAGCGCCATCAAACCGATGACGACCTGCAGCGCGGTCGAAGCGCCGATCAGATGGCCGTGCGCGCTTTTGGTGGCGATCACATGATGCGAGCGGGCGCGCGGACCGAAGATTTCGCGGATCGCTGCGGCTTCGTTCCTGTCGTTGAGCACCGTGCCGGTGCCATGCGCGGAGATCAGCAAACCTTCGACATCCGCGACACCGGCGTTTTCGCAAGCCTGCGAAATCGCGGATTTCGCGCCTTCGAGGGAGGGCTGAGTCCAGTGAAAGGCGTCGGACGACATGCCCGTGCCGCAGAGTTCGCCGAGAATGTGAGCGCCGCGAGCGGTCGCATGTTCGTAGGATTCGAGAATGAGCGCGGCCGCGCCCTCGCCCATCACCGTACCGTCGCGGCCGGTCGAAAAAGGCCTCAAATTCGTTTTGCTGAGCGCCTGCAGCGACTCCCACGCCCACAGGATGCCGGGCGCGATCATGGCTTCGCTGCCGCCCGCGATCGCGACATCGGCAAGACCTGATGCAATCAGCATGCAGGCTTGTGCGATACTGTGCCCCGAAGACGAGCACGCACTTGAGACGGCGAAGATGGGGCCCTTGAGATCGAACTCCATCGAGATCGCGCTCACAGGCGCGCTGACCATGATGCGCGGAACGGTGAGCGGGTGAACGCGAGACTTCAGTCCGAAGTAGCGCTCGTAAGCGTGCTCGAGCGTCTGTCCGCCGATATAGCCGTGGCCGAACACGACGGCGGTGCGATGTTCCAGCACCGCGTGCTTCAACAGGCCGGCATGATCCAGCGCCTCATGGACGGCACTCAACGCGAAGATCGAAGTCGGATCGAGGGAGCCCACGCGACGGCCCAGAGCGCGTTCGACCTTGTCCTGAACGCCGGGCTCGACGAGGGCAAGCGCCGTCGGCGTGAAGGGCGGACCGTGCTTGCTGGCTTGGAGACCCTGGATCGCGATCTTTCCGAAGCCATCTCTCGCCGCCGCCCAGTTCGCTTCGCGGTCGTGGCCGAGCGCGCTGACGGCGCCCATGCCGGTGACGACGGTGCGTATCCGCTCAGCCATGCGATTTCGATTTGGCGGCCTGGATCAGCGGCACGACGCGGTCGAGAAAGTCGCCCAGTGTTTTCACGTCGGCGAGCTGGTCCATCTCGAGTACGACACCGTATTTCTCTTCGACGGCATAGCCGACGCTGACATAGACGATGGAATCCAGCCCAAGTTCGTCCATCGACGCCGATCTGACGAGGCTCTCCTTCCGAATGACGGACTCGGCCGCAATGATGTCCAGCAGTTCGTCTTCTTCAACGCTCGCCATGTACGCCCCGTACAGTTAATCTTGGTACAGTAATATACTAGTCAATATTACGGAGCAGCGACAGGGATCAAGGCAGGATCGGCGGACTTTCGCACCAATCTT
This sequence comes from Rhizomicrobium sp., assembly GCA_035504555.1. GTDB lineage: Bacteria > Pseudomonadota > Alphaproteobacteria > Micropepsales > Micropepsaceae > Rhizomicrobium. The sequence goes on along the minus strand of DATJRP010000011.1, from coordinate 148,849 downwards.
GGGACTTGGTAAAACGCTCAGCCGACAGATCATTGCTCTATTGACGCTTGCCGCCGCCGCTCAACATCACGGAAGGCGACCTCGCCTTTCCGGATTGTCCTTTCACGGATGAATTCTTGTTCAATCCATGACCATTGTGCCGCAGCCGCGCGCAGTAACGCTCCGCTAACCCATTCAGCCTTTGGCAACCTTCATCGCGGAAGATTTTGCCGGTTTCCCCGGGGCGACACGGCATGCAGGTCAGCGCACTCAACACCATCATCGCCGCCCAGCAGGCGCGCGGCGCCACATCCGCCCGCCCGCCCGTGAATGCGGCGGGCGTCAAGACCCCGCCAGGGACGCAGGAATTCGCGCCCCTCGCCTTTGCCGCGCCGACGACGGAGGCGGCTGCCGCGGCGGATGCGCCTCCGCGGCCGGCCTTCTCGGCCAACGCGCCCTTGGGATCTCAGGTGGATATCCGGGTCTAGATCCGCCGGCCGCTGCGCGCGAGCTTCCGCCGCGGCCGCTTGGCCGCCTCATCGCCCAGCTTGTCCATGGCGGCGGCGATCGCGACCAGGGCTTTGACGAAACGCACGCGTTCGGCCGGCGGCAGGGGCTCGAGCAGGGCCCGCTCTGCGCGATCCGCCGCAATGCGCGCGGCCCGAAGCGCCTTGCGGCCCGAAGGCGTGATTGCAACGGCATTGGCGCGCTGATCTTCTTCCGTGCGCTCGCGCGACAGAAGACCGCGATCGAGCATGCGCCGAACCATCTCGGCCAGTGTCGAACGGTCGATGCCCGTGGTTTCGACGAGTGCGGTCTGGCTGACCCCGTCGTGATGTTCGAGTGCGCAGAGTACGGTGAACTGCTGCTTCGTCAGGTCGCGCGCGCCGGCTTCGCGCGAATAGAGATCGCCGTAGAGCTGGTGGCAACGTCGCATCAGGTGCGACGGCGTTTCGGCAAGTTCGAAATTGCCGTTTGTTGTTTTGCGTTGCCCTTTGAAAGTCATGTCCCACCCCTGGTATTCCGAAACAGATCGGTCCACTCACGGCAATAGTCTTCCTGCCGACTTACGCCAGAACGCAGAGCTGCCCCATCTCTGGGAAAAACGGCGCCATCCCCATTCAGGCACCGCCTGTTGGTCGAAAGATTAAACACGCAATTGCGCCACGACAACAGCTTCGATGCATGTTCCGCGAGATGTCGCATCCAATTTTATCGACCGGCGCACTTTCCTTGATCGCGGCGTTTGGGCACAGTTTCGCGGATGAGCGATCAGGGCCGACCTGTTCCCCCTTCGCCCGGTCCGCATTTCAGTCGTCGCGTACCGGACGGCGACACGATGGAACGATACGTCTGCGGACAATGCGGACACGTCCATTACACGAATCCCAAGATTGTCGTGGGGTCGGTCGTCGTGCATGACGACCGCATCCTGTTGTGTCGCAGGGCAATCGAGCCACGAAAGGGCCTGTGGACCTTGCCGGCGGGATTTCTCGAAGATCACGAAACACCGGAAGACGGCGCGCGGCGCGAAGCTCGCGAAGAAGCCTGCGCCGACATCCGGTTGGAAGCTTTGCTGGCAGTTTATACCGTCGCGCACATTAGCCAAGTTCAATTGATGTACCGCGCCCGGTTGCCCAAGCGGGAATTCGCGGCCGGTCCGGAAAGTCTGGATGTCCGATTGTTCACCTGGGACGAGATTCCCTGGGACGAATTGGCTTTCCCGAGCGTCAAATGGGCGCTTCGGCATTACCGGGAAACGAAACACCTTTCCGTCTTCGCACCTTTCGGAAATCCCGCATCGCGGAACGCGGCCTAGGGCTCGGACTCCCCGTTTGCGGAATTGTCGTGCTTGAGCACAAGGGGCGTTTGCGCAAGTGCGAAAAGAAAAATCAGGGGCATGATGGCCCACACTTTGAAGTCCACCCAGATCGCAGTCGAGAAATTCCGCCAGACGACCTCGTTCAGAACGGCGAGCGCCAGCGCGAAGATCGCCCACCGCCATGTCAGCTTGCGCCACCCGGCTTCGGTCAGGTCGAATGCCTGCGCGAAGACATATTTGATGAACAGGTGATTGAATATGAGCCCACCCAGCAGCAGCAGCCCGATAAAGGCATAGAGCACGGTCGGCTTCATCTTGATGAAGGTGTCATTCTTCAGATAGAGCGTGAGGCCGCCGAACACGACCACCAGCACCGCCGTAAACAGGGGCATGGGTGAGAGTTTTTTCTCGCGCATATAGCCGAGCGCAAGGGCTGCAAGGACCGCTACCATGAAGGCGGCGGTCGCGCCGTAGATTCCAAAAAACCGGAAAGCCACGAAGAAGATAATGAGCGGACCCAGATCGAGCGCGAGCTTGATCAACGGGGACTGCATGGATTTCCCGCCGGCGCTCATTCGGCCGCTCCCGTCAGCGCGCCGGCGAAGGACTGCGCTTCAAAGGGCTGCAAATCGTTCGCGTCTTCGCCGACCCCGATGAAATGCACCGGGAGGCTAAATCTGTCCGCAAGCGCAACGAGTATGCCGCCCTTGGCGGTGCCGTCGAGCTTGGTCATGACGAGGCCGGTGAGCGGAACCGCCGCCTTGAAGGCTTCCACCTGCGAAATCGCGTTCTGCCCGGTCGTGGCGTCAAGCACGAGAAGGACCGCATGCGGCGCCGTTGCGTCGAGCTTCTTGATGACGCGCACGATTTTTTCCAGCTCCGCCATCAGCCCCGCTTTGTTCTGCAGGCGGCCGGCCGTGTCGATCAGAAGGACGTCCGCCTTCTGTTCGCGTGCGCGCGCCAGTGCATCGAAAGCAAGGCCGGCCGCGTCGCCGCCCGCTTCGCGGGCAATCACTTCCGAGCCCGTGCGCTCCCCCCAGACCTGTAATTGCTCGATCGCGGCCGCGCGGAACGTGTCGCCCGCCGCCATCACGATCTTCAGACCGTCTTTCTTCAGCCGGTTCGCGATCTTGCCGATAGTCGTGGTCTTGCCCGTGCCGTTGACACCGGCAACCAGCACGACGAAGGGCTGCCTGGAGCGATCGATGGCAAACGGCTTTTCGGCCGGCTTCAGGATGCGCCCGATCTCCTTCGACAGGAGAATGCGCAGATCGTAGGGCGCGATGTTCTGGTCGTAGCGGCCCTGCGCGATCGCCTGCGCCACACGATGGGAAAGCCCCGCGCCCAGATCGACTCGGACCAGCGCATCCTCCAGCTCGGCTACTGTTTCGGCGTCCAGCTTGCGGTTCGCGAAGATGCCGGTGAGGTTCTCGCCCAGCGCGCCCGCGCTTTTCGACAATCCCGCTTTCAGCCGCGCAAAAAATCCCGGCGTCACCCTGTCCTGCTGATCGGTCATGCCACTGCAATCAGATGATCGTCTGCCGCGCCGGACACGCGCACGCGCGCGAATGAACCTGCGATCAATTCTCCTTCGAAGGCGACCGGTGCGAAGCAGGGCGTCCGCCCGAAGCCCGGCTTCTCGACGAGGATCATCTCCTCGCGGCCGACCATCGCCGTCAACCTTTGCGCGAGACGTGCGCGTCCTTGTTCGCGCAGCCGCGCGGCGCGGGCCTTGACCAGGGACCGATCGACCTGGGGCATGCGCTGTGCGGGTGTTCCCTTCCGGGGGCTGAACGGAAAGACGTGCAGCACGCTCAGGTTCGCCTCGTCGACCAGCGCCAGCGTGTTCGCGAACATCGCCTCGGTTTCCGTCGGAAAACCCGCGATCAGGTCGGCGCCGAAGGCCGCATCCGGCCTCAGCGCGCGCACACGCCCCGTGAATGCGATTGTGTCGGCGCGAGAATGGCGGCGCTTCATACGCTTCAGGATCATGTCGTCGCCCGCCTGCACCGAGAGATGGAAATGTGGCATCAGCCGCTCTTCTTCGGCGATGGCGCGCCAGAGATCATCGTCGGCCTCGATGGAGTCGATGGAGGAAAGCCTGAGGCGCTTCAATTCCGGCACCAGCTTCAGAAGCTTGCGCACCAATTGGCCGAGCGTCGGCGCGCCCGGCAGATCGGCGCCATAGGCCGTGAGATCGACGCCTGTCAGCACGATTTCCGGAAAGCCCGCCTCGACGAGGCGCCGCGCCTCTTGGACCACCGCGCCCATCGGCACGCTGCGCGAATTTCCGCGGCCATAGGGAATGATGCTGAAGGTGCAGCGGTGATCGCAGCCGTTCTGCACCTGCAGAAAAGCGCGCGCCCTGCCCTCGAAACTGTCGACGAATTGTGCAGCGGTTTCCTTGACCGACATGATGTCGTTGACGCGCACCCGCTCGACATCGTCGAGGCTCAAGCCCGCATAGCTCGCGGCCTCCAGCTTCTCGCGATTGCCCAGCACGCGGTCGACTTCCGGCATGGAAGCGTAAGTCTCGGGTTCGGTCTGCGCCGCGCAACCCGTGACGATGATCTTCGCGCCCGGATTTGTCCGGCGAGCCTTGCGGATGGCCTGGCGCGACTGGCGCACCGCTTCGCCCGTCACGGCACAGGTGTTGACGATGACGGCATCGGTCAGCCCCGCTTCCGCAACGCGCGCGCGAATAGCCTCGGATTCGTACGCGTTGAGGCGGCAGCCGAAGGTGATGATCTCGGGCGCACTCATTGCGCGCGCTCCAGGCTAGCGAGATCGACATCGCCCGCGAAGCTCAGGCTCGACGGGCCCGTCATGAGGATATGGTCGTCGCCCGCACGCCACTGGATATTGAGCACGCCGCCGTCCAGCACGATATCGACATTGCGCCCGGCAAGCCCGCGTCTGTGTGCAGCCACCGCGGTTGCACAGGCGCCCGTGCCGCAGGCGCGCGTGATGCCGACGCCGCGCTCCCAAACGCGCATGCGCAAGCGATCCGGCGACAGCACGCTCACGAATTCGACGTTGGTGCGCGCCGGAAACAGCGGATGATGCTCGAGCTTCGGACCCAGCTCCGCCACGCGCGCTTTTTCCGCATCATCGACGAAGAGGACGCAATGCGGATTGCCGACATTCGCAGCCGACGCCTTGAAGCTCGCGCCATCCACCGCGACGTCGAAGCCGTTGGTATCGACGGCTTTGGAGAGCGGGATGTCTTTCCAGTCGAAACGCGGCGCGCCGATATCGACCGTCACCAGTCCGCGTCCCGCATCGGTGCAGAGAAGCGGCCCACCGGCGGTCTCGATCTTGACGCTTCCGACGTCCTTTTCCTCCATCAAGAGGCGCGCGATGCAGCGCGCGGCATTGCCGCAGGATTCCACTTCGCTGCCGTCGGCGTTGAGGATGCGCATCGCGATCTCGGCGCCGTTCTTTGACGGTTCCATGACGATGACCTGGTCGCAGCCGATGCCGAGACGCCGGTCGGCAACCGCGCGCGCCAGCGCCGGCTCGAGCGGAATGCCGCTCTGGCGTCCGTCGAACACCACGAAGTCGTTGCCCAGGCCGTGCATTTTCAAAAATGCCGTCATGGAGGGCTATATAGGCTGGGGCGTCCCGCGGGGGAAGCCGCGCGCCGTCGCGGCCCATTGACCGTGCTGGGCGCCGCGCCGATAAAGTCGGGCCGAACACGGGTGGGGGGCGATGCATGCGTCGGGCGATAGTGATCGCGGTCGTCGTCGTTGCAGTTGCAGCAGGCGGCTGGTGGTTCCTCAAGGACAGGCTCGGCCCGACCGACTCCTACCTCTGGCTCGAGGACATCCATGGCGAAAAACCGCTCGCCTGGGTCATGAACCAGAATGCCAGAACCTTGAAGACGCTCGGGAGCGATCCCGACTACGCCAAGGACTACGCGTCCATCCTCTCCGATCTCGACGCCACGGATCGCATTCCCTTTGGCGGTCTTGAACACCAATACGTGTTCAATTTCTGGCGCGACAAGGAACATCCGAAAGGCATCTGGCGGCGCACCACCATCGCCGACTATGCGACCGCCGATCCGCACTGGGAAACGCTGCTCGACGTCGACAAGCTGGCGGCCGAGGAACAGGAAGACTGGGTCTACAAGGGACGCAATTGTTCGCCGTCGCTGACCCGCTGCCTCATCTCGCTGTCGCGCGGGGGCGGCGACGCCGTGACCATCCGCGAATACGATCTCGCCACGAAAACGTTCGTCAAGGACGGTTTCAAGCTCGACGAGGCGAAGTCCTATGCGTCCTATGTCGACGACAACACCGTCATATTCGCCACGAATTTCGGCGGCGGCACACTGACGGGCTCCGGCTATCCCCGCATCGTGAAGCTGTGGACGCGCGGACTGCCGATCGCCAACGCCAAGCCGGTGTTCGACGGCAAGCAGGACGACGTCACCGTCGATCCGCTCGTCTTCCGCACGAAGGACGGCGGGCTTCCGATCATCGTGGAAGGCATGAATTTCTTCGACGCGGCGTATTACATCGTGGGTCCCGACGGCTCGACGACCAGAGCCGATCTGCCGCCGGATGCGGTGCTGCAGGGCGTGCATGACGGCGAGATGATCGCCACGCTGCGCGAGGACTGGAAGGCCGGCAACGCGCCCAAGGGCGCGCTCATCGCAGTCCCGCTCAAGGCGGACAAGACGACGAAGGCCGACGTGCTCTATGCGCCGGGCCCGCGCGCGTCTGTGGAAGAAGTCTCGGTGGGCCGCGACGCGGTCTACGCCGCCATCTATGAGAACGTCGTGGGCCAGATCCGCGTGTTCCGGCTCGATCCCAACAGGAAGACGTGGTCGAACGCGACGCTGGCGCTGCCGCCGGGCGGCTCGGTCCACATCGCGTCGACCAACGATTACGGTCCCGAGGCGGAGTTCCGCTTCGAGAATTTCCTGACGCCATCGACGCTCTATGCCGATGCGGGCGACGACACGCTCGTTGCCATCAAATCGGCGCCGGCGCGTTTCGATGCGTCGGGCCTCACCATCGAGCAGTTCGAAGCGACGTCGAAAGACGGCACGAAGATTCCCTACTTCGTGACGCGGCCGAAAGTGATGAAAGGCCCCGCGCCGACCATTCTCTACGGCTATGGCGGCTTCGATCTCTCCATGACGCCGACCTATGCGGGCAAGTTCGGCATGCTGTGGCTCAGCAAAGGCGGCGTCTATGTGCTGGCCAATATCCGCGGCGGCGGCGAGTTCGGGCCCGACTGGCACAAGGCCGCGCAGAAGGAAAACCGCCAGAAATCGTTCGACGATTTTGAGGCGGTCGCGGAAGATCTCGTCAAGCGCGGGCTCACGACGCCGAAGCAGCTCGGAATCCTCGGCGCTTCGAACGGCGGTTTGCTCGTGGCGGCCTCCATGGTCGAACGGCCCGATCTCTTCGGGGCCGTCGTCTGCCAGGTCCCGCTCACCGACATGATGCGCTATCCGCAGATCGGCGCGGGCGCGGCCTGGCTCGAGGAATATGGCGATCCGGGCGATCCGCAGGTGCGTGACGCGCTCATGGCCTATTCGCCCTATCAGAACGTGAAGCCGGACGTGAAATACCCGCCTGTGTTCTTCATCACCGCCACGAGCGACGACCGCGTCACGCCGGTGCATGCGCGCAAGATGGCGGCCAAAATGGAAGCGCAGGGCCATGACGTGATGTTCTTCGAAAACACCGACGGCGGCCACGCGGCGGCAGCCGATCACCGCCATTCGGCTCAGATGTGGGCGCTGTCGTTTGTCTATTTGAAGCGCAAGCTCGGTCTTTCGGATTAATCCCTCGGTGTCATTCCCGCGAAAGCGGGAACCCAGCAAGCGAGCGTCCGCGAGCGCAAAAAGTCTTTCGCCGCGCCGATGCGCGACGGCTGGGTCCCCGCTTTCGCGGGGATGACACTCTCTTGAGAATTTTCACCGCTTTGTGACGCCCCATTGACGCACGCATCCGCGCCTCGAACAATGCGCCGCTTTTTGGCGAGGGCGTTTCGTGCGTGTTGGACTTCTGATCGGAATAGGATTATCGGCGCTGGCGATTGCAGCCTCCGGAGCACCGCGCGTGGACGATCCCTATCTCTGGCTGGAAGACGTGCACGGCGCGAAGCCGCTCGCCTGGGTGAAGGAGCAGAACGCCAAGGCGCTCGACGTCCTGAAGGCCGATCCGGATTACCAGAAAGACTACGACAGCATCCTGGCTGTGCTGGACGCGACCGACCGCATTCCGTTCGGCGGGCTCGATCATCAATACGTCTTCAATTTCTGGCAGGACGCCCAGCATCACAAGGGCATCTGGCGGCGCACGACCATCGCGGACTACGCGAACCCCGCACCCCAGTGGGAAACCATCCTCGACATCGACAAGCTCGCGGCCGACGAGAAGGAGAACTGGGTGTGGAAAGGCGCCGACTGCACCGACGATCTCTCGCGCTGCCTGATCTCGCTGTCGCGCGGCGGCGGCGATGCGGTGGTCATCCGCGAATTCGATATGGCGACGAAGAGCTTCGTCAAGGAGGGTTTCACGCTCGCCGAAGCGAAATCGAACGCGACGTGGGCCGACGACAATACGCTGCTCGTCGGTACCGATTTCGGCCCCGGCTCGCAGACGACGTCGGGATATCCGCGCATCGTGAAGCTGTGGAAGCGCGGCACGCCGATCACCGCGGCGAAAACCATCTACGAAGGTGAGAGCAAGGACGTCTCCGTCGATCCTGTCGTGCTGCACAGCAAGAACCAGACGCTGCCCATGGTGCAGCGGGCGGTGAGCTTCTTCGAGACGGAGTATTTTCTCGTCAACGCCGACGGCACGGCGGCCAAAGCGGCGCTGCCGCGCTCCGCCGTGCTGCAAGGCCTGCAGGCGGGACGGCTGATCGTTCTGATGCGCGAAGACTGGACGCCGCCGGGCGGCATGACCATTCGCAAAGGCTCGCTGATCGCAGCACCCGTCGGCGATGTGGCGAAACCGGAGGTGCTCTACGCGCCGGGGCCGCGCGACTCCGTCGAGCAGGTCTCGGTGGGCCGCGACGCGGTTTACGCCGCGATCTACGAAAACGTCGTGGGCCAGGTGCGCGCCTTCCGCTTCGATGGCGCCAAATGGAACTCCTCGACGCTGGCGCTGCCGCCCAACGGTTCGGCCAACATCGTTTCGACCAATATGCACGGCCCTGAAGCGGAATTCCGCTTCGAGAACTTCCTGACGCCGACGACACTCTTCGCCGACAAAGGCGACGACAAGCCCGTCGCGATCAAGTCGCTGCCGCCGCGCTTCGATGCGTCGGGACTCGTCAGCGAACAATTCGAGGCGACGTCGAAAGACGGCACCAAGATTCCCTATTTCGTCACGCGGCCGAAAACGCTGAAAGGCCCGACGCCGACGGTGCTCTACGGCTATGGCGGCTTCGAGATTTCGCTGACGCCGTCTTATTCCGCCAATTTCGGGCGGCTGTGGCTGACCAAGGGCGGCATCTATGTGGTGGCGAACATCCGCGGCGGCGGCGAGTTCGGCCCCGGCTGGCATCAGGCCGCGCTGAAGGAAAACCGCCAGAAGGCGTACGACGATTTTCAGGCGGTCGCCGCGGACCTCGTCAAGCGCGGGCTCACGACACCCAAACAGCTCGGCATCATGGGCGGCTCGAACGGCGGATTGCTCGTCTCGGCCAACATGGTCGAGCGTCCCGATCTTTTCGGCGCCGTCGTCTGCCAGGTGCCGCTGATCGACATGATCCGCTACACCCATATCGGTGCGGGCGCCTCGTGGATCGGCGAGTATGGCGATCCGGCGGATGCGAAAGCGCATGCGTACATCCTGAAATACTCGCCGTACCAGAACGTGAAGAAGGGCGTGAAATATCCGCCCGTCTTCTTCGTCACCGCCACGAGCGACGACCGCGTCTCTCCGGTGCACGCGCGCAAGATGGCGGCCAAGATGGAAGCGCAAGGCCACGACGTGACGTTCTACGAGAACACCGACGGTGGCCATGCCGCGGCGGCCGACCATCGGCAAGCGGCGGAGATGTGGGCGTTGTCGTTTGTTTATTTGAAGCGGAAGCTCGGTCTCGGCGGTTAGCTGGCTGGGACTGCCGGCGTCCCGCCGGCACTGATGGCGAAGCTTCAAAATGCCGGCAAGATGCCGGCGGTCCCAGCAAGCCGTTCCCGCCCTCGGTGTTTGACTCTCCCCTGCCCCGGTCCTAAAACCCGCCCAATCCGGAAGGCTTAAAGGCTTCCGGTCCTCGCCTCGGGCGGGGATCGCCCCCAGGCAGCGCAGGTGCGCCCCCTGGGGCTTTCGTGCTTTGGAACTGGTGGTTGGATGTTCGATTCACTCCAAACCCGCCTCGGCGGGGTGTTCGACAAGCTCAGGGGGCGCGGCGCGCTCTCCGAAGCCGATGTCGATGAGGGCCTGAAAGAAATCCGCGCGGCGCTGATCGACGCCGATGTCTCGCTGCCCGTCGTCGAAGATTTCATCCGCCAAGTCCGTCCGCAGGCGATCGGCGAGAACGTCATCCGCTCGGTCACGCCGGGCCAGCAGGTCGTCAAGATCGTGCACGATGCGCTGGTCGAGACGCTCGGCCACGACAACGCCGCACTCAATCTCGGCAGCGCGCCCGCGCCGATCCTGATGGTGGGCCTTCAGGGTTCGGGCAAGACGACGACCTCGGCCAAGCTCGGGCTGATGCTGCAGACCAAAGAGAAGAAGCGCGTGCTGATGGCCTCGCTCGACGTGCGCCGTCCCGCCGCCATGGAGCAGCTGAAAATCCTGGGCGAACAGGCGGGCGTGGCCACCTTGCCGATCGTTCCCAATCAAATGCCCGTCGACATCGCCAAGCGGGCGCTCGCCTCGGCCCGCGTCGGCGGCTACGACGTGCTCATCCTCGACACCGCCGGCCGCCAGCACATCGACGAAGCGTTGATGGCGGAAGTCCAGCAGGTGCGCGACGCAGTGAAGCCGCATGAGACGCTCCTGATCGCGGACAGTCTGACCGGCCAGGACGCGGTCAACATCGCCAAGTCGTTCAACGAGCGCGTGGCGCTCACCGGCATCATTCTGACACGCGCCGACGGCGATGCGCGGGGTGGTGCTGCGCTCTCCATGCGCAAAGTGACCGGCGCACCGATCAAGTTCCTGGGCCTCGGCGAAAAGCTCGACGCGCTCGAAGCCTTCCATCCCGACCGCGTGGCCGCGCGCATCCTCGACATGGGCGACGTCGTCAGCCTGGTCGAAAAAGCGGCCGAGACGTTCGACAAGGCCGAGGCCGAGAAGCTCGCCCGGAAGATGAAGAAAGGCGAGTTCGACATGAACGATCTCGCCGATCAGCTGCGCCAGATGGCGAAACTGGGCGGCATGCAGGGCGTGCTGTCGATGCTGCCGGGCGTGGGCAAGGTCAAGGATCAGCTCGCTACCGCCGGCCTCGACGACAAGATGCTGAAGCGCCAGGAAGCCATCATTTCGTCGATGACGAAGAAAGAGCGCGTCAAGCCCGACATCATCAACGGCTCGCGGCGCAAGCGCATCGCCAGCGGCGCCGGCGTCGAGGTTTCCGACGTGAACAAGCTTCTGAAAATGCACCGCCAGATGTCCGATGTGATGAAGAAGATCGGCAAAGGCGGACGCAATCCCTTCGGCGGAATGGGCGGCGGCATGCCGCAATTGCCGCCGGGCATGTTTCCGGGGGGAAGACGGTGAATTTCCCGCAATCGCAACTCTAATCCGTATACAGACGAAAGGACTTTGACATGGCACTCCGTATCAGGCTTTCCCGCGGCGGCACCAAGAAGCGCCCGCATTACAACATCGTGATCGCAGACTCGCATTCGCCGCGCGACGGCCGCTTCATCGAGAAGATCGGCTTCTACAATCCGCTCCTGCCGCGCGATCACGCGGATCGTCTGAAGCTCGATCTCGAGAAGGCGAAGGTCTGGATCGACAAAGGCGCCGTCGCCAGCGATCGCGTGCATCGCTTCCTCTCGGATGCGGGCGTCGTGAAGCCGCTGACGCACAACAATCCCGAGAAGGCGAAGCCGAAGAAGAAGGCGCAGGAACGCGCGGCGGCGGCAGCCGGCGCGGCAACAAGCTAGCGTGTCGTGCCCGATCAGGCGCTCGTAGTCACAGCCGAGGTGCTGCGGCGACTTTCCGATGCGAAAGGCGCTCTGCATTTTGGTCCCGACGCCGACGGCGGCTACACCGGCGTCCACGAGGCCGCCACGCGAGAAGAAGCCGAGCTCGTTTTTTCTCGCTTGATCGACACTCTTGTCGCCGAACTTCCGGAGCATCCGTCCAAGGCTTTCGTGCTCGAGAAATTCGAGGCGGCATTGAATGCCTTGGATCTGGGCGACACAGAAGACCGTGAACGCGCTGCCACGCATTGTCAGGCGATCATGGACATTCTTGGCATCCAAAGCTCTGACGGAGTCTTGAACCGCTGGATGTATGGACCGCTCCTCGGTTCAATGCTCTCAGCACGAAAACCATGAACTCCCGCGACATCCTTCTCGGCGTCGTCATCGGCGCACAGGGCTTGAAAGGCGAGGTGAAGGTGAAGACCTTCACCGAAAGCCCCGAAAAGCTCGGCGCGTATGGCGCGCTGCACGCGAAGGATGGGCGCACGTTCGTCGTGCACGCGGCGCGCGCGGCGAAATCCGACATCGCCGTCGTGCGCTTTGACGGCGTAGGCGACCGCACCCACGCCGAGACACTCAAAGGCCTCGAACTCTTCGTCGCGCGCGATGCGTTGCCGCCGCCCGACGATGAGGAATTCTACCATGCCGACCTGATCGGGCTTTCCGTGCACGACACGGACGGCCGCGTACTGGGCACGGTGAGCGCGATCCACAATTTCGGCGCCGGCGACGTGATCACGATCCGGCGCGCCGACGGCGGCGACATGATCCTGCCTTTTTCGCGCGGCGTCGTGCCGACGGTCGATGTGAAAGCGGGCTTCATCGTCGTGGCCGTGCCCGAAGAAGCCGAAGACGACGAGGACTGGAAGGCCGGCCCGTGAACGCGAGCTGGAAAGCGAGCGTGCTGACGCTCTTCCCGGAGATGTTTCCGGGACCGCTCGGCATTTCGCTCGTGGGCCGAGCGCTCGCCAACAATCTCTGGTCGCTCGAAACCCGCGACATCCGCGAGCACGGCCTCGGCAAGCACAGGACGGTCGACGACTCACCGGCTGGCGGTGGCCCCGGCATGGTGATCCGGGCGGACGTGGCCTCCGCCGCCATCGACGCGGCCCGCACCGCAGGTCCGGCGCGCCCTACGATCTACCTCTCCCCCCGCGGCACCCCTCTCACCCAGGCCCGCGTCCGGGCGCTGGCCGGCGGGCCGGGCGTGATCCTCTTCTGTGGCCGCTTTGAAGGGCTCGACGAACGCGCCATTGAGGCAAGGGGCCTGGAAGAGGTCTCGGTGGGGGACTTCGTGCTGGCCGGGGGCGAGATCGCGGCCATGGCCCTGATCGAGGCGGCCGTCCGGCTGATCCCCGGCGTCCTGGGGGCAGAAGCCTCCCCCACCGAGGAAAGCTTCGAGGCGGGGCTCCTCGAATACCCTCAGTTCACCCGTCCCCAGAGCTTCGAAGGCCGGGAGATCCCGGAGGTCCTGACCTCCGGTAACCACGCCGAAGTGGCCAAATGGCGGAGGCGGGAAGCCGAAGCCCTGACGAAACGTCGCCGCCCGGACCTCTGGACCCTCTATGAAAAGCCCAAAGGCTAGGCTATACGGCCCCCCTTCTTTCGCGCTGACGCCCGCTGACGCGGGCTGGGCTTTGACATCCCGGAGACGGCCATGAACCTTTTGCAGCAGCTCGAAGCCGAGCAGATGACCGCGCTCCGCGGGGGCAAGCCCCGTCCGGAATTCCGTCCCGGCGACACCGTGAAGGTGAACGTGAAGGTCGTCGACGTCTCATTTGACGAGAAGACGAAGCAGACCAAGACCCGCGAGCGTCTCCAGGCGTTCGAAGGCGTCTGCATCGCCCGCTTCGGCCAGGGACTGAACGAGAGCTTCACGGTGCGGAAGATCTCCTATGGCGAAGGCGTCGAGCGCGTGTTCCCGATGTACTCGCCGCTCGTGGATTCCGTGCAGGTCGTGCGCAAGGGCAAGGTCCGCCGCGCGAAGCTTTATTATCTGCGCGGACGCCGCGGCAAGTCGGCCCGCATCGTCGAACGCCAGGATCGCAGCGAAGCGGCGGAAGCGTAAGTCTCAATCCCTGCTGATAATTCGGTGCGGCTCCGCCAATTTTAATGCGGGGTACGCAGTGGTTGCGCAGTGGCCGCAGGGGTTGCGTCTAACCGACTACATCGCGCGCGTAGCGCGCAAAAATATTCACAGGAGACGGTGAGGCAATGAGAGACCGTGTATCTCACTGTCTCACTGGCTCTTGTGAAATTTCTTTTTGCGCGCTGCGCGCGCGGTATTTCCGGCACGGACGCAATTCCCCTGCGTCCACTGCGCAACCTCCGCGGCCACCGCGTTAAAAATCGTTCCGCCGCACCGGCGACCGACGCAACACCCCAAATTAATTTGCGCGCGGGTCTTTTTTCTTAACATTGGATGACTATCCTGCGCGCCCCCTATTGGGCAGCGTGCCGTGACTCGTCATATCGTCCCCGATGAAGTGCTGATGCGGCCGGAAAGCCTGGCCGAAGCGCAGCCGCTCGCGCGCCTACCGGAAACGCCGTTCGCCTTCATCTGGTATCTCGTCCGCTCGCATTTCGCCGCGCGGGTTGCGTTTCTCGTCGCGCTGGCCGCGACGGCGGCGGCGATCGACGCCTTCGCCCCGCTCGCCCTCTCCCATCTCTTGAATTCCGTCGTAGCCGCACATGCGAAGCATCTGTCGTTCACGACGGCAGTCCTGCCCTGGATCGCCATCATGGGCGCGATCTGGCTCACCTCCGCCACGATCTATCGCGGCTACGAGTGGCTGGACGTGCAGACGTCCCCGCGCATGCGCGCGCTCGCGCAGAAATATCTCTTCGTCTACATGCTGGGGCACAGCCCGCGCTATTTTCAGGAGAATTTCGCGGGCAAGCTCGGCCAGAAGATCAAGCAGGCCGGCCAGGCCACCGTCGCGATCCTCACCATCCTCTGCCTGGATAGCGTGCGCGTCACGGTGCTGGTGCTGGTGGGCGGCATTCTCATGTTCGAGGCGCACGCCTCCTATGCGGCGATCCTGGGCGTCTGGACTGCGCTTTATCTCGGCATCGTCATTTCGCTCGCGCGCCGCTGCGTGAAGCTGTCGAAGGCGTTCTCGGACGAAGTCTCGACCTCGACCGGCCGTCTCGTGGATGCCATCACCAATGCCGATCTCGTGCGCGCCTTCGCCAAGGCCGCTTACGAACGGCGCTTTCTCTCCTTCTTCCTCGAAGACGAGATGAACGCGTCACGCCGCCTGCGCCGGTTCCTCATCACGATGCGCACGTTCATGCAGCTGGCGACCCTGGCATTCCGGGTGGGTCTTGCTGTCGTCTCCGGCATCGACACACTGAACGGCGGATTGACCGTCGGGCAGTTCGCGATGGTGTTTTTCCTCGGCAGCCAGATCGCCACGAGCGTGCAGGAACTCTCCTTCCGCATGCTCGACTATTTCGAGCAACTGGGCACGCTCACCGAAGCGCTCGAGCTCGTCACCTCCCAGCACGAGATCGTCGATGCGCCGGATGCGAAGCCGCTGGTCGTGAACGTCGGCGACATCCGCTTCGAGCATGTCTGCTTCGCCCATCCCGACGGCAAGGCGGTGTTCGAGGACCTCTCGCTCCACATCCGCCCGGGCGAAAAGGTGGGGCTGGTCGGCCCGTCGGGCGCCGGCAAGTCGACGCTCGTGAAGCTGCTGCGCCGGCAATACGACCCGCAGAGCGGACGCATCCTCATCGACGGCGCCGACATCGCGCATGTGACGTGGGACTCGCTCAACGAAGGCATCGCGGAAGTGCCGCAGGTACCGGGCGTGTTCCACCGCGCGGTGCGCGACAACATCCGCTATGCCCGCCCCGATGCGCGCGACGAAGACGTGGTGCGCGCCGCCGTCGACGCCTATGCGCACGATTTCATCCAGGAGCGGCCGACCGGCTACGGCACCATCGTCGGCGAGCAGGGCATCAAGCTGTCGGGCGGCGAACGCCAGCGCGTGGCGATCGCGCGCGCGCTGGTGAAGGACGCCAAGATCCTCGTGCTCGACGAAGCCACGTCGTCGCTCGATTCCGAATCCGAGCACCTGATCCAGGAAGGTCTGTGGACGCTGATGCAGGGCCGCACGGTGATCGCCATCGCGCATCGCCTGTCGACCATCGCCGGCATGGACCGCATCGTCTATCTGGAAGCGGGCCGGATCATCGAGGAAGGCCCGCACCGCGAACTCCTCGCCCGCGGCGGCGCCTATGCACGATTGTGGAACCGCCAGATGGGCGGCTTCATCGACGCGGCATGATTGTCGCGCGGCGTACACCATTTGTCGCCGCAAATCGTGCCTGTTGCCGAAACGTAGCTCTTCACAAACGAGCGGCGCGATACCAGACTCTCGCGATCTGCTCTTTGAAATTGTGAAGAAGCAAACTCCGCGCGTGGCCAAGCCACGCGTTCGATCTCCCCACAAGGGGGCTTTGCCCATAAAGGAGGATGATTTGTCATGCTGCACAAAAACTCCGTCGGCTGCACAAAAAGGCAGTTACCAGAGGGGCCTTGTGCAAAGCCCCACAACGGGGACGTCGAAAGTGTTCGCCGACATCAGACGTACACGGACGAAATAGTCCCTGCGTGGCCCTGTTTTTGTCCACACTCGCGCGCTTGAACTTCGGTAAAGCCCCGTGGGGCGGGGCTTAAATGCGCGCGGCCTGCGGGCGCGTTTTTTAAAGTCCGGATAAAGTCCCTGATCGCAGGGATTTGGCTGGTGCCGGAAACGCCGACCCGGCACGCGCGAATTCACGTCCCCTTCAGCGTCTCGCGCAGCGCCCGCGCCCATTTGGCGAAGGCCATCTTCGCGTCGGCCAAGTTGGTGACGCGGTTGTTCACGCGCCACAGGCTCGAGGGATAGCTGTGGTCGACGACTTGCGCGAGCACTTCGTTGTTGCCGCCGTCCGCCAGCACCGCGCCGATCGTGATGGAGCCTCCGCCCTGACTGTAGGTCCTGCTGCGACCGGAGTACCCCATGCGCGTGTTTTCGATGGGCGCGTTGAGGCGGATCTTCATGACCACCGGCGCCACGATCAGCGTGTCTGCCCCTGGCGTGTCGACGAAGGTGTAGCCCGCCTTGCCCAGGATATCGCGCATCGTGTCGCTGTAGGCGCTTTGCAGGGCCGCCACTTCCTTGTCGCCCAGGATGTAGCTCTCGCGGAAGCGCTTTGTCTGCCCGTTGCCGCCGTCGCGCGCATCAGGCGGGATTTCCAGCGCGCGCAGCTGGATGGTCTTGTATTTCGCGAAGCTCGCACCCGGCATCACATAGGCGAGCTTGAACGGCGATTCCGTGCGGATGAGCCCGTTCTCGAGCTTGTGCGGCGGTGCGGCGGCGATCACGCCGATCAGCGAGAACGACAACACGATGACGCCAATCGCGGCGGCGAGCGAAAGCGAGAAAAGCCCATCGCGGAAAAGCGGACGCATGGAGCACTCCGTTGTTGGCCCAATCCGGCGCGGAGGGCCGCAGCAAGGGTGAAGAGCGCACCGCCTTCTCTCTATTGGGCTTTGGTCCAATGAGGCGACCGACCGCACGCGATCAAGAATGTGCGCTGGCGAGCGTCGGCGCGGCGTGCGAACGAGAGAGCCGGGATCGGGTGGGGCAGCGTGGGCGCGCAGCGTTTCTTGAGTCTGGTGGGGGCCGCCGTGCTCAGCGCGCTGACCGCGCACGCCGGCGTCGCGAACGATCCGCCGCCGTCCTGGGCTTTCCCGGTCAATCCGCCGAAACATGCCCACACCGCGCCTGCGCCGAAAAGGCCCGACATTCTCAGACACGTCCCGGGATCGAAGGCCGCCTTCAGCGACAAGCAATTGAACGACTTTTTCTTTACCGCCGACTGGTTTCCGAACGAGCACCCAGCGATGCCCGCCGTCGTCGCATCGGGTCGCAAACCGGGCGTGTGGGCATGCACCTATTGCCATCTGCCGTCGGGCGCGGGCGGGCCCGCGGAAGCCGCGCTGCCGGGACTGCCCGCCCGCTACATCGCCGAGCAGATCGAGGAATTCCGCGCCGGCCGCAGGCAGGCCGCGCAACCGCAGATGGAATCGGTTCACGGCATGGAGCAGGAGGCTCGAGCGCTCAGCGATTCGGAGATCGCTTCGGCGGCGAAATATTTTTCGCAGCTCAGTTTCAAATCGCATTTCCGTGTCGTCGAAACCGACATCGTGCCGAAGACGTCCGTGAAGGGCGTGAGCCTCTACGCGAAGATTCCCGGCCCCGGCAGCGAGGCGCTGGGCAGGCGCATCGTCGAAGTGCCCGACGATTTCGACGAATTGGAGTTGGGCGATCCGCACGCCGGCATCACCGCCTACGTGCCGAAGGGAAGCATCCGTCTCGGCAAAGCCCTGGTCGCATCCGGCGACGGCGCGTTGCCGTGCGCGTCCTGTCACGGCCCGGATCTGAAGGGCGCGGGCATTGCGCCGCCGCTTGCGGGCCGTTCGCCGTCCTACATCGTGCGTCAGCTCTACGACATCCAATATGGAACGCGCCGCGGCCCGACGGTCGCGCTCATGCGGCCGGAAGTGGCCCGCATGACGGCCGGCGACCGCCTCGCGATCGCCGCCTATATCGCGTCGATTCGATGAGTCCGCAGCGAAGCGGCGTGCGCCGCGGCAACGCCTATTTCACGTAGTCCAGCATCTGCCTGACGTCGCTCGCGTGCGGGCCATTCGGCGCGAGCTCCAGATATTTGTTGAGAACCGCGACCGTGCCGGGCGGCGCCTGAACCTTGCCATTGACGGATGTGGATTCGGCAATGAGCAGCGAGCCTTTGATGAAATAGGCATCGGCCTTGTTCGGATCGAATTGGATCGCCTTGTCGCAAGCCGGAAGCGCCGCTGCGGTGTTGCCGGTGTTGTAATAGGTGGCGCAGAGATTGAAATAGGCTCTGGCCGGGGTAGGCGACAAAGGCGCGGCTTTCTCATAGGCCGCGGTGGCCTCTTGGGTGCGGCGCAGTTTGAGGAAACAATTGCCCTCGTTCACGAGCATCTTGCTGATCACAGCGTTGGTTGCCGCGTTGGGCTGGCTGCTTTCGGCCGTCGCAATCGCGCGCTCATAAAGCGCAACCGCATCCTGATATTGGCCGTTCGCCATGTCGGCATCGGCCGCGGCCTGATCGTTCGCCCAGGGCGGCGTTTGCGCACCAGCTGTTGCCGGCGAAAACGCAATTGCCGCAGCAATCCCCAGACAAAAGCGCATGGACTTCAAAGCCGTCACGATCTGCCCCCTGCACCGTTTCAAGCCGCTAATATTCCGATGCAGCCCTGCGCGCCTCGCGGCGCCATTCGTAGTACGACCAGATGCGCGCCAACAGGCCTGCCCCAAGGAACCCGACCAACGCGGCCTGCCACCATTCCCAACCGTCGAACATCATGATGAGCGCGGTGAACAGAAGACCTGCGATGAGCATGAGCTGCCAGGCCGTCTGCGTCATGCCGGAATCGAAATCGCCGCGCATCAGTTCCGAGCAGTTGATCACGCAACTGCATCCGGGACAGCTGACGACCTGCGCGACCTTGCGATAGACGACGAACTCGGCGTCCTTGCGAAATTCGCGCGAGCAGTTCGGGCACAGAAAAGTTGCGGACGCCATGTGCGAGTCCGTTTCCCCAGTGCCTTTTAATCTACCATTTTGTAACGCGCAGCGGTATTGGTCGGATGCACAATGCTGCAGCGCGGCATGAAGGAGATCGCCATGAAGATCGGATTTATCGGGCTCGGCCAGATGGGTGCGGCAATCGCCGCCAACCTCGTGAAAGCGGGCAACGACGTCACGGTTTATAACCGGACCGCGTCGAAGGCGGAGCCACTGGTGGCGCTGGGCGCACATGCCGCGACGAGCGTCAAGGAAGCCTGCCGGGGCGATGTCGTCCTCACCATGATGGCCGACGATCACGCGGTGGAAGAGACGGCTTTCGGCGCGGGTGGAATCGTGTCGTCGCTCGGCAAAGGCGCGCTGCACATCTCCTGCAGCACCATCAGCGTCGCGCTGTCCGAGCGACTGACGGAAGCGCATGCGAAAGCAGGACAGCGTTTTCTCGCCGCGCCCGTTTTCGGCCGCCCCGAAGCCGCCGCCGCAAAAATGCTGTTCATCGCGGCGGCCGGTCCCGCCGATGCGATCGAAATGGCCAGGCCCTTGTTCGACGCCATGGGCCAGAAGACGTTCGTGCTCGGCACGAAGCCTTCGTCCGCCAATCTCGTGAAGCTGAGCGGCAATTTCCTGATCGCCGTCGTGATCGAGTCTTTAGGCGAAGCCGTCGCGCTGGTCACCAAGGGCGGCGTCGACCGTCACGCCTACATCGATCTTCTGACGTCCACGCTGTTCAGCGCGCCCGTCTACAAGGTCTATGGCAACCTGATCGCCAGTCAGAAATTCTCGCCTCCGGGTTTTGCGGCGCCCTTGGGCGCGAAGGACATACGCTTGGCGCTTGCCGCTGCCGAAGATTTGCGGGTGCCCTTGCCGCTCGCGAGCCTCCTGCGCGACCGCTTCCTGCGTCTCCTGGCGGAGGGCGGCGAAGCGCTCGACTGGTCCGCAATTTCCGCCCTGGCCGCGAAGGATGCGGGAAATCAGGGTTAAGAATTCGTAAGGTCCCTGCGCGCTAGGCTACGACCTTCTCTCACGACGCGAGATCGTAGCAATGAACCCTCAGCGGAAACTGAAATCGGCCGTGGATGCGCTTACCCACGGCCAGGTCGACGAAGCCGAAGTCCTCTACCGGCAGGTGCTCGGCAAACAACCGCAGAGCTGGGTCGCACTGCATCATCTGGGCGTTATCCTTTGCGAGCGGGGCGAACATGCCTCAGCCGTGGACCTGCTGCAGAAATCACTCGCCATCAACGGCGAGAACGGAAGCGCCTACAGCACTCTCGGCGTTGTCTTGATGAGGCAAGGCAAGCTGGACGCGGCGCTGGTGGCACACCGGCATGCGGTCCGCCTCGAGCCGAACAACGCCGAGTTCCACAACAACTGCGGATCGACGCTCGCGAAACAGGAGAAGTTCAAGGAGGCCGCTCACGTCTATCAAAAGGCGATCGAACTCAAGCCCGATTATTTCGTCGCCCATTACAATCTGGGTGGTGTCCTTCAGCGCGCGAAAAGGCTCGACGAAGCCGTCGCCGCATACCGTCGCGCAATCGCCATCAACCCCGAGTTCTCGGAGGCCTACACCAATCTCGCCCTCGCGCTGGGCTCGCTGGGCAAGCTGGAGGAAGCCCTTGTCGCCTATCGCCGGTCGATCGCGCTCAATCCCAATCTGCCCGAGACCTACAACAATCTCGGCCTCTGTCTCGAGCGCCTTTTGCGGCCGGACGAAGCGATCGATGCGTTCCGGCAGGCACTTGCCGTCAAGCCGGACTTCAGCGAGGCCGCAGGCAATCTCGCCACGGTTTTGGGGAAGCAAGAACGATTCGAGGAGGCCGTTCACGTCTGCCGCCACGCGCTCGCCATAGACCCGAACAACGGGGCGATCGAAGTGGAGATGATCAACAGGCTCCGCCATCTCTGCGATTGGACGAGCTACGCGCGCGATACTGAGCGCGTGTTCGCACTCGGCAACAGGGTCGAGCCCTTCATCTTCCTGAATGTGCCGTCGACGGCTGCAGACGAACTCGCGTGCGCGCAGGCCTGGATCGCGAAGACGCCGCGCGGCGTTCCTTTCGCGCATGATCGCGCGCGGCCGCCCGGCCGCATACGCATCGGCTATCTCTCCGCCGATCTGCGTGCGCACGCCACCGCGTTTCTGATGGCGGAGCTGTTCGAACTCCACGATCGTTCACGCTTCGAGACGTTCGCCTATTCCTACGGTTACAACGATCACAGCGACATGCGTCAAAGGCTGGAGAACGCGTTTGACCATTTCGTCGATATCCATTTGGTGCCTGCGCCCGAGGCCGCACGCCACATTTACGAGGACCACATCGACATCCTGATCGACCTGAAGGGCTACACCGGCCAGGCGCTCCCGGAGATCTTGGTCGACCGGCCCGCGCCAATCCAGGTGAGCTATCTCGGTTACCCGGGCACCATGGGCGCCGACTTTATGGACTACATCATCGGCGATCCGTTTGTGACGCCGCTGGAACACCAGCCGTTCTACACGGAAAAAATCGTCCAGCTGCCCAATTGCTATCAGCCCAACGATACGAAGCGCGCGATCGGGGCGACGCCCACGCGGCGCGATTGCGGATTGCCGGAGCAGGGCTTTGTCTTCTGTGCCTTCAATAGTGCCCACAAATTCACGCCGGAGATGTTCGACATCTGGATGCGCCTGCTCACGGCCGTTCCGGGAAGCGTGCTGTGGGTGTTGTCCAAAAATTCGGCGACCGAACAGAACCTGCGCCGCGAAGCCACCGCGCGCGGTGTCGCGCCGGAACGCCTGATCTTCGCGCCCTGTCAGCCTTTGGCCGACCATCTGGCGCGCCACAGGCTGGCCGATCTCTTTCTCGATACGCTACCCTACAATGCGCATACGACGGCGAGCGACGCGCTGTGGGCCGGCCTGCCGGTGGTGACGTGTGCGGGCGAGACCTTCGCCGGACGTGTGGCCGGCAGCCTGTTGCGCGCGGTTGGACTGCCGGAATTGGTGACGACCTCTCTGGCCGACTATGAAAGCACCGCTCTTGCGCTTGCGCGTGACCCGCGGAAATTGGCCGCGCTCAAAGAGAATTTGGCGCGCAATCTCCGCTCGGCGCCGTTGTTCGACACACAGCGCTACACCAGGGACCTGGAAGCCGCCTATCTCCGCATGTGGGATATCCGGTGCGCCGGCAACGCGCCACACGCGATTGTCGTGAACGGGATGTAGCGGGGCGCCGTCTTGCCCGGGGGGCGTCCAGGCGCTAGGAGAAGGGCCCACCCAACGCAGGATTTCCCCATGCCCCGCAAGAAAATCGCGCTCATCGGCGGCGGACAGATCGGCGGCACGCTCGCCCATCTGATCGGCCTCAAGGAACTGGGGGATGTCGTCCTGTTCGACATCGTGGAAGGCCTGCCGCAAGGCAAGTGCCTCGATATCGCCCAGTCCGGCCCCGTCGAAGGCTATGACGCGAATTTCAAGGGCACGAATTCCTATGCCGACATCGCCGGCGCCGACGTGGTCATCGTCACCGCCGGCGTGGCGCGCAAGCCCGGCATGAGCCGCGACGATCTTCTGGGCATCAACCTGAAAGTCATGTCGGCCGTGGGCGAAGGCATCAAGCAGTACGCGCCGAACGCCTTCGTCGTCTGCATCACCAATCCGCTCGATGCGATGGTGTGGGCGCTGCGCCAGTTCTCCGGCCACCCGCATGAGAAGATCATCGGCATGGCGGGCGTGCTCGACAGTGCGCGCTTCCGTCACTTCCTCGCCGAGGAGCTGAACGTCAGCGTCGAAGACGTGACGGCCTTCGTGCTGGGCGGCCACGGCGACTCGATGGTGCCCATGCCGCGCTTTTCGACGGTGGCCGGCGTGCCGCTGACCGAGCTCGTGAAGATGGGCTGGATCAAGCAGGAGCGTCTCGACCAGATCGTGCAGAGGACACGCGACGGCGGCGCCGAGATCGTGGGACTGCTCAAGACGGGTTCGGCTTTCTATGCGCCGGCCGCGTCGGCGGTCGCGATGGCGGAGAGCTATCTGCGCGACAAGAAGCGCGTGCTGCCCTGCGCGTCCTATGTGAACGGCCCCTACGGCATCAAAGACCTCTATGTCGGCGTGCCCGTCGTCATCGGCGAGAAGGGCGTCGAGCGCATCGTCGAGCTCGAACTCACTTCGGACGAGCGCGGCGCGCTGCTCAAATCGGCCGACACGGTCAAAGGCCTCATCGACGCGTGCAAGAAGCTGGATTCGAGGCTGGCGTAAAGAGATCTCGGTCGCGGGGGAGCGAGCGATGCATTCCAACACGAGGCTCGCCTTGGTTATGGCAGCAACATTGAGCGTCGCGCAATCGGCTCAAGCGCAATCCAGCAGTTCGAGTGAACTGATGCTGGCGGTCGAGCAGTGTATTCATTCCAATGCCCCAGCCGTCGAACGGGCAATAGATCGCTTGCCGGACGCCGTTGATTTCCTCGTCGAGGATGTGTGCGCGAAGCCAATTGCGGACGCAGCTGCGCGCCAGCAATTGGTGATGCAGGACAAGTTCTTGGAGGAGCTGAAGGAGAGGTGCGCTGTGCTCAAGCAGTCCGGCAAGGCGATGAACGGCGCGGCGAACGCATGTATTCAGGCGGACTCTGTGCGGGCTCAGACGGATGCTATGCGGGCCGGTACGAGTAGCGGCGGTTGGACACTCTTTGCGCCAGCGGCTAACAAGTCTGCCGAAGCCACCTCGCTTGCCGCAAAAGTTCTGCTCGACCTACGCATTCAGCGAATGAACGCAACATCCACCCAAGGCCCCCACTGATGTCCATTCTCGTCGACAAGAACACGCGCGTCATCTGCCAGGGCTTCACCGGCAATCAGGGGACGTTCCATTCCGAGCAGGCGATCGCCTACGGTACCAAGATGGTGGGCGGCACCTCGCCCGGCAAAGGCGGCACGACGCATCTGGGCCTGCCCGTGTTCGATACGGTGCGCGAAGCGGAAGCCCAGACCGGCGCCACTGCGAGCGTGATCTATGTGCCGCCCGCATTCGCGGCCGACGCGATCCTGGAAGCCATCGACGCGGAGATCCCGCTCATCGTCTGCATCACCGAGGGCATTCCCGTCCTCGATATGGTCAAGGTGAAGCGCGCGCTGTCGGGCTCGAAGTCGCGTCTCATCGGACCCAACTGCCCGGGCGTCATCACGCCGGGTGAATGCAAGATCGGCATCATGCCGGGCCACATCCATCGCCGCGGCAAGGTCGGCATCGTGTCGCGCTCCGGCACACTCACCTATGAAGCGGTGGCGCAGACGACGGCCGTCGGGCTCGGCCAATCGACCTGCGTCGGCATCGGCGGCGATCCCGTGAAAGGCACCGAGCACATCGAAGTGCTGGAGATGTTCTTGGGCGATCCCGAGACGGAAGCCATCATCATGATCGGCGAGATCGGCGGCTCGGCGGAAGAAGACGCGGCAGACTTTGTGCGGCGTTCGAAGACGAAGAAGCCGATGGTGGGCTTCATCGCCGGCGTCACAGCACCTCCGGGGCGGCGCATGGGTCATGCCGGCGCCATCATCTCCGGAGGCAAAGGCGGCGCGGAGTCCAAGATCGAAGCGATGAAGGCCGCAGGCATCCGCGTGTCGCCCAATCCGGCCGCCCTCGGCACGACGCTCGTCGATGTGCTGAACGGGAAGTAAGCGCCCTGCTCACTCCCAAAGTTCACCATGGCCGGGACAAGCCCGGCCGTGGTGAGAACATGGCTACTGCGGCTGGCCGTTGCCGGGACCCTGCATCTGTCCCTGCGGATGCTGATGCATGGGATGGTTTGCCATGAACGATTTGCAGTTCGCGGAGAACTTGTCCTTGTTCGCCACCATGCACGCCCTGCGGTCCTGGCGGCTCTGCGCCGATCCGCAATAGGTCTGCATGTCGCCTCCGCACGCGTCCATGAACTGGCTGTGCATGCCGCCACCCTGCATGCCGCCGCCCTGCTGCGGCGGTGGCGGTTGGTTCTGCGCGAACGCCATCGTCGATGCGCAGACCGCGAGCGAAAGAACGAAAAAGATTTTCTTCATCTGAATTTCCCTTGTGCGTGATTCGTGCGGAATCGATACGCGACTTCGCAAACAACATCTTAATATTAGCGCAATTGCACGTTGCGAAATATCGCGTTCGCCTTGAAACCTGTCGCAAAGTTTCGCGTTCGCCGCGCTGAATGCTGCAGCGCACGCAACAATTTTCAAAAGTTCATTGGACAAGTGCGAGTCGGTTTGTGCATATGAACCGCGAGTGGGGGCATCAAGAGAATTCCAAGGAACTGTTCCAAGGAGAGCCCCGATGCCAAGTTTCGAAATCTACTATCGCGAACAGGACGGAACGCTGGTCGAGAAATTCTCGGTCCATTGCGCGTCGCCGCTGCACGCCAAAGTTATGGCGCACGCGATGAAAGCATCTCCTGCTGCGGAGATCGAAGTCTGGCTTGGCGACTCGCTCGTCTATGAGCGGCCCCATCGCGCGATTTTCGAGCCGAAGGAATTTCGGACACCTGCCTGAAATCATTTCGCACCCGCCGCGAAAATCTGAGCGCGATGCTCGGAATTTTCATATTTTGAGCCCATATTAGAGCCGCAATTCCGCGGCAATGACCCCGTGCATTGCAGCGCAAACTGCGCTACACGCTCGCTCCTTTCGCGCCCGGCTCCCCGCCTCGCGCGCCCAGCCGTGAGGACCGGCCCAAAGGCCGCCTAACCAATTGATATGACAGATCAATCTCAAAGAACCCCGGCCGACGACACGAACGATCTCCTGGAAGAAAGTTCCTTCCTGTTCGGCACCAATGCCGCCTTCATCGAGTCCCTCTACGCCCGCTATCAGGAAAACCCGGATTCCGTCGACGAGAGCTGGCGGGCCTATTTCGCCGAGCTGGACGAACGGGGGCTGACCCCCACCCAGCTGGGCCGCGGCCCGGCCTGGCGGCGCGACGCCAAGTTGCAGCTGGAGAACGGCGAACTGGTCAGCGCGCTCACCGGCCAATGGCCGGCCAAGGCGGGCGCCGTCGGCGAGCAGGATCTGCGTGGGGCGGCCCAGGAATCGGTCCGCGCCATCCAGCTCATCCGCTCCTACCGCGTCATGGGGCATCTGGCGGCCGATCTCGACCCGCTGAAGCTCACGCCGAAGCCGGCGCACCCCCAGCTCGATCCGGGCTTCTACGGTTTCCACAACGGCGATCTGGACCGCCCCGTCTTCATCGGCGGCGTCCTCGGCATGGAAACCGCCACGCCGCGCCAGATGGTCGACATCCTGAAGCGCACCTATTGCGGACGGATCGGCTATGAGTTCATGCACATCAACGATCCCGAGCAGAAAGACTGGCTGCAGCGCCGGATCGAAGGTCCGGACAAGGAGATCGCCTTCACCAAGGAAGGCAAGCGCGCCATCCTCAACAAGCTCATCGAAGCGGAAGGTTTCGAGAAGTTCGCGGGCGTGCGTTTCGTCGGCACCAAGCGCTTCGGCCTCGACGGCGGCGAAGCCATGGTGCCCGCGCTCGAGCAGATCATCAAACGCGGCGGTCAGCTGGGCGTGAAGGAAATCGTCATCGGCATGGCGCATCGCGGCCGGTTGAACGTGCTCGCCAATGTCATGGCCAAACCCTATCGCCAGATCTTCCACGAATTCCAGGGCGGCAGCGCACAGCCCAGCGAAGTGCAGGGCTCGGGCGACGTGAAATATCATCTGGGCGCGTCGTCGGACCGCGAATTCGACAACAACCGCGTGCATCTCTCGCTGACGCCCAACCCGTCGCATCTCGAGTCGGAAGATCCCGTCGTGCTCGGCAAGGCGCGCGCCAAGCAATATCAGCTCGACGACAACGTCACGCGCGCCAGTGTCATGCCGCTGCTGCTCCACGGCGACGCGGCGTTCGCGGGCCAGGGCGTGGTGGCGGAATGCTTCGCCATGTCGGGCGTCAAGGGATTCCGCACCGGCGGCACGATCCATTTCGTGATCAACAACCAGATCGGCTTCACCACGAGCCCGGCTTACGCGCGCTCCTCGCCATATCCGTCGGACGTGGCGCTGATGGTGCAGGCGCCGATCTTCCATGTGAACGGCGACGACCCCGAAGCGGTCGTCCATTGCGCACGGATCGCCACCGAATTCCGCCAGCTGTTCCACAAGGACGTCGTCATCGACATGTTCTGCTACCGGCGCTTCGGTCACAACGAGACCGACGAGCCGTCGTTCACGCAGCCGCTGATGTATCGCGCCATCAAGGACCACGCGACGACGCTGGAGCTTTACGCGGCGAAGCTCGTGGCCGAAGGCACCGCGAGCGAAGACGACGTGCGCAGCATGATCGCCGCCTTCAACAAGCGCCTCGACGAAGAGGCCGATGCCTCGAAGAGCCATCTGCCCAATCGCGCCGACTGGCTTGACGGACGCTGGAGCGGTTTCGCCGTGGCGCCGGAAGGCGACCGCCGCGGCCAGACGGCCGTGCCGGTCGAGACGCTCAAGCAGGTCGGCCGCGCGCTCACGACGATTCCGGAAGGCTTCCACGCCCACCGCACCATCCAGCGCCAGTTGCAGGCGAAGGCCGAGATGTTCAATTCCGGCACCGGCTTCGACTGGGCGACGGGCGAAGCGCTCGCTTTCGGCACGCTGCTCGACGAAGGCTATCCGGTGCGCCTTTCCGGCCAGGATTCCTCGCGCGGCACCTTCTCGCAGCGCCAGTCCGTGCTGGTCGATCAGGAAAACGAAGCGCGCTACGTGCCGCTCAACCACATCCGCGAAGGCCAGGCGGAATTCGAAGTCATCGATTCGCTGCTGTCGGAATACGCCGTGCTCGGTTTCGAGTACGGCTATTCGACGGCCGAGCCGCGTGCGCTCGTCCTCTGGGAAGCGCAGTTCGGCGATTTCGCCAACGGCGCGCAGATCATCATCGACCAGTTCATCGCCTCGGGCGAAATGAAATGGCTCAGGATGTGCGGCCTCGTGATGCTCCTACCGCACGGCTATGAAGGCCAGGGACCGGAGCATTCCTCCGCGCGCCTGGAGCGCTACCTCCAGCTCTGCGCGCAGGACAACATCCAGGTCGCCTATCCGACGACGCCGGCGAATTATTTCCACGTGCTGCGCCGGCAGGTGCATCGCCCGTTCCGCAAGCCGCTCATTCTGATGACGCCGAAATCGCTCCTGCGCCACAAGCGCGCCGTGTCGTTCCTGAGCGACATGGAGCCCGGTTCGTCGTTCCACCGCGTCCTTCTCGATCAGGCGGAAGTCGTGCCGGGCGCGACCACCGTCAAGCTCGTTTCGGACGACAAGATCAAGCGCGTGATCCTCTGCACCGGCAAAGTCTATTTCGACCTGATGGACGAGCGCGAGAAGCGCAATGAGAACCGCGTGCAGATGCTCCGCCTCGAACAGCTCTATCCCTTCCCGGGCGAAGTGCTGGCCGAGGAGCTGCGCCGCTTCCCAAACGCCGAAATCCTCTGGTGCCAGGAAGAGCCGCGCAACCAGGGCGCCTGGACGTTCGTGCAGCCGCGAATCGCGGAGACGCTTGCCGGCATGGGCCAAAAATGGACCCCGCGCTATGTGGGCCGTCCCGAATATGCCTCCACGGCGGCCGGTCTCATGAGTCAACACAACGCAGAACTTCACGCCTTCCTCGACGAGGCTTTGACGCTATAAGGGCGTAGCAAAGGACAAGGGCTCCCATGAGCATCGAGATCAAAGTCCCGGCGATGGGCGAATCCGTGACCGAAGCGACGGTCTCGAAGTGGTTCAAGAAAGTGGGCGACACGGTGGCCCGCGACGAGCCGCTCGTCGAACTGGAAACGGACAAGGTTACGGTCGAAGTACCCTCGCCGTCGGCGGGGACATTGGAAGCCATTTCGGTCCAGGAAGGTGCGTCCGTGCAGGTGGGCACCGTGCTGGGATCAATCGCCGAAGGCGCCGGCGCTGCGAAGCCCGCCCCGGCCGCGCCCGCCAAGCCTGTGCCGCAACCCGCACCGGCACCCGCGCCGCAGCCTGTACGGCCCGCTCCTGCGCCCGCGCAGCCCGCGCCCGCGCAAACGGCGCCGCAACAGACGCCCCCGCCCGTCATGCCGTCCGTACGGCGCATTTCGGAAGAGACCGGCATCAGCCCCGCCTCGCTCAACGGCAGCGGCAAGGACGGACGCGTGCTCAAGGGCGACATTCTCGCCGCACTCGAGGCCCGTGCGGCCGAACGCGCCGCGAAACCTGCACCGGTCGTGCATTCGGGCCCGCGCCCCAATGCGGCGCGCGAAGAGCGCGTGACGATGTCCCGCCTGCGCAAGACCATCGCGCTACGCCTCAAGGAGTCGCAAAACACCGCGGCCCAGCTCACCACCTTCAACGAAGTCGACATGTCGACGGTGATGATGCTCAGGAACGAATACAAGGAGAGCTTCGAGAAGAAGCATCACGTGCGTCTGGGCTTCATGGGCTTTTTCGTGAAGGCCTGCATCGCCGCCTTGAAAGAACTCCCCAACGTCAACGGCGAGATCGAAGGCGACGACATCATCTACAAGAACTACTACGACATCGGCGTCGCCGTTTCGACAGAACGCGGGCTTGTCGTGCCCGTCGTGCGCGACGCGGACAAGCTGTCGCTCGCCGGCGTCGAAGCCGCGATCAACGATCTCGGCACCCGGGCCCGCGACGGCAAGCTCAAGCTCGAGGAGCTGCAGGGCGGCACCTTCTCCATCACCAATGGCGGCGTCTTTGGCTCGCTGATGTCGACGCCCATCCTCAACACGCCGCAGTCCGGCATTCTGGGAATGCACAAAATTCAGCCACGTCCGGTCGTGGTCGACAACAAGATCGAAATCCGCCCGATGATGTATCTGGCGCTGTCCTACGATCACCGCCTGGTCGACGGTCGCGAAGCTGTCACATTTCTGGTGCGCGTGAAGGAAAACCTCGAAGATCCTCAGCGCCTGTTGCTGGACATTTAGGTCCAAGATGCGGCTAGCTTCTCGCGTCACTGGGGGCGGCTTGTATGGTTCAGAACCTTCAGCGGTTGGCTGCAGAATGGATCGTGTCGCTGTCGCTTGCGGGCGCGTGGGTGGCGCTGATCCTGCTGCAGCTCGTGCGCAGCGCAATCGCGCGGCACAAGCCGGAGAAGGCGCCCGTTCTGCGAACGGAACCACCCGTCACTCGCACCGTATCGCTGGCCGAACGCGCGGAGCCCGCAACGGGCATGCGCATGGCGGCGATGGCTGCGGCCGCCGAACCTTCCCCCTCTCGCGGAGATACGCGAACGATGAGTGACACTTTCGACGTCGTGATCATTGGCGGCGGACCGGGCGGCTACAATGCCGCGATCCGCGCCGGACAATTGGGTATGCGCGCGGCGTGCGTGGACAAGCGCTCCCAGTTCGGCGGCACCTGCCTCAACATCGGCTGCATTCCCTCCAAGGCGCTGCTCTACGCGAGCGAACTCTACGACGAAGCCGCAGGCGAGAAGTTCGCCAAGCTCGGCATCAAGGCGCAGGTGAGCGTCGATCTCCCCGCCATGATGGCGCACAAGACCAAGGTGGTGGGCGAGCTCACGAAGGGCGTCGAGTTCCTGTTCAAGAAGAACAAGGTCGAAGGCATCGTGGGCGACGCGCGCATCGCAAGCCCCGGTCAGGTCGCCGTCAAGCTTCCCGACGGCGCGACGCGCACGTTGCAGTCCAAGAACATCGTCATCGCCACAGGCTCCGATGTGATGCCGCTTCCGGGCGTCACCGTCGATGAGGAGCGCATTGTGTCGTCCACGGGCGCGCTCTCGCTCAAGAGCGTGCCGAAGCGGCTCCTCGTGGTCGGCGGCGGTTATATCGGCCTCGAGCTCGGTTCGGTGTGGCGGCGTCTCGGCAGCGACGTGACCGTCGTCGAATTCCTCGACCGCATCACGCCGGGTCTCGACGGCGAAATCTCGAAACAGTTCCAGCGCCTGCTGCAGCGCCAGGGCATGAAGTTCTTCCTGTCGACCAAAGTGGCCGGCGTAGACAGGAAGGGCGACACGCTGCGCGTCAATGTCGAATCGACGGACGGACAGAAGCAGGTGCTCGAGACGGACGTGGTCCTCGTCTCCATCGGGCGCCGTCCGTATACGGACGGCCTCGGCGCCGCCGAAGCGGGCGTCAAGCTCGACCCGCGCGGTCGCGTCGTCACCGATGCGCATTACAAGACCAACGTGCCGGGTATCTGGGCGATCGGTGACTGCCGCGAAGGCCCCATGCTGGCGCACAAGGCCGAAGACGAAGCCGTCGCCTGCATCGAGCGCATGGCGGGTAAGGCCGGGCATGTGAACTACGACGCGATCCCGGCCGTCGTCTACACCGCGCCGGAAGTCGCCAGCGTGGGCAAGACGGAAGAGGAATTGAAAGCCGCCGGCATCGCCTACAAGGTCGGCAAATTCCCGTTCACGGCAAACGCGCGCGCGAAAACCATCGCCGCCACCGAAGGCTTCGCCAAGATTATCGCCGACGCCAAGACCGACCGCATCCTGGGCGGACACATCATGGGCGCCAATGCCGGCGAGATGATCGCCGAACTGGCGCTGGCCATCGAATTCGGCGCGGCCTCGGAAGACGTCGCCCGCACCAGCCATCCCCATCCCACCCTGTCGGAAGCCATCCGCCAGGCTGCCATGGGCGTCGAAGGCTGGACGATGCAGATGTGAGGGAAGCGCTCCACGCGCATCCCTCCCCCTATGTGTCATGGCCCGCAAATGCGGGCCACCCAGGTGACCGGATTTCCGCTGCGTGAGAATATATCCGCACAAGTCGGGGACCAACGAATGGCAGGCGACAAAGCAGCTCTACGGCAGTGGCTCCGCAACATCAGAGACGTGCTGAATCGCGATTGGGATCCCATCGGCGTATTCGACATCGATGAGAACTGGCCTGACGTCGAATATGAAAGCTACGTCGGAAAATTCGCAACACTCCTGCGGAGCGAGGCCGACGACGAGCAGTTCTTCGAATACATGCAACGGGCGGAACTCGAGCATATGGCATTGACCCGCCCCTTCGACCGCATGCGCGCCAAAACGGTCATAGAAATCCTGCGGGCGCTGCCGATACCGCCCAGCATCAACTGAAAAATCGCCCAACGTCACCTGGGTAGCCCGCATTTGCGGGCCATGACAGAACTGGGCGTATCTGTCTGGGGGCCGGCAACCTCTTCCGCCGCCTCGAAACACGCCGGACACAGACACGCCGTCGCTGCGTCTGGCATCGGCCGGAACGGACGTTTGGCGCACCAGCATTCCGCGCCCGGCGTGCAGCGAAATTCCGCTCCGCATCCGGGGCAGCGCGCGTTGTTCCTATCGACGGCCATGCCGTAGCGTCACTTGGGTCGGTCCAGGCACGAGGATATCACCGCGGCCCGGCCCGGCGAATCAGCTATGCTGCCGCGCGCAGGGTAGAATCGATTCGCGCGGATGACCTCGACCGAAACCGTTTCGCCGCAATCTCTGGCAGCGCAGATCAAAGCGCGCATGTTCGGCGACGCGGACATCGCGACGGCGGTCCTCGAAGACCCGGACGTTGCCGAAGTCTACTCCGCCAGCACCTCGACGTTCCCGGCCAAGCATTGGCTCGAGACCTACCGGGTCAGCTTCGGACAGATGGCCAAGAAGGCGAAGGTTCACGGCGGAGACGCCGTGCTGCAGGAGCTCGAAAAGCTGTCTCCGAACGACCCCATCTCGCTCTTCGCCTTCGATGCGAACGGACGGCTGGGCCTGTTCTGGCTGACCGAAGACAATCGGCTGATCGGTTTCGCCATCGTCATCCCGAAGACATAGGCGCCACGTCGCCGGGTGGTCCGCGGTCGCGGGCCATGACAAAATGGGGACGATGAGCCCCTACCCCGCCCAGACCCGCTACATCGCGCGCGCGTGCGCGAAGCTGGGCTATCGCTTCACCGATCTCGACAAGGGCGGCGGCTATCTGTTTGCCGTTTCCGATGGCCGCGACGAATTCATCAGCGGCGCGGCGGGCATCTGCGCCTTTCCCATCAACGGCGCATCGGCGTTCGGCGTTTCGAAGGACAAGTATCACACCAATACGGTGCTGGCGCGCGCGGGGCTCAAGGTCATTCCGGGCGCGCTGTTCTTCCTCTCCCCCGAATACGCCAAGCTGCGCGAACCCGGTCGCGAGATCGCCGACGCCATCGCGCATTTTGCGCGCATGCCGAAGCCCGTCTTCTGCAAACCCAATCTCGGCGCGCGCGGCAATTTCGCGGAAGTGGTGACGGACGAGGCGGCGTTCCGCGACTATCTCGAACGCGTGGCGACGCGTTTCGACATGGTGCTGCTGCAGCCCGTGATCGACGGCGGTGAGCATCGCATCTTTTGCCTCGACGACGAGGCCGTCTTCGCCACGCGCAAGGCGGATTTCTCGCTGGAAGGCGATGGACGCGCGACGCTCGCCCAATTGATCCGCGCGCACAATGCCGAGCTCAAAGGCACGGGCATTTCGGCCGTCGACGAGAAGGCGGCGCTTGCGGCATTGGCCGCGCGTCACAAGCTCGGACCTGATCACGTCGCCGCGAAAGGCGAGAAAGTCATCCTGCCCGGCCGGCGGAACCTGAGCGCCGGCAGCGACGTCGCGGATTTCACGACGGACGTGCCGCGCGCCCTCGCCGAGGTTGCGCTGAAAGCCGTGAAAGCCATCGGCCTGCGCGTGGCAGGCGTCGACCTCTTCGACGTATCGCCCGCGCGCGATCTGTCCGACCTCGTCATCATCGAAGTGAACGGCAATCCCGGCATGCAGAGCCTCGAAGCCATCGGCCGCGACGATCTGATCGACGACATCTGGACGACGATCCTGAAGCGCGCCTTCGCCGAAATGCATCCATGAGCGTTTTCGATCATCCGCTGCATCGCCTCCCCAAATATGGCGACGGGATCGGGCTTCATCGCGTGCAGTTTCTTATGGAGGTTTGCGGCATTGACGGCGATGACGTCGCACGGCGGTCCGTCGCCGTCACCGGTTCGAACGGCAAGGGCAGCACGGCACGGATCGCGAGCGAACTTTTAAGCGCCGCGGGCGGCACGGTCGGGCTTTTCACTTCGCCCCATCTTTATCGCTACAACGAACGTTTCCGCGTCGACGGAGAACCTGTCGACGACGCGAAATTGCTCGACGCCATGGATCGTGTGGGGCGTGCCGTCGAAGATTATCAGACGCATCACGACGACTGTATCGGCGCGTTCGAGGCCCAGTTCGTCATCGCCCTTCTGGTGCTCGCCAGGTGCCGCTGGCTGGTGCTCGAAGCCGGTATCGGCGGCCGCTACGATCCTGTGCGCCTGGCCCGTGCGCCTGTCTCAGCACTTGTGTCGCTCGATCTCGAACACATCGAACTTCTGGGCAAGACGCTGGTCGAAATCGCTTTCGACAAGCTTGACGCGACGGCGCGCGGCGGCAAGGCCATCCTCGGTCAATCCTGCATTCCCTTCACCGAGCAGATCCGCACCTATGCCGATCTCGTCGGCATCGGCGTCGAATTCGTTCAGCCGGACGACTGGCGTAATGGCGGCGTGAGCGATGGCCTGCAGCATTTCGACATCGGCGCGATAAGAGACTTACGCTCGCCGCTGGTCGGCCGGCATCAGATCAACAATCACGCCGTCGCGCTCGCGCTCGTCGAAGAAAAGCTGAAGCACGCCGCCGGCCAGTGGCCCATCGCCGGCATCGAAGATCGCTTCCGCGACGCCGTCGCGCGCGTGTCGTGGCCGGGGCGGCTCGAAACCATTTCGCGCGAACCGTTCGTCGTGATCGACGTGGGACACACGCCGGAAGGTATCAAGGCGGCGCTGGACGGCTTTCGCGCGCTGACGAACAACCGCGATGCGATCCTCGTCACCGGCGGCTCGAAGAACAAACATGTGCGCGAGATGCTGGAGATGCTGACGCCCGGCTTTGGCCGCATCGTCTGCTCCGCGGCGCACCACAACGGCCTCCCGGCCATCGAAGTCGCCGCAATGGTCGAGTCCATTCACCCGCAGGCCGCGGTCACCGTCTCCCGCTCCATCGAAGACGCCGTCATCCACGCGCGCAACGAAGCCATGCGCACGGACGCCGCGATCTATGTCGCCGGCGGACTTTTCCTCGCCATCGAATTCGCCGAAACCTGGCGCGGGGGGGATCCGGCGAGACTTCGTTTCTTCTAAATACGCGGGCCGGAGGCCCGCGGTCCCGGTGAAGTCATCAATCTGGAAAAGCGGTGAGCGCAGACGCCTTCTAAACGGAGTTGATGTCTTCACCGGGACCGCGGACGTCTCGTCCGCATCTTCAACTCAGCGACAACGTCGCGACGTCGCGCCCCGCCTGCGTCCAGGCTTCGATACCGCCGAGCAGCGGGCGTATCTTGCGGAAACCTGCTTGCTTCAGGTGCTTCGCCGCCGTCGCCGCCGCTTCTTCGTTGGGGCATGAGCAATAGACGACGACTTCGATGTCCTTGGGGAATTCCGACAGCGTCTTCTGTGCCTCGAGGGGGTGCGCGAAGATCGCGCCTGGAATGACGCCCTGCTCGTAGCGCACGAGATCGGGCCTGACGTCGAGGATCACGGGCGCCTCGCCGCGGTCGATCATGTCGGTCAGTTCGTCGACGGAGATGCGGTCCATGCGCAACTGGCGGATGAACAGCTGGCGCTGCCACCAACGGACAAATACGTAGGCTGCGATGGCCGCGATGACGAGCGCGAGACCGAAGGCGCCGAGCTCCGCCAGCTTGGCGATGACGGCGAAGATCGCCTTCTTGAAGAGGGCGCCGAGGAGAACGGCCGAGCCGACGAAGAACGCAGCGCCCATCATGTCGAGCACGGCGAATACGAAGGCACTGACGCCCGTGATGCCGGCCAGCGCGACGGAGACGATGCCCAGTCCGGGGACGAATTTCGCGAACAGCAGAAGCGGCGTGCCGACACGCAGATACATGTTCTCCGTCTGCCGCACGCAGGAATCCGGCGACAGCGAAATCCGGCAGAGGAGCGCGAGGAGTCTGCGGCCGTAGCGGCGGCTCGCCGCGAACCAGCTGACATCCGCGATCAGCGAGCCGGCCGTCCCGGCGACGACAATACCTTCGAGGCCGTAGCGCCCGCCCGCACCCAGCGCCGCCGCAACCATGAAGGCGGGAAACGCGGGTATGGGCAGCCCCGCCTGGTCCAGCAGCATGACCAGGAACACGACGACGAGGCCGTACTGCGCGATGAGGGTTGCGATTGCGTGCATGGGGGTCAAACCGGCTGACGCCCGATATAGGCATCAGGGGTTCAGATCGCAATCTCGCGGCCGATTTCCACAACGGCATTGTGCGGAACGCGGAAATAATCGGTCGCATGTGCCGCGTTTCGCTGCATGAAAGCGAAGGCAGCCTCGACAGGCCTCGGCAATCCCATACCGGGACCGCGGGCAACGATGGTTTCGTGACCCACAAAAAACGTCACGTCTTCGAGATCGAGTCTGCAGCCGTCGAGCACCGCCTCTCGGAGAAGGGCCGGAACATCCGGCCGCTCCATGAAGCCGAAACGGGCGACGCCGCGCGAAAACCCGCTCGCGAAATATTCCATTTTTAGACGATCGACATAACGCGACCACGGCGTGGGCTGCGTCTGCACGCAGAGAATGAAGACATGCCTGTGGAGCGCGCGCGCGTGCTTGACATACCATTCCATGACGGGAGGCGTCTGCGACTGCGCCCGTGTGAGAAACACGGCCGTGCCGGGCACGCGGGGAATGCCTTCCTTCTCGATCCGCGCGATGAAATCGTCGAGCGGAGTGAGTGCCGAGGCGATGCGTTCGTGCACGGCTTCCGTGCCCGTATGCCAGACCTGCATGGCGGCATAGACGGTGAGCGCGAGCAGGACGGGCACATAGCCGCCCGACAGGACCTTGGCGAGATTGGCGGTGAGGAACGACGCATCGATGAAGGCGAGCGGAGCCATCACGAGGAGCGACAGCGCAAGGCTCCACTTCCAGACCTCATGAATCGCGCGGAAGAGAAGGAAGGAGGTGAGCAGCATCGTGCCCGAGACCGCGACGCCGTAGGCCGAGGCCAGATTGTCGGAGCTCCTGAATCCGAACACGAGACCGAGCGTCGCAAGCGCCAGAAGCCAGTTCACGGGGCCGACATAGATCTGCCCGTAGCCATGCGCGGAGGTCTGCGTGATCGGCAGGCGCGGCAGCCAGCCGAGCTGGATCGCCTGGCGCGTCATCGAGAAGGCGCCCGTGATGATCGACTGGCTCGCGATGATCGTGGCAAGCGTTGCGAGGATGATCAGCGGTACGCGATAAGCCTCAGGGCAGAGCTGATAGAAAATGTTGCCTGCAGTTGGCGCGCCGGACAGTACGACCGCCGCCTGCCCCGCATAGTTGAGCACCAGCGCAGGCAGTACGACCGCCGTCCACGAAAGCCGGATGGGGCGCGGCCCGAAATGGCCCATGTCCGCGTAAAGCGCTTCCGCGCCCGTCACGCACAGGAATACGCCGCCCAGCACAAGGAAGCTCGTGATCCCGCCGTGCAGCAGATAGGAAATCCCGTAGGCCGGATTGATTGCAACGAGCACGGCCGGATGGGCCAGGATTCCGTGCACGCCCAGGAGCGCAATCGCCAGCAGCCAGATGAGCATGATGGGACCGAACGCGCCGCCGATCTTCGCCGTGCCCTGCCGCTGCACGAAGAACAGTGCCAGGAGAATGAGCACGGAACAGGGAAGCACATAAGGCTGGAATCCCTTCGAGACGAGATCGAGACCTTCGAGCGCGGAGAGCACGGAGATCGCCGGCGTAATCGCGCCGTCGCCGTAGATGAGCGCCGCACCGAAGAGGCCGCAGGCCACGATCAACGGCCGCTTGGACTTTCCCGATGTAATGAGCGACATCAGCGCCAGGATGCCGCCCTCGCCGTCATTGTCGATGCGCATGGCGATGTTGATGTATTTGATCGAGGTGATGATGACGAGCGTCCAGAAGATCAGCGACAGCGAGCCGAGCACGGCCGCGGCATCGGGATGCGCGCCCGTCACATCGAGGACGGTCTTCAGCGTGTAGAGCGGACTCGTGGCGATATCGCCGAAGACGATGCCCAGCGCCTGGATGCTTAAAGCGCCGAGCGTTCCGGAAATCTCGGGACGGCTGTCGCGCTTGTCGGCGGCGGCGTCGGCAACGCTCACGGGGTCCTCTTGCAGCTTGTGGCTTTCGCACCATTAGTGCCGAAGGACCGCCGCAAAGTCGAGTTGCCGGAACGACGGCGCCGGCAGCATGGAACCGAACGCCAAGGCGCGCTATCGTGGCCTGCGATCGAAGGACTGGAGGACGGCGGAATGCACATTGCCGCGCCGGCCATCCAATGGCCGACCGAACTCTATCCCGCGGGCCCCGGAGCGGATCCCGCCATCGTGCTCAATGGCGACGCGAAGGTTTCGGATGTCCTCTTTCGGATCGTCGCGATCCGGATGCGCGAAGGCCACAGGACTCCCGACTACAAGGAGGGCGTGCCGCGCTGGGCTTACGAATCCGTGCTGGACTCCATGGCGGACGACATCGAGGACCTGGTCGGCTCGCTGGGGCATGCGCTCGTCAGCTTGAATGGCGCGCAGTACCTGCTCTGGATGGTCCCCGCCGCCCGCGAATGAAGCAGCCCGCGTCAATTTCCCGAATAAGGGCGAACGCTTTCGCCGACCGAGTCGGCAACCTGATCTTTGGTGATCACGCCGGCCACGTCGGAGGCGCGCGGCACGCCCTGGCCGCGCACGACGACGATCATCGAGGCCTTTTTGCGCCAGGCCCGATCGATCACGCCGAACATCACATCGTCCTCGCGCGCGATGGTGAAGGCCCGGTTCGCCACGTCGCCCAGCCTGACGCCCGTGTACGCGCCTTCGAGGCCGCGTCTGAGCGCCGTGTTGACGCGCAAGACGCCGACAATCTTTTCGCCGTCGGTGACGACGATGTGCCGGAAGCCGCCGTTGCCGTCCGTCCGGAGCAGAACGGCGTCAAGGCCCGTTTCCTGCGGCAGAAGCAGAAGCTCCCGGTCCATCACTTCACCGGCCGGACGCACAAGGAACATGTTGGCGTGCAGCGCCTTGGGGATGAAGTGCCGCCGGGCCACGAGCTTGATCGTGTAGATGTTCTCCTGGCTCAGCGCGCGTCGCACGCCGATGGCGACGGCGACGGCCACGATCATCGGCATCACGACGTCGTAGTCGCGCGTCATCTCGAAGATCATCGTGACCGCGGTCATCGCGGCGCCCGTGCCCCCGCCCACCATGGCCGCCATGCCGATCACCGCAAAGGCCGCAATGCCGATGCCGGGGAACGGCATGATCGTGTTGATCACGGCACCGAACGCAGCGCCGAGCGTGGCGCCCATGAACAGCGACGGCGAGAAGATGCCGCCTGACGAGCCGGAACCGAGGCTCAGCACGGT
Organism: Rhizomicrobium sp.; assembly: GCA_035504555.1. GTDB lineage: Bacteria > Pseudomonadota > Alphaproteobacteria > Micropepsales > Micropepsaceae > Rhizomicrobium. Next base: position 108,888 of record DATJRP010000011.1, on the reverse strand, counting down.
GGCGGTAAGTTTTCCGAAACACAGCACGGCCAGGAACGGCGCGGCGACGATGCCGCCGGTGAGGATGTCCTCGATCGTCGAATAGCCGACGCCGTCGACATGGTAATGCCCCGACCCCAGAAAGAAGCCGTACATCATCAGGCCGACGACGAGCATGCCGAGCGCGTGGCGCAGATAGGGATTGCGCAGGCGTTCGAAACCGATATCGGCGCCGTGCAGCCCGCGGATGAACGCCGTTGCGACAAGGCCCACGGCGGCGCCAAGGACCGCGCACAAAAGAATGGCGTCGAGCGGCCAGGGCCGGTTCGACAGCAAAAGCGTCGCGGGCATGGCAAACGCCGGCTGTATCCCGAGGAATGCGCGGCCGATGAAGGTCGCGGTGCCGGCAGCTAGCGCGACCGGCAGGAAGGTCCGTGCGCTGACTTCCGGAAGCATCAGCTCGATCGCGAACATGACGCCGCCGATGGGCGTGTTGAACGTGGCGGCAATGCCGGCGCCCGCGCCCGCCGCCACGAGCGTGATGCGCTGCCACGGCTCCATGCGGATGATCTGGCCGACGGTCGAACCGAGCGAGGCGCCGATCTGGATGATGGGTCCTTCGCGGCCCACCGCCGCGCCGGTGCCGATGGCGAGTGCCGAGGCGAGCGATTTGACGATGGCGACGACCGGGCGGATTTTTCCGTCCTGGTAGAAAATCGCGTCCATCACTTCGGGCACGCCATGGCCGCGCGCCTCGGGCGCGAATTTCGAGACGAGGAAAACGACGCCCATGCCGCCGATCACCGGCACGAGGATGATGGCCGCCCCCCACGCACTGGGCGGTCCGTAGACGTTCGCGTCATAGGCGACCGAAAACACGCCGTAATAGGAGATATTGTGGATCAGGCCGATCAGGCCGCGGAAGAAGATGGCCCCGAATCCGGTGATGACGCCGACGCCGACGGCGATAAGGGAAATGGCGGTCAGGCCGATCGACCGTCCCGTTTCGGCGGGCTCATCCATGGCCTGCCAATCTGCCCGCCGGTTTTCGGAAAAGCCAGTCGATTTCCGTGGGCACGTGTGCGGCTCTTACCGCCCGCCGCCCTGTGCCGGCTTGCGGCACCCCGGCGGTGCGGGAACATCCGGACTGAGCGGGCATTCGCGAGCCTGATCGAGCGACTGGTATTTCGGCGCGTCGACCGGCTTGGGCGTCCGCTGCAGCGGCCTGCGCACTTCGGGCATTGGATTTTTGGGCATGGCCCGTAGCGCATTGATCTGCACCGTCACATAGGAGCTTTGGTCGTAGTTCCGCCCGCCGCTGCCTTTGTAGATCAGCCGGCCGGTGTTGTTGTCGAGCTGCAGCGTGTCCCAGCTGAAATTGGCGTCCGGCGCTTCGTGCCGCACGAGCACGTAATTGCCCGCCTCGAAGCGCGGATAAGGCAATTCGGCGACGCCGCCGCTCGGCATGAGCGTAAGCGTGTAGCGCGTGCCGTAGGCGTCCTTGTCGATCGCATCGAAAATATCGCGCGCGACGGCGTTCCAGTTGCGACGCTTCTCGGGATCTGGGCCGACCACATCCATTTTGCTGTCGGACAATTGCTGCAGCGTATCCTTGATGTGCTGGGTTGTGCCGGCGATGCGGATCTCGTCCACGTCGATGGTGATCACGCCGCCCTGATAGAACGCCGGACCCAGCGTCAGCATGTTGGAGAAATTGAGGAACTGCCCGCGCACGACGTCGTCGGAGTAAAACGCGAACTCGCCCGGCGAATCCGGCGAATTGGAATCGCGCGCGCGCAACACGACGAGCATCTCCTGGCGGTTTTCGAAATTCGGGAAACCGCCAAAACGCGCATCCGGTCCCACGAACGCCTGCAACAGCGAGACGTAGAACGTGTCGTGCGTTCGGATCGGAACGTCGGATGCGGTCGCGTCGTTCGACAGCCGGTATTTGTTGCTCACATTGGTCGGCGCGCCCTGCATCGAAGCACTGCCGATGTCGGCTTTGCGATAGTCGGTAACACCTTCGTTCACCGCTTCGCAGCCAGCCAACGTCAAGGCAACGAAACATGCCGCGGCCGACAGGGCATGCTTCATCGAACGTTTGCGGAATTCCCCTACGCGCATGGAAAGCCCCACTGTTTATCGTTCTGTGTGCCCGCCCGCCGGAATTGACGGAGACTCCGCGTCGTCTGTCAACCTTAACGCCGGCGTCGGGCACAACCCTACGTAGGTTTCCTGCGTACAAAGACAATATGGCGGATCAGGGGCTCCCCGGCTCAGAATCCGAAGTCAAAGACCGGAACGGCCGGCGATAACGGGCGCGCCCGGTCGATTACCGCCGCGCAACTGGGTCTCGCCTTCGGCGACGAGCGCCGCCGTGGCGGTTTCGATACGCGCTTCAAGCGTTTGCAGGAACTCGCGCGGACGAAGACCCGGCGGAATCGGTTCGAGGAATTGCAGCACCACGCGCCCGCGTTTCTTGAGAAAGCCCGCCGGACCGGTCCAGAATAGTCCAGAGTTAAGCGCGATAGGGACGCAAGGAACGCGCAGTTGCGTGTAAAGCGCGGCGACGCCGGGTTTGTAGTCGGGTGCCGCATGCGGCGTCATGCGATGGCCTTCCGGGAATATGAGAATGGAGTGCCCGCCAGTGATCGCGGCGCGCGCACCGTCGATCATGCGCCTGAGCGCATGTGCGCCCGCATCGCGGTCGATGGCGATGACGCCCGCTTTCCAGATGTACCAGCCGTAGAACGGCACGCGGAGCAATTCGCGTTTGACGACCACGGTCGGATCGTCGAGCAGAAGATAAAGCGCGATGGTGTCCCACATGCTCATGTGCTTGGACGCAACGAGTGCGCCGTGCGCCGGCGGGTTTCCGCGCACCTCGTAGTCGAGACCCGCGATCGTCTTCAGTCCCCAGAGGATCGCGCGCGACCAGTTGCGCGACACCGCGACGGTTACTTTGCGCGGCAGCACCAGCGCCGGCAGCGCCAGCAGCGACACCACCGTGGAGACGGTCGCGAACCAGAGGAAGAAAATCACCGAGCGGAGCAATGTCATGGGCGAGTCAATTGCGCGCCTCGCGCGTCGCCTTCCATTGCCGGTCGGAGGTTTCCAGCGCGCCGAAGACGAGGCTGCCCAGATATTTCGCGTATTCGAGATGCAGCACGCGCAGCGTATGCGGATCGCTCCACCACTCACCGACATCGACATCGTCCTCCTGCACGGGATAGGGCAGAAGCCGCACGTCCGGCATTTCGGTGGCGAATTCGTGGATGGAACGCGGCATGTGATAGTTGGCCGTGACGATGATCAGGCTCCTGTAGCCGTGATTGTGCGCCCATCGCGCTGCTTCCCACGCGTTGCCGCGCGTGCTCGTCGCCGCAAAGCCCAGATCGGCGCAGCAGTCGAAGCGGCTGCCGCCATGCACGAGATGCTTGAGATCGGTCTTCGTGATGTTGGGATGCACGCCGGAAATGAGGAGCCGCTTGCCCGCGCCTTCCTCGAGCAGGGCCGCCGCCGCATCGAGGCGCGAATCGCCGCCCGTCAACGCCACGATGCCGTCGGCACGCACGGCGCGCGCCGGCGTCGGCGGCAGGCTCCAGATGAAAACCAGAAAACCGCCGATATAGAGTCCGGCCACGAACGCCAAAGCCGTCCAGATGTAATGGCGCGAACCGCTGGGCACTTTCGAATCCTCGGCTAAGCTCGATCGCTGTCCATTCTACATCCTTCGCGGACGGATCAATAGATTCGCGAAACGGCGGTCAGAACCGACAACCGCGCGGTGGCCCAGGCGATGAGGGCGGCCCCGGCGGGAATGGCAGCGAGCCAGGCAAGTTCCGCGACATGGAGGGAGAGAGGTGGAAGGAAGGGAACGGCCTCGATGCCGGCGAGTTCCAGCCCGCCAGCCATGCTGAAAAGTATGCCCGCGAAGACCGCGCCCACCGTCGCCGCCAGAAGTGCGGAGATGAAGTAATGCCACTCGAAGGCGCGCGCAATAAAACCGGCATGCGCGCCCATTTGATGCAAAAGCGCGACGATGTCGTGGTGCGCTTCGAGGCCCGCGCGCGTGGCAAACGCCACCGTTGCGGCCGTCGCCACTGCAATCAACGCGAGCACGAAATAGGCGGACCAGATGATGCGGTCGGCGAGGCCTTTGAGCCGTCCGATCCAGCGGGTGTGATCGTCGAGCAAGGAATCGGGTGCGGCGAGCTTCAGCCGTTGCGACAACGTGCCGAGGTCGATCTTGGCGCCCGGCAGAATGGTTGCGTCGATGAGGCGCGGCAACGGCAGATCCGCGATCGCGGCGCCGCTGCCGATCCAGGGTTCGACCAGCGCCTCCGTATCTTTCTCCGATAACGGCCTGACGGAGACGATTCCATCGGTGTTTTTGAGAATGCCGGCAGCGGCCATCGTTTCGTCGTCGAGAAGCTTCGCGGACGCGCCGTGCTCGGGCGGAATGATCTGGACCGTCAACCGGCTGGAGAGGCCCTCGCGCCACCCGAGCGCCGCGCGATCGGCGATCAGCGAGGCGCCGAGCGCCAGCGCCGCCAGGAACGCCATGATGGCGATGACGACATCGAGCGGGGCAGCGCCGGCCTCGCGCGGCGCGATGCGTCCCCTGAGCGTACGTGCGTTCATGCGCGCGCCGTCCGCAGTTCGACGAGACGGCCGTCGATCAGGCGCATCTCGCGGGCGCGGGCGCGCTCGATCAGGGCGCGGTCATGCGTGGCAATGAGAACGGTCGTGCCGAGACGATTGAGCTCGCCGAACAGCCGCAGCAGCCGCTGACCGATTTCCGCGTCCACATTGCCCGTCGGTTCGTCCGCAATCAGCAGATCGGGCCGGCCCACAACCGCCCGCGCAATCGCCACGCGCTGCTGCTCGCCGCCCGAGAGCGTCGGAGGCCTTGCGAGAAGCTTGTCGCCCAGCCCCACCCACCCCAACAATTCATCCACATCTTTTTCGTACTCTTCCGGACGCCGGCCCGCGAGGCGGAGCGGCAGGGCGACATTGTCGAAGGCGGTCAGATGATCGAGAAGCCGGAAATCCTGGAACACGACGCCGATCCGTCGCCTAAGGCTGGGGAATTCCGCACGCTTGGCGGTGGCAAGATCGCAGCCGAAGAGATTGATCAGCCCGCGCGTCGGCGGCTCGCTCAGATACATGAGCTTCAGAAGCGTCGTCTTGCCCGCACCCGACGGTCCGGTCAGGAACGTGAACGAGCCCGCTTCCAGCACGAACGTGACGTCGCGCAGCACTTCGGGCCCGGCGCCGTAGCGCATGCCGACGTTTTCGAAACGAACCATGGAGCGCGAACATAATGGCTCCCGCTTCGCGCCGCTACAATCCTTGCCTCGACTTGGGCCTTGAGCCTATTTTCCGCGAAGCTTCAAGCGGCCAGCTCGGATGATTCTCACCTGCCCCGAATGCACGACGCGCTATCAGACCGACGCGTCGCAATTCGCGCCCGACGGCCGCAAGGTGCGTTGCGCGAAGTGCGGCCATGTCTGGTTTCAGGCGGCGCCGCAGCCGGAGCCGGAAGCGGGTCTCGAAGAGGAAAGCGTCACACCGCCCGAGCCGGAAGCCGAGCCGGCTGCAGCACCCAAGCGCGAAGCCTATGCGCCGCCGCGCGTGGAGGCCGTCGCATCGCCCGCCCGCGGACGCTTTTCGTCCCGGCCTCCGCTTCTCGGGACACTTGTGATCGGCGCGGGATGGGTATTGCTGGGCGTCATCGTTCTGGGTGTGGGGTGGTCGGGCCTTCACTATCGGCAGAGCATTGCAAGCCTCTGGCCCCAATCTTCGTCGCTCTATGCGGACCTCGGAATGCAGGTCAACACGCGCGGGCTGGAGTTTCACGACAAGACCGCCCATTTCGAGACGGACGGCCAGCAGGACGTGCTGGTGATCACGGGCCATCTCCTCAACACCACGTCGCGCGAGCTGAGCGTGCCTGCCATCCGCGTTTCGCTGATGGATGCGGACAGGCACGAGCTTTATCACTGGAATTTCTCGGCGGGCATTTCGATCCTGCATCCGGGACAGCTCGCGACCTTCCACACGCAATTGTCGAGCCCGCCCGCCGCCGCGCGCGCCATCGAGCTTCGTTTCGCCGCCGAGCGCAGCAATTGAGCGTGCTGTTCGACGAAAAAGCTATCGCGCGGGAAGTGGCGCGGCTGGCGCGGGAGATCATGGGCCGGAAGCCGGAGCCCGATCTCATCGTGCCGATCCTGACCGGTGCGTTCGTGTTCGCCGCCGATCTTTTGCGTGCGCTTTCGCGCGAAGGTCTCGATCCCGCCGTCGAATTCATCAGCCTGACACGCTACGGCCAGAAGCGCGAAGGATCGGGCATCACCGTGCGCATGGGCGCGAGCGATGCGGCGAAGCGCCAGCACGTGCTGCTGGTGGACGGCGTGCTCGACCACGGCCACACGCTCGTCAAGGCGCGCACGCTGCTGACGGATGCGGGCGCGGCGTCGGTTGCGATCGCGGTCGCCGTCGACAAGATGCGCGACGACGCGCTGCTCAAGGCGGATTACGTCGCGTTCAAGGGCGCGGACGCCTTCATCGTCGGCTACGGCATGGACGACGCCGGCCGCGGCCGCGGGCTGCCCTATATCGGCAAGGTCGGTTAGGCGATATCGCGGAATTCCCTGCGATCAGGGACAATAACAGGGACTTGAAAAAGCCGCTCCGCGCCGCGCGTGCGTTTGGCCCAATGGCGACGGGCCTTTCGTGCGTTTCGCCTCCGCGCGCCATGGACAAAAGCAGGGGACAGCAGGGAATTTTCCATCCGTGTACGTCTTTTCGGCGGTGGTTCCTGCGTCCCGAAAAGATTTACCACAGAGGCACAGAGGCGCGGAGACAACGAGCGTGTCTCGCCGAGCGTGGCTCCCTTCCGAAGTTTGCTTGCGCGCTACGCGCGCAGGAAAACACTGCCGGCGACGATTCTCGATTTCGAGGACAGCCTCGCTATCTCCGTGCCTCTGTGGTAAATCTTTACGGTCGCGCCGCCGCGCGGCGACGAAAGGTCCGCGCCCCGGTTCAGTCTTCACAATATCAAAGAGCCGCACGCATGTCCGGACATCCGCGCGGAGTGAGTCTCGCATGGACGGAAGACTCGGCAGTAGGGAAAGGTTCGGCAACACGCGTCCATATCTTGCGGCCTGTTGATCGAACGTTGCCGTTTCGCACAAACAAAAAAAGCGCCGACGGTTTCCCGCCGGCGCCTATCCAGCCCTCGATTCACGTGACGTAGCTTGCTGGGACCGCCGGCGTCCCGCCGGCCATGGCGATGCAGACTGCACAATGCCGGCTGGAAGCCGGCGATCCCAGCAAGACGCCGACGCCTCTTTAGCCCTTCACGCACACGACCTGACGCAGCGTGTGCACGATCTCGACGAGATCGGCCTGCGCCGCCATCACGGCATCGATGTCCTTGTATGCCATCGGCGTCTCGTCGATGACGTCCGCATCCTTGCGGCACTCGATGCCGGCCGTCGCCTTCTCATGGTCCGCGACCGTGAAGCGGCGCTTCGCCTCGGCACGCGACATGGCGCGTCCCGCACCGTGGCTGCAGGTATGGAACGAATCCGGGTTGCCCTTGCCGCGCACGATGTAGGAACGCGCCCCCATCGAGCCCGGAATGATGCCCAGATCGCCCTCGCGCGCCCGCACCGCGCCCTTGCGCGTCACCCAAACATTCGCGCCGAAATGGTGCTCCTTCGACACGTAGTTGTGGTGACAGTTCACGGCCGATTTTCCGGTCGTGAACGTACACAGTTCGGCGCGCAGAACACCCAGCACGCGCTCCATCATCGCCTCGCGGTTTTCGCGCGCGTAGTCCTGCGCCCAGCTCACCGCCTCGACATATTCGTCGAATGCAGGTTCGCCTTCCTCAAGCCATGCGAGATCGCGGTCCGGAACATAGACACCACGCTTGACCAGCATCTCGCGTGCCGTTTCGATGAAGAAACGTCCGATGGCATTGCCGATACCGCGCGAACCGGAGTGGAGCATCACCCAAACGCGATCCGCTTCGTCAAGGCAAACCTCGATGAAGTGGTTGCCCGTGCCCAGCGAACCGAGATGGATCAACGAGTTCTCCTTCTCGAAATGCGGCCGGCGCGTGCAAATCGCAGCGAAACGCTCTTCCAGACCGCGCCAGCGCGTGCCGATCGACGCAGGAACACCGCCGGCCTTGTTGCCCCAGCCCGCGTTGGCGCCGGCGCCCCCGTGCGGCACCGCACGCTCGATGCGCGAGCGGAGACCGGCGAGACTGTCGGGAAGATCGTTCGCCGTCAGCGACGTTCGCATCGCCATCATCCCACAGCCAATATCGACGCCAACAGCGGCAGGAATGATGGCACCGTTGGTCGGAATAACAGAGCCGACCGTCGCGCCCATGCCCCAATGGACGTCCGGCATCGCCGCGACGTGATGATGAACGAACGGCAGAGACGCCACGTTGACGAGCTGCGCCTTCGCCGAATCCTCGAGGGACACGCCGTCGATCCACGCATGAATCGGCGCACCACCCTCCTGAATGACCTTGACCATGAGAAATTGCCCGGACGCGTTGTTGGCGCGCCCGGGTCCCTGTTGCGATGGTATTGAGAAATGCGGATCAGTGCATCGTCTCTTCCGAGGCCGCGATCCATGCGATCACCGCTTCGGAGAAGCCGTCCACCCGCTTCCACGGACCGTTGCCGACGCCGTGGGTGTACGACGCCACGTTGATCACCACGCCGTTGCCCTTCGGCGCGGGCACGGTGTCGTGGCTCTGCTCGTCGGTGAAGACGATCAGCCGGTCGCCCTTGCGGTCGATCTGGCTTACGGCTGCGCCCAGCATGGTGTTCGCATGCTGCTGACTTGCGATGATCGCATCGCGAAGCGCGAAACCGCGGCGGGGCGGGACTTTCACCGTCTGGCTCGAGAAGGTGAAGATCTCGACCTCGTCGCAGACTTCGCGGGCAAGGATCGCAAGACCGCAGGCCGCTTCCGCGCGCGTCATCTCGGACTGCGCGGACATCGGGTAGAACATCGATCCCGACACGTCGATCAGAAGCCGCGTACGGCCCTTGAGCCGCGCATAACCCTTGATCGATTTCAGCATCACGGCTTCGAGTTCGGGCTCGAAATCCGGCGCATAGCGCGCCGCCGTGATGAAGCGGTAGGGAAGGATGCGATCGGTGCGCATGGCCGCGATGGCATCCGCGATGGTCGCCCGCGGCACCTCCGCCTTCTGCATCAGGCGCAGATTGCGCAGCAGCGCCAGCCCGCCGAGCTTTTTCTCGGCGATCAGCCGCTCGAACGTCTCGCGCTTGTCCTTGCCGGATGAGAGCGAAACCTCCCAGGTGTCGGGCGAGACGAGCGTGCCGTCGACAAGCTCCTTCCACACCTTCTCCTGCGCGGCATCCTTCGGTTTGGCATGCACCAGGAACAGCACGTCCCGGATGCGCACCGCGCCGTCGCGGTCGTATTTCGCGAGCTGATAGGCGTCGAACTTCGTCAGCGCGCGCGCGAGACCCTTCTTGATCTGCGCCGAAACGGGCTGACGCTTGCGCTGCTGCATGGGTCCGAGCGCGTCGGCCCAGTAGATCGCGAGCAGCTCCGTCATCTCGTCCGGACGCTGGATCACGCGCGCCAGCGTATCGGCCACGAGCACGCGATGCTTCTCGTGCCGCGCCATCTCGCGCACCACAAGCAGCGGCGCATGCCGGAGCTTCATCTGCTCGCGCGCCTCGATCGCAAGCTGGGCCACCTTCTCGGGCGCTACCTGCGGCACAAGGGTCTTGATGCGGTCGGCGATCGCGACGCCGTCCTCGTAGAACTGATCCTCCCACAGGAGGCAGTTCATCAGCGTGCGCTTCAGCTCCATTTCGGGCGTGAAGCGCTTTCCCTTCGCGCCCTCATGCGTGAAGACGCGAAGCAGTTTGTTGATCTTGGCCATAGGTCACCCCCTTTCGGCCACTCTAGGTTGAAAAGCCATTGAAAGAAAAAAGCCGGGGAACAGTCGCCGCTGCGACAGTGCTTTCGCACCACCGGCGCGCAGGTTTGGCCCCCGCCTTCCGGTACCCGATGCAGCAGTCGGCTTCACCACCGGCCTTCGCTGCGCTCGCGCGCAGCTTTGGCCGGCAGGCCGGCCATGCTCCGGCGGAGCGAAGGCAGGCGAGCCGGCCGACTGGAACGCACGATACGGGAACGGGCGATGCTGAGACGCCAGCCTGCGCTTCACCGCGCGAACCGGCAGCGCTCTACCGCTGAGCTACGGGCGCATGGAACACCCGGCGGGATTCGAACCCGCGACCTCTCGTTTATCAGACGAAGTAACAGCGATCTTCACCACGGATCATGCGAAACGGTTTGGCGGGGAACAGGCGAGTCTGTTCGGCCAAAGAGTTTCCTCAATGACCGGCGGGCCTTGAACCCGCAGGCGCCTTGGCACCCTACCGATGTAACAGACGTCTTCACCACCGCCATTCGCTCTTGCGAGCGAACGCAAAAAAAGCGCCGGGGAACGCGCGATGCTGTACTGCCTCTTTCGAGGCTGTGACGCTCTGCCACTGAGCTACCGCAACGCGTCGCGGGACGGAGTCGAACCGTCGACCTTCACCTGAGCGAAGTAACAGACATCTTCACCACCGGCCTGCGCTGCGCTTGCGCGCAGCTACGGCCGGCAAGCCGGCCACGGCTCCGCGGAGCTTAGGCAAGCCGGCCGGCCGATTGGAAAAAGTGCTGGGGAACGGGCGAAATCGGCTTTGCTCGGCTGCGGCAACGCAAACTCTTCTTTCGAAGAGTCGAAACCCGCGTCGCATCCGTTCTTCGGGAAACGAATTCCACGGTACGTGCCCCAGGCCGGCGGGAGTCGAACCCGCTTGCGTCCCGGTCGAAGTATCCGATTTCTTCACCACCAGCCTACGCTGCTTGCGCAGCTACGGCTGGCAGGCCAGCCGATATGCGTGTGTCTTGAAAGTTTTCCAAGGGAACGTTCGAGCCGGACTCTCGTCCTTCGAGAGGACGCGTCCTGCCCCGTAAGGCTACTCGTTGGTCGGGGCAACCGAAGTATCCGAACTCTTCACCACCTGGAATCGAAAGCCGCACAAGTGCGGATCAAAACATTTCCGGGGGAACGGCGAGGCGGGCGCCCCCGTTGGGGGACGAAGTAACCGATCCTCTTCACCACCCGGAACACGAAGAGCCATAGAGAGCGCGCAATCGTTTTCATTGGATGCAGCAGGCACATTCTACCTCCCCGCAAGGGGGAGGTGGAGCGCACGTTCTGATTTTGGAGATATTGCAAATTCTGTCGCGGCGCTCTCGAACCTGGCGCGCCGCCATAGCGAACCCTTGATTGGTTCGCCCTGCCATCGGTATCCGGCTTCTCGCCTCGTTCCCTCCGAGCAGGCCCCGCGCTTCAGGCACACGCGCAACATGGCGCGCGAGCCCCGGGATCCGGGTCTCCCGTTTCGTCTTGGCTGCTTGCACAGCCAAGACGGACATGTTCCGGCTTTCGCCGGAGAAATTCGAACAAGCCCTGCTTCGGAAAACAAAAAACCCTCCGGAGCGCTGGCTCGGGAGGGTCCGTGTGAAACGGATTGTCGATATCGCTTAGGCGAGATCGCTCCCATGATCCGGGCATGCGCAATCGATCGGCCGAAGGCCGTTCAACGGCATGACTGGGTTTTCAAAACCGCGTTGCATGGCTCGTCTCATGTTCGTCGCGGAACAGAATGTGCCGCGAAGGACGCGGTGTTTATGGGTGCGCGTTGTCGTTGTCAAGCGCGAAGTTATTTCAAAACAGTTTCAGCAAGCGCTCCGCCTTTACACGAGCCCGGACGATTTCAGCGTCTGCTGATATAGATCGAGAACGCCGATCGTCATGCCGATCAGAACGGGACCGATCAGCACGCCCGCGACGCCAAACATCGCAATTCCGCCGAGCGTGCTGACAAGCGCGAGGAAGGCGGGAATTGCGGTGCCCCGGCCGACAATGTAGGCGCGCAGCAAATTGTCGACGACGGTGTTGATGAAAGTGCCCCAGAGCGCGAGCCCGACGCCGGTCAGTGCGTGTCCGCTCAGGAGCAAATAAGCCGCGGCGGGAATCCAGACAATGGCGCAGCCCAGAACGGGCGTTTGCGAGGCGACGATTGTCACCGTGCCCCAGAACAACGGCTGGCCGATACCGGCCAGTGCGAACCCGGCGGCGATGAGAGCGCCATCGGCGGCACCGCCGATGACCACGCTCCGAAGCGTTGCGGCCGTGATTTTCAAGGTTTTGTCGACGATGGCTTGCGCTTCCGGTTTTGCCAGCGGAATGCGTTCCTCGAATTGCACGATCAGCGCGCGGCCGTGACGGAGAAAATAGACCAGCGCGAAGGAGATCACGAAAAGATCGAGGAACAGCCGGCCAACGCCGCGCAGAACAAGCGATACGCTGCTGGAAAGATAGTTCGACAGCGCGACGATCGCGTCGGCGGCGTGCAGCGAGAACCAATGGATCGCCTGCGCGAATTCGCTTGATTCCACAAGCCTCCGCGGAAGCAAATTCGTGAACTGCTCGGGGCGCGCAATCCCGTTTTGGATCCACGCGACCACCGAGCCGCTCACTTGAACCGCTTCCAACACGACGACGGTCATGATCGCGCCCAAGGGAAACGCAACGGCCAGAAGTGCGACGATGACGATGATTGCGGATGCCAGCCCCTCCCGGCCGCCGAGTTGCCGGGAAAGTCTGCGAAAGAGCGGGGTGAGCAATCCCGCGAACACGGCGGCAAGGAAAAGGTCGATGATGAATATCTGAACGAGAAACAGGAATGCAGCGCACGCCGCAACGGCGAGAATGAGCACGAAGCCCAATCGGTAAAGGCGTTTTGCCTGGTCGATCTGCATCCGATGCTTAGATTAACGGCAAATCCAGCGACTGCACCATCCATCATGACCGCGACGGCGGGAGCCGAAATTGCGCCGGATCAAAGTCCGGAGCGGCGATCCGACTATCCTAGAGTTCTCTTTTTCGACAAGGAGCGGTCCATGATGTCCGTATTGATCAGGAATTGGTGGGCGTTTGTTCTTCGCGGCGTTCTTGCAATCGTCTTCGGCCTCATTGCGCTTTTCCTGCCTGGCGCGGCCATGCTGTCCCTGGTCCTCGTCTTCGGCGCTTATGCGATAGCGGATGGGATTTTGGCTTTGGCCGGCTCTGTTCGGGCAGCCAAAGCGGGAGAGCGGTGGGGTTACCTCGCTTTTGAAGGTATCGTCGACGTTATCGCCGGCTTGGCCGCGGTGGCATGGCCCGGGCTGACGGTCGTCGTTTTCGTTGCACTCCTCGCGGCGTGGGCTCTGCTGACGGGAGGCCTGATGCTGGCCGCCGGTATCCGGTTCGAGGGCGAGGGACGCGCCTGGCTGATCCTGGGGGCAATTGTCTCCATTGCATATGGCGCGCTCCTGGCAATCGCGCCGATCATTGGAGCGGTGGTGCTCACCTGGTGGATTGGCGCTTATGCACTCGTTTTCGGGATTGCGATGCTCGTGCTCGCTTTCCGGCTTCGGAACCGCTTCAAGAACAGTCCCCTGGGACATATGGCATAACGCCGGCCCCGCGCGGCCGCTTTGTAACAAGGCGCTCGTATGATTCCTCTGAGCGACGAGTCGCGACGCGTTTCGGCCTTTCCCGTCATGACGGCGTCGATCATCGCGGTCAACGCGCTCGTGTTTGCGCTGGAGTTGATCAACGGCGACGCCTTCGTCGAGCACTGGTCGCTCGTTCCACGCGACGTCAGCGCCGGACACAATCTCCTCACGATCATCACCGCCATGTTCATGCATGCGAGCTGGTCGCACATCATCGGCAACATGATCTTCCTCTGGGCCTTCGCTCCCGAAATGGAAGATGCGATGGGAGAGATCAGGTTTCTCGGCTTCTATCTTCTGGGCGGCGTCGTTGCGTTCGCCGTTCAAATCGCTGCGGACCCGAACTCGACGATCCCCAACCTCGGCGCCAGCGGCGCAATCGCGTCGGTCATGGGCGGCTTCATGGTGACGTATCCGCGCGATCGCATACGAACGCTTCTTTTCCTCGGCTGGTTCGTCAGGGTCACATTCGTGCCGGCGGCCCTTCTGATCGGCCTTTGGTTCATCACCCAGCTCTTCAGTCTCGGAGACATCACGGATCAGAAATCCGGAGGCGTCGCTTATATGGCGCATATCGGAGGATTGATCTTTGGCGCACTTACAGCGCGCTTATTCGAAGGAAACCGGAGCGCCTTCGGCTTTTTCGGCGCCGACGACAACCGCGAATGAATCGGTTGCGCGCGCCGCCGATTCATCGGCTGCATTTCAGAATTCTTTCAGCAGCCGATCGTAATAATCGAGTTCTTCCTTCGGGCGGCCGCGTTCGGCGGCGCGGCGGCGGAGTTCTTCGAGGATGGAACGCGCGCGCGCGAGTTCGTCGCGGTCGGGAATCTTCACGCCGCTGCTGCCCGTCGCAGGACCGGTCGTGCCTTCCGCGCGTCCGAGCGGATCCTGTCCCTGGTTCTGCTGTCCGCTCTGGCCGGCTTCTTCCATCATTTTCTTGGCGAGCGCATCGGCCGTGTCCTGCATCGCCTGGAGCGCATTCTTCTCCGACTGCTCCGCATTGTCGAAATCGTTCGCGCCCAGCTGGCCCTGCGCGTCCTGCATCTGGCGTCCTGCGTCGCCCAGATTCTTCGGCGTTTTGCCGGCGCCCAATCCCTTGGCGATCTTGTCGAGGTCCTCGCGCAGCTTGCCCTGGCCGCCGGACAGGCCCTTGCCGCCGCCGTCCTTCGGATCGCCGGCGCCCTGTTGCTGGCGATAGGTCTTGTCGAGCAGTTGCCGCTGGCGGCCGATGATGTCGCCGAGCCCCTGGATCGCGTCGCTCAGCGCCTTGTCGGTCGGCGGGCCGCCGCTGCCGTTTCCCGCGTGCAGATTTTCGAGAAGATCCTGCAGCATGGCGAGCGCCTTGGCGGCGGCGTCGCGCGAACCCGTCTGCGACATCTGCTCGATCGCCTTCAGGAGCGCATCCAGATCGGCCGGCGTGATCGTCCTGGAGTTGGACGACATCTGGTCGTTGGGCTGCGGACCGTTCTGCGCCAGTGATTGCAGATAACGCTGCAGCGCCTGTTTGTAGCGGTCGAGCAGCGCGTCGATGACCTCCTGCGGCGCGCCCTGCTCCAGCGCCTCCGTCAGCATCTGCTGCAGACGGCGCAACTCTTCGGCGGCGGTCAGAAGCCCGCCCTGCTCCAGCGAGACGGCCGTGTCCCACAGAAGCTGCTCGACGCCCCGAATGTCGCGATCGCTGCGCGCGTTCTTCAGGCTCCAGAACGCCGTGCGGATGGCGAGATAGGCGGTGGTCTGCTGCGCGTAGAATTTGTCGGGCGCAATCGAGAGCGCGTCGAGCGCGAGCTCGGCGTTGTCGCGCGCATGCGGCGCCCCGATGGCGAGATTCTGCCGCTGCTCGACCAGCGCGCGCGCCAGCGGATTGATGAAGACGCGCGCGGGCAGTTTCATGTATGCGGGCTTGCTGCGGCCGGTCTGGCCGGCGCCGTCTTTCGCTTCGAGCACGATCGACACATCCGCGCCCGCGAGCGGCTCGCCCGTCAGATCGCGATAAACCGTCTGCGACAGCGTCTTCGCCGGCGTCAGCGGCAGATCGACGGAGAGCACGGCGCGCGCATTCCTCGCGACCGGCCGGATGATGGCGCGCGCGCTGACGACGCCGTAGTCGTCGCCTGCGGTGAAGGCGATGGCGACCGCGTCATGCGCCGTCTTCGCCGGCGGCTTGATGAAGGCGATGTGCGGCGGATCGTCGGGGATCGCCTTTATGGCGAAATGCGCGAGCAGTTTGCCGTCGGCCAGCACGCGCACGAAGCGGTCGCGCGTGATGACGACGTTGGTGCCGTATTCGCCGGACGAGCCTGCGAATTTGCCGGTGCGGTCGTCGGGCTCGGGTTCGAGCGCCAGATTGGGCAGGCCGCGGGCCGCATGCACGCGCAAGACGAGTTCAGAGCCGACGGGGACGGCCACGCCTTCGCCGTCGGCCGGATGCTGGAGATAGATCGGCGCTTCGCCGGTATAGGCCGGCGGATTGATCCAGGCGTCGAGCGAGGCGGCCGACGCGCCCGTGCCTGAATCCGGCGTGAAAGCGACCGCAAGGCGTTTGCCCGCGTCCGATCCGGCCCAGACGAAACCGCCGACGACGAGCAACAGCGTCACGAAGCGCAGCGCATAGCGGTCGCGCTTCTGAAGACCCGGCCGCGGCCAGCGCACCTTGAGACCGGCGATGCGGGCGAGCAACTGCTTGAGATGCGCGCGCCACAATTCCTCCGTCCACGGATCGCCCATGCCGGCGGCAAGACGGTCGTTGGCTTCCGAGATGGGGCGGTGGGCGAGCGCACTGTCCTGCTCGACGCGGCGCGCGCCGTCTTCCCAGCGCGGAAGCTTAAAATCCATCAGGTTCTGATGAAGGAACGAACCCGCGGCGAGAACGACGAGGAAGAGAAGCGACAGGTGCAGCCATTGCGGCGCGTTCTCGAAGAGGCCGAACAAGGCCGCGGCGATGAAAAGACCGAGCAGGCCCGTCGCCGGCCACGACGCCCGCCACAGGCGCTCCCACAGAATCGCCAGACGCGCGGTGCGGACGTAGCGCTCGCTCGCTTCAGCCCTGTAACCAGGACGGGAGGCGGTCTTGTTCGACAAGGGCTTCATAACTCATTCGGGGCCGCACGACGCTCCAGGCCGCACCGTTTACCAACACTTCCGGCGCGGGCGGCCTCGCATTGTAGGCCGAAGACATCACCGCGCCATAGGCGCCGGCGGTCATAATAGCGACCAGATCGCCGGATTTCAGCACGGGCAGTTCACGATCGCGCGCGAAGAGATCGGAAGATTCGCAGACCGGTCCCACCACGTCGTAACGCGTGCGCGCTCGCTCCGGCTCGGCGACGGCCACGATATCGTGATGGGCGTCGTACATCGCGGGCCGGATGAGATCGTTCATGCCGGCGTCGAGGATAAGGAACGTCTTCGTCTCGCCCTGTTTCACGTAGAGAACGCGCGTGAGCAGAATACCGGCATTGGCCGCGATGAGGCGTCCGGGTTCGAAGATGAGGTCGAGCCCGAGCCCGCCTGTCAGCTTTTTCACGATGGCGCCGTAAGCCGCCGGATCGGGCGGCGGGTCCAGGCCCAGATGGTACGGCACGCCGAGGCCGCCCCCGAAATCGGCGCGGGTGATCTCATGGCCGTCGGCGCGCAACGTGCGGACGAGCTCGGCGGCCCGCACGAAGGCGGCTTCGAACGGCTCGAGATCGGTGATCTGGCTGCCGATATGGAGATCGACGCCCACGATCCTGATGCCGGCGAGATCGCGCGCCCTGGCGTAGATTTCGCGCGCCCTGTTCCAGGGAACGCCGAATTTCGCTTCCGCCGTGCCCGTCGTGATTTTCGCGTGCGTCTTGGCATCGACATCGGGATTGATGCGCATGGCGACCGGCGCACGCAGCCCGCGTTCGCGCGCGACGGCGTCGAGCACGAGAAGCTCCGGTTCGCTTTCGACATTGAACTGATGGATGCCCGCGTGGAGCGCCGCCATCATCTCGTGCGCGGTCTTGCCCACGCCGGAAAAGACGATCCGCTCCGGCGGGATTCCCGCGGCGAGCGCTTTGGCGAGTTCGCCGCCGGACACGACATCGGCGCCCGCGCCTTGCCGCGCGAGCGTCTTCAGGACAGCCAGATTGCCGTTCGCCTTGACGGAGTAGGCGATGAGGCTCGACGCGGGAAACGCGTCGGCAAACACGCGGTAGTGCCGCTCGAGCGTCGCCGTCGAATAGACGTAGACGGGCGTGCCCACCTCGTCGGCCAGAGGCGTGAGATCGACGTCCTCCGCAAAGAGCCGCCCGTCACGATAGGAGAAATGGTTCATCGCGAGATCGGGTTGGGCGGTTCGGACGGATTTTTCCGCCCCTTCGCCTGTTTGCCGCAGGGCGTGGCGGGGGCCGGCGGTGTGGACGGCGTCGCCGGAGCATTGACGACGTCTTCGGCGTGGGCTGCGTCCTCCGCGTTCTCCGCCTTCTCTTCCTTGCTGCAGGCGGGCGTCAGCAGTGGGCTCTTGGTGCCGCAGGCCGAAACCGCAAACACCAGACCGCACGCAAGGGCCGTCCGCAGCATCATGAAAGTTTGTCCCGCCAGAACCGGATTTGCTCGCGCACGCGCTCGGGCGCCGTGCCGCCGAAGCTTAGCCGGGAATTGACCGACGCTTCGAGCGATAAAACCGCATAGACATCCTTCGTGATGCCGGGTTCGATCTTCCGCATGTCGGCGAGCGGCAGCTTGTCGAGGGCCACGCCTTTCGTTTCGGCCTCTTTCACGATGGCGCCGGCGATGCGATGGGCGTCGCGGAAGGGCTTGCCCAAGCTGCGCACGACCCAGTCGGCCAGATCGGTCGCCGTCGGATAGCCCGCTTCGGCCGCGCAGCGCATGGCCTTGTCGTTCGCGCGCATGTCTTCGACCATGCCGGCCATGGCGGCAAGGCTGAGCTCGAGCGCATCGGCCGCCGAGAACACCGCTTCCTTGTCTTCCTGCAGATCCTTCGCGTAGGCGAGTGCCAAGCCCTTCATGACGGTTGCAAGCGTCACGAAGGCGCCCAGCACGCGGCCCGTCTTGGCGCGCACGAGCTCGGCCGCATCGGGATTGCGCTTTTGCGGCATGATCGAAGAGCCCGTGGTGTAGGCGTCGCTCAGCGTGACGAAGCCCAGGGCCGGCGAAACCCAGAGCACGATCTCTTCGGCGAAGCGCGACAGATGCACGGACGCGATCGTGGCGGCGGAGAGATATTCGAGCGCGAAGTCGCGCGCCGACACCGCGTCGAGCGAATTGCGCATCGGTCCGGAAAAGCCGAGCGCTTTCGCGGTCGCTTCGCGGTCGACCGGATAGGGCGTGCCGGCGAGCGCGGCTGAGCCCAGCGGGCTTTCATTCATGCGCGTCTTCGCATCTTCGAAGCGTCCGCGGTCGCGCTCGAACATCTCGATGTAAGCGAGGCAATGATGCGCGAAGGTGACGGGCTGCGCGGGTTGCAGATGCGTGAAGCCCGGCATGATGGTTTCGGCGTGTGCGCCCGCCTGCAGGAGAAGCTTTTTCTGCAATTCGCGCAGTCCCGCCTCCGCGCGCGCGCAAGCCTCGCGCACCCAGAGCCGGAAATCCGTCGCCACCTGATCGTTGCGCGAACGCGCCGTGTGCAGCCGCGCGCCCGCCTCGCCCACGAGCTCCGTCAGCCGCGCTTCGATGTTGAAATGGATGTCTTCCAGCTCGCGCTTGAAAACGAAACGGCCTTCGGCGATCTCGGCTGCGATCTGGTCGAGACCCTTCACGATGGCGTCGGCGTCGGCCTGCGCGATGATGCCCTGCTTCGCCAACATGGCGGCGTGCGCCTTCGAGCCCGCGATGTCCTGGCCCGCCAGCCGTTTGTCGAAATCGATGGAGGCGTTAATCTCCTCCATGATGGAAGCGGGACCGCGCTCGAAGCGTCCACCCCACATCTTGTTCGCACTCATGGATTGGCACTCATAGATATGGGCCCGATGCCTCGCAAAACCGCACAAATTCTTGCCGCCGCCTTCGGCCTGGCGCTTGCCGTTCTATATGTGATCCCGTCGGTCGAGGCGAGCCCCGCGATCCCGCAGGCGCTTTCGGCGCTGAAACCCGATCATGCGCCCAAACCCGTGCCGGCCGCGACGTTCGTGGACGCCCAAGGCCATCCCGTGAATTTCACCGCCTTCAAGGGCCATGTCGTGATCCTCAATCTCTGGGCCACCTGGTGCGCCCCCTGCGTGCGGGAGCTGCCCGACGTCGCCAAGCTCGCGGCGGCCTTGGGTCCCGGGAAGGTGACCGTCGTGGCCGTAAATGCCGGCCATGACGACGCGGCCAAGACGGCCGATTTCCTGAAAGCCCATGGCGCGGCCAATCTCGCCGTTTACCGCGATCCGGATCTCTCGCTCTTGACCGCCTTCGGTTCGCAGGGCCTGCCGTTCAGCGTCGTGATCGACGCCCAAGGCCGCGAGATCGCGCGCGCCTCCGGCCCCATGAAGTGGGACGATCCCGCCGCGATCGCCTATTTCAAGGCGCTCGGTTCGCGCGCCGCGTCGTAGGCGTCCCACATCGGCGCACAGTCGATGACTTGTCCCTCCGCCATGGCGCGGTCGATGGCCATCACCGTCAATCCCGCTTCCATCGATTCCCATGGCGTCACCGGAAATTCGGCGCGGCCTTCGAGCGCGGCCAGAAGATCGACCGCCATCGCCTGATCGGCGCCGTTGTGCGCGTCGGGCGTGAGATTGCCCCATTCTTTGCGCTCCGGCTTGCCGCGGTCGAGGGCTGCGCGCACCAGCATCTTGTTGCGCACGAGATCGGCGATGAGCGTGCCTTCGGTGCCCGCGATGTACCAGCGCCGTTCGGTCAGGCTCACATGGCTGTTGGAATGGAACGAGAGCTTCACGCCGTTCGCGTAATCGACGATTGCCGTCTGATGATCGGCCACGTCCATGTCGGAGTGGAATGCGTCATTCGCCGCGCCCCAGCCAGCGTCACGCAAAGCATAAGCGGGCTCGCCGTCGGAATAAGTGCGCCCGACATTGGTGCGGCCTTCGTGAAAGATGCGGCGTCCGCCGAAACTCGCGACGCGCGCAGGCCGCGCGCCTGCAAGCCGCCCGAAAATATCGAAATCGTGGCAGACCTTGTCGAGCATGAACGAGCCGCCGAAAGCCCGCTTGCGCCGCCAGTTGCGCGCGAGATAACCGCCATGCTCCGGCGGCAGATGCTCCGTCGTGTCGAGCGAAACGAGCTCGCCGAGCCGGCCGGAATCCACGCGCGCAATCACCTCGCGCACGATCGGCATCGACCGCATGACGAGGCCGATATAGAGCGGCGGCGTTTTCTTCGCCGAAAGATGCTGCGCCAGCGCGAAGGTTTCCTCTTCGGTGCGCACGATCGGCTTCTCGCAGAAGATCGGATAACCGGCGCTGAAAGCCGCCAGAAGATGCTCGTAGTGCAGATGGTTGGGCGAGCCGATCAAGACGAGATCGAAGGGGCCGTCGGCGAAGAACGCGTCGATGGTTTTGTACGGACGACCCGGCGCGATGTCGGCGTCCTGCAGGATCGGCAGGCCGACCGGCTGCGGATCGACGTAACCCGCGATCTCGAACCGCCAATCCATCTCCGCGCACGCCTTCAGCACATGCGCAATGCGCTGCCCGAGACCGATGATGCCGAGGCGAAGGGGGTTCATGAGAGCACGCGATTTCGAACGCTTTGCACGCTACCCCAACGTGTCATTCCCGCGAAAGCGGGAACCCAGTAGCGAGCGTCCGCGAGCGTGAGAGTCTTTCGGCGCGCGGACACTCGCTACTGGGTCCCCGCTTTCGCGGGAATGACAATAATTTTGGAGAATTGGCAGCGTTTACCGCGTCGGCACCGGGTGCTCGCCGCGATAGTCGTAGAAGCCGCGGCCCGTTTTGCGGCCGAGCCAGCCGGCTTCGACATATTTCACCAGCAGCGGGCACGGGCGATATTTGGAATCCGCGAGGCCTTCATAGAGCACCTGCATCACCGACAGACAGGTGTCGAGGCCGATGAAGTCGGCGAGCTGCAGCGGGCCCATCGGATGATTGGCGCCGAGACGCATGGCCGTGTCGATGGCTTCGACGTTGCCCACGCCTTCGTACAGCGTATAGACGGCCTCGTTGATCATCGGCTGCAGGATGCGGTTGACGATGAAAGCCGGAAAATCTTCGGCGTAAGCCGCGGTCTTGCCGACGCGCTTCACGACGTCGAGCACGGACTGGAAGGTGGTGTCGTCGGTCGCGATGCCGCGGATCACTTCGACCAGCTGCATCATGGGCACGGGATTCATGAAATGAAGCCCGATGAAATGCTCCGGCCGGTCCGTCGAAGCGGCAAGACGCGTCACCGAAATCGACGAGGTGTTGGTGGCGACGAGCGTCCTCGCATCGAGCCGCGGACAAAGGTCCTGGAATATCTTGCGCTTGAGGCTTTCGTCTTCGGTCACGGCCTCTATGACGAGATCGCGGTCCTTCATGTCGTCGAGACTTTGCGTCGTCTTGATGCGCCCAAGCGCCGGTGCAATCGCATCGTCCTTGATGAGGCCGCGCGCCGCCTGGCGATGCAGGTTCTTCTCCATCACGCCGAGCGTCTTCTTGATTTGCTCCGCGTTCACATCCTCGATAATCACATCGAAGCCCGCCAGCGCACAGACATGAGCAATGCCCCCGCCCATCTGTCCTGCGCCGATAATGCCGACACGTTCGATACCCATGGACCTTACCTGGCTCCGTTTTTCTTCGTCGAACCGGTCGCCCCCGCGATCGGCGCTCGCGATACGCTTTCGTTCCTCAGTAGCCCAGACGCGTGAGTTCCGCGTCCATCTCCGGAATCGCCTTGAAAAGATCGGCCACGAGGCCGTAATCGGCGACCTGGAAAATGGGGGCTTCTTCGTCCTTGTTGATGGCGGCGATGATCTTCGAATCCTTCATGCCGGCCAGATGCTGGATCGCGCCGGAAATGCCGACCGCGATGTAAAGCTCCGGCGCCACGACCTTGCCGGTCTGGCCCACCTGATAATCGTTGGGCACGAAGCCCGCATCGACGGCCGCGCGCGACGCGCCGACGGCGGCGTGCAGCTTGTCGGCGATCTTGTCGAGCAGATGGAAATTCTCGCCCGACTGCATGCCGCGGCCGCCCGAGATGATGATCTTCGCGGAAGGGAGCTCGGGACGTTCCGACTTCGAAAGCTCTTCGCCCACGAATTTCGAGATGCCCTGATCACCCGCCGACGCAACCTTCTCAATGGCGGCGGAGCCCGCGCCTTCGGCCGCCTTGAACGCGGTCGTGCGCACGGTGATGACTTTCTTGCCCGAAGGCGCCTGCACCGTCTGGATCGCATTGCCCGCATAGATCGGGCGCGTGAAGGTGTCGGGCGACTGGACGGAGAGGATTTCCGAAATCTGCGGCACGTCGAGCTTGGCTGCCACGCGCGGCATGTAGTTTTTGCCGTTGGTGGTGGCGGGCGCGAGGATCGCGTCGTAATTCGGCGCCAGACTCAGGATCAGCGCTTCCATCGGCTCGGCCAGCATGCGCGCATAGATCGGATCGTCCGCGACGAGAACCTTCTCGACGCCGGCGAGCTTCGACGCCGCGTCGGCGACTGCGCCCGCATCCTGTCCCGCGACCAGCACCTGCACCGGCTGGCCCAATTGCGCGGCAGCGGCGACGGTCTTCGCGGTGGAGTCCTTCAGAACCTTGTTGTCGTGTTCGGCAATGACGAGCGAGGTCATCAGATCGCTCCGACTTCTTTGAGCTTGTCGACGAGTTCGGCGGCGGTCTTGACCTTGATGCCGGCCTGACGCTTCGGCGGCTCGCTGACCTTCAGAACCTTGAGACGCGGCGTGACGTCGACGCCGTAATCGGCGGGCGTCTTCTCGTCGATGGGCTTCTTCTTCGCCTTCATGATGTTGGGCAGCGAGGCGTAGCGCGGCTCGTTGAGGCGCAGATCCGTCGTCACGATGGCGGGCAATTTGATTTCAACCGTCTGAAGGCCGCCGTCGATTTCGCGTTCGACCTTCGCGGAACCGTCACCGAGCTCCAGCGTGTGCGCGAACGTTGCTTGCGGCCAGCCGAGCAACGCAGCAAGCATCTGTCCCGTCTGATTGGAATCGTCGTCGATCGCCTGCTTGCCGAGGATCACGAGGCCCGGCTTTTCCGCTTCGCAGATGGCTTTGAGGATTTTCGCGACCGCGAGCGGTTCGACGTCGCCGTCGGCTTTCACGAGAATGCCGCGATCGGCGCCCATGGCGAGTGCGGTGCGGATCTGCTCCTGCGCCTGCTGCGGGCCGATGGAAACGACCACGACTTCGGTGGCCTTGCCTTTTTCCTTGAGGCGAACCGCTTCTTCGACGCCGATTTCGTCGAACGGGTTCAGGGACATCTTGACGTTGGCGAGGTCGACGCCGGATTGATCCGCCTTCACGCGGACCTTGACGTTGTAGTCGATGACCCGCTTGACGGGTACGAGGACTTTCATGGGTCTTAAGTGCCTTCCCCTGCGCGGCGTCTGATACAAAAAGCCCGGCCGCGCCGGGGTTGTGTGGCCGCTGTTTCTTGTGCGGCGCAAAAACTAGGCGCGCGGGGACGCGTATGTCAACGAAGCTTCACCACGAATGGCTTGGTCCCGACTGTCCCGCTTAACCCTCAATTTTTTGTGTTGCACTGCAAAATGCCCGCATTTGCGGCATTCTGCCACACTGGGGGCAGAGGCCGGTCGAACGCGCGGCTCCCCGCAAGGCGGGCGGCGAGGCCGCACCTACTTCAGCGTGTCCAGATAGGCGATCAGGTCGGCCCGCTGCTGGGCCGAGGGTATGCCCGCAAACATCATCTTGTTGCCGGGAACGACCAGGGACGGCGACGTGATGTAGGCGTCGAGCTTGTCGTTGGTCCAGACGAAGCCCGCGCCCCTCATAGCGGCCGAATAGGAGAATTCGGGCGCGGTGCCGGCCTTGCGGCCGACCACCCCGAACAGGTTCGGGCCGATCTTGTTGCCCTCACCCTTGGCGCTCGAATGGCAGAGCGCACAACGCCCAAAGACCTGCGCACCGGTCTTGGCATTGCCCGCGGCCTGGGCCGTGCCCGCCGCGATCAGGCCGAGACCCAGCATTCCGATCAAAACCGCCGTGCGCATGCCCCACTCCCCTCGAACGTACGTCCCGCCTATAGCAAAAGCGAGGCGGCCACGCATCAGGTGCGGTCGCCCGACTTCGCCGTTTCGATGGCGGCGCGGAAGGCGACGGGATCGGCGATATCGGGAATGGTGATGGCGTCGATGCCGGTGCCTTCGATGCGCAGGTGGCCATAGCCCAGGATGCGGCCCCAGAAACTCTGCTCCACGCGCACACCCTCGATGTTGTGCAGCGCGATCTCGTTGGTGTGGAGCGTGACGAGGCCGGTCTTCTCGACGAAGCGCGTGGTGGTGACGCCGATCTCCGTCGTGCGCTTTTTGATCATCATCTGCACGAAGATGATGATGCCGATGATGCACCAGAAAAGAAGAATGAGCGCCAGCCACGCCTTCAGCGAATACCACCAGTGAAACTCGGCGCGGGCGACGATCTTCTCGTTGGCGCCGAGTGATTTTTCGATATAGCTCATGCCGACTCACGCTCGCTTGATCGGTGTGTACCACGCCTATCACGGAGGCCGCCGGGAAACGAGGCAGCGACGTTTCGGTTCCCCGGTCCCGTGACCGGGCCGCACCGCTTCCTCCTCTCGCCTCCGCACCCGCGATCGGGTATCTTTCCCGTGCCCGCCGGAAGCCAGTCCCCATGATCATCGCTCTTGTCGTTCTCGCGCTCATCGCGATTTTCGCCATCGTCTCCTACAACCGGCTCGTGGCGCTGCGGCAGGCATGGAAGCAGGCCTTCGCCGATATCGATGTGCAGCTCAAACAGCGCCACGATCTCATCCCCAATCTGGTGGAGACCGTGAAGGGCTATGCCGCGCATGAGAGCGGCGTCTTCACCAAAGTGACCGAAGCGCGCGCGTCCGCGATGCACGCCACCGGCGTGAGCGAGAAGGGCGCAGCGGAAAGCGCGCTGACCGGGGCCCTCGGCAATTTGATGGCCGTCGCGGAGAATTACCCGCAGCTCAAGGCGAACGAGAATTTCCGCCAGTTGCAGGACGAGCTCGCCGATCTCGAAAACAAGATCGCGGCGGCCCGACGTTTCCTGAACAACGCGGTCGCCGAATACAACGCTGCGATCCAGCAATTCCCGGCGGTGCTGTTCGCCGGCGCAATGGGCTTCTCGCCGGCGCCGATGTTCGAGCTGGACGAGGCCGAGAAAGCCGAAGACAAGGAAGCGCCGAAAGTGTCGTTCGGCTAGGCCCCCATGCCGGCGCAACTCGGGCTCACTTCCTATCGCTGGAACAACAATTTCAAATCGATCCTGCTGCTCGCGGCGTTTCCTCTCCTGCTGCTCGGCTTGCTGGGCGGCGTTTTTTTTGCCTTCGGGCTCTTCGGCGGCGGCAACGGCCAGGAAACGCTCGCCGTCATGGAGGGATTGAATATCCCGCCCGTGCTCGGCACCGGCAGCCCGGCCGATTTCGCGCTGTCCGCCATGGCGGCGTTCTGGCCGATCATATTCGGCATCGCGGCCATCTGGCTGGTGATCGGCTATTTCTTCAACGGCGCCATCATCCACATGGCGACAGGCGCCAGGCCCGTCACGCGCGAAGAAGCACCGCAGCTCTACAATCTGCTCGAGAATCTGTGCATCTCGCGCGGCCTTGCCATGCCGAAGCTGTTCGTCATCGACAGCGACGAGATGAACGCCTATGCGAGCGGCATCGACCAGAAGAGCTATGCCATCACGGTGACGCGCGGGCTGCTCGACACGCTCAACGCGCAGGAGATCGAGGCCGTGCTGGCGCACGAGCTCACCCATATCATCGACCGCGACTGCCGCCTGCTCATCGTCACGATCGTGTTCACCGGCATGATCTCGTTCCTCGCGCAGATGCTGTGGCGCAGCCTCCAGCTTGCGGCGTTCACGAGGGGGCGGTCGCGCGGCAACAGCGCGGTGATCGTTCTTGTCGTCATCGCGGCGATCGCGGCCGCCGTCGGCTACGTGCTCGCGCTCGTCCTGCGCTTCGCGCTGTCGCGCAGGCGCGAACTCCTCGCTGACGCGGGCTCGGTCGAACTCACCAAGAATCCCGACGCGCTGATCAGCGCGCTCCTCAAAATCTCGAAAAACCCGATGACCCGGCACGTGCCCAGCGAAGTGCGGCAGATGTTCATCGAGAACCCGCCGTCCGGATTCGATCTCGGCGGATTGTTTGCGACCCACCCGCCGATCGCCACGCGCATCCACATCCTGGAAGAGCTGGGCGGACGGCCGCCCGCCGAGGAGACGGCGGCGGCGCCACGCGCATCCACGCCGGCAGCCCCGGCGACAGCGAACCCCGGCGACGGCCCCTGGGGCCCGCACACCGAAGGCCCGTGGGGTCCGCATGGCGGAGGGAGCGGGGGGTGAGGGTTCCCGCGCGGGTGCCGCCCAGTTTCTCATCTACTATCTCGAGCATGTGACTTTGGTATTGCCTGACGGGGGGAGCGCCTTGCTCGGGCTTGAAATCCTGAGCGTCAACTGTCATTATTATAGCGACAGGTGACATATCGACCATGACTCTCACGGATCCCACAGACGACGACGTCGAGATTCACCGGACGGTGAAACTGCTCGGCGGGAAAAAGACTTTGCGGCGGACAATCCGCAGCCGCCTGGAAGCGCACGATCTCATCGAGAGGGGCTTGCCCGCGCCCGCGTTGAGACATCTGGTGACCAGCGTGGGCATTCTTAACGTGTCCCACCACGGTCTGCTAGAAAAGGCAATCGGCATCAGTCTTCGAACCTATCAGCGCCGTCAGGACAAGCCCGATAAACCGCTAAGCCCGGAGCAAAGCGGCCGAACCTGGAAGTTCGCAGAGATTCTCGGAAGGGCGACGGAGCTATTAGGCTCTCAAACAGAAGCCGAAGACTGGCTGGAGCGCCCGGCCATGGCGCTGGATCAGCGCAAGCCGATCGATCTCCTGTCGACACCCGCCGGAGTCGAAACCGTCGAGGATCACCTGACCAGGCTTGAGTACGGCGTCTACACGTGACTCCGCTGCCGCCGCCCCTCGGGTCGGGCGAACTTGTCTTCTGGAGGCTGGATCAGGCGAAGTTCGGGCTTATGTGGAACAGCGGCGAGGGCAGTTTTCGGGTCGGCGGACGCTGGAGTTCCAGCGGCGCGCGCGCCGTCTATGCCGCATTGGACCCAGCCGCGGCGATACTAGAAGTCGCCGTGCACAAGACGTTTCGTGTCCTCGATATTGTTGCACATGTGCTCACGCGTGCGCGCATCGTCGACGCGAGCAAGGTGCACATTGTGAACCCCGAAGATGTGCCGAACCCGAACTGGCTGAGGCCCGGGGTCACCAGCGCGGGTCAGCGAGCTTTCGGCGACGCTTTGCTCGGAAAGCATCCCTTCGTTGTGATCCCGAGCGTCGTCTCCACGCATAGTTGGAATGTGCTCTTTGACCCAGCCCTGGCCGAGGGTCTGTATGATGCGGTCGCGCAGGAGCCTTTTGCGCTCGATACGCGGCTGCATCCCGCTGTTGGTTCGTAGCCTCCGCCGGAGGCGGCTTCGCATGCCTGTGTCGGGCTTCTTCGACTGTCCGACGAAAGTCGCCTCTTCGTTGCCGGTTCGGTCACAGAACGCGCGCGAAGAATCTTCGCTGTTGCCCAAACGTCCACCTTCACAACGGCGAAGGTGCGGCGCAGACTCCGGCACTGCTCTTTGACATTGTGATTATACGAAACCTGTCGCGGCCCACGCTTCGCGCTCCACCTGCCCCTTGCGGGGAGGCGGAACGCGCGGGCTTGTCCGTGGGCTTTAAAAACTCCGTACACAGACGAAAAAATCCCTGCGCGGCCCTGATAATGTCCATGGCGGTCGGGCGCGCAATGCGGGAAAGCCTTGCGGCACAGGGCCCGGATGCACGCGGCACCGGCGCGCTTTTTTTCAACGCCCTGATAATAGCCCTGATCGCAGGGATCTGGCGCCGCGGCTTCGAAAGGCAAACGCGCCCGTCAATCCTCGTTCCGGTCCGGCAGCAGCACCTCTCTCTTGCCCTGGTGATTGGGCTTGGAGATGACGCCTTCGTCTTCCATGCGTTCGATGAGGCGGGCGGCACGGTTGTAGCCGATTTCGAGGCGGCGCTGAATGTAGCTCGTGGTAGGCTTGCGGTCGCGCGCCACGATGGCGAGCGCCTTGTCGTAGAGATCGTCGCCCGACTGGCTGTTGCCGCCCAGCAATCCGTACGGATCGTCGGCGTTTTCCTCATCGGGCTCTTCGGTGACGGCGTCGAGATATTCCGGCCGCCCTTGCGTCTTGAGGAAACGCACGACGTCTTCCACTTCGCTGTCGGTGACGAAGGGACCGTGGATGCGCTTAATGCGGCCGCCCGCCATCATGTAGAGCATGTCGCCCTGACCCAAAAGCTGCTCTGCGCCCTGCTCGCCCAGGATGGTGCGGCTGTCGATCTTGGACGTCACCTGGAAGCTGATGCGGGTGGGGAAGTTCGCCTTGATCGTGCCGGTGATGACGTCGACGGAGGGACGCTGCGTCGCCGCGATCAGGTGGATGCCCGCCGCGCGCGCCATCTGCGCCAGGCGCTGCACCGCGCCTTCGATCTCCTTGCCGGAGATCATCATCAGATCCGCCATCTCGTCGACCACCACGACGATGTAGGGCATGGGCTCGAGCTCGAGCATTTCGTCTTCGTAGATGGGCTTGCCGGTCTCGCGATCGAAACCCGTCTGCACGGTGCGCTTCAACGTCTCGCCCTTGTCCTTCGCTTTGCGCACGCGCTCGTTGAAGGCTTCGACGCCGCGCACGCCCAGCTTCGACATCTTGCGATAGCGCTCTTCCATCTCGCGCACGGCCCATTTGAGGGCCACGACGGCCTTGCGCGGATCGGTGACGACAGGCGCGAGCAGATGCGGAATTCCTTCGTACACGGACAACTCCAGCATCTTGGGATCGATGAGGATCATGCGGGCCTGATCGGGCGGCAGGCGATAGAGGAGCGACAGGATCATGGTGTTGAGCGCGACCGATTTGCCCGAGCCCGTCGTGCCGGCGATGAGCAGGTGGGGCATCTTGGCGAGATCGGCCATCACCGGCTCGCCGCCGATGGTCTTGCCGAGCGCCAGGATGAGCGGCGCGCGCGCCTTTTCGTAATCGTTGGAGCCCAGGAGCTCGCGCAGATAAACCGTTTCGCGATTGTGATTGGGAAGCTCGATGCCCATCACGTTGCGGCCGGGAATGACGGCGATGCGGGCGGCCACCGCGCTCATCGAACGCGCGACGTCGTCGGCCAGGCTGATCACGCGGGAAGATTTCACGCCCGCCGCCGGTTCGAATTCGTAGAGCGTCACGACCGGACCGGGACGCACGGCGACGATGCGGCCACGCACGCCGAAATCGCCGAGGACGGCTTCCAGCATACGCGCATTGTCTTCCAGCGCTTCGTCGGACAGAGCCGTTGCTTCGTGCTGCTTGACGGCTTCGGCGAGGAGCCCCAGCGCCGGCAATTGATATTCGCTCTGGCCGAGATTGAGCGCGGGCTGCGCCGCGCTTTTCGGCTTCACCGGTGCACGCCGCGGCTCTTCGCGTTTAACCCGGCTGCCGCGACGGGCGGCGATGGGCTCAGGCTTCACCGAGAGACCGTAATCCCCGTCGTCTTCCTCATCGCCCTCTTCGTAGTCGTCCTCGTCGCCTTCTTCTTCCTCGTATTCGTCTTCTTCGTACTCCGCGTCCTCGTCACGC
The DNA here is from genome assembly GCA_035504555.1 of Rhizomicrobium sp. Lineage (GTDB taxonomy): Bacteria > Pseudomonadota > Alphaproteobacteria > Micropepsales > Micropepsaceae > Rhizomicrobium. The sequence continues at coordinate 78,465 of DATJRP010000011.1, read as the reverse complement.
GCGGCGAAGAATTCCGGCATGCGGATGAAGGAGCCGACATGGGCGATCGAACCGGGCACGGCCGCGACGGCACGCCAAAGCGCGCGGACGCGCATGCCTGTCGCGATGAAGGAGAGAGCAAGGCCCGCCATCAGCGCGACCAGCGGAATGGCCGTGGCGATCCAGCCTTGATGCGCGTGGGCGAGAATGCGCGAAAGTCCGAGACCGATCAGTCCGCCCGTCTTCGCAGGCAGCGTGAACGGTGAGGGAAAGAGGCCGAGACCCGCAGCGAGTAGCACCGTGCCGGCAGGCCACGCAATCGCGCGCGACACCGCGTTGGTGACGTTGCGCCCGAAGAGCGCGCGCGCGCCCCACATGGCCGGTGGCAGCAAAGCCGCGAACGCCGCAAGTCCGAACGTCAGATAGAGGAGATCGGCGGCGGTCGCGCCCAATCCGCCCAAAAGGTTCGAGGCATCGCGCGAGGCCGCATTGTTCAGGGTTGGATCGTCAGGGTTGTAGCTGACGAGCGCCACGACGCCTGCGGCCGAGCCCACGAACAGGGCCGCGCCAGCGCCGCGCAGCATCGCCGTGTTCATGGCCTGCACGAAGGCGTGGCGCCAATCCGCGAGCGTATCGGCCATCTGTCCGCGCCGCGTGCGCGGCTGGTACGCGCCAACCATCCGACCCTGGCTCATGTGCTCCCGCCGAGGATTTCACCCATCCTACCGAGTGCAGCCCGAATGGTTGATAAATCCTGAACGAGGGCGACGCGGATGTAACGAAAGCCGGGATTCGTCTCGGGTTTCCCGGGTTCGATTTCGCGGCCCATATAGGCGCCGGGCAGCACGCGGATACCGGCCTCGCGCCACAGCTTCAGCGCCGCTTCCACGCCGTTGCCGACGTCGAGCCACAGGAAGAACCCGCCGTCCGGTTTCTTGAAGGGGATGCGGTTGCCGAGATAGCGCTCGGCCCAGCGGAAGCGCTCGGCATAGACGGCGCGGTTGGCGTCGACATGCTCCTCGTCGCTCCAGGCTGCGGCGGACGCCGCCATGATCGGCATAGGGACCTGGGGGCCCGCGTAATTCCGGAGCGCGCGAAACTTCGCCATCAGGCCTGCATCGCCCGCGACGATGCCCGAGCGCAGTCCGGGCAGTGCCGAGCGCTTGGAGAGCGAATGGAAAGTCAGCAGCCGCGAGAAATTCTTCGTCTGCGCATAGCGGGCGGGAAGTGCGGAGACCGGCGGCTTGTCGAAGTAGATGTCGGCATAGCATTCGTCCGCGAACACCGTGAAGTCGTATTGATCGGCGGCCGCGAACAGTGTTCGCCAATAGTCTTCGCTGGCGGTTGCGCCTTCCGGATTGGACGGCGAGCAGACAAAGACGGCGACGGTGCGCGCCAGAAGATCGGGCAACAGCGCGGCGTAATCGGGCAGGAAATTCGTCTCCTTCGTCGCCGGCACGAACACAGCCTCGGCGCCGGAGGCGAGAACCGCGGCCGCGTAGCACTGGTAGAAGGGATTGGGGATCAGGATCGCGGGCCGCTTGCCTGCCTTGGCGTCGGGCGTGACGACAAAGGGCGCCAGGAACAGGCCCTCGCGCGTGCCGTTCAGCGGCAGAACGTGGGTATCGGGATTGACGGCCTTCTCCGGCAGATTGAACCGCCGCCTGAGCCACCCCGCCGCCGCCTCGCGCCAGTCGCAGGTGCCATTGATGGGCGGATATTCGCCGAACTGGTAGGCGTGGCGCTGGATCGCCTCGGTGACGAACTCCGGCACCTGGCCGCGCGGATCGCCGACCGAAAGATTGATGATCTCGCTTCCGGGCGAGACGTGATCGAGAAGCGTCGCAAGCTGCGCAAAACTTCCCGGCGGCAGAAGGGCTAAACGGCCTGGCAACACGCGGGGCATACTCTTTCGCTCGAACGGCTGCCGGCACTCTAGACGAGGATCCGGTCGAACTGAATCGTCGAAAGAGAATTCTTCTTCTGCACGAACCCATTCCTCCCCTGAACTACGTTCGGAGGTCGAAGTAGCGTCAGCGTACCGAGCGAGACCGCCCCCGGTCCGCGCAAAGCGCGGCCGGAGGATGAACTTCGCGGTGGAGGGGGCCCCTCCGTCACGCGACTTGGTCGCGCACCCCCGCTGCGCGGGGGAGGAAAGATTCAATCGTGCACGGTCTCGCCGTGGAGGTTGATGTCGAGGCCTTCGATCTCGACGTCGCGGCTGACGCGCAGGCCTACCACGAAATCGATCACCCTCAGAATGATGAAGGTGCCGACGGCGCAATACACGAACACCGCGCCCACGTCGTAGAACTGGATCAGCATCTGATGCACGTTGCCGTCGATCAGCCAGCCCTTGGCGGACGAGTTGATCGCATTGGACGCGAACATGCCCGTCATCATCGCACCCAGCGCGCCGCCCACGCCGTGCACGCCCCAGGCGTCGAGCGCGTCGTCATAGCCGAACAGCCGCTTCATCCAGACGGCCGAGAAATAGCAGACGACGCCGGCAGCCAGCCCGATGATGAGCGCGCCCATGGGATTGACGAAGCCCGATGCCGGTGTGATCGCGACAAGGCCCGCCACCGCGCCCGAGATCATGCCGAGGATGGACGGCTTCTTGCCGATCAGCCATTCGGTGAACATCCAGCCGAGCGAGGCCGCCGCCGTCGCAATCTGCGTGGCGACCGCCGCCATGCCGGCATTGACGCCCGCCGTCAGCGCCGAGCCCGCGTTGAATCCGAACCAGCCGACCCACAGAAGCGACGCGCCGATGACGCTGAGCACGAGATTGTGCGGCGCCATGTTCTCATGGCCGAAGCCGATGCGCTTGCCGAGCACCAGGCAGGTGACGAGTCCCGCCGTGCCCGCGTTCAGATGCACGACGGTACCGCCGGCATAATCGAGCGCGCCCAGCTGGCCCAGCCAGCCGCCGCCCCACACCCAATGCGCGATGGGGCAATAGACGAAGAGCAACCACAGCGACATGAACCAGAGGAACGCCGAGAACTTCATGCGGTCGGCCAGCGCGCCCGCGATGAGCGCCGGCGTAATGATCGCGAACGTCATCTGGAAGAACATGTAGACGGATTCGGGGATCGTCGGCGCCAGGGCGGACGTGGTGTTCAGCTTCATCGGCGCGAGGAAGGCGTAGGCAAATCCGCCGATGATGTTGTTGTGCGCGCCCCCATCGGTGAAGGCGATCGAGTAGCCGATGGCCATCCAGAGCACGGTGATGACGCAGGTGGCGCCGAAGCTCTGCGCCAGCGTCGCCAGCACGTTCTTCTTGCGCACCATGCCGCCGTAGAAGAGGGCGAGCCCCGGAATGGTCATCATGAGCACGAGCAGGCTCGAGGTGAGCATCCAGGCGGTGTCGCCGCTGTCGATCTTGGGCGCCCCCGCCAGCGCGGGGCTTCCCGTCATCAGAAGCGCACCCAACGCGCCGAGTGAAAGTTTTTGCCGAAACGAAAATCGCATTATTGGGAAGCTCCCCTATGTGACCACCAATATGACTGGAATTTTTCCTAGAGCGCGTCCGCGTCCGTCTCGCCGGTGCGGATACGCACAACTTGATCGAGGGGCGTGACGAAGATCTTGCCGTCGCCGATCTGTCCGGTCTTGGCGCGCGAATTGATGGCGTCGATCGCGGCTTCGACGACTTCGCCCCGGACGGCGACTTCGATTTTGAGCTTGGGAAGGAAGCTCACCGCATATTCGGCGCCGCGATAGATCTCGGTGTGGCCTTTCTGTCGGCCATAACCCTTGACCTCGGTGACGGTCATGCCTTGCACGCCGAGCGCGGACAAAGCCTCGCGCACCTCTTCGAGCTTGAACGGTTTAATGATCGCCGTGATGAGCTTCATGGATGGTCCTTCCGGGCTCGACTTTGACACATCATCAAGAATTGTGCCGCGCGGCGCCTTTCTCGTAAGATATTGATATTAGAGAGAATTATTGGAGATCGCCGTCATCGTTCGACGACGGTCGCTGCCCGCCTGCTATGCAAAATGCCGGAGTTGCCCGATTCTTCATCAGCGCCGGCCGGCGATTTGGGTGGGCGCGCGTGAGGCGTTAGGGTGCGGGCATGACACGCGAAACCGATGTCTTCATCAGCGGCGGCGGGATGGTGGGCGCGACCTTGGCGCTGGCGCTGGCCCGTGGCGGCCTCAGGACGATTGTCGCCGATCCCGTGCCCGTCGCTGCGGCTCTGGACGCGAAATTCGACGGCCGGGTCTCGGCCCTGTCCTATTCCTCCATCCGCATGTTCGAGGCACTCGGCGTGTGGGAACATCTTTCCGCCTTCGCCCAGCCCATCAACGACATTCTCGTCAGCGACGCCGGCCTCGACCGCGCGCCCTCGCCCTTCACGCTGCACTTCGATCATCGCGAGATCGGCCAGCCCATGGGCTACATCGCCGAGAATCGTCACATCCGCCAGGCGCTGCATCGGGTGCTCTCCGAGACGGACGGCATCTTGTTCCTGGCGCCCGCCAGCGCGCGGGACTTCACCGTCACGGATGCGAATGTCGCTGTCGATCTCGGACCGCAGGGTGCGTTCTCGGCGCCGCTGATGGTGGCCGCCGAAGGCCGCGACTCGCCGTCGCGCGAGACGATGGGCATCGGCCTCATCGGCTGGTCCTACCCGCAATGGGGGATCGTGGCGACGGTCGCACACGAGAAGCCGCACGACGGCACGGCCTACGAACATTTCCTGCCGTCGGGTCCGTTCGCGATCCTGCCGATGACGGAGAACCGCTCCTCGCTGGTATGGACGGAGCGCGAAGAGATCGCGCCGCAAATGCTGGCGCTCTCCGAAGACGCCTTCAACGCGGAAGTGGCGCGCCGCTTCGGCAATCATCTGGGCGCCACGGAAGTCGTCGGCCCGCGCTGGTCCTATCCGCTCAAATTCCATCTGGCGCGCGGCTATGTGCGCGATCGTTTTGCGCTCGCCGGCGACACGGCGCACGGCGTGCACCCGATCGCAGGGCAAGGTCTCAATCTCGGTCTCAAGGACGTCGCGGCGCTGGCCGAGGTTTTGCTCGACGCGGCGCGGCTCGGTCTCGATATCGGCGCGATCGATGTTTTGAAGCGCTATGAGCGCTGGCGGCGTTTCGATTCCGCGGTGATGGGTCTCACCATGGACGCGATGAACCGTCTGTTCTCGAACGACATCGCGCCCATTCGGGCCATCCGCGATCTCGGGCTCGGCATTGCCGACCGCGTGGGACCGCTCCGGCGTTTTCTCATGCGTCAGGCGGGTGGAGACGTGGGCAAGCTGCCGCGCCTGCTGCGCGGAGAAGCGGCTTAGCGTTCAGACGTATCCACGAAATCGTTTCATTTCCGCGAAAGCGGGATGACAATATTTGTTCCATCCGAACTTAGGTTGGTCGCGCACTAGTTTAACTTGTCGTCGCTGCGCCTTGCCGTCAGCGCCGCCGGCAAATGCCGGTAGAAGATCCGCGCCTTGGCGACGACTACGATATTGCGGGCTTCTTCGGCTTCTTCGCGCGTCGCGAATTTCTCGGCATTGAACAGATAGCGCGTCACGGGATCGCCCGTGCGTTCATCCGGTTCGACGATCTCCTGCACTTCTTCGACCTGCTCGCCGGCGACGGTGAGCGTGTGCCGGAAATGGGCGATGGGATCGGTCTTATCGCGCTGCTCCTGCTCCAGCCGCTCCACATTGCGTTCGTCGAAACGCCTGAGCGCGCCGAGCCAGACTTCACGAAAGCGATAAACCAGTAGCGCTACGAAGATGAAAGCGCAGGTCCAGTAGAGATTGCTCATAAACGCTTTGCCTTACGGCTTCCAGCCGTGTCCGCGTTTCAGATAATCCTCGCTCTGCATCTCGACAAGCCGCGACGCCGTGCGACGGAAGGCATCGGCGCCGTCGCCCGCCGTGTAGAGCCCCTCAGGCGGCGCGGCGGCCGAGCAGACGAGATGCACGCCCTCGTCGTAGAACGTATCGATCAGAAGGATGAAACGGCGCGCTTCGTTGCGCATCTCCGAACCCATCCGCGGAATCCGATCGACAAAGACCGTCGCGAAATTGCGCGCGATCTCGAGATAGTCGGCAGGTCCCAGAGGCTGCTGGCAGAGATCGGCGAAAGAAAAACGGGCGAAACCGCCCGCTGCTTCCGGCACCACGAGCTCGCGGCCGAGGAATCTGAGGCTGCGCGGCGTTCCTTTTTCCCTGCCCGTCAGATTGAACCACGCCTCGTTCATGGCGCGATCGGCATCGGGGCCGAGCGGCGTGATGTAGCTGTTGACGCCCTTCATACGCAGGAGGCGGTAATCCTGCGGGCCATTGATTTCGACTACGTCGAGATGCCGTTCGATCATGGCGATGAACGGCAAAAACAGTTGCCGGTTGAGGCCGCCTTCGTAGAGACGCGCCGGCGCAGTGTTCGACGTCGCCACGATCACGACGCCGCGCTGGAACAGCTGCTCGAACAATCGGCCGAGGATCATCGCATCTGCGACATCCGTCACCTGGAATTCGTCGAAACAAAGCAGCGTCGCCTCATTGGCGACGGCATGCGCCACGGGCGCAATGGGATCGTCGCCCGCCTCGCGCACGAATTCGGGACGCCGCGCGCGCGCCTTCGGATCGAGACTCCGCCATTCGTGGATGCGCGCATGGGTTTCGAGCATGAAGGCGTTGAAATGCACGCGGCGTTTCTTCGCGAGCGGCGCCCTGTCGAAGAACATGTCCATCAGCATGGACTTGCCGCGGCCGACATCGCCCCAGATGTAGAGACCGCACGGCGTCCTGGCGCGGCCGAACAGCGACCATCCGCCGGGTTTGTACGACCTCAGCGCGCGGGCGAGCATGTCGAGCCGCTTCGCAGCCGCGGCTTGCATCGGATCGAGCGTGATTTTGGGAGTCCTGTCGAGCATCAGCGGCGCGGCACGAAAGCCCAATAGTCAAAATCGAGAATGACGGTCTCGGGATATTGGCCTTCGGCGTTCTTGTCGGGGAATTCGCTGCAGGGAAGGTTCTTCGTCGCGACCAGGCGCAGGCGCAGCGCGCCGACGTCTTTGCGTTCGGTCACCGGCTGCTTGTCGAGCACCTCGGACCAGGCAAAGACCGTATCGCCCGCGAACAGCGGATTGACGTGACGGCCGGCATTGATCGCGGCAATGGCAAACGCGTTGGCCAGCCCGTTGAACGACAGCGCCCGCGCCAGGCTGATGACGTGACCGCCATAGATGAGGCGCTTGCCGAAACGGCCCTTGCTTTCGATGAACTGATTGAAGTGCACGCGCGCGGTGTTCTGGTAGAGGCGCGTCGCCAGCATATGCTCGGCTTCTTCGACCGTCATCCCGTCGACGTGATCGATCTTTTCGCCGACGGCGTAGTCGTCCCAGAGATGCGGACTTCCCGACAGGGTAACATCGCACCTGCCCCATTTCGCATCATGCGGCACTGCGAGAGCCTTTGCCGCCACAGCGGAGGCGAGCCGCGGCACGTGCGTCTCGGCGACGGCGGCTTCTGGATCGCGCTTGCGGATCATCACCCAGCGCACGTAGGACAGAACCGCATCGCCCGCTTCGTCGAGGCCCCGGGTGCGGACATAGACGACGCCGGTCTGCCGGTTCGAATTCTCCTTGAGTCCGATCACTTCGGACACGGCCGAAAGCGACGCGCCGGGATAGACTGACTTCAGGAATCGTCCTTCCGCATAGCCGAGATTGGCAACAGCGTTGAGCGAAATATCCGGCACGGATTTTCCGAAGACGGTATGGAAGACGAGCAGATCGTCGAGCGGGCTTTGCCGGTAGGCGAGCCCGCGCGCGAAGCTGTCGGCGGACTGCAAGGCGAAACGCGAGCCGTAAAGCGCCATGTAGAGTGCGCGATCGCCTTCGGTCAGCGTGCGCGGCGTGGCGTGCACGAGCGTCTGCCCGAGCTTGAAATCCTCGAAGAAATTGCCGCTGCTGGTTTTCATGAAGCTTCCAGCACGGCGATGGCGTCGGCGAGCGCCACGGTGTTGCGCGCGATCTCGGCATGCAGGAGCTCGACCATGCGGCCGTCGAGCGAGATGGCGCCCTTGCCCTTGTTCTCCGGCTTCTCGAAGGCGGCGATGATCTTGCGCGCGGATTCGATCTCTTCCACCGACGGTGCGAAGACCTGATTGCAGGCGTCGACCTGCGAAGGATGGATCAGTGTCTTGCCGTCGAAGCCGAAGGCGCGGCCCTGCCGGCAGATGCTGTAGAAGCCGTCGCTGTCGTTGATGTCGTTGTAAACGCCGTCGATCGCCGACAGCCCGAAAGCGCGCGCCGCGGCGACGGACAATCCCAGCGCCGCCGAGAGATTGACGCGGTCCGGCGTATGCGCCCCGCGGAATTCCTTGACGAGATCGTTCGTCCCCATGACGAAACAGGCGAGCCTGCCGCCGGCGCCCGCGATCTCGGCGAGGTTGAGGATGGCGACCGGCGTCTCCACCATCGCCCAGACCGCCACGCGCGCCCCGCCCAGGAGGGTTTCGACGTCCGCCAGATCCTTTGCGCGCGACACCTTGGGCACGAGGATCGCGTCGGGGCCGGCGTCGACCGCAGCCTTCAGATCCTCCGCACCCCAGGCGGTCGACAATGCGTTGACCCGGATCACCACTTCCCGCTTGCCGAAGCCCTTCGCCTTCACGGCATCGGCGACCTGGCGGCGCGCCAGCTCCTTGGCGTCCGGGGCGACGGCGTCTTCGAGATCGAGGATCAGCGCGTCCGCTGCAATGCCGCGGGCCTTCTCCAGCGCGCGCGCGTTCGAGCCCGGCATATAGAGGACGGAACGGCGCGGACGGACGGTCATGCAAATCCCCCGGGGGTGAGCGGCTTTGACACCTATCCTATGGTCGTAGGCCCGCCAAGAGATAGGATTGTGGCATCATGAATGTCCTCTCCATCCAGTCCGACGTCGTCTACGGCCATGTGGGCAACGCCGCGGCGCGGTTCGCGCTCCAGCGGCTGGGCTACGAGGTCTGGGCGGTGCCGACCGTGCTGCTGTCGAGCCATGCGGGCTACGCCAGAGTGGGCGGCGAGAGCCTCCCGGCCGATCTCCTGCTGCGACTGATCGACGGGCTCGATGCCAATGGCTGGCTCGGCGCCTGTGATGCGGTGCTCTCCGGCTATCTGGGCCACGCCGATCATGCGCGCGTGGTGGCCGATGCGGTGCGGCGCGTGAAAGCGGCGAACCGCAACGCACTTTATTGCCTCGACCCTGTCTTCGGCGACGCGGGCCGCGCCTATGCGAAGCCCGGCGTGGCCGAAGCCATGGCGCGCGAACTTCTGCCGCTGGCCGACATCGTCACGCCGAACGTGTTCGAGCTGTCGAGCCTGACCAGCGTCGCCATCCGGGATGCCGGTGATGCGCTCGTGGCGGCGAAGCGTCTGGGACGGCCGATCGTCGTCGTCACCTCGGTGCCCGTTCCGGGTGGACGCATCGGCACGCTCGCCGCGAGCAAAGACGAAGCCTGGCTGGCGTCGACGCCGCTTCTCGAAACTCCGCCGCACGGTTCGGGCGATCTCATGGCGGCGCTGTTCGCGGCGCATCATCTGGCCGGCCATCCGCCGCGCGACAGCCTGGCGGCGACGGCGGCCTCCGTGTTTGACGTGCTTGAAAAAAGCGCTGCAGCCGGTTCGCACGAGATGCTCCTGATCGCGCACCAGGATGCGCTCGTCGCGCCATCGGCAAGCGCAGCATTGCGCATCGAGAAAATCGCCTGACAGATCGCCGTCGCGATCCGATTTTCTCAGCGCTCGTCATGGCACGATCGCGTGGACAGCGCGATCCGGACCACCCAATTTCTCGTTGTGCGGAACAAATAGTTGGGTCACCCGGATGCGCTATCGCGCGCCGGATGATGACGATCAAAGGAAGTGCGATGAGCTTCTTCCTACGCCGCTTTCTTCAGGAGCTTGCGGTTGATCAGGCATTCCGCGATCTGGACGGCGTTGAGGGCCGCGCCCTTGCGCAGATTGTCCGACACCACCCACATCTGCAGGCCGTGCTCGACCGTCGGATCCTTGCGGATGCGCGAGATGTAGGTCGCGTCTTCGCCCGCCGCTTCGACCGGGGTGATGTAACCGCCGTCTTCGTGCTTGTCGACGACGAGGCAACCCGGCGCCTCGCGCAGGATGGAGCGCGCCTGCGCCGCCGTGATTGGCTTCTCGAATTCGACGTTCACCGCTTCGGAGTGTCCGATGAAGACGGGCACCCGCACGCAGGTCACCGCGACCTGGATATCGGGATCGAGAATCTTCTGCGTCTCGACCACCATCTTCCACTCTTCCTGCGTGTAGCCGGAATCGAGGAAGCTGCCGATATGAGGGATGACGTTGAACGCGATCTGCTTGGTGAAGAGCTTGGACTCGATCGGATCGGCGACGAACACCGCGCGCGTCTGGCGGAAGAGCTCGTCCATCGGCTCCTTGCCGGCGCCCGAAACGGATTGATAGGTGGCGACGACCACGCGCTTGATCGTGGCCGCGTCGTGCAGCGGCTTCAGCGCCACGACGAGTTGCGCCGTCGAGCAATTGGGATTGGCGATGATGCCCTTCTTGATGCCGCCATCGAGGTCGTGTGCGTTCACTTCCGGAACGATGAGCGGCACTTCGCGGTCCATGCGCCAGCAGGACGAGTTGTCGATGACGATGGCGCCTTGGGCCGCGATCTTCGGCGACCAGGTCTTGGAGACGGCCGAACCGGCCGACATCAGCACGATATCGGTGCCTTTGAAATCGTAGTGCTCGAGCGCCTTCACCTTGAGCGTCTTGTCGCCGAAGGAGACGTCCGTGCCCACGCTCCGCGAGGAGGCAAGCGTCACCACTTCGCTCGCAGGAAACGCGCGCTCGACCAGAACACCCAGCATTTCCCGTCCGACATTGCCGGTCGCACCGACGACGGCAACTTTGTACGACATTCTCAATCCCTTCCATGACCGCTTGGGCCGTGCGCCCGTGATGAGCATTACTGCAAGACGGCGCGGCGGGAAAGTGGCGGAAAACGCGTGGCGGCTATTGCCCGGTCGGCCAGCTGAGCCGGAACGTCGCCGCGCGGCCGTCGAACGTGCCCGAGACGTTGCTGCCCAGAGGGTGGAAGTCGTCAAGGTGGAGGTGGGCGAAATGCGCGCGCTTGCCGTCCCTGCCGATGTCGGAGCTGCCGATATCCATGCTGAACGGGCCCAGCGACGGCGCACGGGGGCTTGCCGCGAACTGACCGCGTGCCAGCGCCCGGCTCTGGCCCTCCGGCGTCACATCCTGAAACATGCCGCTGTCGGAGAGCGGCAGATGCGCCGCGCTGTGATCCACGAAAGGCGGCTCGGGCAATATGATCGCGGGCGGTTGCGCCAAGGCTCTTGTCGCCGCCAGGAGAAAAAGTCCCATGAAAACAGGACCCGCACGCATCACTACCCTCCAAGCAGTGATAATCCGCGGCTTTCGCTAAGGTTGCATGTTGCGAAATGGGTGCTGTCGCCAGCGTCAATTAACCGTAGGCGGCGGGCCGCTTAGATAATCTTCGCACTTTCAAGGCTCGCGATGTCGGACGTGCTCAACTGGAGAATTTGACTCAAAACTTCGCGCGTGTGCTCGCCCAGGACGGGCGGCGCGGTGCGATATTCCGGCGGCGTGCGCGAAAGGCGCAGAGGACTTGCCACCAGATCGATCGGGCCCGCTTCCTTGTGCGCCATCGAGATTTTGAAGCCGCGCGCGATCGCCTGCGGATCGGCGAAGACCTGATCGACGCGATTGATCGGACCGCACGGCACGTTCGCCGCTTCCAGGCACGCGATCCAATCCTCCGTCGTGTGCGCTTTGAGCACCGGCTCGAGAAGCGCCACGAGCGTTTCACGATGAGCGACGCGGTCGGCGTTGGTCTGAAAGCGCGCATCGCTTGCGAGGTCGTCGCGCTCGGCCGCGCGGCAGAAGCTGCGGTATTGCCGGTCGTTGGCGACAGCGAGGATGAGATAGCCGTCGCGAGTTGCGAAGACCTGATAGGGCACGATGTTGGGATGGGCGTTGCCGAGACGGCCGGGCACCATGCCACCCGCCAGATAGTTCATGGCCTGGTTCGCGAGCGCGGCCGCCTGACAGTCGAACAGCGCCATGTCGATCGCCTGGCCCTCGCCCATGCGGGCCTGATGGATGAGCGCCGCCTGGATGGCGATGGTCGTGTAGAGGCCGGTGACGAGATCGGAGACGGCGACGCCCACTTTCATGGGCTCTGCGCCCGGTGCGCCGTCGGGCTGGCCGGTGATGCTCATCAGCCCGCCCATGCCCTGAATGAGATAATCGTAGCCGGCTTTGTCCTTGTACGGACCGTCATGGCCGAAGCCGGTGAGTGAGCAATAGACGAGGGCCGGATTCTCCGCGGCCAGGGATTCGTAGTCGAGGCCGTAGCGAGCGAGCGTGCCCGTCTTGAAATTCTCGACAACGACGTGCGCGCGGCGCGCCAGCCGCTTGACGAGCGCAGCGCCTTCCGGCCTCGAGAAATCGATGGTGACGGAGCGCTTGTTGCGGTTGGCGGCGAGGAAATAGGTCGCGTCGCCGCTGGCGAGGAACGGCGGCCCGAAGGCACGCGTCTCGTCGCCCTCGCCCGGCTTTTCGATCTTCAAAATCTCCGCGCCCAGATCGCCCAGGATCTGCGTGGCCCACGGCCCCGCCAGCACGCGGCTTAGATCGAGGACCCGGATATGCGACAGCGCGCCCATGGCGAACGCCCCTGAAATGCCCGCCCGCTCTTAGCTTGGCCGCGCCCCTGCGGCAAATCGTGGGCCTAAAAGCAAAGGGCGGGACGAAAGTCCCGCCCTTTCCGGCTCTTTGTTGTGTTTTGCCGTCAGCTGTTCAGATTGATCACCGCGCGGCGGTTCTGCGGCTCGCGCACGCCCGGTCCCGTCGGCACGAGCGGATCGTGGAAGCTCTTGCCTTCGATCGAGATGATTGAACCGTCGACGCCTTCGCGCACCATTTCGTCCTTCACGGCTTCCGCACGGCGGACCGACAGACCCTGGTTGTAGCTGTCCGAGCCGACCGTATCGGTGTGGCCCGTGACCAGCACGCGCACGCTGCCCTGCTGCTTCAGCACGGTGACCGCCTGCTGTACGACCTGCTGCGCTTCGGCCGTCAGGTTCGACTTGTTGAAGTCGAAGAAGACGATGAACGTCTTCACTGGCGGCGGAGGAGGAGGCGGTGGAGGCGGCGGAGGTGGAGGCGGCGGTGGCGGCGGCGGCACATACGCAACGGCGAACGGATAGTAGCGGATGCCGAGGAGCACCGCGTTCTGCCGCATGTCGTTGCCCGACGCGCCGCCGCCCGGTGTCGGATAGAGCTCCGCCGTATTCGCGTTGAGTCCGCGATAGCGATACTCGGCATAAAGATCCAGATTGTAGCGTGCGGTATATTGCAATCCGGCAATCGCCTGCCACTGCAGACCCCACTGGCCGAAACTGCCTACGCCGAGGGTGGGAGTGTAGGCTTCCCTGTTTACCGCACCGCCGCCCACGCCGCCGCCGATATAGGCGCCCCAACGCGGCATGATGTGGAAGTCGTAGAGCAGGTTTGCGGAAGCGCCTGTCCAGACGACTCCGCCTTCCGTGTTTCCGACGTACTTGCTGTGGCTCCCGCTGCCTTCGACTTCGAGGCGCCAGTTACCGTACTTGTAGCCGACCGAGCCGGTGGCGATGAACCCGCCGTTCGCATAAGCGGTATTCCCGCCGTCGACGGTATTGAATGTGAAATCGTTGGGTTTCTCCCAGCCCGCGCCGAGGCCAAGATACCAGCCCTCCGCAGCGAACACCGGGGTAGTGGCGAGTGCGCACAGAGCGGCACCCGCGATCAAAGCGACGCGTAGTCTCATGGTTGCACCCCTCTCTGGCAACATCTGGTTTTTTGGGGACGAATCCCCCCTCACAGCCAACCATTGGCTGCATTCGTCGTAACGAAGACGTGAGGAGAAAGTTTCCGATGCGGGGATGATTTCAGCGATTTAAAGTTCGCCGCGGACGTCCCACAACTCCGGATAGAAACGAAGTTCCAGCGCTTTCTTCAAATAGGTAACGCCTGAGGTTCCGCCGGTTCCCGTTTTCCCGCCGATGATGCGCTCGACGGTTTTCATGTGGCTGAAGCGCCAAAGATGGAAGCGATATTCGAGATCGACCAGCTTTTCCGCAAGTTCGTACAAATCCCAATGGGTTTCGACGTCGCGATAGACCTGTCGCCACGCCTCGCGCACGCCGGGATCGGCCACGTAAGGTTCCGAGAAATCGCGCTCGATCCTGGCACGCGGAACCGGAAACCCCCGGCGTGCGAGAAGTGCAAGCGATTCGTCATAAAGGCTGGGCTCCGCGAGCGCGGCGTTAACTTGTGCGGCGACGTGCGGGTGCGACTCAAAAACACGCGCCATGTCGGGGTTCTTGTTGCCGAGACGGAACTCCAGCATGCGGTACTGGAAGGACTGGAATCCCGAAGACTTGCCCAGCGCGTCGCGGAATGCGCCGTAGTCGAACGGCGTCATCGTGGAGAGAATTTCCCAGGATTGAATGAGATTCGCCTGAACGCGTCCGATCCGCGCAAGCATCTTGAAGGCGGCGCCCAGTTCGCCGGAGCGGATCTCGCGGATGGCCCCGGCGACCTCGTGCAGGCAGAGCTTGATCCAGAGTTCCGAAGCCTGATGCATGATGATGAAGAGGACTTCGTCGTGTTCAGCGGTCAGCGGGTTCTGGCAGGCGAGCAGCCGGTCGAGTGAGAGATAGTCGCCATACGACATCTGCTCGCGCAGGTCCCAATGGACGCGCTCATCCGTAAGATCGACTGCGGGCGGCGCATGCGGAGTATCTGTCGGTTTTGCCATCGTTCTGCAATCTCGCCTTAACGCTACTCCCAATCGCAATGCATCGTGATTCGCACTGTGCGGAAGTGGGTGCTATTGTGCGCTTCGTAAACAATTTTTGCGATGGCGGGCATGCGGACTAAAGCGGGTGTGGGCGCGGTTGCGCTTGTGTTGGTCACGGCGGCAACCGGAGCGATTGGTGCGCCGCGTTGCGCGACATCCGACGAGGTCACGGCGATTCAAGCCGCAGCGATTCAGCAGCAGCTCATGGTGGCAGCGCTGACCTGCAACCAGATCGAGCATTTTAACGCTTTCCAGACGGCCTACGGCAAAGAGCTGCGCCGCTCAGACGCCGCTCTGCAGCACATGTTCCGCAGGCTCTATGCCGGGCACGGCGACGCGGAATATCACGCCTTCAAGACGCGCCTTGCCAACAACTCTTCGATTCGCAGCATCCACGACAATCCGGGCTACTGCCACGACGCCGGCATGGTGTTCGACGCGGCGCTGATCTCGGACAAGCCAACGCTGGCGAGTTTCGTTTCCGGAATTGAAGTGGCCGAGCAGGGTCCGGTCGATTCCTGCGGCATGACCGTCGCCGTGGGCTTCTCGGGCGTGCCGCTGGTTGCGCCCAAACCCAACCCTTTGCGCACGGCTTCGCTCGCGCCTTCCGCGCCTGCCGCAGCAGCGCCCGCCAACGGGGCGCCGCCCGGCAACTGAAGACACGATCAGGCCGCTTGGGGACAGGGCCCGGCAATTGCCGGGCCCTTTCTTTTTGCCCGTCGCCTCCGCCGCGCTGCAAATGGAAAGGGCGGGACTTTCGTCCCGCCCTCTCCGAGCTTTGCAGTGATCGTCCCGGTTAACCGCCGAGGTCGATGACCGCGCGACGGTTCTGCGGTTCGCGAACGCCCGGTCCCGTCGGGACGAGCGGATCGTGGAAGCTCTTGCCCTCGATCGAGATGCCTGAGCCGTCCATGCCCTCACGAACCATTTCGTCCTTCACGGCTTCGGCGCGACGGACCGACAGGCCCTGGTTATAGCTGTCGGAGCCGACCGTGTCGGTGTGACCCGTCACGAGCACCTTCACGAAGCCATTGGCTTTCGCGACCTTCACCGCTTCGGCCACAACCGACTGCGCTTCGGCGGTCAGGTTCGACTTGTTGAAGTCGAAGAAGACGATGAACGTCTTAACCGGCGGCGGAGGAGGCGGAGGAGGAGGCGGCGGGGGCGGAGGCGGCGGGGGAGGCGGCGGCGGAGCCGGCGCGTACCACGGATACCACCGGATGCCGACCATCCAAGCCTGCTCGTCGGTGTCCTTCACCTTGTAGAGCGTGCCATCGAAGTTCTTGTTGAGCGACAGATCGCGATAACGCCAGTCGAACGTGATGTCGATGTTCCGGCGAATCGAATACGCGAAGCCCGCCATGCCCTGGTACATATAGCCGCGATGCGTGTCATCGACCGTACCCACGCCGCTCGCAGCGTTGATATCGCCGATACCCATGCCCGCGCCGGCGCCAAAGCTGAAGTCCCACTTGGGAGCCAGCGGCACGTCATAAGCGACGTTCGCCAGGAAGGACGTAATCGTAGCGTGGTCACCGCTGGTGACGTTGTGACTGTCCCAACCGATTTCGCCTTCAAGGCGGATATGGTCATGGAATTTGTAGCCCCACGCGCCCGTGATCAGGCCAGAATTGTCCGTCTCGACCTTTGCCTCGGTAGACGCCGCATTGTTGGCGACGGTGAACTGACCCATATGGTCGTAGCCACCCGACAAATCGACGTACCAACCGGTCGCCTCACCTGCCAGCGCGGGGCCGGTCAGCGCCAACGCCGCAACGCCCGCTAGGGCGATCATCCGAATTTTCATATTAGACCCTCGTTTCGAAGTACCGACGGGCAGGAACCCCCCAACCGAGTTCGGGATACCAAACCTCAGTAACCACTATACTGGAGGATGTTATGCAGCGATGTCCACCAAACGGAACTGTCGGATGGCTCTAAGCTGGGGAATTCCGGGTCGGCTGTGTCTGGGGTGCAACATGACTGCTGGCCAGGGCCCGAATTCCACGTTTGCCGCTCGTCCACAGAAAGGCATACCGCGCTGGCAGAAGGATAATTTGGCCGAAACTGTCGCTTACTTGATTCGACTGACGTTCGAGCGCGGCGAGGATTTCGACTCGCGGCTCGACATGGAAGAGGCGCAGCCAGGCGCGCAGCAGGCCACCGGCGACGGGCCCAAGCCCTGTCAGGTCTCCGAAGTCCACGGCATGCAGCCGGCCGTCCTCCGCCAGGACCTCCCCAGCCGCGCTAAGTGCCTGACGCCAATCGGGAATCATTGAAAGACTATAGGGAAAGAGGGCCCGGTCGAACGGCCGGCTCCGTCCGAACAGCGCGGGCGTCAGTGCTTCGGCATAACCCTGCTTCAGCACGATGCGGCCGGAGAGCCCGGCCGCGGCGACGTTCTGGGCGGCTGTCCGCAGCATCTCCGTGGAGGCGTCGAGGCCGAAAAGCTCCGCCTGCGGATAAAGCCGGGCGATGCGGATGAGATTGCGTGCGGTGCCGCATCCGATTTCGACCACCGCCTCGCCCGGTCTGAGCGCCAGCTCGCGAATCATCTTGTCGCGGCCGAAGAGATAGTAGCGCCGTGTCAGGTCGTAGATGTAGCGCTGGCGGCGATAGACCCTGTCCATCAACGCCGCGTGCGCGCCGGGCGATTGCGTCATGACGTCAGGTTCGTCAGGACAGGGGTCGGCGGCAATATACGTGAAAGCCGCCATAGATCGACGAGCGATCCTGCGCATGGAACGCGCGGCTTTCGGCTTCGAGATATTGCCAGGGCGCCAGGAGATTCGGCGGCAGCTTGCGCGGCAGGGGCGAATCCTCGCCCGCGGTGCGGAAGATGACACGGGCATCGCGGCTGTCTGCCGTGCGGTCGATCTGTTCCCAAAGCTGCGCCATGACGTCGGGCGTCATCCAATCCTGTGCATCGAGAAGCACGTAGCGATGGATGGAATTGGGCTTCTGCGCCTTCAGGAAATCGATCAGCGAGGCGTGGTGCACTTCGACCTTGTTCGTGCGCGTGCGGATCACGTCATAGGTGTCGGCCTGCAGATAGGCCGGAACCGCCGAGCGGTTCTCGACGTCGTAGCCGCGCGTGAAAGCCTGCCAGGCGAAATAGTTCTCGTGGATGGGGAAGTCGCAGGCGAGCTTTTCCACACGCTGGCGCAGCACCGCGATCGGATCGCCGTCGGACGAAGCCACGAGCTCGTCGTACTGCGCCGGCGGGATGCCGAGCGCGTACAGCGAGACGGGCGATTTCGACAGCAGCTTGATCGATTTGTATTCGAAGAGCGGTGCGATGGTCTTTTCGAAGGCGCGGCGCTGCTCTGCCGGCGTGCGCGCCTCGACGATGCCGTTCAGCTTCTTGCCGTGCAGGCGCGCGACGGCGTGCAGAACGCCGATGAAACGGCCGAGCAGGCCGTATTTGTAGAGATTGCGGGCGAACATGTTGATGCGCCGGCCGTGCAGCGGAATCTGCTTTTCCCAATAGCGGCGCGTCACGGGATCGAGCCGCGTGCTGAGGAAATTGTCGAACGCCTTGCGGTTTTCCTTGCTTTTCGCCGTGCCGAAGAAACGGAAGAAATCCTCGTAGCTCGGCAAATTGGCGAGCGCGGAAAGCTTCAGCCGCGTCAGCGCCACATGATTGGGATTGAGATCGACCGCGATGATGCGCGCAGGATTCGCGGCGAGATAATTCAGGACATTGCAACCGCCCGAGGCGATTGTGATCAGCGTGTGATGCGGCTGAAGCGCGAGCGCTTCCATATCGACGTCGGGATCTTCCCAGATCTGGTTGTAGACGAAGCCCTTGAACATCATCGTGAAGAGACGCTCGAGCGCGCCGCGCTTGGTCGTTGCCGCCTTGGTGTGCGCGGCGCGATTGAGAAGAGCATTGGGCATGGGAAGGCCGGTATCTCGTTTCGGTTGGCTTCTATCTAGGCCGGGACGGGACCGAATCAAAGCGTCGTTTGTAAGGCATGCTTGCGGGAGACGCCGCCGCTCGACTATTGGGGGATATGGCAACGCAAGACAACCAGACGGACTCCGCCGTCGAGCAGCTGATCACGCTGCTGGACCTTGATCCAATCGAAGTCAATATCTTCCGCGGGGTGAGCCCAAAGGACCGTTCCCAGCGGGTTTTCGGCGGGCAGGTGCTGGGACAGGCGCTGGTGGCCGCGACCCGGACGGTGGAAAACCGTTTCTGTCATTCTCTTCATGCGTATTTTCTGGTGCCGGGCGACCCCAAGGTTCCCATTTTGTACGAGGTCGACCGGAGCCGCGACGGCAAGAGCTTCAGTTCGCGCAGGGTCGTCGCCATCCAGCACGGCCGGCAGATTTTCCACATGTCGGTGTCGTTCCAGGCGGAGGAGCCGGGCCTTGAGCATCAGATCGACGCATCGGTTGTGCCGCGACCCGAGTCGCTTCCCACCGAGGATGAAATCCGCCGCCGCGACATCGACAAAGTACCCGAGGCGTATCGCGAGAATTTCCTGCGTCCGCGTCCCATCGAATTGCGTCCCATCGACAAGCTGCAGATTTTCTCGCCGGAAAAGCGGCCGCCGCATCAGGCGGTGTGGGTGAAGGCGACGGGCGCGCTTCCAGACGACGTCGCGCTGCATCAATGCGTGCTCGCTTATGCCTCCGACATGACGCTGCTCGACACCTCGCTCCTGCCGCACGGCATCGGCTGGTTCGATCCCCGCGTGCAGATGGCGAGCATCGATCATGCGATGTGGTTCCATCGTCCGTTCCGCGCCGATCAGTGGCTCCTCTATGTGCAGGACAGTCCCTGCGCTTACGGCGCGCGCGGCTTCAATCGCGGCCTGATCTATTCGGAAGACGGCAAGCTCGTCGCTTCGGTCGCCCAGGAAGGGCTGATGCGCGTGCACGGGGCGGACGCGTAGAGACGATACGCTGCAATCCCGGCGGCGAAGTTAATCGGGAATTTAGACGGCTGCTCCACATTTCGCCGATGAGCACGCCGACGTCCATCCGGAACGCGTCGCAGCCGGCAGCGCTCTGGGCCGATCCGTACGTGGTGATCGGCGCCGGCGCGGCGGCGTTGCTGTTTGCGCTCTGCGTGTTCGACGTTCGCCTGCTCAATGACGGCGACACCTATTGGCACCTGGCGGCCGGCGACTGGATGCTCCGTCACGCCGAGGTCCCGCACGCCGATCCCTTCTCCTTCAGCCGAAGCGGCGCGCCCTGGCAGGCCCATGAATGGCTCGCCGAAATCATGATGGCTTTGAGTTTCGCCTGGGGCGGCTGGAACGGCGTCGTGACGTTCTACGGATTTTCGCTCGCCGCCACGGCGCTGCTGCTCGTCTCAGCACTGCGGCGCTTCCTGTCGCCCACGAGCCTGACGGTCACGCTCGTCCTCGCCTTTTCCTGCATCGCGCCCAATCTGCTGGCGCGGCCGCACATTCTCGTGCTGCCCGTCATTGTCGCTTGGACGGCGGCGCTGTTGCGGGCGCGGGACGAGGGACGCGCGCCGTCGCTCTGGGCCGCCATCCTGATGCTGTTGTGGGCCAATCTGCACGGCAGCTTCGTATTCGGCTTTCTGCTTCTGGCCTGCTTTGGGCTCGAGGCACTCGTCGAAAGCCCGGCCGACCATCGCATCCGGACCTTGCGGCAATGGGCGCTGTTCGCGGCGGCAAGTGTCGCCATGGCGGCTATAACGCCCCAGGGGCCGGCGGGCCTCGTCTTTCCTTTCAAGCTGATGGCCATGACGTCGCTGCGCGGCGTCGACGAATGGCGCGCGATGGATTTTTCCTCGTTCAACCTGTTCGAAGTCGCCTTGGCCGCCACGCTTTTCGTGTGCTTCACGCGCGGCGTGACAATACCGCCGCTGCGCGCGCTCCTGCTCGTCTTTCTGCTGCACATGGCGCTCCAGCACAATCGCCACGCGATCGTGACCGCACTGGTCGCAGCGCTCATCCTCGCAGAGCCGCTCGCCAGGGCGCTCGGGCAGACGAGGTCCACGGCCGCGCCGCCGATGGCGAACGCATGGCTCGGCTTCGCTGCGATCGCCCTCGTCATGATCACGGTGCGCACATCCGATCCCATCGTGCGCACCGACGGCGCCACGACGCCCGCAACCGCGCTCGATCACGTTCCCGGCGCGCTGAGGACGCAGAACGTGCTCAACGAATACGACTTCGGCGGCTATCTCATTTTCCGCGGCGTGAAGCCTTATATAGACGGCCGAACGGATCTCTACGGCGATGCCTTCATGGATCGCTATTTCCAGATCACGCGGCCGGATCGCGGCGCACTCGAGCAGACGCTGCGCAATGCGCATGTCGCGTGGACGATCTTCTCGCCAGCGTCCCCGGTGGTCGATCTCATGGACAGTGAAGCGGGCTGGAAAAGGCTTTACGCGGATCGGTTCGCAGTGATCCACGTGAGGGTGCCAAGCGCGCCCTGACTATTCCGAAGACGACAGGCTTGCCTTGGCCCAAGTGGGATCGATGCGGCGTGGAAACATCGCATGGCAGCGCCGCGCGACGATCGCGCCGACGGCCAGGCTCGCGAAGAATGCGCTGGGGATCGGCAGCCACGGCAAGGCGAAGACGCAAGGGATCGTCACGCCGAGCAAAACAATTTCCACACCGTCAAAGTTGCGATGACGGAAGAGGAAAGCGACGGCGACGGACAGCATGGGCAGGTCGTAGACAAGAATGTACGGCGTCGCGAGCGGAATGGCGGCGGCCAGAATCGCGGCCTTGAGCGCGTAAGCGATGCGAGAGCGCCAGCTTGCAACGACACCAACGGCAACGGCGGCGCTTGCACAGGCCTGCGCCGCCCACGCTGCAACTCCCGGGCAGTGAAGCGCACGAAGAAGGCCGTAAACGCTTTGCAGTTTGTTCCAGCCCATACCGGCGTGGGCCACACGCATGTCGCCCGTCACACCCATCGCGTGGAAGAATCCGTCGACCGTGCCGGCGCCGAACACGAAAGCGGCGAGGCCGTTCGAAACGAGCGCGGCGGCACCCGCCCACGCGAAACTTCGCCAGTAGCCGCCGGCCGCCAGCGCCAGCGGAAAGAGGATTCCGAATTGGGGCTTGTAACTCAGAAGGCCGAGGACCAGCCCGCCGAGCGCCGGGCGCTTCTCGATCAGAAGCAGCGAAAGTCCGATCAGAGAGGCCGTGAGAAGCCCGTTTTGGCCCGCCATCAACGTTGCCAGCACCGCCGGCGCGGCGCACGCCACGACGGCGGCCGAGCCCTTCGCGGCGATCTTTGCCGTCACGCCCGCGTAGAGCGCCAGCGTCGCCACGCACCAGGCGACGAACGCGCCCGCATAGGGAAGCGACGCGAGGACCGCAACGACAAAAAAGAAAAGCGGCGGATAGGGCCACTCGAGCGCGCCATCGAAGCCGTGCCCCGTGGCGGCGGCTTCGGCCAGGTGCTGCAGATGCGGATCGTAGGCGGAAACCGCGGCGCCGTTCAGCGCGAGATGTCCGGCGGACCAGAAGGCGAGGAAATCGCCGACATTCGGGCGGCCTTGCGCGTCCAGTATCCAGACATGGCGCGTGAAAAGCGCAGAGAGCGAAATCGCGTAGCCGAACACAACGCCGGCGGCGACGGCGACGGCGAGCTTGCCGCTGTCACGTGTTGTTGCGAGCCACGCCGGTCCATCGGGCTTCATCGACGCGGCCCCGCAGGATCAGTGCATTGCGCTGCCCTGGGCCGAGCCGCCGCTGATCTTGCTGCCGGCTTCTTCGTGCGCGAGCGCCGCGGATTCGGTGTTGTCGAAATAGGTCTTCTGGTCGCCCGGCACCGGCCGCGTCTCGCAATGAAAGCCCGTGCAGATGTAGTTGTACGTATCGGGCCCGCGGAACACCGTCACCGCCTCGGCGTGACGGCTCGAAACCGTCACCGAGTCGTTCTCGATCACCGTCTTGTCGGGGCCGAGCGCGATCAGATTGGTCGCGCCGAAGCGCTTGCCCATCACGAACACGTGGCGGGAATCGATGACTGTCAGTTCGGCGATGCTCGGATTGCCGATATAGACCGTCGAAACGGGCGCCTTGAACGAGACCAGCGCGACGTTGTCCATCGGCACGGACACCGGGACCGACACGGGAGCGGCCGCGGCGCTGCCGGCCAGCGACGCGCAAGCGGCGGACAAAAGCAGAAGACGGACGCTTTTCATCGAAGGCCCCTTCGAAAGAACGCCTTACGCTACAGGCGCCGCGTAAAGAGAGTTTTAATCTGCGCCGCACGGTTCGAACGTAGACGGAGCGATAGGCGCGCAAGCGCGGTGCAAGCGTCCGGTCGCGCGAGCGGCGGCGGCGGATTTGCAACGACTGCTTAACACGTAACCAAGCGTCGCGTTCGGATTGTCGCGAACTCGGCGTTTTTGTGCCGTAACGGAGCAATCAGGAACTTCCGCTTTGGTTTCGCTTTAAGCCCTCATTAATCCGATCCCCTTACCTTCGTGATCGTGTCCACGCCAAGGGGCCGCACTTAAAACGGCACAGCGGGGCATCCTAGGGTGTCAATCAAGTGGAGGCTGTCATGCAGAATCTTATTTCTCGTTTCCTCAAGGACCAGTCGGGTGCGACGGCGATCGAATACGGCCTGATCGCGGCCGGTATTGCCGTTGTGATCATCGCGGCGGTGCAGTCGGTGGGTAAGAACCTGAACACGACGTTCGGTTCGGTCGCCGCGGCCGTCTAAGCGCGAGTGCTCGACAAAATGTCGAAACGGCGGCCGCCCTCGTGGCGGCCGTTCCGTTTTAGTGGGAGGGCCAGGCGGTGATCGCGGAATTCCTTGTTTTTGCTACACTTCCGGCACTTCTGATCGCGGCCGCGGGATGGGATCTCGCGAGCTACACGATCCCCAACTACCTTCAGGCGGCGCTGATCGCAGCGTTCTTTCTCTTCGCCTTTTCGTCCGGCATGACGACGGGCATGTTCTCGCAGCATCTGATCGCCGGAGGCCTGGGTCTTGCGATCGGCTTCACCGTTTTCGCCTTCGGCTTTGTCGGCGGCGGCGACGCCAAGCTCTTCACCTGCATCGCGCTGTGGTTCGGCCTGGGCGATCTCGCCGACTTCGCGCTCACGGCGTCGGTCTTGGGCGGTGTGCTTACGCTCGGCCTTCTGAGTTTCCGAAAATTGCCGCTACCGGCCGCGCTCACCGAGCAGGGCTGGCTCATGCGCCTGCATGACGAAAAGGCGGGGATTCCCTATGGCGCGGCACTCGCCGCGGGGGCCTTCGCGGTTCTTCCGTACACGGATGTTTTCCGCCTCGGTATCGCTGCGTAAACGCAGCCGACTCCTTTATTTGCAAAGCCGAAATTAAGCAATTCCCAAGGGTTTCGTGATGGGATCAGCGTCCAAGGGAGCTGGACCCATGAATACCCAACGCATGCTGATTCTCGGCGTGGCGGCCGTGGCTGCCGGTGCTGCGGCACTCCTCGCGCGCGGCCTGATGGGCGGCGGCACGCAGACCGCGAAGGCGGCCCTTCCTCCGCCGCGTCCGGCGACGGCCGAAGTGCTCGTCGCCGCAAGCGATCTGCAGCCCGGCACGGCGCTCACGGTGGCGCAGGTGCGCTGGCAGGAATGGCCCAAATCCGCCGTCGATTCGAGCTTCATCACGCAGGACGGGGCGCCCGATCTCAATCGCATCGTGCAGGGCGCGGTGACGCGCGCGCCGCTGGTGGCGGGCGAACCCCTCACGACAACGAAGATCGTGCATGCCGACAGCGCCGGCTTCATGGCCGCGATGGTGGAACCGGGCATGCGCGCGGTTTCGATCGGCATCTCCACGGAATCCGGCGCCGGCGGCTTCATCCTGCCGAACGACCGCGTGGACGTGATCGTGACGCGGCAGATTTCCGATACGCCGCGCCGCTACGGCGCGGTGACGTTCCTGCGCGACGTGCGCGTGCTCGCCGTCGATCAGACCTATCGCGAGGACAAGGGCCAGAAGGTCGTGCTCGCCAAGACCGCGACGCTCGAGCTGACGCCGGAACAGGCGGAGAAAGTCGAAGCTCAGCAGGCCGCGGGAACGATTTCGCTGTCGCTGCGCGCGCTCGGCGACACCAGCAAGGCGGCGAAAGCCGACACCGATACGGTGTCCTCGGCCGGCGTAAAAGTCATCGGCTACGGCCTGCCCCGCGCGGGCAGCGTTCAGGGAGATTGAGGCATCATGCGCGGTCTCATCCTGGCGGCCATTGCGGCCGGAACGCTTGCCTTCACGCAGCCCTGCATCGCGGGTCCGGAATTGCGCGTCGACGCGGAGAGCGCCGGCACGCGCGAGATCACGGTCGCGTCGCGCTCCGGTCAGACCGAACGGATCACGCTGGCGCTCGGCAAGGCGGCCGTCGTCAAGCTCGATACGGATGCGCGCGACGTGCTCGTGTCCGATCCGGCCGTGGTCGACGCCGTCGTGCGCACGCCGCGGCGCATCTTCCTCCTGGCGCAGAAAATCGGCCAGACGAACGCGTTCTTCTTCGACGGCGCCGGCCATCAGGTGCTGTCCGTGGACATTCGCGTCGAGCGCGACACCACCGACCTCATGAACGCCATCCACGCCGACTTCCCGGATTCGAACGTGCGCGTGACCGCGCTCAGCGACAATCTCGTGCTCACGGGTACGGTCGCCAACGCCCAGGACGCGGCGCGGGTGCAGGACCTCGCGGCGCAGTTCATCCGCGATCCCGGCAAGGCGATCGATCCCACGAAGATCGTCAACATGCTGAAGATCGGCGGCCATGAGCAGGTTCTGCTCAAGGTCCGTGTCGCGGAAATGGAACGCCAGATCGCCAAGCAGTTCGGCATCAATCTGAGCGCCATGGCGACGGCCGGCGGGGTGCCGATCATCGCGGCGACGTCCAATCCTTACGGCCTGATGGGCCAGGCGTTGTCGTCGGCGTCGGGCGTGCAGATCGGCAATGTGGGAACGCCCGGGGCGCCGGGTCCCAACAACATGCAGGGCGTGCTGAACGCGCTCGAGCAGACGGGCCTTCTGCACACGCTTGCCGAACCGAACCTGACCGCGGTGTCGGGCGAGACGGCGAAATTCCTCGCGGGCGGCGAGTTTCCCGTTCCCGCGGGCCGCGACCAGGAAGGCAACATCAGCATCATCTTCAAGGATTTCGGCGTGGGCCTTTCCTTCACGCCCGTGGTCCTGAGCGACAAGCGCATTTCGCTGCAGCTGTCGACGGAAGTGAGCGAGCTCACCAACACCGGCGCCTTTACGCTGGCCGGCGGTTCCTATGTCAGTTCGACGGGACAGATCCTGCAGGTCCAGTCCCAGACAATTCCGGCGCTGGAAGTGCGCCGCGCGGAATCGACGGTCGAATTGCCGTCGGGCGGCAGCTTCGCGATCGCCGGTCTCCTTCAGCACACGACGAAGCAGGTGCTCGATGCGTTTCCGGGCCTGAAGGACATGCCGGTGCTCGGCGCGCTCTTCAGAAGCCGCGATTTCGAAAACGACGAAACCGAGCTCGTCATCATCGTCAGCGCCTACCTCGTCGAGCCGACGACGGCCAGAAAGCTGGCTTCGCCGACGGACGGCTTCGTGGCGCCAAGCGATGCGGGAACGATCGCCTTCGGACGTCTCAACCGCAGCATCAGCACCAACGACCCGAACGGACTGAAACAGGCCGGCGACAGCAAAGTCGGCTTTATCGTGGAGTAACCCATGATCACGCAGAACGGATTGCGCATCGCGTCTCTTCTTGCAGTGCTCCTCGCGGGGAGCTGCACGGAGCTGGACGCCGACGATAAGCCGACGCAGCTGTGGGAGGACGGCGCCGCCAACCATCCCATCACCGCGGAGCCCGTCTACCACGCGATGAAGCTTCCCAACAGCGAAACGCTGTCGGCCGGCGACGCCGCCAATCTCGCGGCCTTCGTGGACGATTACATGGCGCGCGGCAACGGTGCGATCAGCGTGTCGGTGCCGACGAGCGCCTACTCCTCGCGCGTCATCACGGCGCTGGGCGAGCATCTGGCCGATCTCGGCGTGCCGCGTTCGCGCATTCTCGTGGGCGTCCAGGACCTCGGCAACACCGAAGGCCGCGTGGAAGTGGGCTATATGAGCTTCGAGGCGCACACCGATCCCTGCGGCAACTGGGCGGACGATGCGGCGCTGACGTTCGAAAACACGCCGATGCCCAATTACGGCTGCTCCGTGCAGCACAACATCGCCGCGCAGCTGGCCGATCCGCGCGATCTTTCGCAGCCGGGCGCGCTCGGCACGCCGGACGCAGCCCAGCGCATGCAGGTGTTCAACAAATACGAGCAGGGTCAGACGACCCAGTCGCAGAAGTCGGCGGCCCAGTCCGCCGCGGTATCCGACGTCGGCAGCGGCGGTTCGCAATAGAACTTGGAGCAGATCATGGCGAAGGCCGAGCAGGAGTTGCCGCCGCAGGGAGAGGATTTCGGCGCCCAGCCGCATGAGCGGCCGGTGCCGCGCATCTCCATCCACGCCTTCTGCGAGTTCCCCGACACGGGCGCGGCGCTGCAGCGCGCTGCCGCCGACCGCCGGCTTTCGAAAGCGCACGTCACCGTCGAACTGGGCGGCCTGCAGGGCGCCCTCGATCACTATGCGGGCCAGGCGACGCCCAATCTTCTCATCATCGAGACGCGCCTTCAGGGCCGCACCGCCGTCGAGGAAATCGAACGCCTCGCCGAAGTGGTCGATGCCGCCACGAAAGTCGTCATCGTCGGCCGCGTCAACGACGTGGAGCTCTATCGCGAATTGATGCGCCGCGGCGTCAGCGAATATCTCGTCGCCCCGCTCAATCCGCTGCATCTCATCGAAGTGATCTCCGGGCTCTACCTCAATCCCGAAGCCGCACCCATCGGGCGCATCGTGACCGTGGTCGGCTGCCGCGGCGGCGTCGGCTCCTCGACGCTTGCGCACAATGTCGGCTGGTGCATCGCGGAGAAGTTCCAGATCAACACGACGATCGTCGATCTCGACCTCCCCTTCGGCACGAGCGGGCTGGATTTCAACGAGGAGCCCGGCCAGGGCGTCGCCGAAGCGCTGTCGGCGCCGGAACGTCTCGACGACGTGCTGCTCGAGCGTCTGCTGACGAAAGTGGGCGACCATCTTTCGCTGTTCTCGTCGCCTGCGGGCGTCGACCGGACGTACGAGAACGATCCGGCGGCCTTCGAGGCGGTGCTCGATGCGGTCCGCCGCATGACGCCGTGCGTGGTCGTCGACCTGCCGCACATCTGGACGCCGTGGGTGCGCCAGACGATCCTGTCGTCGGACGACATCGTGATCGTGGCGACGCCCGATCTTGCCAGCCTCAGAAACGGCAAGGCGCTGTTCGATCTCATCAAGCAGCAGCGGCCCAACGACCCGCCGCCGCAGCTGGTGATCAACCAGGTGGGCCAGCCCAAGCGTCCGGAAATTCCGGTGAAGGATTTCGCGGCGACGATGGGCGTCGAGCCGACGCTCGTCCTGCCCTTCGATCCGCAGCTGTACGGCTCGGCTGCGAACAACGCGCAGATGCTCATGCAGATGAAGCCCAATTCGCCGACGGCCGCGAGCATCATGCAGCTCGCCGAACGCCTGACGGGCCGCCATGCGGAACCGGTCGAGCAGTCGAGCGTGCTGCCGTTCCTGTCGTTCCTCAAAGGCCGTAAGCAGGCCTGACCATGTTCGGCAAGCGCTCCGCCACATCGGAACAGCCGCGGACCGCCGCGGCGCGCCCCGCGCCGCAGGCCGCCGAGACGCCGGCGAGCCCGGCGGCTGCAGGTTCGCCGCCGCCGCCGGCGGCATCCGTCGCGCCGCCGCCGGCACCCGTGCTGTCGAAGCCGCCCGTGCGCGTCGCCGACCAGCGCTCGGAAGAATACTACCAGATCAAGACGACGATCTTCAGCGCGCTCATCGACACCATCGACCTGGCGCAGCTGGCGCAGCTCGATCCGGAATCCGCGCGCGAGGAAATCCGCGACATCGTCAACGAGATCATCTCGATCAAGGCCGTGGTGATGTCCATCGCAGAGCAGGAAAGCCTGCTCCAGGACATCTGCAACGACGTGCTCGGCTACGGGCCGCTCGAGCCGCTCCTGGCGCGCGACGACATCGCCGACATCATGGTCAACGGCGCCAACCGCGTCTTCATCGAAGTCCAGGGCAAGATCCAGCTGACCAACATCCGCTTCCGCGACAACGCGCAGCTGATGAACATCTGTCAGCGCATCGTGAGCCAGGTGGGCCGCCGCGTCGACGAATCTTCGCCCATCTGCGACGCGCGCCTCCTGGACGGCAGCCGCGTCAACGTCATCGCGCCGCCGCTCGCGCTCGACGGACCCACGCTCACCATTCGTAAGTTCCGCAAGGACAAGCTGACGCTCGACGATCTCGTGCGGTTCGGCTCGATCTCGCCGGCCGGCGCGCGCGTTCTGGGCGTCATCGGCCGCTCGCGCTGCAACGTCCTCATCTCCGGCGGTACGGGTTCGGGCAAGACGACGCTGCTCAACTGCATGACCGGCTATATCGACGCCGAAGAGCGCGTCATCACCTGCGAAGACGCCGCCGAGCTTCAGCTGCAGCAGCCGCACGTCGTGCGCCTCGAAACGCGCCCGCCCAACCTCGAAGGCCAGGGCATGATCAGCATGCGCGACCTCGTCCGCAACTGTCTGCGTATGCGTCCCGAACGCATCATCGTGGGCGAAGTGCGCGGACCCGAGGCGTTCGACCTGCTGCAAGCCATGAACACCGGCCATGACGGCTCGATGGGCACGCTGCACGCCAACTCCCCGCGCGAAGCCGTGTCGCGTCTGGAATCGATGATCACGATGGGCGGCTTTTCGCTGCCGGTGAAGACGATCCGCGAAATGATCGTGGGCTCGATCGACGTCATCATCCAGGCCGAACGCCTGCGCGACGGTTCGCGCCGCATCACCAAGGTGACCGAAGTGGTCGGCACCGAAGCCGAAGTCGTGATCACGCAGGACCTTCTCGTCTACGAGATGAACGGCGAAGACGAAACCGGCCGCATTCGCGGCAAGCATATGGGCACCGGCATCGTCCGCCCCGCCTTCTGGGAACGCGCGCGCTATTTCGGCATGGAGCGCGAACTGGCCGAAGCGCTCGACGCGCTGCAGCAGCAATAGGGGCGGAAC
Source organism: Rhizomicrobium sp. (assembly GCA_035504555.1). GTDB lineage: Bacteria > Pseudomonadota > Alphaproteobacteria > Micropepsales > Micropepsaceae > Rhizomicrobium. The sequence goes on along the minus strand of DATJRP010000011.1, from coordinate 48,507 downwards.
ATGAACCCCATAATCGTCGTCACGCTCATGGCCTTGCTGTTCGCGGGCGGCGCGGGCGGTGTGGCTTACGCCTTCCTGGGCGCCGGCGACGGCTCGAAGAAGCGCGTCGCTGCGCTCGCCGAAAAGAAAGTCGCCGGCGGCCGCTCGCAGGCCGACGCCAACAAGCAGCGCCGCCAGAACGTGACGGCGCTCCTCAAGGATCTCGAAAAGCAGCAGGCCGAACAGAAGGTGCGCCTCACGCTGCGCCGCCGTCTCGAGCAGGCAGGGCTCAACATCCAGCCGCGCACGTTCTACATGATGTCCGCCGGCGTGGCCCTTGCCGTCTGTCTCTCCTGCCAGATCTCGGGCCAGTCCCTCCTCGTCTCGGCGCTCGCGGGCTTCGCCGCCGGCTTCGGCGTGCCGCGCTGGGTGTTGAGCTTCATGCGCGCCCGCCGCCTCAAGAAATTCACGGCAGAATTCGCGAACTCCATCGATGTCATCGTGCGCAGCGTGAAATCCGGCCTGCCGACCACGGAAGCGCTCAAGATCGTGGCGAAGGAATCGCCCGCGCCCGTGGGGCCGGAATTCTCGTCGCTGGTCGAAGGCCTGAAGATCGGCGTGTCGCTCGAGCAGGGCCTGAAGCGCATGTTCGAACGCATCCCGACCTCGGAAGTGAGCTTCTTCGGCATCGTGATGACGATCCAGCAGAAGTCGGGCGGCAACCTCTCCGAGGCGCTGGGCAATCTCGCGAGCGTGCTGCGCGACCGCAAGCGCCTGCAGGGCAAGATCAAGGCGATGTCGTCGGAAGCCAAGGCCTCGGCCATGATCATCGGCTCGCTGCCGCCGGGCGTGATGGGCCTCGTCTATCTCTCCTCGCCCGACTACATCATGAAGCTTTTCACCGAGCGCATGGGCAACCTGATGCTGGCGGGCTGCGTCGTCTGGATGGGCATCGGCGTCTTCGTGATGAACAAGATGATCAGCTTCAAGCACTGAGGGACGGCGCCGTGCTCGACATAGGCATTCTCAACGCATTGTTCGATCCGACCTTCGTGGCGACGGCGGTCGCGGCGATCTTCGCGTTTGCGACCGTGGTGACGCTCGGGCTCCCCATGCTCGACCGCAACCAGCTCGGCCAGCGCATGAAGGCCGTGTCGGAACGGCGCGAGGAATTGCGCCAGCGCCATCACGCGTCGCTCAACAAGCGCGGCTCGCTCAGAAGCGAACCCGTGTCGTTCATGAAAGCGACGGTCGAGCGCTTCAAGCTGTCGAACATCCTGGAATCCGAAGGCACGCGCGAGAAGCTGACGCAGGCCGGCAAGCGCGGTCAGGCGCCGCTCATCGCCTTCATGTTCTTCCGCTTCGTCATGCCGCCGATCGTGTTCCTGCTGGCGCTCTTCTATCTCTTCGTGATGACGAATTTCGAGTGGACGAGCTTCAACAAGTTGCTGGCCGCTTTCGGGCTCGGACTGCTCGGCTTCTACATGCCAGACATGTTCGTCTCGAACATGATCCAGAAGCGGCGCGAATCCATCATGAAGGGCTTTCCCGACGCACTCGACCTGATGCTCATCTGCGTCGAATCCGGCATGTCGATCGAGCCGGCCTTCACGAAGGTGGCGGGCGAAATCGGACCGCAGTCGCCGGAGCTCGCCGAAGAGCTGGCGCTGACGACGGCCGAGCTGTCCTATCTGCCGGAACGTTCGCAGGCCTTCGACAATCTGGCGCGGCGCTGCGGCCATTCGGGCGTCAAGGCGGTCGCTGCCGCGCTCAACCAGGCCGAACATTACGGCACGCCGCTCGGACAGGCCTTGCGCGTCGCCGCGCAGGAAAACCGCGAAATGCGGATGATGGAAGCCGAGAAGAAAGCGGCCGCGCTGCCGGCCAAGCTCACCGTGCCGATGATCCTTTTCTTCCTGCCCTGTCTCTTCGTGGTGATCCTGGGCCCCGCCGTCATGCGCGTGATGGCGACGTTTCATCATTGACCTTGCGCCGAATTCATCTGGCGTCGCCGCTTCGGTGACGAAAATCGTCACTGTCCCCCGAATGTCGCTCTTCATGTGCGGACGCGCGCGGCGCAAACTTGCCGGTTCTGTTCTTTGACAATGTAAAACAGAACAAGACCCCGTAACGCCCCGCGGACGCGCGAGGTGTTATGGGTGGCCTGGCCCTGCATGCGTTCGAGAGTCGCAAGCTGTGATGGCCGCGTGGCGACATTCTGCAGGACTGCCAGCCCTAAAACTCTGGCCAACATTCGACGGAGCCCGGTCGGGGTGTAAAGCTCCATTTACCGTTCACGTATCGCGCCTCGACATTGTACGAAACTGCGGCGGGGAATTTCGTAACATCCTCAAATAATCTCCAATGATTTTTCTGGTAGATCTCACGGCGATGCTCATAAGCATCCCGGCAAAGCGGCGCCGAAGCATCTGGCAAAGCCGTCAGCGCTCTGATCTCGCTCCAACAGGCAGTTGACCGACCATAGTACAGTGAGCAGCTATGAAAGAATGCCCGACGATACCGCAACACGATGCCCCGAGGAACGACGCGTATGGATTCGAAATCTCCGATTTTGAAGTCCAGCAAACTCATGCGACCTGAACTGTTGGTCAACACGAAGCCCTCATCGCCGTCCTCTCGGACACCACTACCGCCGAAGAAAACGAAACCGCCCTTGACGCCGACGAACGGCCCCCAACCGGTATAATTTTCGTCTTGGTTTTTCTCTCTGCATGATGACCTTGAGTCCGGAACGATCGCACCGGCGTGCTCCATGCTAGGATTTTTGTCGCCGGAGATGGCCTTCACCATGTAGGTCGGATAGTAGAAGCAGGAAATCGTGATCGGCATACCGCTACCTGCTGGTTCGGGCGGGCCTTGAACAACCACGATGCGCAACGGTTTATCGAACGCCGGTCCCGCAATCGCGGTATCGGACAGTAGACCCGCTGCAAGCAGCAATGGCAACAGCGACGAAATTGGCGACACCGTCTCCCCCATCGGCGGTAGCAGCCTTAAGGTCGCGCGATGAATTGGCGAAATTTTGTCGGATACGCGGCGGAGTGGCGCAAAGCGGAAATTTTCTTGGAGACGCTGTGCCCCGTGCCGGCGGGCGTGACCGCCGTCCCTATTCCCGACGGCATGCCGCAGGCGCTGCGGCAGACGGTGGAAGGCACGCTCGGCGCCATTGCGTTGCCGGGTCAGCCTTTCGACAGCACGGACGTTGTCGTGCACGGCATCAACCGCCGCTATCTCTTCGTCTGGAACCGCGGCAGGAAATGGTTCGTGGCGACCGAGCATGGCGGCATCGCCTACAACGATCCCGTGCTCGAATACGCGATCGGCGAAGACGGCCGCTCCATCTCCCTCATCAAGACGCGCATCGCCGTCCCGCAGAATCTCTGCGCCGTCGCGATCTCATCCATCGAGGAGTGATGTCGCCTTCCTTCCCCGCTTTGGCGCGGGAGGCGCGCGGTGCGCGCGGCCGACGGAGGGGCCTGCCGCGTCGGCGGAGGAGGAATATTGCGGCGAATTCATCGGGCGTCGCCGCTTCGTTGCCGGAAACCGGAGGCGTTGCCTGTTTGTGGCTCTTCACGCACGGACGGGCGCAGCGCAGACTCCGCGGCTACGCTCTTTGACACTGTGAAATCCGAAAGCGTGCGCGGCGCAGGAAACCCGCGCCGGTGACGTGCTCCGCGGACGCGCGGGGACGTTGCTGTCCGTCGCCGGCACGCCTTCGGCGACGGCGCCTGAAATGAAACGGTGACAGGACCAATGTTCACCCTTTCGATGAAAACAAACTTCGTTGCCCGTCGGGCGTTTCTTTGGGTTTGCGACCCGGTGCGCGGCGCGCGATGCGCCGTCCGAGGATGCGTTCCAGGCCTTCGATGAAATCCTGCGTGCCGAGCGGCCTGCCGGTTTGCTCGGCCGTCCTGAGCGCTGCAAAGCCGGTTTCGTTGGCCGGATCGGCGATCAGTGCCCCAAAATCTTTCACGCGGTCGAGCACCGGACGCACGGTCACAAGCCCATCGTCTTTTCCTTCGAGATGGGCGCGAACGCTGGACCACTTCCAGTCCTCGGCACGCGCAACAAGACGGGCGCGCACCGGGTTGAGGGCCGCATAACGCACGGCTGCGATCAGATGGCCTTCGTCCATGGCCACGGAAGCGAACCGGTTATCGAAGAGATGGCCACGCCAGCGGCCCCGTCCGTTGATAAAGTTCGCCCAGCGTTTGTGTGCGGCACCGATGGCGCGGCTGCCCTAGTACAAAAAATGCAGAAACGGTGACAGGACCAATGTTCACCTTTCCGATGAAAACAGGCTTTGCGAAACGAAAGAAAGAGCGGGCGCGGCCGTAGCGTGGTCGCCCGACCACGGGGTACATTGGTCCTGTCACGCTATTTTGCGGCTTAGACGGCGTCAAAAGCGCACCGCTGTCCGTCTGAGGAAATGGTCCTCATCGCGGCGGTTCGGCAGGAACCGCACAAAAGGGGGGAGAGATGCGCTGGATATTGATCGCACTCGGCTTGACGCTGTCTGCGCTGCCGGCTTGGTCGCAGGTCAGCGACGCGGATTGGTCGAAGTGCCAAAACTCCGATCCCGACACGATCATCAGCGTATGCACGGCCATCATCCAATCGGGCCAGGCGACAGGCGCAAATCTCGCCAACGCCTACTACAACCGCGGCGACGGTTATGGCGAGAAGGGGCTCCTCGACCTGGCGATCACCGATTTCGATACGGCCATTTCGTTGAAGCCGGATGACGCCGAAGCTTTCCTTGGTCGCGGGATTTGCTACGAGGCTAAAGGCGTCTTCGCGCAAGCCGTCGCCGATTACGACAAGGCGATCGTGCTGAAGCCCGATTTCGCCATCGCCTATTATAATCGCGGCCACTACGATGAAGGCAGAGGATTGCGCACGCAGGCCATCGCCGATTACGAGGCGACGTTGAGGTTCGCCGCGGCGAACCAGCAAGATCCCAATACTGCCTACGCCGTCGCGGCGGCGAAGGCCCACCTGAAGCACCTTGGCGTCACGCCGTAACGAACTGAAACGGTGACAGGACCAATGTTCACCTTTCCGATGAAAACAGGCTTTGCGAAACGAAAGAAAGAGCTGGCGCGGCCGTAGCGTGGTCGCCCGACCAAAGGGCACATTGGTCCTGTCACGCTATTTCTCCCAATTTCTCCCATACCTATTCATCGGAGGTCGACCGCGCGCCGGTCGGTAACGGCGGGTGCGCAGAACGATCTTCCTTGCGGGAAGGGCCGCCATAGAACGTACACGGACGAAAAATTCCCGGGCGCGCCCTGATAATGTCCATGCGCTCGCGCGCCGAAGCGCGAGAAAGGCCCGCCGCATAAGGCTCGGACGCACGCAGGCCGCGGCCGTGTTTTTCGAAGGCCCTGTTAAAGTCGCTGTTCGCAGGGATTGGGCGCGACGGCGAAATTCCGGCAACGCCCGCCGGATCACTGCCCGTCGGCGGCGGTGCGCAGGATCGGCTTTTGCGGCTGCGCGGCATCCTGCTGACGCAGCGCCGGAGCGGCGGCCGGCTTCGGCTTCTGCGTCGTCTTCTGCGCAAGCTTGTGCCTGGCCGTCTGGCGCTGCGCCACCGGGCCCGCATCCGGGTCCATGGGCACCTTCTCCATCATGACGCCGGGCAGCGGCTTGGGTCCGCTCGTCGCACCGCCATTCGGCGGCGCCGGACGCTTCATCGTCTCGAGCAGCGCGAGGTTGTTGCCGATCTTGGGTTCCGCGCCCGGCTTCGAGGCCTGGTTCAGAAGCTTCTGCGCGTCGCCCAGATTGCCCGCGAGCATGCGCGAGACGGCCAGGTTGTTGAGCACCTCGGGCTGGCCCGGATTGAGCTGCAACGCCCGCTCGTAAGCGGCGCGCGCTTTCGCGTGTTCGTCCGCCTGGTCGTAGGCGACGCCCAAAGCCGAGTAGAGGGTCCAGTCGGTCGCGTTGAGCTGGATGGCGCGGTTCAGGAACGGCAGCGCATCGCCCGGACGGCCGAGCTGCGTGAGGACCTTGCCGTATTCGCCCACAACGCGCGCGTCGTCTGGCACCACGATCATCAGCTGGCCGAGTGCCTTGGCGGCTTCGTCATAGGAACCGGCCATGCGCAGCTTGTGCGCCCGGGCGATTTCGCCGTCGAGCGTGGTGGGCAGATTGTCGGCCGTGGCGTCGCTGCGGGGCGCCGGCGCCGGGGTTGCAGCGACGGTGGGCGCATTGGCCTTGTCCGACGCCGACGTGCCGCATCCGGCCGCCCAGGCGGCGCAGAAAACGACAGCGGCAGTGCGCACGAAATAGCGGTCCATGGAAGCCCCCTGGCGCCAGAAATCCGACCGCCAGCATGCCCCTTGAGGGCTCAACAAACGCTTAAGCAATTTTCCGAGATTGCGCGGAAATAAGGGCCTTTCTCATCGAAATATTGACGCAATGGGTGTGTTCTATCACGCCATGAAACGCCGATTCGCCACCGTTGCCGGAGCCCTCGCCGCAAGCCTCGTCGCGCTTGCCGGCTTCGCGGTTGTGGACCTTGGCACGGCGCAGACGGCCGCCACGCGCGTCGCCTTCGTCTTCGCCACGGGCTCCACGGGCGGCACCTATTTCCCGGTGGGCCAGGCCATCGCCGGCATCGTCAGCCATCCCCCCGGCGTCGCGCGCTGCGACGCGCCGGGCGCCTGCGGGCCCGCCGGTCTCGTCGCCTCCGTGCGTTCGAGCGCGGGATCGATCGCCAACGTCCGCGACGTCAATGCGGGCCGCGCCGACGGCGGGCTTGCGCAATCCGACATCGTCGCCGAAGCCGTCGCCGGCAAAGGCGATTTCCGCCGCGACGGGCCGCAACGCCACGTCCGCCTCATCGCCGATCTTTTTCCGGAGCAGGTCCATCTGATTGCGTCGCCGCGCGCGCACATCGCCCGTGTCGGCGACCTGCGCGGCAAGCGCGTGGTGTTCGGCGCCAGGGATTCGGGCTCCGCCAGCACCGCGCACGAGATCCTCGCCGCCTATCGCGTCGGCGAACGCCAGATCAAGGCGAGCTACGCGCCGCCGGAAGTGGCCGCGGCGCGGCTGCAGAAGGGCGAGATCGATGCCGTGTTCTTTGTCGGCGGCGCGCCCATCGAATTCGTGACGAGCCTTGTCGGCAGCGGCAAGGCGGTGCTCGTGCCCATCGACGGCGCCGGCCGCAAGCGCCTCATGGCCGAAGACAAGGGCCTCACGGCCGAAACGATTCCGGTTGCCGATTATCCGGGCCTGAAGAAGCCGCTCGACACGGTCGCCGTGCACGCGGTGCTGATCGTCAACGACGCCGCGTCGCCCGATCTCGTCTACGGCATGACGCGTGCGCTCTTCAATCCGGCCAACCGCACGCTGCTCGACGACGCGCATCCGAGCGCGCGTTTCATCCAGCTCGACTCCGCGACGAAGGACGTGCCCGCGCCGCTTCATCCCGGTGCTGCGCGCTTCTATCGCGAGATGGGTATCGTGCCCGCCACCGCGCATAACGGTTAGCGCGCCCGCAAGCCTTGTCTGCGGAGCCGGTCACGGCGCGTGCAGCAATGTCGGCAACTCGTCCGCTGCGATGGTCCAAATGAAGACGGAATTGCCCTGGCCGATCGAGAAGGTCTGCCAGTTGATGATGCCGTGGCTGGACGACTGATTGACCGCGAGCTGATTGCCCGAGCCCACAATCGAGCCCTGGCCGGCAACGTATTGGCCGTTGGTCGGAAGCGTTCCGCCGGCCCACGCCTGGCCCGGATTGAGCGTGAGCGCGCAGGCTATGCACAGACCGAGCGCCGTCGTGTTGCAAAATGAGACGCGAGCGGCTGGTGTCCGACGTTGTGCGCCGGACCGACTGAACTTCGCCATGACTGCGCGTACCGGCGTCGCATGCGAAAGCGCCGCCGCCCCTTGGTTATTAGTAGGCAGTATACCGCTCCCGGGTCGAAATATGAATAGAACGTTACCCGAGAGGGTTGCCGTTAACCATGTAAGTCATTGTTTTCGCATAAGGCAGGCCGCACTGAGCCTTGCCGCATTATGAAACCTGGCTCCGACGAGGCTGGTCCCGGCGTCTAAGCCAGCCCCGCGTCCACTTCCGCTTTCGATGCCTTGCCCCAATCGGCCATCGCGGGCAGCGCCCACACGCGATCGCTATAGGCCTGCAGCTGCGGCGAGAGCGCGATGCCGTAGGTGCGGAAGCGCGAGACGACCGGCGCATACATGCAGTCGGCGATCGAGAAGCGGCCGAAGAGGAAGCCGCCGTTCGCGCCGTATTCGGTGAGCGCATCCGTCCAGGCCGACTTGATGCGTTCGATCTGCGCCTTCGTGGCATCCCGCAAAGCCGGCGTCGGCAGTGTTCTCGCGAACTCCATCGTCAACTGCTCGCGCACATCGGCGAAGCCCGCATGCATCTCCGCCGAATAGGCACGGGCGAGTGCGCGCGCCTTGGGATCGTCCGGCAGGAGCTTTCCTTCGGGATGACGGTCGGCCAGCGTCTCGCAGATGGCGAGACTGTCCCACACGGCGTAATGCGTGCCCTTCTCTTCGATCTCGAGAATGGGAACGCGGCCCGAGCGCGAACGCTTCTGCACCTCAGTGCTCGTCGTGTGCTGCCTCAGCGGAATGACGTCTTCCTTGAAGGCCACGCCGATGTGCCGCAGTGCCATGTACGGCCTCAGACTCCAGCTCGACCATTCCTTGGTCCCGACGATCAGCGTGTAGCTCATGGCGATGCTCCGATTGCGGAAGGTGGAATCGACTTCTAAATTCGCGGCCCCCGTCACGCAAAGGAATACCTCATGCATCCCTCCCTCGTCAGACGTGCAAAACACGCAGTGCCCCTGCACGCGGTGACGCAAAAGGGCCTGAAGGCGTGGACGGCGAAGCGGGGAAAGCGCGAGCAGCAATGGCTTTCGGGCGCACGCTTTGCGGCCAAGAGCGGCGAGCTTCTGCCGCTACCCGATGCAAGCGGCGCGGTGTCGGCGTATGTCCTGGGTCTGGGCAAGGGCGGCGATCCGCTGGCGGCGGCGGTCTTTTCGGAGCAGCTTGAAGCCGGCACCTATCGGCTCGGCGACGTGCCGGAGGACGTGGGCGCGCAGGCGGCGCTCGCGTGGATCCTCGGCCTCTACGGTTTCGCGCGCTACAAGAAAAATGATCGCGCGATTCCAAAGCTCGTCGTGCCCGACGATGTCGACGGCGAAGAAGCCACGCGCATCGCAGAAGGCGTGTTCCTCGCCCGCGATCTCATCACCACGCCGGCCAACGACATGGGCCCGGTGGAGCTGGCCGCAGCGGCGCAGGGACTGGCGAAACGGCACAACGCGAAGTTTGCCGTGACGGTGGGCGATGCGCTCCTCAAAGCCAATTATCCGCTGATCCATACGGTGGGCCGCGCGAGCGTGCGTCCGCCGCGCCTGATCGACATCCGCTGGGGCCGCGCCGCCGCGCCGAAAGTGACTTTGGTCGGCAAGGGCGTGTGCTTCGATTCCGGCGGCCTCGACATCAAGGGCGCGGCCGGAATGCAGATGATGAAGAAGGACATGGGTGGGGCTGCCACCGTGCTCGGTCTGGCACACATGATTATGGACGCGAAACTCGATGTGCGTCTGCGCGTGCTCATTCCCGCCGTGGAGAATTCCGTTTCCGGTTCGGCCTATCGTCCGGGTGACGTGATCCCGAGCCGCAAGGGTCTGAAGATCGAGATCGGCAACACCGATGCGGAAGGCCGTCTTGTGCTGGCCGACGCGCTCACCGAAGCCGACAGCGAAACGCCGGAACTGCTGGTCGATATCGCGACGCTGACAGGTGCGGCGCGCGCCGCAACGGGCTTCGATCTGCCGCCCTATTTCACCGACGACGAAAAGCTCGCGGGCGATCTGTTGCGCGTCGCGTTTGCCGTGCACGATCCGCTGTGGCGCCTGCCCCTGTGGCGCGGCTATGAGAGCGCGATCTCAAGCCCCATCGCCGATCTCAACAACAGCCCGGATTACAATCTCGGCGGCGCCATCACGGCGGCGCTGTTTCTCAATCGCTTCGTTGACAAGGCGAAATCCTGGGTGCATCTCGACATTCCCGCCTGGATTGACCACCCCAAACCCGGCCGCCGCAAAGGCGCCGAGCCCAACACGGCGCGCGCGCTCTATGCGCTGCTCAAGGAACGGTACGGGAAAGTGTAGGCGCTTATCGCCAGGGTTCGCGTGACGCCGGATGAAGGCGGAGATCGCGTTCGCGCGCGCTGTAGACCCACGCATCGTTGCCGGCGACCTGGACTTCGTCGTGCAGACGGCGCATGGCGCGCGTGGATTCCGCAACCAGCGCGGACGGCGCCATCCATTGCCGGGGCTTTCCCCACTCCTGATATTTGACGATGGAATAGGACGGCGACATCTGCGCGACGGTGTAGAAATGGCGGCGCGCATCGTTCTCGAGACTGTCGAGCACGTAGATGTCCGTGGGCGTGCGCATCTCGAGGATCATGTGCAGGCCGTGATATTTCGCGGCATAGACGACCGCAAGCCGGAACGCGCCGTCGGGCACACCTTCCTGGCGCAGCACGTGGCGTTTGGTGAGCGCGTACTGCACGCAGTCGCCATAGGCGCGGGGGCCAAGCTCGATCGACCAGAGCCGCGTCTCGCGCCAGATGATCCGCCGGTTGATCTCGTCATTGGCCTTCTGCGCACGTTCGACCTGGGGCCCGGTCGCGAAGGCGGCCGGACCGTCGCGAACTTCCGCCGGATAGCGCATCTGGAAATTGGTGAAACCGGGCGGCGAAGGGCTGACGCGGTCGGCGGCCGCCTGCGCAGTCTCCGGCTGCCGTGCATGCGGGGTGGCGCCATTGGCGCCATGACGAACGACGAGCGAAAGCGCGAGCGCCGCACAAACCGCGACGCTGGCCAGAACAATGCGGACGCCAGATGGAGATCTCATGGCAGCGGGCGACGCGCGTGCGGGTTTCGCAGCCTGCAACGCGAAGGTGAAAACGGCGTTCCTCCGCCGGGCTCACACGACGCACGCGATCGGGGAAACGGGATAATGGATCGCTAGCGCAGTCGCGTGCAGTTGATCGATACCGGGTAATGGTTGCGTCGGCAGGAATTGCGGAGAGGCAAGCCTCGCGCCGGCGCTTAACGCCGTGTCAGTACCCCAACTCGAAATCGACGAGGTTGTCGAGCTTCGCGCCTTTCATGTGACCGGCGATGGCGTCGGCGACGTAGCGCGAGGCGGCGCGCGGATCGGTCATGGCGGCGACATGCGGCGTCACCGTGATCTTGGGATGCGTCCAGATGGGGCTCGTGGCCGGCAGCGGTTCCGTCTCGAACACATCGAGCGTGGCGCCCGCGAGATGGCCGGAATCGATCGCGGCGATGAGATCGTCCTCCACGAGATGGCCGCCGCGCGCCGCGTTGATGACGAATGCGCCCTGCGGCAATTGCGCGAAGGTTTTCTTGTTCAGGATGTGCCGCGTGGCAGGCGTCAGCGGCAGGAGGCAGACGAGAATGTCGCTCCGGCCGAGAAAGGCCCCGAGTTCGCCGTCGCCCGCGAAACTCTCGACGCCGGGCACGGTCTTCTTCGTGCGGCTCCAGCCTGCGACGGGAAACTCGAGATCGCGAAGACGCTCGGCCACGATCGTGCCGATTTCGCCCAGACCCAGAATGCCGATGCGCGTGTCTTCCGCGCGGCGCGGCGGGAACATCTGCGCCCACTGCTTTTGCGATTGCGACTTGTCGAACTGGCGCTGCGTGCGATGGAACATCAGCGTGTGCAGCACGACGTAATGCGTCATCTCGCGCGACATGGTGTGATCGACGAAGCGCACGAGCGGGATCTGTCGCGGGAAATCCTTGTCGGAGAGAAAACCGTCGACGCCCGCGCCCAGCGAGAAGATCGCTTTCACATTGGGCAGCGTCTTAAACAGGCCCGGCGGCGGGCGAAAGCCCAGCGCATAGTCGACGTCTTCGGGCTTGTATTCGTCCTGGCCATGAATGACGACCTTGAGCCAGGGCGCGTGCCTGGCGAGCGGCTCGGTCCAGAGCCTTGCGATGAACGCGGGAACGACGACGAGCAGCGTAGTCATGTGCGGATGGTCGCCGTAATTGTGTGTCGGCGCAATCGTCTTTCCTCCCCCGCGATAGCGGAGGAGGAATTTACTTCGGCAGCGGCGCGGGCTTGTCGGAGAGCGTGCGCAAATAGCCGATCAGGTCGGTGCGATCCTTGTCGCTCGGAATGCCCGCGAAGGTCATCTTCGTGCCCGGCACCATCATCTGCGGCTGCTTCAGATAGGTGAAGAGATTCGCGTAGGTCCACGGGTCATGCTTCGACGCCATGGCGCTTGAATAGTCGTAGCCTGGATGCGTGGCGCGCGGACGGTTTACGATGTCCCAAAGATTGGGACCGATCATGTTCGGGCCGCCCTTGGTGAGATCGTGGCATTGCTGGCAGCGCTCGGCGACCTGCTTACCGTGTGCGACGTCGGCATGCGCGATGTCGGGCTCCGACGATGCTGCGGCGGGCGCAGCGGCGGCGGTCTGAATCGCGGCAGCGGGAGCAGCCGCGCCCGCAGCGGGTGCTGCGGCCGGCGCAGCAGCCTTCGCAGGCTGCGGCGCCGGGATGGCCGCTGGCGAATCGGCCAGCGTGCGCAGATAGGCGATCAGGTTGATGCGATCCTGCGCGCTCGGAATGCCGGCGAAGGTCATCTTCGTTCCGGGCACCATCGCGGCCGGCAATTTCAGATAGACGAAGAGATTGTCGTAGGTCCACGGGTCATGCTTCGACGCCATGGCGCTCGAGTAATCGTAGCCCGGATGCGTGGCGCGCGGACGGTTCACAATGTCCCACAGATTGGGGCCGATCAGATTGGGGCCGCCCTTCGTGAGGTTGTGGCATTGCTGGCAGCGCTCAGAAATCTTCTGCCCGGCAGCGACATCGGCTTTTGGCAGCACCGTGCCCCAGTCGGGCAACGCTTCGGCCACAGGCGCCGCATTGTTGGACGCGGTCTGCGTGGGCACGCCTTCGACGATGTAACCCGGCTTGGCGGGCGGCGGCACTTCGAAGATCGCGCCCACGACGATATCCAGCACGAGGACAAACATCAGCGTGGCGAGGACCGCACCCGCGATCTTGTTCCACTCCCAGGAATCCATAAGGTCTGGCTCCGCGTGCTTGGGGCTTGCGCCGGTTCTTAAAAGAGGGGCGGAGTTCGAAGCAGGCCCCCCAAAGACCGGGCGACATTACCGTTCGCGGTTCATGCGTCATTGCGGCGAAGCGTCGCATAAGTGGCGGATGAAGCGGAGGAAAAGACGAAAACGATGAATCCGATCGTGATCATTCCGGCGCGTCTGCAATCGACGCGGCTCCCCAACAAACCGCTCGCCGACATCGCGGGGCAGACGATGATCGAGCGCGTCTGGCGTCAGGCCGTGAAGGCCGCGCTCGGACCCGTGCTGGTGGCCGCCGCCGAGCAGGAGATTGTCGACGTCATCACGCGCGCAGGCGGCAACGCCGTCGTCACCGATCCGGCGCTGCCGTCCGGCTCCGACCGCGTTTTTGCCGCACTCGAAAGTGTCGATCCCGAAGCGGCCTACGACGTGGTGGTCAATCTCCAAGGCGATCTGCCGGCGCTCGATCCCGCCATGATCCGGACCGTCGCCGACGCGCTCGCCGCGACCGGCGCCGACATCGCGACGCTGGCGGCCGAGATCGACGATCCGGCCGATCGCGACAATCCGAGCGTGGTGAAGCCGGTCGTGGCCTGGGAGCAAGGCGGCCGCCGGGGCCGCGCGCTCTATTTCACCCGCGCACGCGCGCCGAGCGGCGAAGGCCCGCTCTTCCATCATATCGGCATCTACGCGTTCCGCCGCACGGCGCTGGCGCGTTTCGTCCGCCTGCCGCCCTCGCCGCTCGAGACGCGCGAGAAGCTCGAGCAGTTGCGCGCGCTGGAAGCCGGCATGACCATCGGCATCGCGCGCGTTGACGCGGTGCCGCTGAGCGTCGACACTCCCGCCGATCTCGCAAAAGCCCGCGCGGCTTTGTCCCGCAACTGAGTTTCGTAACGAGTCTCGCCATGCCTTCGCTGATCTCGCGCGCCAGAACCGTCGCCTTCCAGGGTGAGCCCGGCGCTTATGCCAACCTCGCGGCGCGCGAATGCTTGGCGCATGTGACGGCCGTGCCGCGGCCGACCTTCGAGGACGCCATCGCGGCAGTGCGCGAAGGCGAGACCGATCTTGCGATCATCCCCGTGGAGAATTCGCTGCACGGGCGCATCGCCGACATCCACCATCTCCTGCCCGAAGCCGGTCTCTACATCGTGGGCGAACATTTCCATCGCGTGCGCCATCAATTGCTGGGCGTGAAGGGTGCCAAGTTCGACGGCATCAAGACCGTGTTCAGCCAGGGCCCGGCGCTCGGCCAGTGCCTCAAGATCATCCGCGAGCGCAAATGGGCGGCGCAGAACTGGCACGACACGGCGGGCTCGGCGCGGCACATCGCAGAGCTGAAGGATCCGAGCGTGGCGGCGATCGCCTCGGCACTGGCGGCGGAAATCTACGGTCTCGACATTCTGAAAGCCGATATCGAAGACGAATCCCACAACATGACGCGGTTTCTCATCATGGCGCGCGAGCCCGACGATGCGCCGCTCGATGCCGGCCCCGTCGTCACCACCTTCGTGTTCCGCGTGAGGAACGTTCCCGCCGCCCTCTACAAGGCGCTGGGCGGTTTCGCCACCAACGGCGTCAACATGACGAAGCTCGAAAGCTATCAGCTCGGGGGCTCGTTCAGCGCCACGCAGTTCTATTCCGATATCGAGGGCCATCCGGAAGAACGCAATGTCCGTCTTGCGCTCGAAGAGCTCCGCTTCTTCACCAGCAAGCTGACGATTCTGGGTGTTTATCCTGCGAGCCCGCTGCGCGACCAGATCCCGGCGCCGTGACTCTCGTCCGCTAAGACGCCAGCCTGATCGTCGGCGTGGACGATCCGCCGATCAGTTCGCGCGTCCACGGCTCCAGCTGCTTGTAGAGTGCGAGCATGCGCGCAAGGCGTTCGAGATGCGCCGGCGAGAAATACTCGCGGCCGCGGCCGCCGACGCCCTTGTTGAAGCGGAATTTCGCGCGATCGCCCCAGACCTTCGTGATCGCCGCTTCGCATCGCGCGCGCGGCGTATGAAAGCCTGCGTGCCGGAGGGCGCGAAAGAGCGCGCCGGCGGTGTCGTTCTGGAATTCATCGTAACGGAGCACGCAGACCGTCTGAGGCGCGTCGTCGTGGTACGTCTTCCACGTCGCGAAATAGCTGACATACCAGGGCGCCACGATGTCGATCATGAAGTCCGCTTTCTCTTCGCGGCTGAGCGACAGAAAGTCGTGCGGGATGAGGCAGTTCAGGCCGTCAGCGCGGGCCACGGGATCGGTGTCGAGCATGTCCCAGTAGGACGCAAGCATGTCGGGAATATCGCGCAGCATGATGACGGGCTTGATCCCGAACATGTCGAGGAAGTTGCGGTTGGCGGGCAGCGCCTGCATGTGCAGATGGCCGACGGTCGGCGACCTCTCCGCATCGAGATAGGCCCCGATGAAGTTCGGAAGATAAGGCGTACCGTCGCGGCCGCCCTGCACATGGGTGAAGCGCACGAGGCAACCGCCGCCCAGGGCTTCCATCGCCGCCTGGCGGAAGAAGGTGCCCGCCGCTTTCGGCGCAAAGGTCAGGAACAGAAGCGGGCGCTTGCGCCCCAGCGCGCGGAAATAGGCGGCGAATTTCTCGTTGTAGACGCCGTCGGAGCTCGGCATCTCGAAGACGGCATACATGGCGTTGGCGTCGATTTTCGCAGACATGGGTTCCTTCACCCGGCGCGATACTCTGCCTAACGCATTTTGGTAAAAAGAGCGTAAGCGGCGGATCCGGCGGGTAACCAGGCCGCCGCGCGCCTTGCGTCCGCCGGGGTCGCTCCTGTCTAGTGCGTTCTGTTCAGGGGAACAGTGTTCGCGGGCCCGGATGAGCGACGTCGAGCAACGTTTCACGTTCAATCAGGTGGCGCAGCTTTACGATGCGGCGCGGCCCTCCTATCCCGAAGCTCTCTTCGACGACTGCATCGCGGCAGCGGCTCTCCGGCCCGGCGAGGCGATCCTGGAAGTGGGCAGCGGCACGGGCAAGGCCACCGAAGCCTTCGCGCGCCGAGGCTTTCCCATCACGGCGCTCGAACCCGGCGCACAGATGATCGCGACGGCGCAAAACGCGCTCGCACGATTTCACAGCATTCGATTTGTCGAGACGACCTTTGAAGCATGGAAAGCGGAGCCCGACGTCTTCGGTCTGGTTGCCGCAGCGCAATCCTGGCACTGGGTCGATCCGGCCGTCTCATTCGCGAAAGCCGCGCGCGTGCTGCGGCCGGATGGCGTGCTGGCGGTCTTCGGCAACGTGGCGGTCGGCATGCCGCCGGCGCTCGGGGACGAAATTCATCGCATCTATGAGCAGCACCTGCCGGGCTACTCGAAAATGGATCCGGAGTCGGCTTATCAGCCGGGCGGACCGTTCGCACAGATGTTCGATGCGTCGGGATATTTCGAGGCCGTCGTGCACAAGGTCTATCCTTGGCGCTGGTCCCACACCGCGGAGAGTTATGTCGCCTTCCTGGGAACGATGTCCGATCACCGTCTGATGGAAGCCGCAACGCGCGGCGCGATTCTGGCCGGTGTTGCAGACGCCATCGCCGCCCATGGCGGCTCGTTCGAAATGGACTGGGAAGCGCATCTCTATTGGGCGCGGAAACGCTAGGCGAGAAAGTGGGGGCTGCCCCTATCCTTCAGACCACGCTTTCAAAAGATGATGCGCGATCGCAATCGACGGCGGCAACCAGAAGCCATGGCTTTGATCGCCGCCCAAGACCGCGCGCACCACGCTACGCTCGACCCAGCGCGCTTCGGCGAGTTCGCTTTCGTCGACCTTGATCTCCTGGCTCTCGGCTTCGGCGAAACAGCCGATCATCAGCGACGACGGAAACGGCCAGGGCTGCGTGGCGTGATAGGTGACGCGGCCCGTCTTGACGCCGGATTCTTCGTGCAGCTCGCGACGCACGGCCTCTTCGATCGTCTCACCCGGCTCGATGAAGCCCGCGAGCGCGGAGAACATGCCGCGCGGGAATTGCTTGCCGCGACCGACGAGGCATTGATCGCCGTAGGTCGCGAGCATGATGACGACGGGATCGGTGCGCGGGAAATGCTCGGCGTCGCAGTTGAGGCAGATGCGCTTGTAGCCCGCATCGGCGATGACGGTGAGGCCGCCGCAGCGCGGGCAGAAGCCATGGCGCTGATGCCAGTCGATCAGCGCTTTCGCCTGTCCCAGGATTGCCGTGTCCTTCGCAGGCAGCAGCATGGAGGCGCCGCGCATCTCGCGGAAATGTCCGAGGCCCGCGAGCGGGCCTTCGTTCGCCGGATCGCGCGCCTCACTGATGTCGAGTGCGAAGTAGGCCTGGCCATTTTCGAGCCCCAGCAGGACCGACGCTGCATTCGGCCCCGCGAGCGATTCCGCAAGTCCCGGCCTCAAGAAACCCGCTTCGATCGATCCCTTCGCGTTCTCGGGTCCCAGGATGAAAGGCTGCAGCCGCCACATCGGCAGGACCAAGGACGACGGATCGCGCCGTCTCGCCTCAACCCATTCCGTATCGATGCGTTTCTCGCTCGCGCGATCCAAAGGGTTGCCGGAAAACGGAATCACGCGCGATCACTCCTTCGCGGGGAATGCTTAAGACAGTAGTGCGCCGTCGCGCGAAGGCAAGGGTGGAGGTGCAAGCCACAGGCGTGCTAGGCCCACGCGATGGACATCGTCGTCATCCTGATTTTCGCTGGCATCGCTGCGGTTGCACTCGCGTTCGCCTGCTGGCCGCTGTGGCGCACGGCCGCGAAGGGCGGCGCCGTTCTCGTCGCCTCGCTGGCGCTCTTCATGATCGCGATCGCCGCGGGCGCCTATATGTTCGTCGGCCATCCCGATCTGGCGCGCCGTTCACTGGAAAAACCGGACACGGCGGACGCGCGCGCGTTGGTGACGACGCTCGCCTGGCGGATGCGGCAGAACCCGGGCGATCCGCGCGGCTGGTTCGTGCTCGGCCGCGGCTACCTCTTCCTCCAAGACGCGCAGGATGCGGCCGCCGCCTTCAGGCGCGCCATTCCGCTGGTCGCACCGGCGGAGCGGCCAGCGATGCTCTCGGCCTATGGCGAAGCGCTGACGCTGGCGGCGGGGGGCGACGTCACGCCGGAAGCCGAAGCGGCTTTCCGCACAGCCCTCGCGGGCGATCCGAAAGACGTGAAAGCCCGCTTCTATCTGGGTCAGGCTTACGCCGAGCGTCACGACACGCCGCATGCGC
Source organism: Rhizomicrobium sp. (assembly GCA_035504555.1). GTDB lineage: Bacteria > Pseudomonadota > Alphaproteobacteria > Micropepsales > Micropepsaceae > Rhizomicrobium. The sequence goes on along the minus strand of DATJRP010000011.1, from coordinate 30,176 downwards.
TGGCGCTGTGGCGGAGTCTTCTCGCGGAAACGCCGCCCAACGCGCCGTGGCGCGGCATCCTGCTCGATCGCATCGCGATCCTGTCGGGCATGACGCAGGCGCCGCCCAACATCGCGATGATGGTTGCGGGCTTGGCCAAACGATTGAAACACGCGCCGAACGATCCCGAGGGCTGGCAGCGACTCGTGAAGTCGTATGTCGTTCTTGGCGATACAGACAAAGCACGTGCGGCGCTGGCCGATGCGCGGCGCGTGTTCGCGGGCAATGCGCCGGCGCTCGCCGCACTCGGCGACGAAGCGCGCGCACTCAAGCTGGAAAATTGAAAACGGCCGCCGATCGGCGGCCGCTTGCAATCGTTTGCGTCTGGAATGCTTACGCGCCGACGCGTCCCTGCCAGACCGGCCAGCACGTCGAACGGCCGACGGACTTCGCGGCGTTGTAGAGTTTCATCTGCGCGTCTTCCGCGCTCGCGCCCGATTGCGTCGCCATGTAGTCCGACGAGCCCGCGCACCACACATAGAACTGATGCTTGCCGGGCGCGTAGAAATCCGTCTGCGCGCTCGAGAGGAAGTTCGAAGCGACCGCAACGCCGGCCGCCGCAAACACGACACCGCCTGCAACGGCGGCAAGAATTCGTCTGATCGTCATGCCCTTCCTACACTCTGTTCTGGGGGACCCTCGTAAAGCCCGCTAACGCTGTGGCGCACCCGCTCTGGGATCCCCGCGTGCTGCGCCGCACCATTCCCACAGAAAAAGCTAGCGCATTCGGCGATCCAGGTCCAGCAAAATCAACCAGTCGTTTTAAGCTGAAGTTGCTGAAATTACGAAGAAATCCGCTCCGATGGTAGGCCCTCGGAAGCAATTGCTAACTCTATTTGGGCAGCCGCAGCCTCGACCGAAGCCGCGTCCCGGCCCCTGACGACCAGCTGAACCCCATAGCCGTCGGCCGTGTAGAAAGGGTAACTGCCGATTACGACGCTTTTGTTTTCCGCCTGGATTTTGGCCAGGGCACCGGCGATTCGGCCCTCGGCGATGCGGGCGCTGACCGTGGCGGTAGAAACCACCACGCCTTTTTCCAGCCGGGTCGCCACGTCCTCCATCATGGCCCGCATGACCATGGGTACGCCGGCCATCACGAAGACATTGCCGATCTGGAAGCCGGGGGCGGTCGAGGCCGAGTTTTTGACCAGGGTAGCCGTGTCCGGGATGCGGGCCATGCGCTTGCGCATCTCGTTGAATTCGCCCGGCTGGTACCGGGCGGCGAGCATCGCGAGCGCCTCGGGGTGATAGTCGATCCCCACGCCGAAGGCCTTGGCGATGGAGTCCGCGGTGATGTCGTCGTGGGTCGGGCCGATACCGCCGGTGGTGAAAACATAGGTGTAGCGCGCGCGAAGTGCGTTCACAGCCGCCACGATCTCGGCCTCCACGTCGGGCACCACACGCGCCTCGCGCATATCGATGCCCAGCGTGCCCAGAAGCCTGGCGATATAATGGGTGTTGGTGTCCTGCGTCCGGCCGGACAGGATCTCGTCGCCGATGACGAGGATGGCGGCGGTGATGGTCTCGCTCATGGTCCGCCTTGAGGCAAAAGAGCCCAAGCTTGGGTTTAAGGCCAAAATTACCTATCTTGGGTACTCGAAGGGACGGCGCGCCAGCAAGCGCGCGGGAAGAGACGGCGATGCAAGCTTTGACCGAAGGCCCGGAACTCTTTGAAGCCGCGCGGCGCGCGAGCGTCACCGTACCCGTGTTCGGGGAAGAGGGCTTCGAGGGCATGCGCCGTGCCGGCCGGCTGGCGGCCGAAGTGCTCGATCTCCTGGTGCCGGAAGTCGGGCCGGGTGTGACCACCGCCCATCTCGACAAGCTCGCCTACGAATACACGCTCGATCATGGCGGCATTCCCGCCTGCCTCGGCTATCGCGGCTACCGCCACACACTCTGCACGTCGATCAATCACGTCGTCTGCCATGGCATTCCGAACGACAAGCCGTTGCGCGACGGCGACATCGTCAATATCGACGTGACGGTGATCGTCGACGGCTGGCACGGCGACACGAGCCGCATGTATCCCGTGGGGGATGTGAAGCGCAAAGCGCTCCGCCTCGTCGACGTGACGTACGAGTCCATGATGCTCGGCATCGCGGCGGTGAAACCCGGCGCCACCACGGGCGATATCGGCCACGCCATCCAGTCCTATGCCGAAGGCGACGAACGCTGCTCCGTCGTGCGCGATTTCTGCGGACACGGCGTGGGACGCATCTTCCACGCGCTCCCCAACATCGTGCATTACGGCCGGCCCGGTTACGGCCTGGCACTGAGGCCAGGTATGTTCTTCACCGTCGAGCCGATGATCAATCTCGGCGGTTATGGCGTGAAGGTGCTGAACGACGGCTGGACCGCGGTGACCCGCGATCGTTCGCTCTCCGCGCAATTCGAGCACTCCGTCGGTGTAACGGATACGGGTGTCGAGATTTTCACGAAGTCGCCCAAGGGCCTCGACAGGCCGCCTTACCTCGGCGCGTAGAATCGCGCTAAGTCGAAACCGCCCCGCGTTCGCTGTGCATGTTCCGTCATCGCAACGTATCCGGCGCGACTCAGCGTGGGTTGACGAACAGGCCGACCAGGCCGGCGGCGCCCTTCGTGTGACCGATCAGTTTCGCTTGCAGCTCCGGCAGCGTCAATCCGGGCGGCAGCGCCTGAGGATCCAAATCGGTTGCGATGATCACAAACGTATAGTGATGCGGCGACCCCGGAGGCGTGCACGGGCCGGAATAGTGGCCGACGCCCTGTGTGCTCTTGCCGCCCACGAACTTCGGACCATCCTGGCTGACCTCTCCCTCGGCGAAGCTCGTCGTCGTCGGGGCAATGCCGTAGGCCACCCAATGGAACACGCCGAGACCGGAGCGACCTTCCGGATCAACCATCGTCAGCGCGAAGCTCTTAGTGCCCTCGGGCGCGCCCGACCACGACAGTTCCGGCGACACATTTTCGCCGACGCAGTTGGGATTCTGCGGATTGCTGTTGGCGACCTTCTTGGGCATCAGCGTGCCGTCCTTGAAGGTCGTCGAAGAGAGCGTGAAGGGCTCGGCCATGGCCCCGATGCATGACGCGAGCACCAGACAGCCTGCAGCGATCATATGGTTCAGGTGACGCCTTGCACGCATGAGGTTTCCTCCCGAAGGTTTCTCGCCATCTTTCAGGCCGCGATCGGAAATCGCGAACGGCTTTCACTAAAGGCGACGTTCTAGACCGGTGCTCCGCCTGTGTCGACCACTCTTACAAGCGTCGCAAACTTGGACAGACTCTCGTCGGCGCGACAGCTCGTGAAGAATGAGCCGTTGCAGCGCCTGGTCCACGACCCGACCATGCGGCGGCGCGCGGAGCACGAGAGGGCATGGCAAACAATTTCTCCGACGGCGAAGAGGCGCCGCATTATGTCGGCCACCGCCAGCGCTTGAAGCAGCGCTTTCTCGCGGGCGGTGCGGACGCTTTGCCGGATTACGAGCTGATGGAGCTCGTGCTGTTCGCCGCCATTCCGCTCCGCGACGTGAAGCCGCTGGCGAAAGAGCTCGTGCGCCGCTTCGGCAGTTTCGCCGACGCGATCGCAGCTCCGCGCGAGCGGCTCGAAGAGATTAAAGGCGTCGGCGAAGGCGTCATCGCGCAGTTCAAGATCGTGGAAGCTGCGGCGCTGCGCCTCTCCAAAACGCGGCTGCTCAATCGGCCGGCCTTGAGTTCCTGGAGCGCCCTGCTCGACTATTGCAAGGCGGCGATGGCTAGAAGTCCGCACGAGGAATTTCGCGTTCTCTTCCTCGACCGCAAGAACAATCTCATCGCCGACGAAGTGCAGAGCACGGGCACCATCGATCACGCGCCCGTCTATCCGCGCGAGATCGTCAAGCGCGCGCTCGAGCTCGGCGCCTCCGCGCTGATCCTCGTGCACAACCATCCGAGCGGCGATCCGACGCCGTCGCGCGCCGACATCGACATGACGCGCGAGATCGTGCAGGCGGCAGGGGCTTTGCGCATCTCCATCCACGACCACATCGTCGTCGGCCGCGGCGGCACGGCCAGCTTCAAGGCGCTGGGGTTGATGTAGGCAAACAGGCCTGCCGGGATCGCAATTGTAGAAGTGTGACGCAAAGAAAACACAGAATGGCCGCAATTGTCCGCTGCAGTTCTTTTCAAGCGGGGGAGCACGCATGAATCTGTTTCAAGCCGACCGTCATGAATCCCTCATCTCGGCGCCGTGGAGTGAAACCGAGGCGCGCCGCGCCATCGGCGAGATCGCGGCGTCTGCGATTTCCCATTTCGATCCTGAGAAACTCTGGCCGTCGCATCCACTGGACGACGTGCCCGACGGTATTGTCGGGATTTACATGGGTGCAGCGGGCGTCGTGCTGGCGCTCGACCATTTGAAGCGCGCCGGCGTCATCCAATACACGACCGAATTCGACGTTCCGTCTTTTGCGGAGCGCGACAATGCCTGGGTGAAGAATGCGGTCTTCGGCACGCATGGTGCGCTTTTGATGGGCGACATGGGCGCGAACCTCGCGGCCCTCAGGCTGAAGCCCGACACGCAGATCGCCGATCGCATCCATGCGCGCGCCGCCGGAAACGATGCGCTGCCGCTGCTCGAAATGATGTGGGGGACACCGGGCTCGATGCTCGCCTGCGTGTTCGCGCATGCGCTGACGGGCGAAGAGCGCTTCGAGGAACTTTATCGCAGGCAGGCAGCGCGGCTGTTGTCGAACCTGGAACATGCCGGCACGTATCGGGTCTGGACGCAGGAGCTGTACGGAAAACGCGCGCGCTATCTGGGTTTGGTGCACGGTTTCGCGGGCAACGTCCTCGCCCTGATCAAGGGCTGGCATTGGCTCTCGACCGATCAGCAGAAGACGACGGCCGATGTCACGACGGAGATGATGGTGGCAACGGCGAAGCGTTCCGAGCGCGGCGCCAATTGGGGATCCGACGCCAATCAGCCCGATGCGCCGATGCTCTGCCAGATCTGTCACGGCGCGCCGGGCATCGTGACCGCGTTCGCGGAAGCGCCGTTCTCGGCGCCCGATTTCGAGCGGCTGCTGCTCGAAGGCGGCGAACTCACCTGGGTCGCGGGACCGGTGAAGAAAGGATCGAATTTCTGTCACGGCACAGGCGGCAACGCCTACGCGTTCCTGAAGCTCTACCACCGCACGCGCGACCGCAGATGGCTGCATCGTGCCCGCGCCTTTGCCATGACCGGCATCGCGCAATGGCGCGCGGCGCGCGCGGAGTACGGCAAGGATCGTTACACGCTGTGGACGGGCGATTCGGGATTCGCCGTGTGCCTCTGGGGCTGCATCACCGGCGATCCGCAATTCCCCGGACTGGATATGATTTGATTTCGCGATGAGCACGAGTGGCCCACCCCCCCGAAAAATCCTTCGGATTTTTCGACTCTCCCTCAAGGGGACGGTGGATTCACTTCGCGCCGAACTTCGCGAGCGTTTCGTCGATCATCTCGGCGCCTTCGGGGCTGTGAATCCAGGACTCGGCGGCCTGCTGCGTGGGAAAGCGTACCGGCATCGGATAGGGCTTCACACGGTTCGGCACGGGCACGAGAACCTCGAACGTCCCTTCGGCACGCGTATCTTTCGTCGGCGCCACAAGGGCGCGCGGGGCCGAGTATTTGTTCTTTTTCATGACGCACCGATTCGGTCGAATTCTGCGGCCGGACGCTTAGCGCAAGCTTCGCCGAAAGTACACGCGAAATCGTTCAGGCGCGTTGCGCGGAAAGCTTTGTGGCAGGATTGCGGCCGATCCACCCGTATACGGCGATCCAGACATAGCAGAAGGCGGGAACAAACAATGCCAGCGAAAGACCGATGCGGTCCGCCACCGCGCCGGTGATGACGGGAATCACGGCGCCGCCGACGATCGACATGCACAGAAGCGCAGACGCCTCCGGCGTGTCGGCGGCCTCGCCTTCGATGGCGAGCGTAAAGATCGTGGGAAACTGGATCGAGTTGAAAAGGCCCACGGCGAGAAGGGTAACGGCTGCAACCATGCCGGCGCTGACGGCGGACGTCGCCGCCAGGAGACACGCGACAATCGCGCAAACCGTCAGGGCGCGGCCGGCCGACACAACGCGCAGCGCCACCGAACCGATGAAGCGGCCCACCATCGCGCCGCCCCAATAATAGACCAGAGTATCGGCCGCATCCTTCGCCGAAATGGCCAGAACACTGGGCTGCATGAGGTAGTTCGTCAGGAGGCTGCCGATGGACACTTCGGCGCCCACATAGATGAAGATCGAGAGCATGCCGAAGGCGAGACGCGGATTCTTGAGAAGCGCGAACGTTGCTCCGACCGACGCGGCCTTCTCCACCGTCGGCAATTGCGCACGCCTGAGAGACCAGAAGACGACGGCAAGCAGAGCCAGAAGACACGCGAAAGCGAGGAAGGGCCATTGCAGCGCGTAGGCTTCCTTCTGGCGATAGGCAGCCAGCGTCGCCGGCGAAAACCGCGCCACGGCGGGGATGGCAACGCCGGTCGCCAGCAGGAGCGCCGATCCGATGCGCGGCCCGACCGTCGTGCCGATGGAATTGAAAGCCTGGGCGAGCGTGAGGCGGCTGTGCGCGCCTTCGGGTTTGCCCAAAAGCGCGATCAGCGGATTGGCGGCCACCTGCAGGATCGTGATACCGCCTGCGACGATGAAAAGGGCCGCGAGGAATCCCGGATAGGCGCCGATGAGCGCCGCCGGCACGAACAGCAGATAGCCCAGTCCCATCAGCAGCAGACCGGCGATGATTCCGCGCACATAACCCACGCGCGACAACAGGAACCCGGCCGGGATCGAAAAGAACAGGTAGCCGAGGAAGAAGCAGAACTGCGTCAGCATCACCTCGGTGTAGGAAAGCTCGAAGAGACCCTTGAGTTTCGGGATCAGCACGTCGTTGAGGACAGTGGCAAATCCCCAGATGAAGAAGAGCGCCACGACGAACGGCACGATGCGCCGCGCGTTGCTTCCGTTTCCGTTGGCCATGCCGATGTCCCCCAACAAATAGATGTCATGGCCCGCAAATGCGGGCCATGCAGGTGACGACCCGGAGCCGCAGCAGGTTGAACTGGAATACATTCTTCATCGTCGCGCCCGTTGCAACTGGGCGGCCCGCATTTGCGGGCCATGACAGAGAAATTTATTGGGAGAGCTTGCGGGCGAGATCGCCTGCGCCCAGGAATGCCGCGTGGGTGTGCAGAATGACCTGCGTCGGGATGGCGGCGAGATAGGATTTGAAACGGCCCTTGGCTTCGAAGCGCGTGCGGAAGTCGCTCTTCTCCAGAATGGGGAGAACGGTGGGAGAGATGCCGCCGGCGATGAAAAGGCCGCCGCGCGCGCCATAGGTCAGCGCGAAATCGCCCGCGACCGATCCGAGGATCGAGCAGAAGCGGTCCACCGTGCGCGCACATCGCGTCTCACCGCGGAGCGCGCGCTGAGTGATCTCGGCGGGAAGGCAGGGATCGTCAGGCACGCCTTCGATCTCGTTGAGCGCTGCATGCAGGTTCTGAAGGCCGGGACCGGAGAGCACGCGCTCGATGGAGACCTGGTCCTGATATTTCCGCGACAGCACGCGCAGGATCTCGCGTTCGGTCTCATCATTGGGTGCGAAAGAGGCATGACCGCCTTCGGCCGCCAGCGCGATCGCATGACCGCCGCCGCGCACGAGCGCCGATGCGCCGAAGCCGGTTCCCGGGCCGATGACGGCGACGGTCGCGTTCGGTTCGCCGTCGCACTGCTTGCCCACAAGGTAGAGATCCTTCGGCTCGAGATGCCGCGTGGCGAGCGCGAGCGCTTCGAAATCGTTGAGCAGGTGCGCCTTCGCGAAGCCCAAGCCCAGAAGCTCCGTTTCGGAAAACGTCCAGCCGAGATTGGTGAAATGGACCGCGCCATGCGTGATCGGACCGGCGACCGCAATCACGGCGATGCTCGGCTTGGCGCCCACTTCCTTCAGATAAGCGCCGACGGCAGCACCGCCGCTTGCGTAGGTCCGGCTCGGATATTCGCGGATGTCCGTGATGCGCGGCGTCGCGCCCGCAAGATCGGCCAGCGCAAAGCGCGCATTGGTTCCGCCGATGTCGCCGACGAGCGCCGTCGCGGTATCCCCGGGTTTCGCGGCGTTCATGCGAGATTGTCCTGCATCAGGGTCTAATCCCGTAAGCGGAAAGTCTGGCGTCGCCGCTCAGCACCGTGTCGCCAGCGAACCGCCCGACTTGCGCTCGGTAAGGACCGGCAGCCACCTTCCAGACATGCGCGGCCATGTCGAAAGTCGCGAGCAGCCTCGGATCGGCCGTGACGGATACGCGTCTTGTCTCTCCCGGATTGAGGAGCACCTTGTTCCAGCCGATGAGATGACGAACGGTCTGGCTGCCGCCAAGTTCCCGCATGGCGTAGATTTCCGGCGTGTCGAAGCCCGGCCGCATGCCCGTGTTCTTGACGTCGAAGGAGACGCTGAGCGTCCGGCCGCCTTCGACCTTCAGACCGGAATAGGCGAACGTCGTGTAGGAAAGGCCGAAGCCGAAGGGAAACAGCGGCGTGAGCTTGCGGCTTTCGTACCAGCGATAGCCGACATTGGCGCCTTCGAAGTAGTCGATGGTGAAGGGCGGCGGCGGCGCATGCGGATTGCCGGAGAGCCTGCGCGCTTCGAGCATGGCTGCATAGCCCGGAAGCTGCGGATGCGGAAGCTGCGCCTCGCTCATGGGAAACGTGATCGCAAGCCGACCCGACGGATCGATTTCGCCGAAGAGCACACGCGCGATCGCCTCGCCGCCGCGCGAACCGGAATACCAGGCTTCAACCACGCCTTCGACTTGGTCGATCCAGGGCATCAACACAGGACCGGAGGTCTCCAGCACCACGATGGTGTGGGGATTGGCAGCGGCGACAGCCTCGATCACCGCATCCTGGTTCGCCGGCAGCGAGAGATTGGGCGCGTCGACCGATTCGCTCGTCCATTGCGTGGCGAAGACGATGACGACGTCGGCGCCTTTCGCCGCGGCCGCGGCCTTCTCGGGAATCGTTCCGTCGTTGAACTGCAGCTGCACATTGGGAATCCGCTGCAGGATCGCGGCGAGCGGCGAGACGCCGAGGTAATTCTCGGAGACCGCGAAATCGCCCTCCGGATGCGGAATGCTCAGCGCCGTGCCGCCATGCGGCGACACCACTTCCGACGATCCGCCACCGCCGCCCAAAACGCCCAGATCCGCGTGGCCGCCGATGACGGCAAGGTGTGTGATGTTCGTTGTCAGCGGCAGCCGGCCGTTGGCGTTCTTCAACAGTACGATCGCCTGCTCCGCGATGCGCTGGGAGACGGCCCCGTCGGCGTCGTAATCGATCAGGCCGGGCATGGCCGGAAGATCGATGACGCCGTCCTGGAACATCGTGCGCAGGATGCGGTGGACCATATCTTCGAACCGCGCCTGCGGCACCGTGCCGGCCTGCACGGCTTTCTCCAACGGCGCCGCGAAATAGGAACGGCCGTCGAATTCCTCGCCGTCTTCCTGGTCCAGGCCGTTGATCGCGGCCATCTCGGTCGAGTGCGTGGCGCCCCAATCCGACATCACGAAACCGGGCCACGCCCAATCGGCCTTCAGCGTCGCGTTCAGGAGATCGGCATTCTCGCAAGCATAGACGCCGCCGACTTTGTTGTAGGCGCACATGATCGAGCCCGGTGCGCCGCGTTCGATGGCGAGCTCGAAAGCGAGAAGATCGGATTCGCGCGCGGCGGAACCGTCGATCTGCACGTCGGCGACGAAGCGGCCTGTCTCCTGATCGTTCAGCGCATAGTGCTTGAGTGTCGCGATCTCGTTCTGGCTCTGAATGCCGGCGATTTCGTTGCCCGCGATGACGCCGGCGAGCAGCGGATCCTCGCCTGCATATTCGAAATTGCGTCCGCCGCGCGGATCGCGCGCGAGATTGATGCCCGGCGCGAGCACGACGTTGAAGCCGTTCTCATGTGCTTCCAGGCCCAGCATGGCGCCGCCTTCGCGCGCGAGTTCCGGATTCCAGGTGGCGGCCTCTGCGAGTCCGGACGGCAATACCGTGGAACCGCCGTCCCGCTCGTCGACGAGCGGGTGGGTGACGCCGAGGCCCGCATCGGTTTCGCGCAGCGCCGGGACGTCCAGTCGCGGTACGCCGGACACGTAACCTGACGTCCAGAGAAAATCCGCCGGCCTTTCGTGCCAGAGAATCGGCGTGTGGCCATGCAGCAACCCGATCTTTTCGTCGAGCGTGAGCTGCTGCTCAAGCAAAGTGGCGCGCGCGTCAGCCGACAGCGCCTTGTTCATCCAGGGCGGCGACACTGGCAGCGGAACAGGCGATGCGGGTAGTGGTGCAGCGACCGTCGCGTGCGGTGCGGGTCCCTTCGCGGGTGGCGTTTGTCCGAGTGTAGCTGTTGCGAAAATTGCGGCGGACGCCGCCAAGGCCAATCTGCTGCCGATCAAATCCACACCCGACATACCAATGCGTGAGCGGAGAATGCTGTTCCAGCCTGGGCCTGTCGAGCCCGAGGGACACAATTTGGTCTTAAGGCCGTGTTTGGCTCCCCGAGCCGAACGAACGGAGGGGTTCATGAGCTTGGCAACTCGGTGGCGCGGCGCGTTCGCCGCGGCGGCGATAATCATGGCCGGAGTGGGGCTTTCGGGCTGTCTCGACCTGGTCCAGACGGTCGGTATCGACCGCACCGGCGCCGGGCACTATCAGGTCGCCGCGACCGCGCAGGGCCTCGTCGGCGAAGCGCTGAAGAACGAAAAGCTGGTCAACAAGGAAAACCATGCCGCGATGGCAACGACGGATGCCGGCGGCAAAGTCACGCGCACGGCGACGGTCGAATTCAAGTCGCTCTCCGATCTCGCCTTCTCCGACGAGACGATGAGCCTCACCGTCAAGAGCCGCGATTTTTTCGGGCTCGGGCCCAGCCACGTGGCCTTCGTCGCCAACGTCATGGTCGACAAGGCCAAGCACGAAAGCCAGCAGGCGGAGGCCGCGAACAATGTCGGCGAAGCCGTGGCACAGAGCATCCTCGGCGATCATACCTACGCCTTCTCGGTGACGGTGCCTGGTTCCGTCGAATACGCGGCGCCCGTCACGCTGGGAAAAGAAACCTATCAGCCCGCCGTGACCGGCGACTTCTTCGGTCACACGGTGACCTGGAAGATCCCGCTCTACGCGCTCGTCAGTTCGCAGGCGATCAATTTCGAAGTCGATTTCTGGGCTTGGGGCACGTTCAGCAACACCAAGTCCCAGCTCGTCGCCAACGACTGACGTCCGGCGTCCACGATCTGCAATTCTTAGCGCAGTGGACGCGTTGGTTGTGCAGTGGACGCAGAAAATTCCGCCTTGGCCTTCGATACCGCGCGTAGCGCGCACAGTGAGAAAATTCACAGGAGGCGGTGAGACTGTGAGAGACGGCGGATCTCACCGTCTCACCGCCCCTTGTGAATTATTCTTGCGCGCATTCACCCGCGAAATTTTGTATTCTGCGTCCACTGAACAACCACCGCATCCACTGCGCCAAAAATGGCCGGTACAATCTCGATGAATGATCCCTTCAATCTCCAACGCTTTGTCGACGCGCAGGACCTCGCCTATCGCAGCGTGATCGCGGAGTTGCGCGCGGGCGTGAAGCAGAGCCACTGGATGTGGTTCGTGTTTCCGCAGGTGGCCGGCCTCGGCCGTTCCGCAACGGCGGAGCTCTATGCGATCGGCTCGCTCGACGAAGCCGAAGCCTATCTCGCCCACCCACTGCTCGGCGGGCGGCTTAAGGAATGCACGCAGCTCATGCTGAACGTGACGGGAAAATCCGCGCGGCAGATCCTGGGCAATCCCGACGATCTCAAATTCTTCTCGTCGATGACACTCTTCGCCCACGCAGCACCCGACGAGCCGCTCTTCCGCAACGCGCTCGCGAAGTATTTCGACGGCGAGGAAGATGCGATGACGGTGCAACTGCTCTAATTTTTAAACACGGAGAGACCGAGATAAGAAATTGACGCTTCTCGCCATCTTTGGTTTCTCCGTGACCTCCGCGTCTCTGGGTTGAAATCTTCTTATTCCGGCAGCGCGAACGCGATCACTTCGTCGCCGCGTTTGGTGTTGGCCTTGGAGTGGCCGCCGGCGGCGATGACGACGTATTGCCGGCCGTGCCAGACATAGGTCATCGGCGTTGCCTGTCCGCCCGCGGGCAAGCGGCCGCGCCAGAGTTCGGCGCCCGTCTTCGCATTGAAGGCGCGCAGATAATCGTCCATCGCAGCGCCGATGAAGACGAGGCCGCCGGCGGTCACGATCGGTCCGCCGAAATTGGGCGTACCGGTTTTGCCGAGGATGTATTCGGAGAACGGCGCCATGTCCTCGGTCGTGCCGAGCGGCACTTCCCACAAGACGTGGCCGTCGTGCATGTCGACGGCGTGGAGCTGGCCCCAAGGCGGCGGATTGCACGGTATGCCGAACGGCGACAGCATCGTCTCGCGCATCATGCCGTAAGGCGCGCCCGTCTGCGGCGAAACTTCTTTCCCCGGATTGGCCGCTTTCACCCGCGCAAAATCCGCACGCGGGATGAGCGTGACCAGATGCATCGCGCTCGTCGTATTTACATAGACGATGTCGTGCTTCTGGTCGAAGGCGAGGCCGCCCCAGTTCGTGCCGCCGCCGGTGAACGGATAGATGATGGTGCCTTTGGTCGACGGCGGCGTGTACATGCCTTCCGCGCGCGCCTTCGCGATCCTGTCGCGGCAGGCGCCGCGATCCCAGAACGTCAATCCGAACGCGTCATCCGGCTTGATCCGTGATGGCGAGAGCTGTTTCGGCGCGATGGGGAAGGGCTGCGTCGGCGACAGCTGGTCGCCGGGCGCGCCGCCCTGCGGCACGCGGCGTTCCTCGACGGGAATGAGCGGCGCACCGGTCAGGCGGTTGAGCGTGAAGATGAAACCCTGCTTCGTCGCCTGGATGAGCGCGGGCGCCGTCTTGCCTTTGTAGGTGACGACGCCGAGCGTCGGCTCCGCAGGAATGTCGTAATCCCACACGTCGTGATGCGTGATCTGGAACGACCACACGACCTTCCCGGTCTGTGCATCGACGGCGACGTCGGAATCCGCGTAGCGGTTGTCGCCCGGGCGCGTGCCGCCGTAGAAATCGGGACTCGGGCTCGTTGTCGGCAGATAGACGATGCCGCGCGCTTCATCGACGGAGATGGGCGCCCAGACATTGGCCGCGCCCGTCATGCTCGCACCTTTGCCCGTCCAACTTGCGGCGTTGGGCGCGGAAGGACCGCGCGGAACCGGATCGAACGTCCAACGAGGGCGACCAGTGACGGCGTCGTAGGCGCGCACCGTGCCGCGCGGCTCGTCCACGCGGCCGTTATCGCCAATGGAAGAGCCGACGATGACGACGCCATGGGTGACCACGGGCCCCGACGTGTTCTGCACTTCCGTCGGATAGATCATCTTCGGAAACGGCGTCATGCGGACAGTGCCGCGATCGCCGAAGCCCGGACACGGCACACCTTTCTCCGCGTCGATGGCGATCAGGCGGCGATCGTTCGTCGCCATGAAGAGCCGCGTGGCGCACAAGCCCTTGGTGCGCGCGGGATTGCGCCAGAAGGCGACACTGCGGCAGACAAGCTCGTTCGGATATTGGTGGCTGAAATCGACCTTGGGATCGAAGCGCCAGATCTCGCGCCCCGTGCCCGGATCGAGCGCGCTCACTTCGTTGAAGGGCGAGCAGACATAGAGCCTACCGTCGGCGAGGATCGGGGTATCCTCGAATGAGGCGTGATAGACCGCCTGGCCCTTGGTCGCGAGGTCATGGGTGGAGAAGCGCCAGGCCGGTTTCAGGCTCGCCACATCGGCGGCGGTGATCTCGGCGGCGGCCGAATAACGCTGGCCGCCCGCGTCGCCGCCATAAAAGGCCCAGCCGGGCTCCGCGGCCCGGGCCACGCCTGCCAGCGTCAGGAGAATCGCTCCGGCGGCCCCCCATTTCATGGCCGTTCAGCCTCCGTGAATGACTTCGTTTTTGGCCATATTGAAGAGCTCGTCCATCTTGAGATGGATGAGGTGGTCGGTCCGGGCAATCCTGGCCGCGGCGAAGTCCGCCTTGAGCTTCTGGAATACCGCCTCATCGCCGTCCCTGGAGAGCTCGGCCTGGACAATGGCCCCGGCGTAATCCTCTGCCGCCTGGCCCTTGAGGCCCATCTCCGTAGCCGCCCAGAGGCCCAGAAGTTTGTTGCGCCGGGCCAGGACCTTGAAGCGCAAGTCCTCGTCGTGCGCCCACTTGTCCTCGAAAGCCTTCTCGCGATCGGAAAATACACCGCTCATATTCTAACCTTCTGATTTATTAAGATAATTTCACAGATTCGGGTCGCCCGACCAGCAATTGTAGCCGAACCGCACAGCCCCCGCGACGGGCCGGTAGGACGCATGTGCGAAACGTTGCCCCCGGGCTCCCCCATCCGCTAAGTTGGCCCGCAACGGGGACTCGGAAAGAGCGGGTTCCCGTCTCGCGTTTAGAGCGGCCGATTCCGGCCGCGTTCGCGTAGGACATCTTCCCATGAAGCGCCGCCGCATGATTTACGAAGGCAAGGCCAAAATCCTCTATGAGGGGCCCGAGCCGGGAACGCTGATTCAGTATTTCAAGGACGACACGACCGCATTCGACGCCACCAAGAAGGCGACGATCGAAGGCAAAGGCGTCCTCAACAATCGCATTTCCGAATACCTGATGACACAGTTGAACGCCATCGGCGTGCCGACCCATTTCGTGCGCCGGCTCAACATGCGCGAGCAGCTCGTCAAAGAGGTGGAGATCGTCCCCCTTGAGGTCGTGGCGCGCAACGTGGCGGCGGGTTCGCTGTCGAAGCGTCTCGGCATCGAGGAAGGCACCACCCTGCCCCGCTCGATCATCGAGTACTACTACAAGTCCGATCAGCTGCACGATCCCTGGGTCTCCGAAGAGCACATCACGGCTTTCGGCTGGGCGAGCCCGCAGGATCTAGACGACATGGTGAACCTCACCATCCGCATCAACGACTTCCTCTCGGGGCTTTTCCTCGGCGTCGGCATCAAGCTCGTCGACTTCAAGGTCGAGTTTGGACGGCTTTGGGAGAACGACTATATGCGGATCGTGCTGGCCGACGAGATCAGTCCGGATTCCTGCCGGCTGTGGGACGTGACGTCGAACGAGAAGCTCGACAAGGACCGTTTCCGCCGCGATCTGGGCGGCGTCGTCGAGGCCTATTCCGAAGTCGCAAAACGCTTGGGAATCATGCCCGAATCGGTGCAAGGCGAAGCCAAGGGACCGATGCTGGTGAAGTGACTTGCGCGGCACGCGCAAGTCATCCCCGCGCAAGCGGGGATCACGTTGAAAATGGAAAGCTGGGCCACGCTCACATGAAAGCGCGCGTCTTCGTCACTCTCAAAAACGGCGTTCTGGACCCGCAGGGCAAAGCCATCGGCCACGCGCTGAACGGCTTGGGCTTCGGACAAGTCGGCGATGTCCGCCAGGGCAAGGTGATTGATATCGAGCTCGCCGAGCACAATGAAGCCGCCGCGCGCGAAAGCCTGAAACAGATGTGCGAGAAACTTCTCGCCAACACGGTGATCGAGAAATACGAGATCGAACTGAAAGGTTGAAGCGATGAAGTCCGCCGTCGTCGTCTTTCCGGGCTCCAATTGCGACCGCGATGCGGCGACGGCGCTCGAACAGCTTACCGGCCAGAAGCCGCACATGGCCTGGCACCAGGACACCACGCTTCCCGATGTCGACCTGATCGTGCTGCCCGGCGGGTTCGCCTACGGCGATTATCTGCGCTGCGGCGCCATGGCGGCGCAATCGCCCATCATGCGCGACGTGAAGAAGAAGGCCGACGAAGGCACGGCCGTGCTCGGTATTTGCAACGGCTTCCAGGTCCTGACCGAAACAGGACTGCTGCCGGGCGCGCTCATCCGCAACGCTGATCTCAAATTCGTCTGCCGTTCCGTAGCGCTGGAAGTGGAAGAGACGCAATCCGTCTTCACGCGGGCCTATAACAAAGGCGAGCGTGTGCTGTTTCCCGTGGCGCATGGCGAAGGCAATTACGTGGCCGATGAGGAGACGCTCGACCGCCTCGAGCAGGAAGGCCGCGTGGCGTTCCGCTATGCGCCGGGCGACAATCCCAACGGTTCGGCGCGCAATATCGCAGGCATCCTGAGCGAGAAGCGCAACGTGCTGGGCCTCATGCCGCATCCCGAGCGCGTATGCGATCCGCTTCTGGGCGGCACCGACGGCGCAGCCCTGTTCAAGAGCCTGATCGAAACACTTTCGTGATTTCCCATAGTGACTGACACCATCACCCCTCAAGTCGTTCGCGAACACGGCCTCTCCGACGCCGAATACGCCAAAGTCAAATTGCTCTTGGGCCGCGAGCCCAATCTCGTCGAGCTCGGCATCTTCTCCGTGATGTGGAGCGAACACTGCTCCTACAAATCCACGCGCGCGCATTTGCGCACGCTGCCGACAAAGGCGCCGTGGGTGCTGCAGGGACCGGGCGAAAACGCGGGCGTGATCGACATCGGCGATGGCGACGCCGCCATCTTCAAGATGGAAAGCCACAACCATCCTTCGTTCATCGAGCCCTATCAGGGTGCGGCGACGGGCGTGGGCGGCATCATGCGCGACGTCTTCACCATGGGCGCGCGGCCCATCGCGATGATGAATGCGCTGAGGTTCGGCGAGCCGGATCACCCCAAGACCCGTCATCTCGTGTCCGGCGTCGTCTCCGGCATCGGCGGTTACGGCAATTGCATGGGCGTGCCGACGGTCGGCGGCGAAGTGAATTTCCACCGCTCCTACAACGGCAACATCCTCGTCAACGCGATGTGCGTGGGTCTTGCGCGCACGGACAATATCTTCCTCTCCGCTGCCAAGGGCGCCGGCAATCCTGTCGTCTATGTCGGTTCGAAGACGGGCCGCGACGGCATTCATGGCGCCACCATGGCGTCGGCAGAATTTAACGAGGATTCCGAAGAGAAGCGCCCGACCGTGCAGGTGGGCGATCCGTTCACCGAGAAGCTGCTCCTCGAAGCCTGCCTCGAACTGATGGCGACGGATGCAATCATCGCCATCCAGGACATGGGTGCTGCGGGTCTCACCTCTTCGTCGGCCGAAATGGCCGACAAGGGCGGCTCCGGCATCGAACTCGATCTCGATCGCGTTCCGCAACGCGAAACCAATATGACCGCCTACGACATGATGCTGTCGGAATCGCAGGAGCGCATGCTCGCGGTTCTGAAGCCCGGCCGCGAGGCGGAAGCCGAACGCATCTTCAAGAAGTGGGAACTCGATTTCGCGGTGATCGGGCGCACGACGGACACGGGCCGCCTCGTCGTGAAGCATCACGGCAAGGTGGTGGCCGACATTCCCGTGCCCGCGCTCTCCGACGAAGCACCCGTTTATCAGCGCCCCTTTGACCGCGCCACGCCGCGCGCCGACGCCGTCGTCATCGACGAAAAGCGGTCTGTCACGCAATCGCTGCTGACGCTGATGGCCACACCCGACCTCTGCTCGCGGCGCTGGATATGGGAGCAATACGACCAGACGGTGATGAATGACACGGTGCAGCGGCCGGGCGGCGATGCCGCCGTCGTTCGCGTGCACGGCACGAAGAAAGCGCTCGCCATCACGACGGACGTCACGCCGCGCTATTGCAAGGCCGATCCGTTCGAAGGCGCCAAGCAGGCTGTCGCCGAAGCCTATCGCAATCTTTCCGCCGTCGGCGCCAGGCCGCTTGCGATCACCGACAATCTCAATTTTGGCAATCCCGAGAAGCCCGAAATCATGGGCGAGATCGTGGCCGGCATCGACGGCATCGGCGAGGCGGCCCGCGCGCTCGACTTCCCCGTCATCTCAGGCAATTGCTCGCTCTACAACGAGACCAACGGCGAAGCGATCCTGCCGACACCGGCCATCGGCGGCGTGGGCCTGATGAAGAACGTCGATCGCATGGCGACGGTCGCCTTCAAGCGCGACGGCGACGCGATCATCCTGATCGGGGAAACCAAGGGTCATCTCGGCCAGTCGATCTATTTGCGCGAAATCGAGGGTCGCGAAGAAGGCAACGCACCGCCTGTCGACCTTGCTGCCGAAAAACGCAACGGCACCTTCGTGCGCGGGCTCATCGAGGATGGCAAGCTCGACACGGTGCATGATGTTTCGGATGGCGGCTTGCTCACCGCAATTGCTGAAATGGCGATAGGAGGCGGGATAGGAGCAATGCTGTACGCCAACACCAAGTCGATACCGCAGCTCTTTGGCGAGGATCAGGGACGCTATCTGATTGCGATCCCAAAAGCTGAAGTGGATATGCTTTTGTTTTCGGCCCGGGATGCCCGCATACCGGCCGCTTTGATCGGTCACACAGGTGGCGATAAGCTGTCAGTCGAAGGGGCCGGCGCGGCGGCGACGATTGCCGATCTCAGACGCACGCACGAAAGCTGGTTTCCGCGCTTCATGCGCGGCGAAGAGATTCCGCCGACGAATTAGGACAAACGGGGCGTATCATGGCGATGACGGCGAGCGAGATCGAAACCCTGATCAAGGAAGCCTTTCCCGACGCGCAGGTGACGATCACCGATCTCGCGGGCGACAACGACCACTATGCGGCCATGGTCAAATCCAAAGCCTTCAAGGGCAAGACACGTGTGCAGCAGCACCAGATGGTCTATGACGCGCTGAAGGGCCGCATGGGCGGCGTGCTGCACGCACTGTCGCTGCAGACGATGGCGGCGGACTAGCGGCGGGATCGCTTTTGACTGAATCCCCCAAACATTCGTCATCGCCCACTTCTTGCGGGGCGACCTAAATTTTTGCCTAAGATGTGTTGCCTGAACAAGCCGGGCAATGGACGTGACACCCATTGACAGCGCAGGTCGGTAATAGTTCACTATATTGGAAACTATTGTAGCCTTGTGGGAGAGAGGTCGTCATGCAGCCATCCATGGTCGTATCCCAGGAAGAATGGACCGCCGCGCGCAGGGCGCTTCTTCTCAAAGAAAAGGCACATATGCGGGCGGGAGATGCGCTTGCCGAAGAGCGGCGCGCCCTTCCCTGGATGAAGCTCGAGAAGACCTATGTCTTCGACACCGAGCATGGACGCAAGACCCTGGCCGAGCTGTTCGGGGACCACTCGCAGCTCATCGTCCATCATTTCATGTTTGCGCCGGAGTGGGACGCGGCGTGCCCCGGCTGCTCGTTTCAGGCCGAGCATGTCGACGGTCCAGCGCCTCATCTCGAACAACACAACGTCAGTATCGTGGGCGTTTCCCGCGCACCGCTCGCCAAGATCCTGGTCTACAGGGAACGCATGGGCTGGCACTTTCCGTGGGTGTCCTCGTTCGCTGGCGACTTCAACTACGACTTCCACGTCTCCTTCCGGAAGGAGCAGGTGGCCCAAGGCAAGATCGACTACAATTTCGGGACCATCACGACGGATCCGCGCTACATCGACGAGGAGCTTCCCGGATTGAGCGTGTTTGCGCGAGACGAGGCGGGCGAGGTTTTCCTGACCTATTCCACCTACGCGCGCGGCCTCGACGCACTCCTCGATACCCATCACTACCTTGACGTCACGCCCGAGGGCCGCAACAGAACCGCCTACCCGAACTGGCCGAAACGCCACGACGAATATCCCGGCGGCGTCCGGCAGTCCGACAAGCGTCCGTGCCACGAGTCCTGAACTCGCGGAAAGCCACAGAACGGTGCGTGTGCGGCGTACGCCTCCGGCGATTCACATTGGAACCGTCGACAGCAGGGCCCGCGTCTCGGCGACGACACGATCCTGAAACTTTGGATCGCGAACGAGCGCGGAACCTTGCATGGGATGGCCGCCTTCGTCGTAGTAGACGCCGGTTTTGCCGGATGTATCGAGCAGGATCCTAGCAAACACGCGCGCGGCGCGCTTCGGCGTGCTCAAAACCTTTATGAACGGCGCCAGCAGCGGGACGATGTAATACGCCAGGATGTGGAAGAAGATGTTCATGTGGCCGTGAAGGCCGGTGTTGAACATGACGCCCGGCTCGATGGCGTTGATACGCAGCCGCGGGTTTTCGCGCGCGAGCGCCAGTGCCGTGACGATGTTGCACTGCTTGGACGTGGCATAGGCGTCGTAGCCCGGCTGCCTGGCGCCGCCGGGTTGCCATTCGCCGCGCGCGCTCGCCTCCGCGGAAATGTAGCGTCCGCCACGAAAACCGGCCCGCTTGGCCGGCTGGCGCTCGGGATCTTCGGTGGCCGAGCCGACGAAGAGGATATTCGCACCATCTTTCAGATGCGGCACCAGTGCTTCGGTCAGCGCGAACGGCCCGAGGTGGTTCGTCGCGAACGTCATGTCCCAACCGGCTGCGTTCTTGAGGACGGGCGGGTTCTGGACGCCCGCGTTGTTGAGCAATCCGACGATCGGCAGCTCGAGCGCGATGATCTCAGCGGCGGCGCGGCGCACACTCGCCAGATCCGACATGTCGCACACCACCGGCACCGCGTGCCCGCCCCGTCGCGCGATCGCCTTCTTCACGTCATCAAGCTTGCCGCTGCTGCGGCCCACGAGCACAAGCGTCCCGCGCCTGGCCATTCTCAGAGCGGTTTCGCGTCCGGCGCCTGAGGTCGGCCCGGTGATGATGTACGCTTTGCGATCTGCGGCCTTCGGCATGGCTTCCTCCTATAGATGTCTGTCTAGTCAGTCATCAGCTGAAAAAAATCAGGTGAGCACGCGCCAGAGCGCATCGAAGCCCGCTTTGGCGTGTTTCTTCGCGTTGACCGGATCCTGGGTCATGAACTCCATCGTGGCATCTCCCACCGAGTTCATGATTGCGACCACGAAGCCCATCGGCGCATTGCGCATGACGCCGCCGGCACGACTTTGCTCCAGCAGTCTGGCGACGCCCGACATCGCCTTATGCCCGGCGGCCCTGCTCGCTTCCGAGATCTCGTCGGAGACGCTGAGCTGCGCCAGCGCGCGCCGCTTTTCGGGATGGGTCATCGCCCAGTCCATCGCATGCGACCATAAGTGAAACATCTGCTTGCGAAGATCGGCTGTGACCGGGAGGCCCTTGAGCGAGGCGGACGCGCGTTCGGCTTTCAGCGCGACATAGAGTTCGTTGAACAGGTCGGCCTTGGTCTCAAAGTAGGTGAACAGCGTCCCGTTTGCGACGCCGGCTTCCTGGGCGATCACCGCAGTCGGCGCACCCAAGCCCTGACTTGCGATGACCCGCGCCGCGGCGGACATGATCGCGTTGCGCTTCTCCTCGCTTTTGGGCTTTGCCATCGTCTCCCTCCCTGCCCCTTATAATAAAGAGTGACTAGACAGTCAATCATCGGGTCGAAGTCCGCTCAACGGATCGGCGCACAACTCGGGCGTTCGCATGCGCCTGTCGCGCCTCGTCGTTTCGAAGTCGCTCGCGCCGTCTAAGCCTTCAGCACCTTCCGCAGCGAAGCCTCGATCTGGCCGGCGCAATAGGTGTCGCCATATTCGTCTCGCGCCTTGGCGGCGAGTTTGGCAAATACGGGCAGTTCGGCGACCCGACGCACAAGAGCGGCCGTCATCGGTGCAGTCTCCTCAAAGATCGCCTCGATCTTCGGAAAGCGCTCGCACATGGTCGACCAAAGCGTGGCCGTCACCACGTCGGCAATGCTTGGCGCCTCGCCTCCGAGCATAAAGCCGCGCTTCGCGTGCAGGCCGTGGCGGCGCCCCGTTTCCTCAAAGATCGACATCCATTTCTTCAGGCGGGGGACAAAATCGTGCCAACGCTTTTCCGTCCACATCTCGCGGCCGCCATCCAGCGTGATCTCGTCGATCACATCGTTGGCGTCGTTGACGATCTTCATGGTCAGGGCGCGCAACGCCGGTATGGCGGGCAGAAGATCCAGCGTCTCGCCAAGATAAAGAACAATGGCCGACATCTGCGCGATGGCGACGTTCGCCTTTTTATCGACGAGCACGGGCGGCCCCATGAAGGGCACCGGCATGTCCTTTAACGAGCCGCCCATGAGCTTTGCGATTGCGTCGTCGCCACCCTCGGTCCACGTCTTGCCGGCGAAGGCCAGGACCGCGCGCACAAACTGTCCGCGGAACGGCGCAGACCAGTAGTAGAGGACATAGTCGGACATTTCAGGCCTCCGTGTGCAATCGCAAATAACGCGCCGCCGGGACCGAATATCCTACGCTGACTTCGCCATCATCTTGTCCAGCGTCTTCGTTTCGAAATCGCCGGCGTCGTGGCGCTCCCACAATTGCCCGCTCGGATCGCCCCAGGCGCAGTTGACCATGCGGCCGCGTTTGACGGCGGGACGCGCCGCGATCTGATCGGCCCAGCGGATCACGTTCTTGTATTCGTGCACGCTCAGGAATTCGCCGCCGCCATAGAGCAGGCCCTTCGCCATTCCGCCGTACCACGGCCACACCGCCATGTCGGCGATGGTGTATTCGTCGCCCGCAAGATATTCGGCTTCCGCCAGGCGCCGGTCGAGCACGTCCAGCTGACGTTTGGTCTCCATGGCGAAGCGGTCGATGGCGTGTTCGATCTTGATTGGCGCATAGGCATAGAAATGGCCGAAGCCACCGCCGAGATAGGGCGCGCTGCCCATCTGCCAGAAAAGCCAGTTGAGCGCTTCCGTGCGCTTGGCGGCATCCTTCGGCAGGAAGGCGCCGAATTTCTCCGCCAGATGCAGGAGGATTGAGCCGGATTCGAACACGCGCACCGGCTTGGGGCCCGAACGATCCATCAGCGCCGGAATCTTGGAATTGGGATTGACCACCACGAAGCCGCTGCCGAACTGGTCGCCATTGTTGATCTGAACCAGCCACGCATCGTATTCCGCGCCTTTATGTCCGGCCGCCAGCAGCTCTTCGAACATCACCGTGACTTTGACGCCGTTGGGCGTGGCCAGCGAATAGAGCTGGAACGGATGGCGTCCGACGGGCAATTCCTTCTCGTGCGTGGCGCCGGCGATCGGCCGGTTGATATTGGCGAAGCGGCCGCCGTTTTCCTTGTTCCAGACCCAAACCTGGGGCGGCACATACTCAGGCGTGTTCGTCATGTCTTGTCCCTCGGGTTTCCACCTGACCCCTAATCTCGTTATCGCGAGCGGCATGGTCAACCCGGGGCCGCCTGATCTCGCGCCGGCCCGACACAATATCGCAATCGTCGAAAGGCATTCGCGCAGCAACGCGCGTGACAGAATATGCTGAGCGCGGCTAGTTCCCCTGCGGGTCGGGATGCTTTTTGTCCCACGCCGCGCAGTCGGCGTAGGTGCCGGAATAGACGATTTCACTCAGATCATCGTCGTAACCGTTGACCTTGGCGTCAGCGGTGCGCTCGCGGGCGACGGCTGCACAGTGCGCGTCGTCATAGGTTGCAGCCACCGGCTTGGCCGGCTGAGAGTCCGCGAACGGCCACGCGTTGTCGACAACAGGTTGCCAGAAATCAGATTCCGATTCGCAGCCAGCGAGACTGACTGCGACGGCGCAGACGAAAAACAAACGCAGCATTGTGTAATCCCAGCCCGGTGAAAAACGAAGCGGTCTGGATTTGGTCCCCGCTCGACCCGCATGTCAATCGCGTTGGCGATAGCGCAGCGCATCCACCAACAGCGCAAACGCGGCTGAAGGCTGCCGGCGGCTCGGATAATAAAGATGAAATCCCGGAAAGGGCGGGCACCAGTCGCCGAGAATACGCACGGCCAGACGCTGATCGTCACCGCGGGCCTCGGCTGGATGCAATGCAAAGGCTACCGTGCAGGGCGAGCGTTATCCGGCGCAGTTGCAGCAGCTGGTGAGTCGCTAGCCGTCTGCGGCGGCCTTTCAGCCCTTCAGCGCGGCCGCGAGGATCGCCTGTGCGGGATCGAGCTTCGAGGTGAGCGCATCCGGCACGCCGGCGCGTTTCAGCATCGGCGCCGCGGGATGGAAGGCCACGATCGCTTTCCCGTCTTCGCGCTCGCGCACGAGCACGCGCAGCGGCAGATCGAGAGCGGCCTGCGGCGCCGCCAGCATCAGCGGCGTGCCGCCTTTGGGATTGCCGTAGAAAAGGACAATGGTCGACGGCATGGCGAGGCCCACGGCGCGCGCGCCGGCCGCGTGATCGACGCGCGCCAGGACCGTGAGACCATGGGATTCGATGGCGTTGGCGATGCGCTCGAGCGTCGGCGCGAACGCGTCGGGACTTTCGAGTTCGACGAGATCGGGATTGGTGTTCATCGAGGCCTGCTCCTTGGCTTCATAGAGCCCGGAGCCAGCCGCCATCCGAGCGACCCAAATTAACGCAATTTGGACCGCCCGGCGACGTTCACGTTAGCGCATGAACAGGGCGAACAAAGGGCCGCCCCAAGTGTGGAGTGCGAAGTAGAGCCCCCCCGCGATGCCCATGGCGGCGGGGAGCGTCAGCACCCAGGCCGAGGCGATCGCACGCACCGTGCTCCATTGCAGGCCGGAGCCGTTGGCCACCATCGTGCCGGCGACGCCGCTCGACAGGATGTGCGTGGTCGACACGGGCATGCCGTAATAGACCGCGCCCAGGATCGTGGTCGCCGCGACAAGCTCGGCGGACGCACCCTGCGCATAGGTCAGATGCTGCTTGCCGATCCGTTCGCCGACCGTCACCACGATGCGCTTCCAGCCCACCATCGTGCCGAGGCCGAGCGCGATGGCGACGCAGACCTTGACCCACAGAGGAATGAACCGCGTACCGGCCTGAAGGCCCTTGGTGTAGTCACCGAGCGTCTTGGTCTCGGCGGCGGTGAACTTCGCACCCTGCTTCGGCAGGAGCCGCACCGCCTCGCTCGTCAGGTACATGTCGTTGCGGAGGTTGGACGTCGCCGCCGCCGGCACGTGCGCGATCGCGCCATATCTCTGGACGCTTTGCGCCGTGTCCTCGGACAGCATCGCCAATGCGCCGAATACGATCGGACGATTGAGCGTCTTGTCGCGCAGCGCGTTGCCGGCGATCTTGCGCGCGATGTCGAGCGAAGGCGGCGCTTTTCCGCCCGCATGCGCCGCGAACACTTTTTCAGCCGCCGTCGTCGTCTGCACGAAGGCGGGCGTGTCGTGATCGGTCATGGTGCGGTTGAGCGCATAAGCGGTGGGCGCAGCGCCGATCAGGATGAGCATGATAAGGCCCATGCCCTTCTGGCCGTCATTGTTGCCGTGGGCGAAGGACACGCCGGTGCAGGTCAGAATCAGAAGGCTGCGAATCCACAAGGGCGGCGGCGCATCGGTCTTGGGCTCCTGATAGAGCGACGGGATGCGGATGATCGTCTTCATCAGAAGGAGCAGCACCAGCGACAACACAAAACCCACGAGCGGGCTGAACAGGAGCGCCTCGCCGACATTGACCGCCTGGTTCCAGTCGACACCCGACGTGGCCTGGCCCGCCGGCGCCATCAGCTGATTGGCGATGCCGACGCCCATGATCGATCCGATCAGCGCGTGCGAAGAGCTGTTGGGAATGCCGAAGAACCAGGTTCCCAGGTTCCACACGATCGCGGCGATCAGGAGCGCGAAAATCATGGCATAGCCGGCGCTGGAGCCGACCTGCAGGATCAATTCGACCGGCAAGAGCGTGATGATGCTATAGGCGACCGTACCGCCCGAAACCAGGACGCCGATCAGGTTCCACACCCCCGACCATACGACGGCGACGACCGGTGCCATCGAGTGGGTGTAGATGACTGTCGCCACCGCGTTTGCCGTGTCGTGGAAGCCGTTCACGAATTCGAAGCCGAGCGCGATCAGCAGCGCGATACCCAGAAGGGCGAAGACGCCCAACGCCAGCCCTTCGTGCACGCTTTGAATGTCGTCCAGGAGGCCGCGGATGCCGTAGCCCACCCCGGCCGCCAAAAGGATCAGAAACACGGCGCTCGTCAGCAGACTCGGCCGCGCGTCGAGCCTTGGTTTTGCCGGTGTAGCAATGGCAACGTCGGACATAACTCGGTTTCCCCCAGATGAACCTGCCGGGGACTTAGCCATGGGGCTGCAATGCTTGTGCGTCGGTTGCGCAACGGTTCTGTGACAGACTTGGCCCTCAAATCGCGCCAAGTCATGGAAAGTACAGGCGGAAGGCCGGTCTTTCGCCAAAGCGCCGCGCCTTGACGCGCCCCCCGCTCGCTCTTAAGTCTCGTTCTCGCCGCAGACCCGCGAAACCACGAGGAAGTTCATGTCCAATACCGCACAAGACCGTATCCGGTCCGACGTCGCCGACAACGATGTGGTGCTGTTCATGAAAGGCACGCCCGTGTTCCCGCAATGCGGGTTCTCGGCGGCCGTGGTCGAGATCCTCTCCGAGCTGGGTGTGAAGTTCAAAGGCGTGAATGTCCTCGCCGACCCCGAGGTCCGCCAGGGCATCAAGGAATTCTCCAACTGGCCGACGATCCCGCAACTCTATGTGAAGGGCGAATTCGTGGGCGGTGCCGACATCATCCGCGAGATGTTCGAAGCCGACGAACTCGGCCCCTTCTTCGCCGAACGCGGCATCGTGCTCGAAAAAGTCTGAGAAGTAAGATTCACCACAGAGGCTCGGAGACACTGAGATAGCGAGGCCGTTTCGGATGGCGGGGCGCGCTTTCGATGCTTGCCAGCGCGCATTCGCGCGCAATTGAGCTCGCCGAAGTGGGTGCATGATTTCGACGAGAGACTGTTTATCTCCGTGTCTCCGAGCCTCTGTGGTGAATCTTACTTCTAATCTTTCGCGAAGTGCCGTTGCCAGACGGGCGCGATGCGTTCGCGTTTGGAAAGCCGTTCGGCCAGCGCGTGCAGCTTCGGGATGTGGCCACCCTCGAGCCAGTCGCGGCCGACCGTACCGCGCCAGCGCGTGAACATCACGGCATAGATGTCGAGCGCGGAGAACGTTTCGCCCAGGAACCACGGGCCGTTGAGCATGCGCTCGATGAGGAGAAGGTTTTCGCGGATGCGCGAACGCGCCTTGGCGCGCAGCGTATCGGCCTCCACGCCGGTGGGCACGAAACGCTCGGGAAAATCGGAGATTTCTACCATCGGATAGATTTCGCCTGCCATGAACGCGAGCCAGCGATAGACGTCGGCGCGCGCAGGACTGCCGGGCGCAGGCAGCAGGTCGGCGGCCGGAAAGCGATCCGCCACCGTCAGCAGAATCGCCAGCGATTCCGTCACGATCTGGCCATCGGGCGTCTTCAGCGCCGGCATCTTGCCGCTCGGATTGATCGCCAGAAACGCCGGCGACTTCTGCGCATTCTTCTCGATCGAGATCAACTCGAACGTGTAGGGCGCGCCCGCTTCGGCGAGCGCGGCTTCGCTCGAGAAGGCACCCGAACGCAAATCGCCGTAAATCGTGTAGGTCATCGGAACCCCGACAAAAAAAGCCCCGCGATGTTATCGCAGGGCTTTCGCAATATCGATTCAAGTAAGCGTCAGCGCGAATAGAACTCGACGATCAGATGCGGATGCATCTGCGACGCATACGGAACGTCGGCGAGCTTTGGCGTGCGCACGAATTTCGCGCTCATCTTGTCGTGGTCCGCTTCGACGTAATCGGGAACGTCGCGCTCCGCGCTCTTCGCCGCTTCCAGCACCAGCGCCATGTCGCGCGCCTTCGCCGTCAACTCGATCAGATCGCCTTCCTTCACCTGGTAGGACGCGATCGTCACGCGGCGGCCGTTGACCTTCACATGGCCGTGGGAGACGAGCTGGCGCGCGGCGAACGGCGTCGGCACGAACTTTGCGCGATAGACAACGGCGTCGAGGCGGCGCTCCAGGAGGCCGATCATCATCTCGCCCGTATCGCCCGTCTTGCGGGCCGCTTCCGTATAATATTTGCGGAACTGCCGCTCGGTGATGTTGCCGTAATAGCCCTTGAGCTTCTGCTTGGCCTGCAGCTGTGTGCCGTAGTCGGAGAGCTTCTTGGCGCGGCGCTGGCCGTGCTGGCCGGGGCCGTAGGAGCGCTTGTTGACGGGACTCTTGGGACGGCCCCAGACGCTCTCGCCCATGCGGCGGTCGAGTTTGTATTTCGAGGTGCTGCGCTTCGACATTCAAAATCCAGCTTTTTGGCGGAAAACGGGCCCTCGGCGGGCCGAAGGCCCCCGCGGGAAGGCGGGCAATATAGTCAGGCGCGGCCCCCTGTCAAACGGCGTGTGCGGGGGGCCAGTCGGGGCCTTGTTCCTCTCCCAACGAAGTCGGGGGACGAAAGCCCGCCCTTAATTGCCGGAGCCGAGTCAGCTATCCCTTGGAGACGACGCGCGCGGGCGTGGCGGAATGGTAGACGCAACGGACTTAAAATGCAAGTGATTTCATTTTTCCCGTGTATTTTCATATGATTAGTGGTATAAAGAATTAGCCCAACCTAAGCCCACCAGCGCACTT
Source organism: Rhizomicrobium sp. (assembly GCA_035504555.1). Taxonomy (GTDB): domain Bacteria; phylum Pseudomonadota; class Alphaproteobacteria; order Micropepsales; family Micropepsaceae; genus Rhizomicrobium. Next base: position 1,800 of record DATJRP010000011.1, on the reverse strand, counting down.
TTTTCGGGTCTCGGCGATGGAAACGACGGCACGTCATTCGCTCATGGACAACGAGGTCCAGCTCTTCATGCGGCCTCGCAGCCCTTACTGGTATTGCTCCGCGACGGTCGGCGGCCGTCAGCGGAAATCGACAACCAAAGAGGAAAGCCTTGCGCGCGCCAAAGATGTGGCGCGCGACTGGTATCTGGGACTGATCGGCAAGTATCGCGCAGGCGAATTGAAGGCAGGCAAGACTTTCGAGGAAGCCGCGTCGCGGTTCATCGACGAATTCGAGACCATCACGGAGGGACAGCGAAGCCCGATCTACGTCGAGGGCCACAAATACCGGATCAAGAACCACCTCAATCCCTTCTTCGGAAAGATGGTGCTCTCCGAGATCACCGCCGGAAAGATTCAGGATTACCGCATTCACCGGATGAAGACCGGCATGTCGCGCATCGATCAGCTACGAAAAACCGCTCCGGCCGATGGAACGCGCAAACCTCCCGCACGGAACACGTTGCATCAAGAAATCGTTTGCCTTCGCCAAATCCTCAAATGCGCCAACCGGCACGGCTGGCTCGACCGACTCCCCAACCTAGCCGCGCCGTTTCAAGCATCGACGAAAATCTCTCATCGCGCTTGGTTTTCGCTCGAAGAATATCGCCAGCTCTACAAAGCCACGCAGAAGCGGGCGCACAACCCGCCCAAACCGCGCTGGAAATGGGAATGCGAGCAACTGCACGACTTCGTGCTCTTTATGGCGAATACGGGCATGCGCCCCGATGAAGCCTACCGTTTGCAATTTCGCGACGTTGAAATCGTCAAGGACGAAGCGACGGGCGAGACGATCCTAGAAATCCAAGTTCGCGGCAAGCGCGGCGTCGGATACTGCAAGAGCATGCCAAACGCAGTCGTTCCGTTTAAGCGCTTGCGAGATCGCAAGCGCCGCATGCCGACGCCGGAGGAACCCAAGCGCATGGCGGTGCCAGGCCCTACCGAGCTTGTGTTCCCGAAGCGGCACCACGAGCTTTTCAACGAGATTCTCGGAGAAGAGAATTTGAAATTCGACCGCGAAGGCCAATGCCGAACGGCATACAGCCTTCGCCATACCTACATATGCTTCCGTCTTATGGAAGGCGCGGACATCTATCAGATCGCCAAAAACTGCCGCACCAGCGTCGAGATGATCGAGAAATACTACGCGTCGCACATCAAGACGATGCTCGACGCGGCGGCGATCAACGTCCGCAAGAAGCGCGGACCGAAATTCGGAGAGCTTGAGGAAGGCGAGACGGCTCCGAAGCCGAAGGCCAAGGGACGAATCAAACCGCGCGGCAGGTCGTCCAATCCGCGCTTTCCAGCATCGAATTGATAACCGTTGGCGGCTTGTGCCGCCGACGCTATACAATCCTATGGTTTGCGGGCGTGGCGGAATTGGTAGACGCAACGGACTTAAGCCGATCTTGAGTGCGCTTCGGGAAACCGGAGACGTAGAACTGCCCAAAGTCGGGGAAACCTTCAAAGGCAATCCCGAGCCAAGCCCGGAAACGGGAAGGTGTAGAGACTAGACGGGCAGCACCTAAAGCGGCGACGCCAGGGTGAAGGGATAGTCCAGACCACAAACGTCCCGGCAGGGACGGCGGCGAAAGCCGTAGCTGGTACGAAAATCCGTAGGGCCGCAAGGCCTGTGCCGGTTCGAGTCCGGCCGCCCGCACCAAATGGATCATCTAGCCTTCCGCTGCCTGAACGTGCAGCGCGCGAGCAAGGACGATTTTGCGATGGCTTCCCTCAATCAATGGCTTGAAAAATTGTCAATTG
>DATJRP010000010.1:0-20975 GCA_035504555.1 Rhizomicrobium sp. | reverse complement strand
AGCGCATGACGATCCATGGCCCGGATGCGGATATCACTCCCAACCGCGCGCTCCTGATCGCCATGGTGCTGCACGAGATGGGCACCAATGCCGTCAAATACGGCGCACTGTCGAACGACACGGGTACCGTCGTGGTCGTCTGGGATGTCGCGGCCGGCGATGAAGGACGGCGCCTGAAGCTCGTCTGGACCGAAGAGGGTGGACCGCCCGTCGCGCCCCCCGATCGCAAAGGCTTCGGCTCGCGCATGATCGAGCATGCCATTCGCGGCGAGCAGGGGGTGTCCGAATTCGACTTCGACCCCAAGGGCCTCGTCTGCCGGATCGAGATGCCCGTCTAGGCAGGAGTTGATCTCCATCAAGGCCCGTCCGCCCATTTGGTGCTTCCCTCCTTGTCCTTAGCAAGGAGCGCGACATGGGCACGGGCGAGTTCTACTATCTCTGCATGGCTATCGGGGCATTCGTGGTGTTCGGGTTTGTGCTGGCGTGGGCGGATTGGTTCGACAACAATCCGCCGCGGCGCATTGGCCGCCAGCCCGGGGAATAAAACGCGCCGGCGCGGGGCACCGACGATTCGAGCAGCCGCATTCGGGGGCGGCCTGTAATCCTGCGCGCCGGCTTGCCGCTCAGGAAGCACGCGGCTTTCGCACCTTCACAACCGTCCAGATCAAATCCGGTCGTTTCGATGGCGGAAACGGCCATCGCTTGACCGGCGCCTCATTTCGGGGAACGAACTCCTTCGGGACGTTCAGGCTGGACAGAAGAGATGGCCATCGATACGCGTGCGGGCATCGCGCGCCTTTCGCCGCGGGACCGCCGGATCGTCGCTGCCATCGCCGTGCTGACGCTGCTGCGTTTCGGGCTCGGCGTCTACCTGCCGCTGTCGTTCGACGAAGCCTATTACTGGCTGTGGTCGAAGCATCTGGCGGCCAGTTACTACGATCATCCCCCCGCCATCGCCTACGCCATCCGTGCAGGCACGATGATCCTGGGCGATACGTCGATCGGTGTGCGGCTCGTGCCGCTGCTTCTCTCCGTCGTCGCCAGTTGGTGCGTATGGCGCGCGGGCGAGATGCTTCTGGGCGACGAACACGCGGCGGCGCTCGCCTGTCTCTATTTCAATCTCACGCTGATGGTCGCGGTGGAGACGATGGCGGCCACGCCCGACGCACCGGCGCTGGAAACGGCGGCACTCCTCCTGTTCACGCTCGCCAAGCTCGTGCAGACCGGCGACGGACGCTGGTGGATCGCAATCGGCGTCGCAGGCGGGCTTTGTCTGCTGTCGAAATATACGGGCTTCTTCCTGGGCGCGGGCGTGCTCTTCTGGCTGATCGCGAGCGCCGAAGGCCGCAGATGGCTGCCGACGTTCTGGCCTTATGCGGGCGGCGTGCTGGCGGTCCTCATCTTCTCGCCGGTGATCGCGTGGAATGCGGCCCATGACTGGATCTCGTTCAAGTTCCAGTTCGGGCGCGTGGCGAGCGGCGGACTGACGGCGCGCTTCTTCGGCGAATTCTTCCTCGCGCAGGCGGCGCTGGCATCCCCGTTCATCCTGGTCCTGGGCGTGGCAGGCTTCACGCGCGCTTCGCGGATCGGGCGTGCGGCCCCTCCGGTTGTCCTCTGCGCCGCGCTGATGTGGCCGGCCGTCGTCTATTTTCTCGTGCATGCGACGCACGATCGCGTGCAGGGCAATTGGCCGTCGTTCCTCTTTCCGGCCTTCGCGCTGCTGGCTGCCTATGCTTCGCACCAAATCTGGACAGGACGCATTGCGCGACCGACCATTTCGGCGACGCGCATGCTCGCGATTCCGGTGGCGGCGTTGATGCTCGTCTTCGTATACGCGCAGGCCTTCTTCGGCTTCGTGCACACACGCGATCCCATCGGACGCCTGACGGCGTTCGGCATGGAGCCGGTGATCAGCGCGGTGCGCGATACGGCGGCCGCCCAAGGCGCGCAGGCCGTCATCACCACAAGCTACGCCACGACCAGCTGGCTTGCGTTCTATCTGAAGCCCAGGATGCCCGTCGTGCAGATCAACGAAGATTTCCGCTGGCTTTCGGCGCCCAGGGCCGATCCTGCTCTGGCCGACGGTCCGCTTCTTTTCGTGACGGCCCAGGGCGAGAAGACGATGCCGGTCGTGGCGTCGCGTTTCGCGCAAATCCGGCACGTGGGCGAAATCGACCGCCGCCGCAAGGGCGTCCTGATCGAGAGATACGATCTCTACCGCGTCACGGGCTTTCGCGGCGGCACGCTGGGGCGGGCGCCTTAGCCCTTGCCGAGCGCCTTAATCGCTTCGTCGACGCTGTGATAGAAACCTTCCGGTCCCAGTTGCTCCACGATTCCGAAGCGGCGGAGCGCATGCTGCGCGCGCAATGAAGTCAGCCGTGCGATCGCGAATTTGATGTGCGCGTCGCGGCAGCGTCCGATGATCTCCAGGAGCGTGCGCGCGGCGGTGAAGTCGATCTCGGCGACGCCGCTCGCCTCGAAGACGATGAGCGAAGGCTTGTCGCGCTCGATGATCTTGATCATGTCGCGGCGGAAATCGTCGGCGTTCAGGAAGAAGAGCGGCGCCGCGAACGCCACGACGCGCACGCCCGGCTGCTTCTCGCCATGCTGTCCGGGCATGGGCGGCCACCACACGGTCGTCCCCGAAACATGCTCGAGCTCGATCATATGCGTGCGCGTGATCGTCCAGAGCCCGTGCATCACGGATAGCCCGATGCCGACGGCCACGCCCGTCTGGATGGGCAGGACGACAATGGCGATCATGGTGGCGAGGATCAGCAGGAATTCGCCCCAGGTCTGCCGCAGAACCAGCATGAAAGTCGAAGGCCGCGCGATGCGCAGGGCGACGGAGAAAAGGATGCCGGCCAGCGCCGCCAGCGGCACAAACTGCAACAGCGTGCCGCCGAACGCGATCAGAAGCACGATACAGAAGACGGCAAAGAGCCCCGAAAGCTGCGAACGCCCGCCGGCCTGTTCCACGGCCGCGGTGCGCGGCGGACTGGCGTTGACGGGAAAGAGTCCGAAGAGTCCCGCGAGCACGCTGCCCGCGCCTACGCCGATGAAGTCGCCATTGACGTCCTGCGGATCGGTGAGCGAGGTGAAGGCGCGCGTGGTCGCCGCCGTCTGCACCATGACGATCACCGAGATGAGAAGCGCCAGCGAGGCAAGATTACCCAACGCGCTTTGCGTCAGTTGCGGCATCGAGGGGTGCGGCCACGTCATGACGGTTGCGCCGACAACGGGGGCGCCTTTGTTTCCCAGGATGGCGACCAGCAGCATCGCCGCCGCAAGGCCGATCAGCGCGCCGGGCACACGCCAGCTGAGGTTCTCGCTTGCAACCGAGAACGCGAATACGAGTGCGCCGAGGAACAGCGCGTAAAGATTCGTCTCCCCGATATGCGCCGCGATCCAGACGCAACGCGCGAAAAGATCATCGCCCGGCGGCGCGAGATCGAGCAGTGCCGGCAATTGCGAGACGACGATATGAACGGCGATGCCCGCCAGAAATCCCGTCGTTACCGGCGCCGAGAGGAAGCTCGCGATCCAGCCCAGCCGCGCAAATCCGCTTGCGATCAAAATCGCGCCCACGCCGAGCGCAAGCGCCGCGGCCAGTGCGCCGTAAGCCGGCGAACCCTGCGCGGCCAGAACGCCGAGCGTGCCGGCGAAGATGGGCGTGATCGTCGAGTCGGCGCCCGAGGAAAGATAGCGGTTGGCGCCGAACAGCGCGAAGGCGAGCGTGCCGGCGATGAAGACGTAAAAGCCCATTTCCGGCGCAAAACCGCCAAGCCTGGCGGTCGCCATCTGCTCCGGCACGGCGATGGCGGCAAGCGTCAGCCCGGCGCCCAGATCGCCCGGCAGCCTGCGCCATGTCCAGTCGTCGAACGAGCGCAGCAAAGGCCATGCGCCCTTCTGTTGCGTCCCGCCTGCCATTGCGGTTCTTTCTCCCTTGGGACATCGAATCTGTACAGCAGGGATTCTTACCATGACTGCGATTCGCGAACCGGTGCTCATGCCGGTCGCCATTGAAGACTTAAGGCCGACCCAGATCACCGTCGGCCGGCGCGAGGTCGAGATCAAAAGCAAGGCCTGGCGGAATCGTACCAAGGCGAAGGAGCGCGAATTCCTCGCGCGCCACATGATTCCCGTGATCAAGGCGCCGAAAGACCGCTTCTACCTGATCGATCATCATCATCTCGCGCTCTCGCTGCACGAGGAAGGCGTGAAGGAGGTCCAGATCGTGATCTACGGAGACCTCAGCATGGTCGACGAGGCGCTGTTCTGGCCGACGATGAATGCCCGCAGCTGGGTGCATCCTTACGACGGCAAAGGCCGGCGGCGCGACTACAAGGCGATCCCGAAGCATCTGCGCGATCTCGTCGACGATCCCTATCGCTCGCTGGCGGGGGAGCTCCGCCGCATGGGCGGCTTTGCCAAGGAGACGACGGCCTTCAGCGAATTCCAGTGGGCGGACTTCTTCAGGCGGCGCATCAAGAAGTCGCTGATCGAGAAGGAATTCACGCGCGCGCTGGAAAAGGCGATGGAGCTCGCCAAGGCCAGGGACGCGATTTATCTCCCCGGCTGGTGCGGTCCGGATGCCGAGTAGCCGGGATCGCCGTTGATGCCTGTCAATGATTGTCATCCGCAGATGGCAGCATATGCGCGGGCATTTCGATGCGACGGTCCCCATGCCGGTTTCGAGAAATCTCGCAGCGCTGATCGGCCCCAGCCTCGTCGCGATCGCGCTTTCGGAAGCGCTGAACATCCGCATCTTCGCGGGTAACGCTCCGGCCGTCGTTTATCTGAACGGCGCGATCCTGTTCGTCGCGGGCCTCGCGATCATTCGCGCGCACAATCTCTGGGTCTGGCAGTGGCCGGTCGCGGTCACGCTGACGGGCTGGCTTCTCGCAGGCTTAGGCCTGTTCCGCCTGTTCGCGCCCGAATTGCAGCCGGGCGGACGGAACGCAGCGATTTTTTTCGGAATTTTCGTCGCCTTCGTTCTTGGGTGTTTTCTGACGTTCAAAGCTTATGTCGCGGGAGGGAGATATGAGGAAACAGAGTTATAATTCGAGTCGGTTTTGGGAGCGTTCGATTCGCATGCGCAACCAACCTCGAAATCTCGCCCGGTTTTTATATGCGGCCTATATTTTTCGGGCCGCCATTCGCTCTCGATTTCATAGGCCGCCTGGGCCATTTGAGGCGCCAACAGCACGCGTGACTCGCGTGGCTGATCAAAATTGTGCGGGAACTATGACAACGAAAAATGTGAGGGGAAACGCCGCGCCTCGCGCGGTGACGAGGAGTCTTGCGGCATTCGCGTGCGCGGCGGGCATCTTCGCGAATGCAGGCGCGCTGGCGCAGCAGGCGAACGCACAGGCCAGTGCGCCGACCGTCAATCTCATCCCGGATGCGCCGATCACGGTCGCCGGCAATGGCGGCGCGTCCGCCGCGCCGTCGCAGGGCCCCTGCGACCCCTACAAGAACTATTCCTGCCTGGACGACTATCTGGGGCAGGGCGTGCTCGAGCGCTTCATCAACTACTATCGTCTCGAATGGGGCGAGGGCGCTGCGCCCAGCGATCCGAACGCGCCGGCGGGACACCGCGACGGCTGGCCGGCGACTCCGGAAACCACACCGCCGATGCCTTACACGGAATTTCCCTACGGCGCCGCGACGTCGCTCGGCGTGACGCGTCCGAATTCCGCCGACAGCCCGCTCATGGCGGCGATCGCCAACACGGGCGTGGGAAAGTTCCTCAGCGACAACGACTTCCAGGTCTATGGCTGGCTCAATCCCGGCTTCAATTTCAGCAGCAACGACCGCAAATACGGCAACGCGCCGATCGCCTACACGGTGATGCCCAATTCGGGCGAACTCGACCAGGCGGTTCTTTATCTCGACCGCTTTCCGGATACGGTCCAGACCGACCATATCGACTGGGGCATGCGCGTGTCGGTGCTCTATGGCGAGAATTATCGCTACACGAACTCCTACGGTCTCGCGAGCTGGCAGTTCAACGGGCAGAACAAGTTCAACGGCTACGACTTCCCGATGGTCTATGGCGAGCTGTGGATTCCGCAGGTCTTCCAGGGCCTGATGATCCGCGTCGGCCGCTACATCTCAATCCCGGACATCGAAGCGCAACTCGCGCCGAACAACATCCTGTTCACGCATTCCATCACCTATTCGTGGGACAACTATACGAACACGGGCATCGTGACGTCGTGGCAGCTCACCAGGAACTGGATGGTTCAGGCGGGCCTCGTCGACGGCACGGAAACGCCGCTTTGGCACTACAATCAGTATATGCCGAACCAGTATGTGCAGAGCGGCTCCAACGCGGCTGGGTTCGGCACCGGCGTCGACCCGCTCTATCCGAACCCGAAGCTCTTCAAGGATCCCGGCAACCAGCCGACCGGCGTCCTCTGCGTGCGCTATGAATCAAGCGACGGCAACGACGTGGTCTATCCGTGTCTCGACGGCATCAACAATGGCAGCTGGGGCTACAACAATCTGCAGTGGCACGGCTTTACCTACTATCACAAATTCGACGACCACTGGCACGTCGACTTCGAGACCTATTACATGTCGGAGGACGGCGTGCCGAACCTGCGGAATTCGCAGGCGATCGCGCTCTTCAACGACGGCGGCACGCCCTTTTCGCCGCAATATGTGAAGTTCAACGCGCCGAATCTTGCTTATTGCGCCAACGCCGCCGTCCTGAAATGCGATGTCTCTTCGGTCGGTGTGGTGACTTACATCAACTATACGATCAATGCGTTGAACAACATCACGCTCCGGCCCGAATATTACTGGGATCCCGAGGGTTGGCGCACGGGTACGGGCGGGTATACGCAATACTTCGAGACCACGCTCGGCTGGCAGCACTGGCTTTCGCCGCAGATCGAGTTTCGTCCGGAGATTTCCTATTGGCATTCATTCCATACGGCTGCGTATAACGGCGATGTTTATGCGGGCATTCCGGCCAACAGGTTCGTCACGGTCGAATTTGCTTCGGACGTCATCGTCCACTTCTGACAGGGATGGCGCGGTGTGATGCTCTCATGCCGCGTCCATCCGACAAGGAGACAAAGATGCTTGATACGGTTTTGGCAGCTGCCGGCTTCGGCATGTTCATCGTGGGCGTGATGTACGTTTTCGCCTGCGACAAGCTTTAGAGGCGGTCATGATTATCGACTACGCACTCGGCGCCCTCGTCACGCTCGGCATCCTTTTCTATCTCGTCTACGCGCTCGTCCGGCCGGAGAAGTTCTGAGGAATTGACACGATGACTGCCAACGGTTGGATTCAGATCGCGATCTATGCGGCGATCGTGGTCGCGATCGCCGCGCCCATGGGCAGCTATATGATGCGCGTCTTCAACGGCGAGCGGACGTTCCTGTCGCCGGTGCTGCGGCCCGTCGAGCGCCTGATCTACGCGCTCTCGTTCGTCGACGAGAAGGAAGATCAGCACTGGACCGTCTATGCGGTCGCGATGCTGCTCTTCAGTCTCGCCGGTTTTCTGTCGCTCTACACGCTGCAGCGGCTGCAGAACGTTCTGCCCCTGCAGCCGCTCTTCAATCCGCAGAAGCTGCCGGCCGTGGGCGAGCATCTCGCCTTCAACACGTCGATGAGCTTCGTCACCAATACGAACTGGCAGTCCTACACGCCGGAAACGACCGTGACCTACCTCATCCAGATGGCGGGGCTCACGGTGCACAATTTCGTCTCGGCGGCGACGGGCATTGCGCTGGCGGTGGCGTTGGTGCGTGGTTTTGCGCGGCGTTCGGCCAGAGGCGTCGGCAATTTCTGGGTCGATCTCACCCGCTGCGTCCTCTACATCCTTCTGCCGATCTCGATCCTCGTCGCGCTGTTCTTCGTCTGGCAGGGCGTGCCGCAAAACCTGAACGGCTACACGCTCGCGACCACGCTCGAAGGCGCCAGGCAGGTGATCGCGCAAGGTCCCGTCGCGTCCCAGGAAGTCATCAAGATGTTGGGGACGAATGGCGGCGGTTTCTTCAACGTCAATTCGGCCCATCCTTTCGAGAACCCGAACGCGATCACGAACTTCGTGCAGATACTCCTGATCTTCTCGCTGGGCGCGGGACTGACGAATTTCTTCGGCCGCATGGTCGGCGATCAGCGCCAGGGCTGGGCGATCTTCACGGTGATGGCGATCCTGTTCCTCGCGGGCGTCAGCGTCATCTATTGGGCAGAGTCGCAGCCCAACCCCGCTTACGCAGCGATGCACCTCGATCAGGCAGCGAGCGCGTTGCAGGCGGGCGGCAACATGGAAGGCAAGGAGGTCCGCTTCGGCATCGCGGGTTCCGCGCTTTTCGCAACGGCCACGACGGATGCGTCCTGCGGCGCCATCAATGCGTATTTCGACAGCTTCATGCCCCTCGGCGGGTTGATCCCCATGCTCAACATCCAGTTGGGCGAGATCATCTTCGGCGGTGTCGGCTCGGGCCTTTACGGCATGCTGCTCTTCGTCATCGTGGCCATGTTCGTGGCCGGGCTGATGGTCGGACGAACGCCGGAATATCTCGGCAAGAAGCTCGAATCGAAGGAAGTGAAGATGGCGATGCTCGCCATTCTCATCCTGCCGCTCTCGATCCTCGGCTTTTCGGCGCTCGCAACCGTCCTGCCGTTCGGCGTCAGCCAGCTCAACAATGCCGGGCCGCACGGTTATAGCGAGATCCTCTATGCCTACACCTCGGCCACCGGCAACAACGGCAGCGCCTTCGCGGGCCTCAATGCCAACACGCTCTTTTACGACACGACACTGGCCGCAGCGATGTTCATCGGCCGCTTCCTGATGATCGTGCCGATGATGGCAGTGGCGGGATCGCTGGCCGCCAAGAAGATCGTGCCGGCGTCCGCCGGCACGTTCCCGACGCACGGTCCGCTCTTCATCGGTCTGGTCGTGGGCGTCATCCTCATCGTGGGCGGTCTCACCTATTTCCCGGCGCTCTCGCTCGGCCCCATCGTCGAACATTTCGCGATGCGCGCGGGCAATCTCTACTGAAAGACGCGAAGTCATGGACGCATCAGCACCTCTGGGAGTCGAAAAGACCCGCAAACGGATGCCGGTCTCGACTTTGACCGACACGAGCATCCTGATCCCCGCGATCGGCGGCGCCCTCAGGAAGCTTCATCCGCGGCACATGATCTCCAATCCCGTCATGTTCGTGGTGGAGATCGTGGCCTCGTTGACCACGGTTCTTTTCATCCGCGATCTGGTCACGGGCGCTGGCCATCTGGGCTTCGCGTTCCAGATCAACATCTGGCTCTGGTTCACGGTCGTGTTCGCGAATTTCGCGGAAGCGGTCGCGGAAGGCCGCGGCAAGGCGCAGGCCGCATCGCTAAGGCGCACGAAGACCGAAGCCAACGCCAAGCTTCTGGAGAAAGGCGCCACCAACTGGCACACGGTGCCGGCCACGACGCTGAAGCCGGGCGACATCGTGCTGGTCGAAGCGGGCGATCTGATCCCGAGCGACGGCGAAGTCATCGAAGGCGTGGCCTCCGTCAACGAAGCGGCCATCACCGGCGAATCCGCGCCGGTCATCCGCGAATCCGGCGGCGACCGCTCGGCGGTCACTGGCGGCACCACCGTCATCTCCGACTCGATCAAGGTGAAGATCACGGCGGCGCAAGGTTCGACCTTTCTCGACCGCATGATCGCGCTGGTCGAAGGTGCCGAGCGGCAGAAGACACCGAACGAGATCGCGCTGAACATCCTGCTCGCCGGCATGACGATCATCTTCGTTTTTGCCGTCGCCTCCATCCCGAGCTTTGCGCATTACGCCGGCGGCAACATCAGCGTGCTGGTGCTGGTGGCGCTGTTCGTGACGCTGATCCCCACGACCATCGGCGCACTTCTGTCGGCCATCGGCATTGCGGGCATGGACCGGCTCGTGCGGTTCAACGTGCTCGCCATGTCGGGGCGGGCCGTGGAAGCCGCCGGCGACGTCGATACGCTCCTGCTCGACAAGACGGGCACGATCACGCTCGGCAATCGCCAGGCGACCGAATTCCTCGCGCTCCCCGGCATCAGCGATCGCGATCTCGCCGACGCGGCGCAGATGGCCTCGCTGTCCGACGAGACGCCGGAAGGCCGCTCGATCGTCGTGCTGGCGAAGGAAAAATACGGCATGCGCGGGCGCGAGATGGCGCCGATCCATGCGCAGTTCATCCCGTTCTCGGCGCAGACCCGCATCAGCGGCGTCGACCTCGAAGGCTCGTCCATCCGCAAAGGCGCCGTCGATGCCGTGCTCGCCTGGGCCGGCCAATCGCCGCAATCCTCCGAACTGACGGCCCTGGCCGAGCGTATCGCCAAGACCGGCGGCACGCCGCTCGCCGTCGCCAGGGATCGCAAGCTGCTCGGCGTCATCCACCTCAAGGACATCGTCAAGGGCGGCATCCGCGAGCGTTTCTCGGCACTGCGCAAGATGGGTATTCGCACCGTAATGATCACGGGCGACAATCCGCTGACGGCGGCGGCCATCGCGGCGGAATCCGGCGTCGACGATTTCCTCGCGCAGGCGACGCCCGAGACCAAGCTCAAGCTCATCCGCGACGAGCAGGCGCACGGCAAGCTCGTCGCCATGTGCGGCGACGGCACCAATGATGCGCCCGCGCTGGCACAGGCCGATGTCGGCGTCGCCATGAACACGGGCACCATGGCCGCGCGCGAAGCGGGCAACATGGTCGATCTCGACAGCGATCCGACGAAACTCATCGAGATCGTGGAAATCGGCAAGCAGCTCCTGATGACGCGCGGCGCGCTCACGACCTTTTCCATCGCCAACGACGTGGCGAAATATTTCGCCATCATTCCCGCCATGTTCATCGCCTTCTATCCGCAGCTCGGTGCCTTGAACGTGATGGGTCTTCATTCGCCAAAGAGCGCGATCCTGTCGGCCATCATCTTCAACGCGCTCATCATCATCGCGCTCATTCCGCTGGCGCTGCGCGGCGTGAAATATCGCGCCATCGGCGCCGCAGCGCTCCTGCAGCGCAACCTTCTCATCTACGGCCTCGGCGGCATCATCGTGCCGTTCGTCGGTATCAAGCTGATCGACATGGCGGTCTCCGCCATGGGACTGGTGTGAGGACATCATGTTGAAGCAAATCTGGCCCGCCATCGCGATGATCGTGCTGATGACCGCCATCACCGGCATCGCCTATCCGCTCGCCATGACGGGGATCGCGCAGGCAGTTTTCCCGCATCAGGCGAACGGCAGCCTCGTCACGGTGAACGGCAGGACCGTCGGGTCCGAACTGATCGGGCAGAATTTCACGAGCGACAAATATTTTCATGGCCGTCCGTCGGCTGCGGGCAACGGTTATGATGCGAGCAATTCCGGCGGGTCCAATTACGGCCCGACGTCGAAGGCGCTCATCAAGCGCATGACGGCCGATGCGGCGAAGCTTCACGCCGAGAATCCCAACACGCCTATTCCCGTCGACCTTGTGACGACGTCGGCAAGCGGGCTCGACCCCGACATCACGCCGGCCGCCGCCTATTTCCAGGTGCCGCGCGTGGCGAAGGCGCGGGGGCTTTCCGAGGACGCTGTGCGCAATCTCGTGAAAGCCCATATCGAAGACCGCTTTCTGGGCATCATCGGCGAGCCGCACGTGAACGTCCTGAAGCTCAATCTGGCGCTGGATCGTTTGGCGAGGAGCTGACGTCTCTTTCGCTGTCATGGCCCGCAAATGGGGGCCGCCCAGGGCGTTCTGCTGACTGCACGGAATCGACTCGATTCAGTCCGATCGCACGGCGGCCAAGCGGGTTCGACTGGGCGGTCCGCGTTTGCGGGTCATGACATCGGGATTTCCAGATTTCGTTCGCCCGATGCGGCGCTAGTTTTGCTGCAATCCCGATCCGGTAGGCGTAGATTCACGGCATGAACGACGATAGAGCCGATCGCGATTTGCGACCTTCGCCCGAAGCGCTGCTGGAGCAGTCGGGCCGGGAGTCGCGCGGGCGGCTGAAGGTGTTTCTCGGCGCGGCGCCCGGCGTTGGCAAGACCTACGAGATGCTGAACCAGGGCCGGCAGCGCCGGCTCGAAGGCGTCGACGCCGTCATCGGCGTGGTTGAAACCCACGGCCGCATCGAGACGGACCGCCTCACCAAGGGTTTCGAGATCATCCCGAAGAAGCGGCTCTCCTACAAAGGCCGCGTGCTCGCCGAGATGGATATCGATGCGATCCTGCAGCGCCGGCCGAAGGTCGTCCTCGTCGACGAGCTCGCGCACACGAACGTGCCCGGCAGCCGCCATCCCAAGCGCTATCTCGATGTGCAGGAGATTCTGGAAGCGGGCATCGATGTCTACACCACGCTCAATGTCCAGCATCTGGAAAGCCTGAACGACGTCGTCGCCAGGATCACGCGCATCCGCGTGCGTGAAACGGTGCCCGATTCCATTCTCGACCGCGCCGACGACGTCGAGCTCGTCGACCTCACGCCGGAGGACCTGATCCAGCGTTTGAAGGAAGGAAAGGTCTACGTCCCCGAACAGGCCCGGCGCGCAGTCCAGCATTATTTCATGCCGGGCAATCTGACGGCCTTGCGCGAGCTGGCGCTCAGGCGCACCGCGCAGCGCGTCGACGAGCAGATGGTCAATTACATGCGCGCGCATGCCATCCAGGGTCCCTGGGAAGCGAGCGAGCGTGTGTTGGTCTCCGTCGGCAAGCGCCCGGGCGCTGCGGCGCTGGTGCGCTACGGCCGCAGACTGGCCGATCGTCTGCGTGCCTCTTGGACGGCCATCTATGTCGAAACGTCCGCCGCGCAGCGCCTGAGCGAGAACGAGCGCGACCGGATCGCGGAAGCCTTGCGCGTGGCGGAGCGGCTGGGCGGCGAAGCGGTGACCATCCCCGCGTCTACCGTTGCCGACGGCCTTATCGAATACGCACAGAACAACAATTTCACGCATATCGTGGTGGCGTCGGTGCGGCGGCCCCGCTGGCTCGAGCTGATCCGGCCCTCGGCCGCGCATGAGATCATCCGCCGCGCGGGCGATCTCAGCATCCACGTCGTGCCGGAAGAAAAGCCCAGGACGAAGGACAAGGAGGAGGCGCCGCGCGCTGCGGCATCGCCGTGGAAGGCCGAGCCGTTCGTCGGCAGTGTCGGCATGGTGGCGGTGGCGCTTGCGATAGGCCTCGTGCTGCAGCAGTCCCTCGCCGTGTCGAACATCGCGCTGGTGTTCATCACCTGCGTGCTGGTCAGCGCGATCACTTACGGCCGCTGGCCGGCGCTCTTCGCCAGTTTCGTCAGCGTGCTCGCCTACAATTTTTTCTTCCTGCCGCCGCTCTACAAATTCACCATCAGCGACCGCGAGAACGTCGTGGCGCTGTTCTTCTTCGCGCTGGTGGCGGTGATCGTCAGCAACCTGATGGCCCGCGTGCGCGATCAGGTCATGACGGCGCGCGAACGCGCCAAGGTGACGGAAGACCTCTACCTTTTCAGCCGCAAGCTCGCGGGCATCGTGTCGCTCGACGATCTCCTGTGGGCAACGGTCTATCAGATCGCGGCCATGCTGAAGGTGCGCGTGGTGCTGCTCCTGCCGGACGGCGACGGCGTCTCGGTGCGCGCCGGCTATCCGCCCGAGGACCTGCTGGACGATGCCGATCTCGCGGCGGCGCGCTGGGCGTGGGAGCATTCGCGGGCAGCCGGACGCGGCGCCGACACGCTGCCGGGCGCCAAGCGCCTTTTCCTGCCGATGCGCACGGGGCGCGGCACCATCGGCATCATCGGCCTCGACAATGACCGCCCCGGTCCGATCCTGTCGCCGGATCAGCGCCGCCTGCTCGATGCGCTTTCCGATCAGGCCGCGCTCGCCGTCGAACGCGTCAATCTCGTGCAGGACATCGACCGCGCGAAACTGACGGCGGAGACCGAGCGCCTGCGCTCGGCGTTGCTGACGTCGATCTCGCACGATCTGCGCACGCCGCTGGCTTCGATCCTGGGCTCGGCCACGAGCCTCAAGGCCTATCACGGCCAGATCGATGAGAAGGCGCAGGACGAGTTGATCGCGACCATCCAGGACGAGTCCGAACGCCTCAACCGCTTCATCAACAATCTCCTCGACATGACCCGGCTCGAATCCGGCGCCATCTCCGTGCGGGCGGAAGCGACCGATCTGGCGGATGTGATCGGCAGTGCCTTGCGCCGCGCCTCGAAAGTTCTGAGCACGCATCGCGTCAAGGTCGACATGATGCCCGAGCTGCCCATGCCTCGGCTCGACGCGGTGCTGCTCGAACAGGTGATATTCAATCTGCTCGACAACGCGGCGAAATACGCGCCCGGCAATTCCGAGGTCTGCGTAAAGGCGCTGTCGGACGGCGTTTTCGTGCGCGTCGAAGTCACCGACGAAGGCGAGGGCATTCCGCCGGGAGATCTCGAACGCATCTTCGACAAGTTCTACCGCGTGCACGCAGCCGATCGCAGGCGCGCAGGCACCGGGCTCGGCCTTGCCATTTGCCGCGGGTTCATCGAAGCGATGGGCGGCACCATCACAGCCGCCAACCGCACCGACAAGCCCGGCGCCGTCTTCACCGTCGCCCTGCCCATCGAAGCGACGGTGCCGCACGAGAGCGTCGCATGACGAAAGATCTGCGCATTCTCGTGGTCGACGACGAACCGGCGATCCGGCGCTTTTTGCGCGCCAGCCTGAACGCGCAGGGCTATCAGGTGATCGAGGCGCAGACAGGTCACGGTGCGCTCGAACTCTTCCGCCGCAACACGCCCGACGTCGTCGTGCTCGACCTCGGTCTCCCCGACGGCGACGGTCTCGATGTGATCAAGGATCTGCGCGAGAGCGGATCGGCGGCGCCGATCATCGTGCTCTCCAGCCGCACGGACGAAGCGGGCAAGGTGCGTGCGCTCGATCTGGGCGCCGACGATTATGTGACGAAGCCGTTCGGCGTGGAGGAATTGCTGGCGCGGCTGCGCGCGGCGCTCCGCCACCGCCTTCAGCAACAGGGCGAGAAACCTGTCTTCAAGAGCGGCGACCTGACCGTCGATCTCGTGCGCCGCATCGTCACCGTGCGGGGTGGCGACGTGAAACTCTCGCCGCGCGAATACGATCTCTTGCGGATTCTTGTGATGCATGCCGGCAAGGTGCTCACGCACCGCTTCATCCTGCACGAAGTCTGGGGCACCGAAACGGACGTGCAATATCTGCGCATCTACATCCGCGCGCTGCGCCAGAAGATCGAAGCCGATCCGGATCGTCCGCAGCTCATCGTGACAGAGCAGGGTGTGGGATACCGGTTGAGGGCGGCGGATTAGAGGCCGCGCGAAGCGCGAGAAAAATATTCACAAGAGACGGGGAGATACGCAGCCTCTCACCGTATCCTGTGAAATATCTCTTTTGCGCTACGCGCGATGCTTCCGACTACCGCTTCCCCTTCTCGAAATGCGCCGCGATGATCATGGCCACGCAAGCGGAGACGCGCTTGCCCGTCGGGATGTGCAGGAATTCGTTGGGGCCGTGCGCGTTGGAATGCGGGCCCAGCACACCGGTGACGACGAACTGCGTCTTGGGGAACTTCTCGCCCAGCATCGCCATGAAGGGAATGCTGCCGCCCTCGCCCATGTAAGCGGGCTCCGCGCCGAAAGTCGCGCGCGACGCGCTTTCCACGGCCGTCTCGAGCCAGGGCGCCAGCGGCGGCGCATCCCAGCCCGTCATCGCGGTTTCGTTCCTGAAGCTCACCTGTGCGCCGTAAGGGGCTTTGGATTCGAACAGCGCCTTCAGGATCGGGTCGACCTTTGCGGCCGGCAGCGTCGGCGGGAGACGCACGCTCACCTTCGCGACCGTGTCGGGGAGCATCACGTTGCCGGCATTGGGCGGTTGAGGCAGCCCGTCCATGCCAGTGACGGCGAGCTGCGGCCGCCAGGTGCGGTTCAGGATGAGCTCTGAAAGATCGCGGCTGACGGGCGACACGCCCTTGGCGAAGGGGAATTCGTCGTAGACGTGACTTCCGAGGATTTGCGCCGCGCGCTTCGCCTGCTCCGTGCGCTGCGCCGGGACTTCGACATAGAGTTCCTTCGGCACGATGGCGCCGGTGTTCTCGTCTTCGAGACGCGAGAGCAACTCGCGTAGAATCCGAAAGCTCGATGGTACGATGCCGGACGCCGACCCCGAATGCACGCCTTCGTCCAGCACGCGGATCGACAGCACGCCGCCGGACACGCCGCGCAAGGACGTCGTCAGCCACAGCCGTTCGTAATCGCCGCAACCGGAATCCAGACAGACGACCAGCGACGGCTCGCCGATCCGCGGCGTCAGATGATCGACATAGGCCGGCAGATCGTAGCTGCCGGATTCTTCGCAAGCCTCGATGAGGATGACCGCGCGGGCGCGCGGCGTCTCCTGTTCGGCGAGCGCGAGGAGCGCCGATAAGGCCGCGAACATGGCATAGCCGTCATCCGCGCCGCCGCGACCGAACAGCTTGTCGTCCTTGATGACGGGCGTCCACGGCCCGGTGCCGTCGGCCCAGCCTTTCATCTCCGGCTGCTTGTCGAGATGGCCGTAGAGCAGGACGGTGTCGTCGCTCTGACCGGGCAGTTCGACGAAAATGAGCGGGGTGCGGTTCGGCAGCTGCACGACTTCGAGCTCGGCGCCGGGGATCGCGGCGATCTTCTCGCGCGCCCATGTTTCGAACAGCGCCACGGCCTGCGCCATGTAGCCGTGGGCCGCCCAGTCCTTGTCGAAGCTGGGCGACTTGTTGGGGATGCGGATGTAGTCCACGAGCGTCGGCACGACGGCCTCGTCCCAGAGATGATCGATGAATTGGGTCAGCCGCGCCTTGTCCATGGCCCTGTTTTCCGTGAATGCCCGGGCTTTCTACGACGCTCTTTGCCGCACGGCCACCCTTTGTTGCCGCCTATTTTCGCTGTCCCCCAAAGGTTCGCTTGGCAGGGTTTTCCCGATGCCTATATACCGGATGCGATTTTGATGAGGCGGACAATGTCGCAATCGGGCGAGGAATTCGCCACCCAGGTCCAATATGTAGCCCAAGGTCGGGCCAAGAGCCGTTCGCTGAAGCCGCTCGTTCGGCTGGTGCCGTTCCTGTGGCCCTATCGCTGGCGGATCGGCGCGGCGCTGTTCGCGCTTATCTGCTCGTCGACCGCCACGCTTATCCTGCCGGCGCTCGCCCGCAACGTCGTCGATTACGGCTTCGTGACCACGGCGATCACCCGCCTCAACGAATATTTCCTGCCGCTGCTCGTCGCGGTCGCCGCTTGGGCGACTGCTACGGCCTGCCGCTTCTACTACGTGACGTGGATCGGCGAACGTGTGATCGCGGATATCCGCCGCGCCGTGTTCGACCACGTCATTGGCCTCACACCCGCATTCTTCGAGATGACGCGCACGGGTGAAGTGCTGTCGCGGCTGACTGCCGACACGACCCTCATTCAGACCGTCGTCGGATCGTCGATCTCGGTCGCCATGCGCAACGTGGTGATGTTCGTGGGCGGCCTCATTCTGATGTTCGTCGTCAGCGTGAAGCTGACGATCTTCGTCGGCGGCGCGGTGCTGCTGGTGATGGTCCCCCTGATCGTCTTCGGCCGCTGGGTGCGCACCTTGAGCCGCAGGAGCCAGGATCGTATCGCCGACACGAGCGCGCGCGCGAGCGAAACGCTCAATGCCGTGCAGACGGTTCAGGCTTTCACGCATGAGGACATCGACCGGAAATATTTCGGCCATGCCGTCGAACAGTCGTTCGATATCGCGATCCTGAGAACGAAAGCGCGCGCCATCATGACGGCGGCGGTGATGTTCGGCGCCTTCGCGTCGATCATCGGCGTGTTCTGGGTGGGCGCACACGACGTGCAGACGCATGTCATGACGAGTGGCCAGCTGGTGCAGTTCTTCTTTCTGGCCGTCATCGTGGCCGGCGGCGTGGGCGCCCTGAGCGAGACATGGGGCGATGTGCAGCGCGCAGCCGGCGCGTCCGAACGCCTGATGGAGCTGCTTCATACGGAACCGTCCGTGAAAGCGCCCGCCAATCCGCGGCATTTGCCGGCCATCGCGGAAGGGGCCGTCATTTTTCGTGATGTATCCTTCCGTTATCCGTCACGTCCCGACGCGGCGGCGCTCAACGATTTCTCGCTGGCCGTGAGCCCGGGCGAAGCGATCGCGCTCGTGGGGCCTTCGGGCGCCGGCAAATCGACCGTCTTCCAGTTGCTGCTGCGCTTCTTCGCGGCCCAGGAAGGCCAGATCCTGTTCGACGGCGTCGACACGGCCCAGCTTGATCCGACCGAATTGCGCAAACACATCGCGCTGGTAGCGCAGGATCCCGCCATCTTCTCCGGCACCATCGCCGACAACATCCGCTATGGCCGTCCCGAGGCGAGCGACGACGAAGTGCGCCGCGCGGCGGAAGCGGCGGCCGCGGCGGAGTTCATCGAACGGATGCCGGGCGGCTATCAGTGCCTCGTGGGCGAACGCGGCACGACGCTCTCCGGCGGCCAGCGCCAGCGTATCGCCATCGCGCGCGCGATGCTGCGCGACGCGCCGCTCCTGCTGCTCGATGAAGCGACCAGCGCACTCGACGCCGAGAACGAACAGCTTGTGCAGACCGGTCTCGCCAATCTGATGGCCGGCCGCACGACGATCGTCATCGCGCATCGTCTCGCGACGATCCAGAAGCTCAAACGCATCGTGGTGATGGATCAGGGTCGCGTCGTCGCCGAAGGCAGCCACGCCGAACTCGTCGCCAAAGGCGGGCTTTACGCGCGCCTCGCCGCGCTGCAATTCGCCAGCGGCATGGCGCTGGTGGGGTAATTGGCTATGCAGCACGCCGACTTTCTCCTCTCCCTTGAGCGAGAGGAGAAAGTCGGCGTGCTGCATTTGCGGATTAAGTCGCAGGATATTAACGTCCGCGGCTTCCTGAGCGCGGATTCACTTCGTGTCTGGTCTAGCTGACGATACCGCCGTCTTCGAACGCGATGGCAAGCTCTCCGCCACGCTCTCGCGCGGCTGGGAGATTTGGGGTCCGAACGGCGGCTACATTGCCTCCATCGCGTTGCGCGCGGCGGGAAAGATCGCGCCGGTGGATCATCGGCCCGCGACGTTCTCCTGCCAGTATCTCTCCGCCGGACAATTTGCGCCGGTCGACATCGAGGCCGAGGCCGTCCGCAAAGGCAGAAACGTCTGGTGCATCAACGTCGTCATTTCGCAGAACGAAAAGCGGCTTTTGCAGGCGCAAGCGTGGACGACGAACAAGCAGGACGGGCCGTCGAAGCTCGACCGCAAATTCCCCGACGTGAAGCATCATACGGAGCTGAAGACCTGGGCTGAGCTGTTTCCCGAGCGCAACGGGAGCTACAGCTTCTGGGAGAATTTCGACAGCAAGCCGGTGAGTCCCGAAGTCCGCGGCAAGGCCGATCCGCGCGGCTCCATCAATCAGGATTGGTATCGCTTCCGCGAATTCGCCAAGACGGACGACGTGTTTCTCGACTACGCCCGCGCGCTGGTGATGATCGATACTTATCCGTGGCCGGCCTTCAGCCGCGGCTTCGCCACCTATCCGGAATACGTCGCGCCGACGCTCGACGTGACGGCATGGTTTCACACGCCGCCCGGCGATACCGACTGGTTCCTCGCCGACGCGCGTGCGGACGTCGCCGCCAACGGCCTGATCCACGGCACAGTCGAGATCTGGAGCGAAGACGGCCGCGCCATAGCGACCGGCGGCAGCAACCTGCTCGTCGTACAAAGGTAATCCCTGGGACCGCGGACGTCTCGTCGGCACCTTTCAGACTTCACGACGGAGCGGACAGGATGTCCGCGGCCCCGGGACTCTTCACGCGAGATCGAAGCGGTCGAGGTTCATCACCTTCGTCCAGGCCGCGACGAAATCCTTCGCGAACTTCTCTTTCGAATCCGCAGACCCATAGACCTCGGCAATCGCGCGCAGTTGCGAATGCGAGCCGAAGATCAGATCGGCGCGCGTCGCCGTCCACGTGACGGCATTCGTCTTGCGGTCGCGACCTTCGTAGAGATTGTCGGAACCTTCGACCGGCTGCCACTGCGTGCGCATGTCGAGCAGGTTGACGAAGAAGTCGTTGGTCAGCGTTCCCGGCTTCTGCGTGAAGACGCCGTGTTTGGACTGGCCGGCATTGGCGCCCAGCACACGAAGGCCGCCGACCAGCACGGCCATCTCCGGCGCCGTCAGCCGCAGCAGCTGCGCGCGATCCACCAGCGCTTCTTCCGGCGCCATCAGCAATGGCCCGCGATAGTAGTTGCGGAAGCCGTCGGCGCGCGGTTCGAGCGGCGCGAAGGAATGCGCATCGGTCTGCTTCTGCGAGGCATCGGTGCGGCCCGGCGTGAAAGGAACCTGCACAGCGACGCCCGCATCCTTTGCCGCTTTCTCGATCGCGGCGCCGCCGCCGAGAACGATCAGGTCGGCCAGCGAGACTTCGTGTCCGCCGACATTGAACGCTTTCTGGATGGCCTCGAGTTTCTCCAGCACGATCTTGAGCTGCGCGGGCTCGTTCACCGCCCAATCCTTCTGCGGCGCAAGACGGATGCGCGCACCGTTGGCGCCGCCGCGCTTGTCGGAACCGCGGAATGTCGACGCCGACGCCCACGCGGTCGACACCAGCTGCGACACCGACAATCCCGAGGCCAGAATTTTTTCCTTCAACGCCGCGATATCCCGTTCACCGATGAGCGGATGATCAACTGGCGGCAGCGGATCCTGCCAGATCAGCGTTTCTTTCGGCACCAGCGGACCCAGATAACGTCCGATCGGTCCCATGTCGCGATGGGTGAGCTTGAACCATGCGCGCGCGAACGCGTCCGCGAACTGGTCCGGGTGCTCATAGAACCGTCGCGAAATCTTCTCGTAGATCGGGTCCATCCGCAGCGACAGATCCGTGGTGAGCATGGTCGGCACATGCTTCTTCGACTTGTCATGGGCGTCCGGGATTGTGGGTTCGGCGCCTTTCGCCTTCCACTGAT
>DATJRP010000009.1:0-7282 GCA_035504555.1 Rhizomicrobium sp. | reverse complement strand
TTTCGATGCAGATTCGATCGACTCGGCGATCTTCGGGCCTTTAGCGTTTTCCGGGAGGGCGGCAAAAGCAGCCGTAATGGGCAGGAGAAATTCTCACTATCGCCCGTCGCAATTTTTCAACATCCTGCCAGGCTCGCGGCGCCGGAGACGGTCATATCAAGACGAAGGCGTGACGAAGACGGACGCCGCAACCTTCCCCTCTCCCCGCCGGGGAGAGGGTCGTAAGGATTGCGCAACGCCGTGCGTCTCAGAAATCGTAGGCGACCTGAAACTTGTAAAGCGTCGAGGCGACCAGCTGTCCCGACGTGCCTTCGATGGCCACGCTCGAGGCGGCGTTGGTGTATTGATGGATCGGCACTTCGATGTCGGCAAAGACACGGAACTGGTGGAGCTGCAGGGTGAAACCCGGTGCGATGAGCACGCGTTCGTAGCCCGAGTTCAGCGGGTCGGCATTGGCGCCCGTGTCATGCATGCGGTAGCTGTTGATGAACTGCAGCACGCCCGCGAAATCGTCCAGCGGTCCCGCTTTGCCGAAATCGTAGGACAGCCCCGCTGCGGCATCGAACTCGTTGCCGGGACGATAGCTGTCGCGGGTGAGCACGGCAGCCTGGTATTTGCCGTCGACGAAATACGACAGCGCATCGATCGCGCCGAAATCACCCGTGTGATAGCCGCCGAGCATGAGGTCCGTGCTGCCGGTGCCGGGAAGACTGTCGCGGTCGAACTCGCTGCCGCCCAGCGGACCGTTGGGGCCCGTGTAATTGCCGGTGGGAAGCTTCACGCCGAACATCACACCCGACGACTGGTCGGGCGCGAAGCCCGTGTAGGTCGCGGCCAGCTGCATATCGCCCAGATCGGTCAGATGTCCTGTGTAGACGCCGCCGGCCGGGCCGAAGACGGTGCCGTCGTCCGTGGTTTCGAGCTGGCGGCCGTAAACCGGCAACTCGGCCAACACCGTCCAATTCTGGTTGATCTCGTATTCGCCGCCCACCGTGTAGAAGCTGGTGTTGATGTCCTTGTCCTGATTGTCGGAAGCGGGCGCCTTCGAGCCATGCTCCCAGTTCTGGTCCTGGTCCATGTAGTCGTAACGGAACCAGACCGAAGCGCCGTTGGCCCCGCTGGGCATGGCGGAAAGGATGTTGGCGCCGACGTCGAAGACACCGCAGCCGCAGGCGCAGGCTTCCGCCTCCTCGGGCATGACGGCAGTGGCAAGCGGGACGAGCGCGGCGACGGCAAGCGCGCCGAGCAGGCTGGCGGAACGATAACGGGTGGAAAGCTGCGCAAGCGTGCGCGTGGATGTGTTCGGCATGGAACCCTCGTTTGATATGAAGACGCGCCGGCGCGCGGAACGCGCCGGACGGACAAGAACTTCAGACGCTCAAACGAAAAGAGGCGGCGCGCGCGGAGACTGGGGCGCGTAAGGGCGCGCAGGCTCCGTTGGAATCGGTTCGGGAACCGAAAGTACCGCAAAGAGGCTCTGCGACGGCAAAGTCGGCGCAACAACACGCGAAAACACCGCCGCATGAGGCGCCGCCGCGAACGGGCACACGTCCATGTGCCGCGCATCGTTCGGCGCATGCTTGCCCGCAGGATCCTGTGCACCGGATAGCGTGACCGGTCCGTTGATCGTACAGATGGCGAAGGGGACGCCCGGCGTGCCGGTCGTGTTGGGCATCCAGCCGTCGGGCACCAGCGCGCGCAACAGCATGGCTGCAAGCGCGAGGCGAAATCCCACATGGCGGAGCGACAAAACCATCCCCATCCCCTTCAGCGGGAAACTGGTCCCAACAGGCTCCCCGGTCAAGCCGTCGAGATGCCACGGGGCGGGGCTGTTCGCGCGCGGCCCTTTCGCGCTAAACCGTGCCAGCTGAACGAGGAATAGTCCTGTGCGGCCGCGTCTTGTGCTCATCGTCTCGCTGCTCGCAATTCTGTGTCCGATTCCGGTGGCTGCAGCCGCTGCGACGGCGCCGCGCGTGGGCATCCAGGATCTCGCCCAGCTCGACGTTCCGGACTATCCGTTCAGCGACAGCGCCGACGCCAATGCCGACGTGGAAAAGGCCTTTGCGCAGGCGCGCGCGCAGAACAAGCGCGTGTTGATCGACCTGGGCGCGAACTGGTGCGCCGACTGCCGCATCCTGCAAGCGCTCATGGATCGCCCCGAAGTACACGGCTTCCTCACGGCAAATTACGCTATTGCGGTGGTCGATGTCGGGCGGCTGAATCGCAATCTTCAAATCCCTGCGCGCTTCGGCGTCACCGACAGGCTGGAAGGCGTGCCCGCCATCCTCATCGCCGATCCCGACGGCAAACTCGTCAACGCAGGACAAGTCTTCGCGCTTGTCGAAGCGCGCCACATGACTCCGCAGGACATCGTCAATTGGCTGGCGCGCTGGACGCGCTGAGCAATCAACCTGTCTCCGACAGTTTCCCCTGCAGCCAGTATCGCCTTCCGAGGCGGCGGGATTAGTGCGCCGTCCCCAGATGCTTCGCGAAGAACTCCATCTGGCGCTCGGTTTCGCGGGCGCGCAGGAGATCGTCGGCAAGCATGTGCGTGCCGGGCAGCAGGAGAAGATCGTAGGGTCTGCCGGCTTTGAGGAGTGCGAGCGTCAGCTGCATCGTGTTCTGGAAATGGACGTTGTCGTCCGTCACGCCGTGCACGATGAGGAGCGGCCGCTGCAGGTTCGCGGCGTAGGTCAGGACGCTGCTCTTGCGATAGCCGTCGGGGTTCTCCTGCGGCAAGCCCATGTAGCGCTCGGTGTAGAACGTGTCGTAGTCCTGCCAGTCGACGACCGGCGCGCCGGCCACGCCGGCCGCGAACACGTCGGGACGACGGATCGTCGCCATCGCCGAGAAATAGCCGCCGAATGACCAGCCGAAGACGCCGACGCGCGTCATGTCCATCTGCGGCACGCGCTTGCCCAACGCCTTGAGCGCATCGATCTGATCGGCGAGCGGAATGTCGATGGCATTGAATTTGATCGCGCGCATCCACGCCGCATCGTGTCCCGGCGTGCCGCGGTTGTCCGACACCGCGACGATGTAGCCCCGGTCGGCCATGCATTGCTGCTGGAAATACTGGCGCGGCGCCGCCCACACCATCTTCGCCGCCGGCCCGCTGTAGACGGAGAGGATCACGGGATATTTCTTCGCCGGATCGAAGTCGCGGGGCTTCAGCACGATGGCGTCGAAAGCGAGCGAGCCGACGTTGAAATGTTCGGGCTGCGGCAGGAAAGGCGGCGCCTCGGCGACGGACGGAAGCGATGCGATCGTCTTGCCGTCGCGCGACAGGACATCGACGCCCTGCGAGCCGTCGGCGAGATTGTAGGCGCGCGCGAAGATGCCATGCTGCTCGCCGAACATGCCGCGATTGAAGCCCGGTGCGGCAGCGACCGGCGTCACGGGCCCGCCGTTCAACGACACCCCGTAGATCTGGACCGACAAGCGGTCCATGCCGCCTTCGACGATGGCCGTGCCGTTCTTATCGTCGACGTCGAGCAGCGCCTGGAAACGGAAATCCTTCGGCGTGATCGCGTTGACGAGCTTGCCGCTCGCATCGTGGCGTTCGAGCTGCGGCTGGCCGTTGCGTTCCGTCATCCACAGGAAGCCGCTGCCGTCGGCGAGCCAGTACGGCACGGGCTTTGGCTCCGGTGGCGGCAGCGTGAGCCACGCTGCGTCGCGCTCGGTCCAGAGGAGATGCGTAGCGCCGCTCGCGGAATCCGCCGCCAGCAGCTTCTCTTCGGTCTGCGTGCGGTTTTCGACGAGGAGCGTGAGCGGGCCGCTTTTCATCCACGAGACGCGCCCGAGATAGGGATAGGCTTTGCTGTCCCACGGAATCCAGACAGTCGCGCCGCCTGCAGCGGAGATGACGCCCAGGCGCACAATGGCGTTCGCGGTGCCGGCGCGCGGATAGCGGAACTCGACGGGTGTCTTCCACGGCTCCAGCGGATCGACGATGTAGCTGGGCTGAACCGGGGCGAGATCGGCTTCTTCATAGGCGATGAAACGCGAATCCGGCGACCACCAGAAACCTTCGCGGCGATCCATTTCCTCCTGCGCCACGAATTCGGCTTCGCCGTGCTGCAGGGTCTCGCCCGCGCCTTTGGTGAGCGGCGTGTCGGTCTTCGCAGCGATATCGATGACGTGGAGATCGTCGTCGCGCAGCGCCGCCACTTTCGTGCCGTCGGGCGACAGCCGCGGCGCGAGCCAGCCCTCGCCCGGAAGCGGGGTCACTTTGCCGCTCGCGCGCGCGACGATGTAAAGCCGGCCGTCCAGCGGCAGAAGAATGTTCGCGCCGTCGCGCGACAGTTCGAAATGGGTGAAGCCTTTCACGCTCACCCGTGCGCGCTCGCGCCGCGCCTTTTCTTCGGCGCTCAGTTCTTCGGGCTTGCCGCCTGTCAGCGCATCCGACGTGACGAGCTCGCGTTCCTTGTGCGTCACAAGGTCGTATTCGAGGAGCCGCTGCACCGTATCGCGCGGCCCGCTGCGCAGATAGACGATCGCTTTGCCGTCCGGCGTCGGCTCGGCGCCAGATGGAATGCCCAGGCTGTAGCTGCGCGTCGCCGCGACGTCATCGAAACATTTCGTGTCGAACGCGAATGCGGTACCGGCAAGTCCGACGAATACAGCGACCGTCACGGCGGCGATGTACGGATGCGACATGTCTTTCCCCCGGCGGTGCCCGCGCAATGCAGGCCGAAGGGGGTGCAGACGTCAAGTCGGCTCTCTAACCCTGATACCAGCGACCCGGACCATGCCAGCGGCCGCCTTCGCCGACGCGAACGCCGTCGTGCCAGCCGCCGTGCACCCAGAATTCGCGGCCGCCGTCCCATTCGCGCCAGCGATGCGGGCCGTTGTACCAGGTGCCGTCCCACCAAAGCGGGCCCTCGTAATAGGCGTAATTGCAGTAGGCCGGATTGTTGACGCAGGGATCGTCATAGGCTGCCGGCCCGTAAGGACCGGGCCCGTATCCGCCGTAATAGCCGGGCGGCGGTCCCTCGTAGGTGCAGGCGCCGAGAGCAC
Organism: Rhizomicrobium sp.; assembly: GCA_035504555.1. GTDB lineage: Bacteria > Pseudomonadota > Alphaproteobacteria > Micropepsales > Micropepsaceae > Rhizomicrobium. The sequence goes on along the minus strand of DATJRP010000009.1, from coordinate 2,263 downwards.
AGGCCGTTGCGATGATGAAAAGTGTTGGAGCGCTACGCATGACCAAAACCTCCGCACGCCCCGCTGTGGTAAACGCCGTTAACCGGTCGGCGTTCCCAGGAACTCGAGCAGCGCGCGTTCGACACGCTCGGGCTCGTCATGCGCCACCCAATGCGTGGCGCTTTCTATGAACACGATCTTGGCGTCGTCGCAGAGCTTGGCACTTTCGTTGGCCATTTCGGGAACGGCGTAGGCATCGTCGACGCCCCAGATGATGCGCACCGGCATGGCCAGGCGCTTCTCGTCGGCGAGCGGCATGTCCTTGCGCAGGAGCGCGCGATACCAGTTGAGCATGGCGGTGATCGCGCCGGGCTTCTTCCAGGCCTGCCGATATTGCTCGATGTCGATCTTGCTGAAGGCGTCCTTGCGGCGCGCGGTGCGCAGCGCCTGCACCAGCGCATTGAACTTGCGGGCGCGCACGAGAAACTCGGGCAGGCCGGGCAAGGCGATCATGCCGACATAACCGCTCTTGCGTCTCTGCGCGGGCACGCGGCGCATGGCGTATTTCCAGACGGCGGGATGCGGCGCGTTGAGCACGGCGAGCTGCGCCACGCGTGCGGGGTAATTCCGCGCCATCCACCAGCCAACCGAAGCGCCCCAGTCGTGTCCGACCACGGCGAAGCGGTCGCGGCCAAGCGTGTCGGCGAGACCGACGATGTCCGCCGCCAGGATGTCGAGGTCGTAGGCGGCAATGCCCTTCGGCTTGTCGCTCTCGTCGTAGCCGCGCTGGTCGGGCGCCACGACGCGGAAGCCCGCCCGTGCCAGGGGTGCGATGTGATGGCGCCAGCCGTACCAATATTCCGGGAAACCGTGCAGCAGGAAGACGAGCGGGCCGTGCGTCGGCCCCAATTCGGCGCAGTAGAGCGTGATGCCGTTCGTCTTGCGGCGGATGAACTCGATATCCATGCGAACGGCCCCCGGTGCGCAAGACGGTATTTCGTCGTTCCGCTCAGCGCAATCAATGGAAATCTGCCGTCACGATTTGTGATGGCGGCGCATAACAGCTTCGACGCTTTGGCCGTGGTCATCCTACCGTCACACGTGTAAGGGATCGCCTCCCGCAATTCCGTGCTTTTGGTTCATGAGTCAGGCCCAGCTCTCCTCCGCGCGCACGCCCGTCGAGCAGACGACCTTCGCCATCCTCTTCGCGGTCAGCTTCTGCCACCTGCTGAACGACATGATGCAGGCGCTCCTGCCCGCCATCTATCCCGCGCTCAAAGTCCAGTTTCACCTGAGCTTCGCGCAGATCGGCCTCGTGACATTCGTCTTCCAGGGAACCGCGTCGCTGCTCCAGCCGGCCGTCGGATTTTACGCCGACCAACGGCCGATGCCCTTCTCGCTGCCCATCGGCATGCTGTTCACCTTTGTCGGGCTGATCGTCCTGTCGCTGGCGCCGACCTACGCCGTTCTTCTCTTCGCCGCCATGCTCGTCGGCCTCGGCTCGTCGACCTTCCATCCGGAATCCTCGCGCGTGGCGCGCATGGCGTCGGGCGGCCGGCACGGCCTCGCGCAAGCGCTCTTTCAGGTGGGCGGCAATATTGGCTCGGCGCTCGGACCGCTGCTCGCGGCCGTCGTCGTCATGCGCTGGGGCCAGAAGAGCATCGCCTGGTCGTCGCTCGCAGCCCTCGTCTGCGTCTTCGTCCTGTGGAACGTGGGCGTCTGGTACAAGACGCACGGGCTTACGCGCATGAAGTTGGCGCAGCGCCACACGGACGTCGCCAAGCTCTCGCCGCGGCGCGTGACGTTCGCGATCACGATCCTGTTGCTGCTGATCTTCTCGAAATTCGTCTACCTGACGAGCATCACGAACTACTACACGTTCTATCTCATCCACAAATTCCACGTGTCGGTGGAAAGCGCGCAGATTCATCTGTTCGGATTTCTGGCGCCCGTGGCGATCGGAACATTCCTGGGTGGTCCGCTCGGCGACCGTTTCGGCCGCAAGCACGTCATCTGGTTTTCGATCCTGGGCGCGCTGCCGTTCGCGCTCCTCCTGCCGCACGTCAATCTGTTCTGGACGAGCGTGTTGAGCGCGATCATCGCGATCGTCATCTCGTCGGCGTTTTCGGCGATCGTCGTATACGGGCAGGAGTTGATGCCGGGCAAGGTCGGCATGGTGTCAGGACTGTTCTTCGGCTTTTCGTTCGGAATGGCAGGGCTTGGCGCGGCGGCGCTCGGCGCGGTGGCCGATTGGACGAGCATCGACTTCGTCTATGAGGTCTGC